>NZ_CP155579.1:0-162500 GCF_051628075.1 Bacillus siamensis
ATGGAGAATATATTAGATCTTTGGAATCAAGCTTTAGCTCAGATAGAGAAAAAGTTAAGCAAACCGAGCTTCGAAACTTGGATGAAGTCGACGAAAGCCCATTCGCTGCAAGGAGATACCTTAACCATCACCGCTCCCAATGAATTTGCCAGAGACTGGCTGGAGTCCAGGTACTTACATCTCATTGCAGATACCATATATGAATTGACCGGGGAAGAATTGAGCGTCAAATTTGTCATTCCTCAAAATCAGGATGCAGAAGACTTTTTGCCGAAACCGCAAGTGAAAAAAGCGGCAAAAGAGGAACCGTCTGATTTTCCCCAAAGCATGCTCAACCCGAAATATACATTCGACACATTCGTCATCGGATCGGGAAACCGATTCGCCCATGCAGCATCACTGGCTGTAGCGGAAGCACCCGCTAAAGCGTACAACCCTTTATTTATTTACGGGGGAGTCGGTTTAGGAAAAACCCACTTAATGCACGCAATCGGCCATTATGTCATTGATCATAATCCTTCAGCCAAAGTGGTGTACCTGTCTTCTGAAAAATTCACAAATGAATTCATCAACTCAATCCGCGACAATAAAGCCGTTGATTTTCGCAACCGCTACCGGAATGTTGATGTACTTTTGATAGATGATATTCAATTTTTAGCCGGAAAAGAACAAACACAGGAAGAGTTTTTCCATACATTCAACACGCTTCATGAAGAAAGCAAACAAATCGTGATTTCCAGCGACAGACCGCCGAAAGAGATTCCGACCCTTGAAGACCGTCTGCGTTCTCGGTTCGAATGGGGATTGATTACGGATATCACGCCGCCTGATCTGGAAACGCGGATTGCCATCCTGAGAAAGAAAGCGAAGGCGGAAGGCCTTGATATTCCGAACGAGGTCATGCTCTACATCGCGAATCAGATTGACAGCAACATCCGTGAACTGGAAGGGGCATTAATCCGGGTTGTTGCCTATTCATCTTTAATCAATAAAGACATTAATGCGGACCTGGCTGCAGAAGCATTGAAAGATATTATTCCTTCCGCAAAGCCTAAGGTCATCACGATAAAAGAGATTCAGCGGATTGTCGGACAGCAGTTCAACATTAAGCTTGAAGATTTCAAAGCGAAAAAGCGTACGAAATCCGTTGCGTTCCCAAGGCAGATTGCCATGTATCTTTCCAGAGAAATGACGGACTCTTCTTTGCCTAAAATCGGGGAAGAATTTGGCGGGAGAGACCATACAACCGTCATTCATGCTCATGAAAAGATTTCAAAACTGCTGATTGATGACGAGCAGCTTCAGCAGCAGGTAAAAGAAATAAAAGAACAGCTTAAATAATAGAGCCCTCGGATGAACCGGGGAAAGTGTGAATAACTTCTCGCCAGTCATGCACAGTCTGTCCACATGTGGATAGGCTGTGTTTCCTGTCTTTTTCACAACTTATCCACAAATCCACAGGCCCTACTATTACTACTGCTATTTTTAAAATATATTAATTATATTATCCGTTAGGAGGATAAACATGAAATTTACGATTCAAAAAGATCGTTTAGTTGAAAGTGTACAAGATGTTCTAAAAGCCGTTTCATCCAGAACTACAATTCCTATTCTCACCGGTATTAAGATCGTAGCCTCAGATGAAGGAGTATCTTTTACGGGAAGCGATTCTGATATTTCAATCGAGTCATTCATTCCGAAAGAAGAAGATGACAAAGAAATCGTGACGATTGATCAGCCGGGAAGTATCGTGCTGCAAGCGCGTTTCTTCAGCGAAATCGTTAAAAAACTGCCGATGGCGGCGGTTGAAATCGAAGTTCAAAATCAATATTTAACAATTATCCGTTCCGGAAAAGCGGAATTTAATTTGAACGGTCTTGATGCAGATGAATATCCGCATCTTCCGCAAATCGAAGAGCACCATGCCATTCAGATTCCGACGGATCTTTTGAAAAACTTAATCCGTCAAACCGTGTTCGCTGTGTCCGCCTCAGAAACACGCCCTATCTTGACAGGTGTAAACTGGAAAGTGGAAAACGGTGAATTATTATGCACTGCCACGGATAGCCATCGGCTCGCTTTAAGAAAGGCAAAGCTTGATATTCCGGAAGACAGCTCTTACAACGTCGTCATCCCCGGAAAAAGTTTAACCGAGCTGAGCAAAATTCTTGATGACAATCAAGAGCTGGTCGATATCGTCATTACAGAAACCCAAGTTCTGTTTAAAGCGAAAAACGTATTGTTCTTCTCGAGGCTGCTTGACGGAAACTATCCGGACACGACAAGCTTAATTCCGCAGGAAAGCAAAACGGAAATCGTTGTGAACACAAAGGAATTTTTACAGGCGATTGACCGTGCTTCTTTATTGGCGAGAGAAGGCCGCAACAACGTTGTAAAGCTTTCTGCCAAACCGGCGGACTCGCTTGAAATTTCATCAAATTCTCCTGAAATCGGGAAAGTTGTCGAAGCTGTGCTCGCTGACCGGATTGACGGTGAGGAATTAAATATTTCATTCAGTCCAAAATATATGATGGACGCACTGAAAGTACTTGAAGGAGCGGACATCCGTATCAGCTTTACGGGAGCGATGAGACCGTTTCTTATCCGTACGCCGAATGATGAAACCATCGTTCAGCTCATCCTTCCGGTCCGAACGTATTAATCAAACAGAATGTGCTGCCGGCTTAGTTCGGCAGCTTTTCTATTCATCAGCCGCTCCCTCAAGTTTTCCCTTTCCTTATTTCAGGATTTTTTAGTACAATTAGATATTAGTGATATTTGAAAGAGGTCGATATTATGGCAAATCCGATTTCGATTGACACAGAAATGATTACGCTTGGCCAGTTTTTAAAATTAGCCGATGTGATTCAGTCCGGCGGTATGGCGAAATGGTTTCTGAGCGAGCATGAGGTGACAGTCAACAATGAACCTGACAATCGCCGCGGCAGAAAGCTTTATGTTGGAGACGTGGTCGCGATTGAAGGATTTGGTTCATTTCAAGTCGTCAATTAAAGCGGGTGACAGCGGTTGTATATCCAAAATTTAGAATTAACATCCTACCGTAATTATGAGCGCGCTGAGCTTCAATTCGAAAACAAGGTGAATGTGATCATCGGAGAGAATGCCCAAGGCAAAACCAATCTGATGGAAGCCATCTATGTCCTTTCGATGGCAAAATCACATCGCACCTCAAATGATAAAGAACTTATACGGTGGGACGAAGACTATGCTAAAATAGAAGGAAGAGTGATGAAGCGCAACGGGGACATCCCAATGCAGCTAGTCATCTCCAAAAAAGGTAAAAAGGGCAAGGTCAATCACATAGAACAGCAAAAACTCAGTCAGTATGTCGGAGCGCTGAACACCATTATGTTCGCTCCGGAGGACTTAAATCTCGTCAAAGGCAGCCCGCAGGTCAGGAGGAGATTTCTTGATATGGAGATCGGGCAGGTTTCTGCCGTTTATCTGTATGATTTATCTCTTTATCAAAAAATCCTTTCCCAGCGGAATCATTTTCTGAAACAGCTGCAAAGCCGGAAACAGACTGACCGGACTATGCTTGACGTTCTCACTGATCAGCTGATTGAGGCAGCCGCAAAAGTTGTCGCCAAACGTCTGCAGTTTACAGCGCAGCTTGAAAAATGGGCGCAGCCGATCCATTCGGGCATTTCCCGGGGGCTTGAGGAACTGACGCTTAAGTATCACACGGCGCTTGATGTATCAGATCCTAAAGATTTGTCGAAAATAGGTAACAGCTACCAGGAGTCTTTTTCGAAATTAAAAGAAAAAGAAATAGAACGGGGCGTCACCTTATTCGGACCGCATCGGGATGATGTCCTTTTTTATGTGAACGGACGCGATGTGCAGACTTACGGTTCGCAGGGACAGCAGCGTACGACGGCTTTGTCTTTGAAGCTGGCTGAAATAGATTTGATTCATGAAGAAATTGGAGAATATCCCATTTTACTTTTGGATGATGTACTAAGCGAGCTGGATGATTACCGCCAGTCCCATTTGCTTCATACAATCCAAGGCCGTGTGCAGACATTTGTCACCACGACGAGCGTGGACGGCATTGACCACGAAACCTTACATCAAGCAGGAATGTTCCGTGTGGAAAACGGTGCGTTAGTGAAGTGAAGAAATGAGGTGAGCGATTGTATATTCATTTAGGTGACGACTTTGTCGTTTCAACACGCGATATCGTCGGCATTTTTGACTGCAAGGTCAATGTATCGCCGATTGTTGAAGAATTTCTGGACAGACAGAAAGAAAAAGTAGTGCCGTCCGTAAACGGCACGCCAAAGTCTATCGTAGTCACGACTGAGAATATATATTACTCTCCCTTATCTTCCGGCACACTGAAGAAACGTGCGCAATTTATGTTAGAAATAGATTCTTAGCGGATCTTTACAATGAATATATCGTTTAAGAAAAGTGTAGGTGAATGTGCATGGCTATGGAACAGCAGCAAAATAGTTATGATGAGAATCAGATACAGGTATTAGAAGGTTTGGAAGCTGTTCGAAAGAGACCGGGGATGTACATCGGATCAACTAACAGCAAAGGCCTTCACCATTTGGTATGGGAGATCGTCGACAACAGTATTGACGAAGCTCTGGCCGGTTATTGTACAGATATTAACATTGTGATTGAGAAAGATAACAGCATTACCGTTACAGACAACGGGCGCGGAATTCCGGTCGGTATCCAAGAGAAGATGGGCCGCCCTGCGGTTGAAGTCATCATGACCGTTCTTCACGCCGGCGGTAAATTTGACGGAAGCGGATATAAAGTATCCGGCGGTCTTCACGGTGTAGGGGCGTCCGTCGTAAACGCCTTGTCGACCACTCTTGACGTTACGGTTCATCGTGACGGGAAAATCCATTATCAGGCGTATGAACGCGGTGTGCCGGCGGCTGATCTTGAAGTGATCGGTGACACTGACAAGACCGGGACGATTACGCACTTCGTTCCCGATCCGGAAATTTTCAAAGAAACAACTGTATATGACTATGATCTGCTTTCAAACCGTGTCCGGGAATTGGCCTTCCTGACAAAAGGCGTAAACATCACGATTGAAGACAAACGTGAAGGACAAGAACGGAAAAACGAGTACCACTACGAAGGCGGAATCAAGAGCTACGTTGAGTACTTAAACCGTTCCAAAGAAGTCGTTCACGAAGAGCCGATTTATATCGAAGGCGAGAGAGACGGCATTACGGTTGAAGTTGCATTGCAATACAACGACAGCTATACAAGCAATATTTATTCTTTCGCGAATAATATCAACACATACGAAGGCGGCACGCACGAGGCCGGATTTAAAACCGGTCTGACCCGTGTCATAAACGACTATGCAAGAAGAAAAGGGATTTTCAAAGAAAATGATCCGAATTTAAGCGGGGATGATGTGAGAGAAGGGCTGACTGCCATTATTTCAATTAAGCACCCTGATCCGCAATTCGAAGGGCAGACGAAAACGAAGCTCGGCAACTCTGAAGCGAGAACGATCACTGATACGCTGTTTTCTTCTGCGCTGGAAACATTTCTTCTTGAAAATCCGGATTCAGCCCGTAAAATCGTTGAAAAAGGTTTAATGGCCGCAAGAGCGCGGATGGCGGCGAAAAAAGCGCGGGAATTGACCCGCCGCAAAAGCGCGCTTGAGATTTCCAATCTGCCGGGCAAACTGGCCGACTGTTCTTCTAAAGATCCGAGCATTTCCGAGCTCTATATCGTAGAGGGTGACTCTGCGGGCGGATCAGCGAAACAGGGACGGGACCGCCATTTCCAAGCCATTCTGCCGCTGCGCGGTAAGATTCTGAACGTTGAGAAAGCCAGACTTGATAAGATTCTCTCAAATAATGAGGTCAGATCAATGATTACGGCTCTCGGCACGGGTATCGGAGAAGATTTTAATCTTGAAAAAGCGCGTTATCATAAAGTGGTCATCATGACGGATGCCGATGTCGACGGCGCCCACATCAGAACGCTTTTATTAACATTCTTCTACAGATACATGAGGGAAATTATTGAAAACGGCTATGTCTACATTGCTCAGCCGCCGCTTTATAAAGTGCAGCAGGGAAAACGGGTGGAATACGCTTATAACGATAAGCAGCTTGATGAGCTTTTAAAAGAGCTTCCGCAATCGCCTAAGCCCGGCCTTCAGCGTTATAAAGGTCTCGGAGAAATGAACGCGACTCAGCTTTGGGAAACGACTATGGATCCGGCGACCAGAACGCTTCTGCAAGTCAATCTTGAAGATGCGATGGATGCTGATGAGACGTTCGAAATGCTGATGGGCGACAAAGTAGAACCGCGCAGAAACTTCATAGAAGCAAACGCCAGATACGTGAAAAACCTTGATATTTAACCATGAAAGCCTTATTTTCGTTAAGAAATAAGGCTTTTTTCTCAAAGCGGCTTCAAGCGGCCTCTGAAAACCCGCAAAACCCGTATATTCTGCTAATTTAATGTGTATAAACACAAGTTTATTGATATAATGGAGAATAGTGAAATCGTATTGAAGATCATAATGGACAATCTACTCCCACATTATTTCATGTGATACTTCAGGGAGGTTTTTTTAATGAGTGAACAAAACACACCACAAGTACGTGAAGTCAATATCAGTCAGGAAATGCGGACATCCTTCCTGGACTATGCAATGAGCGTTATCGTATCCCGGGCGCTTCCGGATGTGCGTGACGGTCTGAAGCCGGTTCACAGACGGATTTTGTACGCAATGAATGATTTAGGCATGACCAGTGACAAACCATATAAAAAATCTGCCCGTATCGTCGGCGAAGTTATCGGTAAGTACCACCCGCACGGTGATTCAGCGGTTTACGAATCAATGGTCAGAATGGCGCAGGATTTTAACTACCGCTACATGCTTGTTGACGGACACGGCAACTTCGGTTCGGTAGACGGCGACTCAGCGGCTGCGATGCGTTACACAGAAGCGAGAATGTCAAAAATCGCAATGGAAATCCTCCGGGACATTACGAAAGATACGATTGATTATCAAGATAACTATGACGGCGCAGAAAGAGAACCTGTCGTCATGCCTTCGAGATTTCCGAATCTGCTCGTAAACGGAGCTGCCGGTATTGCGGTCGGAATGGCGACAAACATTCCCCCGCATCAGCTTGGAGAAGTCATAGAAGGCGTGCTTGCCGTAAGTGAGAATCCTGAGATCACAATCCAAGAGCTGATGGAATATATTCCGGGCCCTGATTTTCCGACGGCCGGTCAGATTTTAGGCCGGAGCGGCATCCGCAAGGCATATGAATCCGGACGGGGATCAATCACGATCCGGGCTAAGGCTGAAATCGAAGAGACATCCTCGGGGAAAGAAAGAATTATTGTCACGGAACTCCCTTATCAGGTCAACAAAGCGAGATTAATTGAAAAAATCGCAGATCTCGTCCGGGACAAAAAAATCGAAGGAATCACCGATCTGCGTGACGAATCCGACCGTAACGGAATGAGAGTCGTCATCGAGATCCGCCGTGACGCCAATGCTCACGTCATTCTGAATAACCTGTACAAACAAACGGCCCTGCAGACGTCTTTCGGAATCAACCTGCTGGCGCTCGTCGATGGACAGCCGAAGGTATTAAACCTGAAAGAATGTCTGGAGCACTATCTTGATCACCAAAAGGTCGTGATCCGACGCAGAACGGCTTACGAACTTCGCAAAGCGGAGGCGAGAGCTCACATTCTGGAAGGGTTAAGAATCGCTCTCGATCATTTAGACGCGGTGATTTCTCTTATCCGTAGTTCTCAGACGGCTGAAATTGCGAGAACGGGTTTAATCGAACAATTTTCACTGACTGAAAAACAGGCGCAAGCCATTCTGGACATGCGTCTTCAGCGATTAACCGGTCTGGAGCGCGAAAAGATCGAAGAGGAATATCAATCACTTGTTGCGCTTATCGCCGAGCTGAAAGATATTTTAGCCAATGAAGAAAGAGTGCTCGAGATCATCCGTGAAGAACTCAACGAAATCAAAGAGCGGTTCAATGATGAGAGACGCACTGAAATCGTGACGTCCGGTCTTGAAACAATTGAAGATGAAGATCTCATCGAGAGAGAAAACATCGTCATCACGCTGACTCATAACGGCTATGTTAAACGCCTCCCAGCGTCCACATACCGCAGTCAAAAACGGGGCGGAAAAGGCGTGCAGGGAATGGGAACGAATGAAGATGACTTTGTGGAACACTTAATTTCTACATCGACGCACGATACGATTCTGTTCTTCTCTAATAAAGGGAAGGTATATCGTTCAAAAGGATATGAAATCCCTGAATACGGCCGTACCGCAAAAGGCATTCCGATTATTAACCTCCTGGAGGTTGAAAAAGGCGAATGGATTAATGCCATTATTCCGGTCAGCACATTTGATGAGGAGCTTTACCTCTTCTTCACGACCAAACAAGGGGTGTCGAAACGTACGGCACTGTCCCAGTTTGCGAATATACGGAATAACGGGCTGATCGCTTTAGGTCTTCGGGAAGACGATGAACTGATGGCCGTTCGTCTGACTGACGGCAAGAAACAAATCATCATCGGAACGAAGAATGGCTTGCTGATCCGTTTCCCTGAAGAAGATGTAAGACAAATGGGACGCACCGCTGCAGGTGTTAAAGGCATTACGCTGACAGATGATGATGTCGTGGTAGGCATGGAGATTCTTGAAGAAGACTCCCATGTCCTCATAGTGACGGAAAACGGCTATGGCAAACGTACGCCGGCCTCAGAATACAGAGTCCAAAGCCGGGGCGGAAAAGGCCTTAAAACATGTAAAATCACTGACAGCAACGGTCCGCTAGTAACAGTAAAAGCCACAAGAGGCGAAGAAGACCTAATGATTATTACGGCAAGCGGCGTGTTAATCAGAATGGATATTAACGATATCTCCACTACGGGACGCGTAACACAAGGCGTCCGTCTGATCCGCATGTCCGATGAAGAGCACGTGGCCACTGTGGCGCTAGTGGAAAAGAATGAAGAAGAGCCGGAAGAAACGGAAGAAGAATAGATGAAAAAGCGCAGCTGTAACAGGCTGCGCTTTTTCTATATAAAGAAACGAAAAAAGCTTTGACACACAACGATGATGCTGATATAATTCTTTTTGTTGTCTTTTCAACACAAAGACAGTCTGCTGAAAAAGTTTTTTAAAAAAGTATTGACCTATCAAACTGAAAATGTTATGATTAAGAGGTCGCTTCGAGAGAAGTGAAAAAAGTTCTTTGAAAACTAAACAAGACAAAACGTACCTGTTAATTCAAAGTTTTAAATAAATCGCACAGCGATGTGCGTAGTCAGTCAAACTAAGGTCTGCACGATGCAGATCACACAGACGTTACTGCAGGATGCAGTGAACTTAGTCTGTGATCCATTTATCGGAGAGTTTGATCCTGGCTCAGGACGAACGCTGGCGGCGTGCCTAATACATGCAAGTCGAGCGGACAGATGGGAGCTTGCTCCCTGATGTTAGCGGCGGACGGGTGAGTAACACGTGGGTAACCTGCCTGTAAGACTGGGATAACTCCGGGAAACCGGGGCTAATACCGGATGGTTGTTTGAACCGCATGGTTCAGACATAAAAGGTGGCTTCGGCTACCACTTACAGATGGACCCGCGGCGCATTAGCTAGTTGGTGAGGTAACGGCTCACCAAGGCGACGATGCGTAGCCGACCTGAGAGGGTGATCGGCCACACTGGGACTGAGACACGGCCCAGACTCCTACGGGAGGCAGCAGTAGGGAATCTTCCGCAATGGACGAAAGTCTGACGGAGCAACGCCGCGTGAGTGATGAAGGTTTTCGGATCGTAAAGCTCTGTTGTTAGGGAAGAACAAGTGCCGTTCAAATAGGGCGGCACCTTGACGGTACCTAACCAGAAAGCCACGGCTAACTACGTGCCAGCAGCCGCGGTAATACGTAGGTGGCAAGCGTTGTCCGGAATTATTGGGCGTAAAGGGCTCGCAGGCGGTTTCTTAAGTCTGATGTGAAAGCCCCCGGCTCAACCGGGGAGGGTCATTGGAAACTGGGGAACTTGAGTGCAGAAGAGGAGAGTGGAATTCCACGTGTAGCGGTGAAATGCGTAGAGATGTGGAGGAACACCAGTGGCGAAGGCGACTCTCTGGTCTGTAACTGACGCTGAGGAGCGAAAGCGTGGGGAGCGAACAGGATTAGATACCCTGGTAGTCCACGCCGTAAACGATGAGTGCTAAGTGTTAGGGGGTTTCCGCCCCTTAGTGCTGCAGCTAACGCATTAAGCACTCCGCCTGGGGAGTACGGTCGCAAGACTGAAACTCAAAGGAATTGACGGGGGCCCGCACAAGCGGTGGAGCATGTGGTTTAATTCGAAGCAACGCGAAGAACCTTACCAGGTCTTGACATCCTCTGACAATCCTAGAGATAGGACGTCCCCTTCGGGGGCAGAGTGACAGGTGGTGCATGGTTGTCGTCAGCTCGTGTCGTGAGATGTTGGGTTAAGTCCCGCAACGAGCGCAACCCTTGATCTTAGTTGCCAGCATTCAGTTGGGCACTCTAAGGTGACTGCCGGTGACAAACCGGAGGAAGGTGGGGATGACGTCAAATCATCATGCCCCTTATGACCTGGGCTACACACGTGCTACAATGGACAGAACAAAGGGCTGCGAAACCGCGAGGTTAAGCCAATCCCACAAATCTGTTCTCAGTTCGGATCGCAGTCTGCAACTCGACTGCGTGAAGCTGGAATCGCTAGTAATCGCGGATCAGCATGCCGCGGTGAATACGTTCCCGGGCCTTGTACACACCGCCCGTCACACCACGAGAGTTTGTAACACCCGAAGTCGGTGAGGTAACCTTTATGGAGCCAGCCGCCGAAGGTGGGACAGATGATTGGGGTGAAGTCGTAACAAGGTAGCCGTATCGGAAGGTGCGGCTGGATCACCTCCTTTCTAAGGATTTTAACGGAATATAAGACCTTGGGTCTTATAAACAGAACGTTCCCTGTCTTGTTTAGTTTTGAAGGAACTTTGATTCTTTCATATGGTAGATGGGCCTGTAGCTCAGCTGGTTAGAGCGCACGCCTGATAAGCGTGAGGTCGGTGGTTCGAGTCCACTCAGGCCCACCATCTTTACCCAATACACGGGGCCTTAGCTCAGCTGGGAGAGCGCCTGCTTTGCACGCAGGAGGTCAGCGGTTCGATCCCGCTAGGCTCCACCAACGTGTTCTTTGAAAACTAGATAACAGAAGTAATTCACATTCAATTGTAATGCAAGATATCACGTAGTGATTCTTTTTAACGGTTAAGTTAGAAAGGGCGCACGGTGGATGCCTTGGCACTAGGAGCCGATGAAGGACGGGACGAACACCGATATGCTTCGGGGAGCTGTAAGCAAGCTTTGATCCGGAGATTTCCGAATGGGGAAACCCACCACTCGTAATGGAGTGGTATCCATATCTGAATACATAGGATATGAGAAGGCAGACCCGGGGAACTGAAACATCTAAGTACCCGGAGGAAGAGAAAGCAAATGCGATTCCCTGAGTAGCGGCGAGCGAAACGGGATCAGCCCAAACCAAGAGGCTTGCCTCTTGGGGTTGTAGGACACTCTGTACGGAGTTACAAAGGAACGAGGTAGATGAAGAGGTCTGGAAAGGCCCGCCATAGGAGGTAACAGCCCTGTAGTCAAAACTTCGTTCTCTCCAGAGTGGATCCTGAGTACGGCGGAACACGTGAAATTCCGTCGGAATCCGGGAGGACCATCTCCCAAGGCTAAATACTCCCTAGTGACCGATAGTGAACCAGTACCGTGAGGGAAAGGTGAAAAGCACCCCGGAAGGGGAGTGAAATAGATCCTGAAACCGTGTGCCTACAAGTAGTCAGAGCCCGTTAACGGGTGATGGCGTGCCTTTTGTAGAATGAACCGGCGAGTTACGATCCCGTGCAAGGTTAAGCAGAAGATGCGGAGCCGCAGCGAAAGCGAGTCTGAATAGGGCGCATGAGTACGTGGTCGTAGACCCGAAACCAGGTGATCTACCCATGTCCAGGGTGAAGTTCAGGTAACACTGAATGGAGGCCCGAACCCACGCACGTTGAAAAGTGCGGGGATGAGGTGTGGGTAGGGGTGAAATGCCAATCGAACCTGGAGATAGCTGGTTCTCTCCGAAATAGCTTTAGGGCTAGCCTCAAGGTAAGAGTCTCGGAGGTAGAGCACTGATTGGACTAGGGGCCCCTACCGGGTTACCGAATTCAGTCAAACTCCGAATGCCGATGACTTATCCTTGGGAGTCAGACTGCGAGTGATAAGATCCGTAGTCGAAAGGGAAACAGCCCAGACCGCCAGCTAAGGTCCCAAAGTATACGTTAAGTGGAAAAGGATGTGGAGTTGCTTAGACAACCAGGATGTTGGCTTAGAAGCAGCCACCATTTAAAGAGTGCGTAATAGCTCACTGGTCGAGTGACTCTGCGCCGAAAATGTACCGGGGCTAAACGTATCACCGAAGCTGCGGACTGTTCTTCGAACAGTGGTAGGAGAGCGTTCTAAGGGCTGTGAAGCAAGACCGGAAGGACTTGTGGAGCGCTTAGAAGTGAGAATGCCGGTATGAGTAGCGAAAGACGGGTGAGAATCCCGTCCACCGAATGCCTAAGGTTTCCTGAGGAAGGCTCGTCCGCTCAGGGTTAGTCGGGACCTAAGCCGAGGCCGAAAGGCGTAGGCGATGGATAACAGGTTGATATTCCTGTACCACCTCCTCACCATTTGAGCAATGGGGGGACGCAGGAGGATAGGGTAAGCGCGGTATTGGATATCCGCGTCCAAGCAGTTAGGCTGGGAAATAGGCAAATCCGTTTCCCGTGAAGGCTGAGCTGTGATGGCGAGCGAATTATAGTAGCGAAGTTCCTGATTCCACACTGCCAAGAAAAGCCTCTAGCGAGGTGAGAGGTGCCCGTACCGCAAACCGACACAGGTAGGCGAGGAGAGAATCCTAAGGTGATCGAGAGAACTCTCGTTAAGGAACTCGGCAAAATGACCCCGTAACTTCGGGAGAAGGGGTGCTCTGTTAGGGTGCAAGCCCGAGAGAGCCGCAGTGAATAGGCCCAGGCGACTGTTTAGCAAAAACACAGGTCTCTGCGAAGCCGTAAGGCGAAGTATAGGGGCTGACGCCTGCCCGGTGCTGGAAGGTTAAGAGGAGCGCTTAGCGTAAGCGAAGGTGCGAATTGAAGCCCCAGTAAACGGCGGCCGTAACTATAACGGTCCTAAGGTAGCGAAATTCCTTGTCGGGTAAGTTCCGACCCGCACGAAAGGCGCAACGATCTGGGCACTGTCTCAACGAGAGACTCGGTGAAATTATAGTACCTGTGAAGATGCAGGTTACCCGCGACAGGACGGAAAGACCCCGTGGAGCTTTACTGCAGCCTGATATTGAATGTTGGTACAGCTTGTACAGGATAGGTAGGAGCCTTGGAAACCGGAGCGCCAGCTTCGGTGGAGGCATCGGTGGGATACTACCCTGGCTGTATTGACCTTCTAACCCGCCGCCCTTATCGGGCGGGGAGACAGTGTCAGGTGGGCAGTTTGACTGGGGCGGTCGCCTCCTAAAAGGTAACGGAGGCGCCCAAAGGTTCCCTCAGAATGGTTGGAAATCATTCGCAGAGTGTAAAGGCACAAGGGAGCTTGACTGCGAGACCTACAAGTCGAGCAGGGACGAAAGTCGGGCTTAGTGATCCGGTGGTTCCGCATGGAAGGGCCATCGCTCAACGGATAAAAGCTACCCCGGGGATAACAGGCTTATCTCCCCCAAGAGTCCACATCGACGGGGAGGTTTGGCACCTCGATGTCGGCTCATCGCATCCTGGGGCTGTAGTCGGTCCCAAGGGTTGGGCTGTTCGCCCATTAAAGCGGTACGCGAGCTGGGTTCAGAACGTCGTGAGACAGTTCGGTCCCTATCCGTCGCGGGCGCAGGAAATTTGAGAGGAGCTGTCCTTAGTACGAGAGGACCGGGATGGACGCACCGCTGGTGTACCAGTTGTTCTGCCAAGGGCATCGCTGGGTAGCTATGTGCGGACGGGATAAGTGCTGAAAGCATCTAAGCATGAAGCCCCCCTCAAGATGAGATTTCCCATTCCGCAAGGAAGTAAGATCCCTGAAAGATGATCAGGTTGATAGGTCTGAGGTGGAAGTGTGGCGACACATGGAGCTGACAGATACTAATCGATCGAGGACTTAACCATTTTTGAATGTATGCTTACTGTTATCTAGTTTTGAGAGAACACTCTCAATGGTTTGGTGGCGATAGCGAAGAGGTCACACCCGTTCCCATGCCGAACACGGAAGTTAAGCTCTTCAGCGCCGATGGTAGTCGGGGGTTTCCCCCTGTGAGAGTAGGACGCCGCCAAGCAATCATACGGTAAAGGCAGCTCATGATGAGCTGCCTTTTTTGTTTATAAGTATTGCTTAAGGAAATTAGAAATATAATAAGGAAATTTGCGTTCTGTGACCTCTAAGAACCTCCGGATCAATACATAATCATCGCTGACATGCTGTGTCAGCAGTTCATACCACCATTCCGTTTCATATCTCGCAATCATCCCAATATTATACAGGACCAAATAATGAATTATCATTTCAGGAAGATGCAGGAACTGATCACGCTGAGAGGGAAGATAATATTGATTTTTCTCTAAGTGAAACGCTAAGTTTGGCGAAGACCAAGGTTCAGTATCTAGCGGATCAGCCTCAAAAACCAAATGGTTATGGATTTTCCTGACAAAAGACCAATTCAAATGATGACTGATATATTCTGCAAAGCGGGAGTCAGACATATTGTACTGAATCACCGTATGTTCAGGAACTGAAACAAGGTCATTTTTCAGCTCTACTTTGGTCAGCCAATTCTTTTTCTCTTGAAAATGAAATACACTGTGCAATTCGGGTATGGCTGTCAGCAGTTTTTTCATTGTATACCGTTCTTCCTCAAGACCCGCTATTCCGAATAAGTGATTCATTACATGTATACATAAGCCATTGCGCTGGACCTTCACCTCATCATCCCTAAAACTGTAATTTTGCTTTTTGCGTTTCCGGGCAGTAACGCCATGTGCGAGTACTGAGGCGTGACTCGGATAGCTTGGATCTGTAGTCAGAAGACAGGCTTTCAGCAATTGTGACATCCCGTAAAACAACAGAATAGGCTTAATTTCTAAAGGGGACAGAGATGCCTGTTTATAAAAGGACTCGGCGTGTTTGATAAAAAATATGAAGCGTTCACTGTTTTTAAACGCATATCGTTTTGGTTCTTCCATTCCTCTTTCTGTATAAACTTTATTTAGGAATTTCTGGGAGGATTCCACGGAATAAAATAATGATAACTCTTTCCACTCAAGGTCTCTCATATGTATTTTTAAACCCTTTCCTTTATCTAAATATTTCAACTCTTCTTCGCTTCCTTGACATGCCGTTTTCTAGTTGATACTCTACATATAATATTTTGCCGAAAAGAGGGGGATTTACTAATGTGGGAAAGTAAATTTTCAAAAGAAGGCTTAACGTTCGATGATGTACTGCTCGTACCGGCTCAATCAGACGTACTTCCGCGTGATGTGGATTTATCTGTTGAACTGACAAAAACGTTAAAGCTTAATATTCCTGTCATCAGTGCGGGAATGGATACAGTAACAGAATCAGCTATGGCGATTGCGATGGCCAGACAGGGCGGCTTGGGCATTATCCATAAAAACATGTCCATCGAACAGCAGGCTGAACATGTTGACAAAGTCAAACGTTCTGAACGGGGCGTTATTACAAATCCCTTCTTTTTAACACCTGATCATCAAGTATTCGATGCGGAGCATTTGATGGGGAAATACAGAATTTCCGGTGTTCCGATCGTAGATAATAAAGACGATCAAAAGCTTGTCGGAATCATTACAAACCGTGATCTTCGCTTTATCTCTGATTATTCAATGAAAATCAGTGACGTGATGACAAAAGAAGAGCTGGTTACGGCTCCTGTAGGCACCACATTAGACGAAGCAGAAAAAATCTTACAGAAACATAAAATTGAAAAACTTCCATTAGTGGATGATCAAAACAAATTAAAAGGTCTTATCACGATCAAAGATATTGAAAAGGTTATCGAATTCCCTAATTCATCTAAAGATGAACACGGACGCCTTATTGTCGGCGCTGCGGTAGGCGTGACAGGCGATACAATGACACGCGTCAGCAAGCTTGTTGAAGCGAATGTCGACGTTATCGTGGTTGATACGGCTCACGGACATTCCCGAGGCGTACTGAACACGGTTGCGAAAATCCGTGAAACATATCCTGAACTGAACATTATCGCAGGAAATGTGGCAACGGCTGAAGCGACAAAGGCTTTGATTGAAGCCGGAGCAAACATTGTAAAAGTGGGAATCGGACCTGGTTCCATCTGTACGACACGCGTCGTTGCAGGTGTAGGTGTACCGCAAATCACAGCCATTTATGATTGTGCCACTGAAGCGAGAAAACATGGCGCGACAATTATCGCGGACGGCGGTATTAAATTCTCCGGTGATATTACGAAAGCATTGGCATCCGGCGGACATGCCGTAATGCTTGGAAGTCTGCTTGCCGGTACTTCAGAAAGCCCGGGAGAGACCGAAATCTATCAAGGCAGAAGATTTAAAGTGTATCGCGGTATGGGTTCTGTCGCTGCCATGGAAAAAGGCAGTAAAGATCGATATTTCCAAGAAGAAAATAAGAAATTCGTCCCTGAAGGTATCGAAGGACGGACTCCGTACAAAGGTCCTGTAGAAGAAACAGTGTATCAGCTTGTCGGCGGTCTTCGTTCAGGTATGGGATATTGCGGTTCAAAAGATTTACGCGCTTTAAGAGAAGAAGCTCAATTCATCCGTATGACAGGGGCAGGTCTTCGCGAAAGCCACCCGCATGATGTTCAAATTACGAAAGAATCACCAAACTATACAATCTCATAATTGTTACAAATAAAAAACATTTGACAGGGTCACTGACTCTGTCTATTTTTTTTATATCGAGTGTGATAAAATTTATACTGTTGTGTTTTGAATTTGAATATGTCCTTAACGGCTTAATTATAGATTTAAAATGAATGACGGAGGTCGTAAGATTGAACATCACGAAATGGAAACAGCTGTTAGTGTCATTAGTGGTACTGGCACTGGCCGCAACTTGCTTTGTTCCAATGTCTAAAGCGGAGGCAGCCGGCAATGACCCGGTTGATGTTAATGCTTCAGCTGCGATAATGATTGAGGCTTCATCGGGGAAAATCTTATACAGTAAAAATGCAGACAAAAGACTGCCGATTGCCAGCATGACAAAAATGATGACTGAATACCTGCTTCTGGAAGCCATTAAAGAAGGAAAAGTGAAATGGGATCAAACGTATACTCCTGATGATTACGTCTATGAAATTTCTCAAGACAACAGTTTATCAAACGTCCCTCTTCGGAAAGACGGCAAATACACAGTCAAAGAACTGTACCAGGCCATGGCGATTTACTCTGCTAACGGAGCCGCGATCGCTGTTGCTGAAATTCTTGCCGGAACTGAAACGAAATTTGTCGCTGAAATGAATGCGAAAGCCAAAGAACTAGGCATGACAAACTATGATTTTAAAAATGCCACCGGGCTTGTGAATGAAGACCTTCACGGCAAACAGCCGCAAGGAGAAGGCGTTAAAGAAGAGAGCGAAGTTTCTGCAAAAGACATGGCGCTTCTTGCAGACCGCCTGATCACTGATTATCCGGAAGTTCTGAAAACAACAAGCATTGCTAAGACGAAATTCAGAGCCGGCACTGATGATGAAATGGACATGCCGAACTGGAACTTCATGTTAAAAGGCCTTGTTTCTGAATATCCCGGCGTTGACGGGTTAAAAACGGGTTCTACTGATTCTGCGGGATCTTGTTTTACAAGCACCGCACAGCGGAACGGAATGCGGGTCATCACCGTTGTGTTAAACGCAAAAGGGAACCTGCATACCGGACGATTTGATGAAACGAAAAAAATGCTCGATTACGCATTTAACAGCAATTTCTCAATGAAAGATCTTTACCCTGAAGGCTCTCAAGTAAAAGGGCACAAAACGATTGACGTTGACAAAGGGAAAGATAAGCAAGTCGATATTGTGACTGATAAGGCGCTTTCTATTCCTGTGAAAAGCGGGGATGAAAAGAACTATAAAGCCGAAGTGACCTTAGATAAAAAAGAAATCACGGCTCCTGTGAAAAAAGGGACGAAAGTCGGAACGCTGAAAGTTACATACAAAGGCAGTGACAAAGACTACGGCTTCCTCAAATCCAAAGAGTTCAGCGTGAATCTTGTAACGAAAAATGATGTAGATAAAGCAAACTGGTTTGTTCAGATGATGCGCGGCATCGGCGGTTTCTTCTCCGGAATCTGGAACAGCGCCGTTGATACGGTAACAGGCTGGTTTTAAGAAATAAGAAAGAGCTCTGATGAAAGTTAGGGCTCTTTTGCTTAATATACTGAAAAAACCAAATTGTTAGTAAAAAAATGATATCTATCTCTTCCGTCACACTGTAAAATAAGAATATCCATATGAAATATTGTATTTCTGGGATACAATAAGAGATAGAAATTATCTAACTATACATTGACTAGGGGGACCAAATAATGGCTCAAACAGGTACTGACCGTGTAAAACGCGGAATGGCGGAAATGCAAAAAGGCGGCGTCATCATGGACGTTGTAAATGCTGAACAAGCGAAGATTGCTGAAGAGGCGGGAGCTGTTGCCGTAATGGCGTTAGAACGAGTTCCGGCTGATATTCGTGCTGCCGGCGGTGTAGCCCGAATGGCTGACCCGACGATCGTTGAAGAAGTAATGAATGCTGTATCCATTCCCGTAATGGCAAAAGCGCGTATCGGACATATCGTTGAAGCGCGTGTCCTTGAAGCAATGGGAGTAGATTATATTGATGAGAGTGAAGTTCTGACTCCTGCTGACGAAGAATTTCATTTAAATAAAAATGAATATACTGTTCCGTTCGTATGCGGATGCCGTGATCTTGGCGAAGCAACGCGCCGTATCGCTGAAGGAGCCTCCATGCTTCGTACAAAAGGCGAACCGGGAACAGGAAACATTGTGGAAGCTGTCCGTCATATGAGAAAAGTAAACGCGCAAGTGCGCAAAGTTGCGGCGATGAGCGATGATGAGCTGATGACTGAAGCGAAAAACCTCGGTGCTCCTTATGAGCTGCTTCTTCAAATCAAACGTGACGGCAAATTGCCTGTTGTCAACTTTGCTGCCGGCGGAGTGGCGACGCCTGCTGATGCGGCATTGATGATGCAGCTGGGCGCTGACGGCGTATTTGTCGGTTCAGGTATTTTTAAATCAGACAACCCTGCTAAATTCGCCAAAGCAATTGTGGAAGCAACGACTCACTACACAGATTACAAACTGATCGCTGAGCTTTCTAAAGAATTGGGCACAGCGATGAAAGGAATCGAAATCTCAAATCTATTGCCGGAACAGCGTATGCAAGAACGCGGCTGGTAAAACCATAGGAGAGCTGGAAGCATGTTAACAATTGGTGTACTTGGACTTCAAGGAGCAGTAAGAGAACATATTCGTTCAATTGAAGCATGTGGTTCAAAAGGTGTTGTCATTAAGCGTCCTGAACAGCTGAATGACATCGACGGCTTAATCCTGCCGGGCGGAGAAAGCACGACGATGCGGCGTTTAATGGATACGTATCATTTTATGGAGCCGCTTCGCGAGTTTGCCGCTCAAGGCAAGCCGATGTTCGGCACATGCGCCGGTCTGATTATTTTAGCCAAAGAGATTGCGGGAACCGATCATGCTCATTTAGGGCTGTTAGACGTGGTTGTTGAGCGTAATTCCTTTGGCCGTCAGGTCGACAGCTTTGAAGCTGACCTGACGATTAAAGGCCTTGATGAGCCGTTTAGGGGTGTATTTATTCGTGCGCCGCACATTTTAGAAGCCGGAGAAGATGTTGAAGTGCTTTGTGAGCATAACGGACGCATCGTGGCTGCAAAGCAGGGGCATTTGCTCGGCTGCTCGTTCCATCCTGAACTGACGGATGACCACCGGGTGACAGAGCTGTTTGTGAAGATGGCGGAAAAGTATAAGCGGGAAACAGCTGTATAAAACAGTTGAAAACCGCTGATACTTATAGTACATTATAAACACAAATAAAGATCGAAAAGCGTTGACAGGAAGCAGTAGGAAGCCCCTCTTTCAAAGAGAGCCGATGGGTGGTGCGAATCGGTGGAAGATGCTGTCCGAATCCGTCCTTGAGCGAAATGCTGAAAACAAGTAGGCATTTACGGGAAAACCGTTATGTGTTAAAGCGGGAAGCAAGTGTAAGCTTGTTTTCAATCAGGGTGGCAACGCGAGAGCTCTCGTCCCTTTTAGGGGATGAGGGCTCTTTTTTATTTTCGATAAAATAGATAGGAGTTGTTAAGTATGATTGATACGAAGGTCCTGAGAGCCAATTTTCAAGAAGTAAAAGCGAAGCTCATTCCTAAAGGCGAAGACTTATCTGACTTTGACAAGTTTGAAGAGCTTGATGAAAAAAGAAGAGAACTTATCGGCAAAGTAGAAGAACTGAAGGGGAAACGCAACGAAGTATCTCAGCAGGTCGCCGTTTTGAAACGGGAGAAAAAAGACGCTGATCATATTATTAAAGAGATGCGTGAAGCAGGCGAAGAAATTAAGAAGCTTGATGAAGAGCTTCGCACGGTGGAAACCACGCTCGAAACCATCCTTCTGTCTATTCCGAACATCCCGCACGATTCAGTGCCTGTAGGGGAAACGGAAGATGATAACATTGAAATCCGCAAGTGGGGAGAGGCGCCGGCATTTGCATATGAGCCGAAACCGCATTGGGATATCGCTGACCGCTTGAACATCCTTGATTTCGAACGCGCTTCAAAAGTAACGGGAAGCCGGTTTGTGTTTTATAAAGGACTAGGGGCCCGTCTCGAACGCGCGCTCTACAACTTTATGCTGGATCTTCACGTTGATGAGTATGATTACACTGAAGTCATTCCTCCTTATATGGTAAACCGTACGAGCATGACAGGGACGGGACAGCTTCCTAAATTTGAAGAGGATGCTTTTAAAATCAGGGAAGAGGATTATTTCTTAATTCCGACAGCGGAAGTGCCGATCACAAATATGCACCGCGATGAAATCTTATCCGGCGAGGACCTCCCGATTAATTATGCCGCATTCAGCGCCTGCTTCCGTTCAGAAGCGGGATCTGCCGGCCGTGATACACGCGGTTTGATCCGCCAGCATCAATTCAACAAGGTTGAGCTTGTGAAATTCGTGAAGCCGGAAGATTCTTATGAGGAGCTTGAAAAATTGACAAATCAAGCTGAACGGGTGCTTCAGCTGCTCGAACTGCCGTATCGTGTCATGAGCATGTGTACCGGAGATCTCGGCTTTACAGCTGCGAAAAAGTACGATATTGAAGTATGGATTCCAAGCCAAGACACATATCGTGAAATTTCTTCTTGCAGCAACTTTGAGGCCTTCCAGGCGAGACGCGCAAACATTCGATTCAGACGCGAAGCGAAAGGCAAGCCGGAGCATGTGCATACATTAAACGGTTCCGGTCTGGCAGTCGGCAGAACAGTAGCTGCCATCTTGGAAAACTACCAGCAAGAAGACGGAAGTGTCGTCATTCCGAAAGTGCTTCGTCCTTATATGGGAAATAAAGAAGTCATCAAACCATAAAAAGGTGCGCCCTAGAGGCGCGCCTTTTTTGCTGTTTGGTATAAAGCGGCGACATTCCGGGCTGTGCTTTCAAGGTTAAAACGTCCTGATGCTAAGGCGTCTTCAAGACTTACAGCGCCCGGCACGATAGAAAATACAGCTGTTATTCCTCCGTTATATACATGTTCAAAGTCTTTTCCCAAGGAACCCGCTAATGCGATAACGGGAATTTTTTGAGCGGCTGCACGTGCTGCAATTCCTGCGGGGGTTTTGCCGAATATTGTTTGTCCGTCAATCTGCCCCTCTCCGGTGATGATAAGGTCAGCGCCTTTTATCTGATCTGAAAAGGACAGTGTATCTAATACAACGTCAATCCCGCGTTGAAGGTCGGCTTGTAAGAAGGCGATCAGCCCTGCGCCTAAACCTCCTGCGGCACCCGCGCCTTTTACGGTATCTGCTTCAATATCGTGCTGCCGTCTCAATACATCAGCGAAATGGCGCAAATTGCGATCCAATATAACTTTTGTCTTCTCTGATGCCCCTTTTTGCGGGCCGAAGACATATGAGGCGCCGTTTTCCCCGGTCAGAGGGTTTTCGACATCGCATGCGGCACGGATACGGATAGGTTTCAGATCAGGAGAGAGGCCGCTTACATCGATAGAGGCCAGGGTGTGCAGTGAGCCTCCGCCGTCAGGTATCTCCTGACCTTCCTCATTTAAGAAACGCACACCGAGCGCGCTCGCCATCCCGGTCCCGCCGTCATTGGTTGCGCTCCCGCCAAGACCGATGATGATTTCACTCACCCCGCGGGAAACTGCATCTGCTATCAGTTCACCTGTTCCTCTTGTTGTAGTGTTCAACGGATCCCTGAGATGACGGGGAATGAGATGAAGCCCCGATGCTTCTGCCATTTCAATGACTGCCGTGCGTCCGTTTCCCAGAAGTCCGTATGCGGCGTTTACCGGGGTTCCCAGCGGACCGGTCACTGTTTTATTAATAATTCTCCCGCCGGTGGCATCCGTTAAAGCTTGAACAGTTCCTTCTCCGCCGTCCGCCGCGGGTATCTTGATATATTCCGCGTCAGGAAAGACTGATTTGAATCCTTTTTCGATGCTGTCGGCAGCTTCTTTTGCTGTCATGCTCTCTTTAAAAGAATCCGGTGCGATGATAACTTTCATTGCGCTCCCCACCTTTGTGAACAGGTTATCTATTTGAATGTATTCTTGGTTTTCACTGTGTTTTCCTGCCCGTATAACAGAAAGTGGTTGATTTTGGATACGAGTCTTTTGTATGATAGTAAAGCTGACGGACAAGCTGTTTAAGAAAAGAAATAAAAAATATGAAAAAAGCGCTTGACTGAAAAATAAGTCATGTGGTATATTATTAAATGTCGATACGGAGGAATACCCAAGTCTGGCTGAAGGGATCGGTCTTGAAAACCGACAGGGGTGTCAAAGCCCGCGGGGGTTCGAATCCCTCTTCCTCCGCCATATTGATTTTAAACCTAATGAAACTCGAGCATATATTGGAGATTGTTTTGTCCGCTGCATCTGATGCAGCGGATTTTTTATATGCAAAAAAAGCGATTTTCTCTGTTCGGGAAAATCGCTTTCTTATTTTTACTTATTTCTGTTTTCGTTGATCACGCGGCTGATTTTTTCGATCAAAGGTTCCAGTGACTGTTCATCAGCTTCAAGGTCATAATCTTCAATGCGCACTTTCAGCACAGGGCAGGCGTTAAAACCGCTGATCCAGTCTTCGTACCGTTTATACATCTCTTCCCAATAGGAGCGGTTTGTCTGCAGCTCCATATCGCGGCCGCGCTTTTCAATCCGTTCTATAATGTTTTCAAGATCACCTTCTAAATAGATCAAAACATCGGGGTGCGGGAAGTATGGCGTCATGACCATCGCTTCAAAAAGGCTTGTGTATGTTTTGTAATCTGTCAGCGACATGGTTCCTTTATCGGCATGCATTTTTGCGAATATGCCTGTATCTTCATAAATCGAACGGTCCTGCACGAATCCGCCGCCTGATTCAAAGATGTTTTTCTGCTCCTTGAACCGCTCAGCCAGAAAATAAATTTGCAAGTGAAAGCTCCAGCGCTCAAAATCATGATAAAACTTCTCTAAATAAGGGTTTTCATCCACTTCTTCAAGCGAAGTATTAAATCCGAGCCGTTTTGCTAAAGCCTTGGTTAAAGTCGATTTTCCGACTCCTACCGTTCCCGCTACTGTTATAATGGCGTTGTTTGGAATATGAATGTCTTTCATTTAATAAGCTCCTTTACCTGACGGGCAATTCTTTCATAGTCTGTCTTATTCAAAACAAAGTCTTCGGTATCACCGTCAATGGTCAGTACAGATATATCCGGATCTTCTTCCTGAAGCTGTCTGATGGCTGTGTCATAATCTGCAATGAGACGTTCCAGATATTGATGCTCGATGTTTTTCTCAAACGGGCGCCCGCGTTTTTCGATGCGTTGAAGCAATGTCGGCAGGCTTGCCTTTATGTATACAATAACATTCGGTTTCGGCAAGTCGTGAGTGAGCAGATGATAAATCTGCTTATATTTCTCAAGCTTTTGTCCGTGCAATGTGCGCTCTGCGAAAATAACGTTTTTATAAATATGATAATCGGACAAAACGGGCTGTCCTTGTTTTAAGTAATCACGATCTGTATCTTCAAGCTGTTTATACCTGTGACAGAGAAAAAACATTTCAAGCTGGAAACTCCACTCCTCGATATTATCATAGAACTTATCAAGATAAGGGTTGTCTTCCACAATCTCGTTAATCATAGGAAAACCGAGCTCTTCAGAAAGCATAGAAGCGAGTGTCGTTTTTCCCGCCCCGATAGGACCTTCTACCGCGATAAAAGGGGCTCTGTTCATTGAAAATCCTCCTTAATTCTGCAAACATCCGTCATCTGCCGGCCTTTATATTGTATCACACTCTCAGAAAAGCCCATGAAAAAAGACGCTTCCAATTAACGAAACGTCTCTTTCACAATATGAAATTGATCTCCGAGCAAAAGCCAGTTTTGCGGGAAGGAGAGGCCGAGTTTCCAATAGCTGATTCCTCTTAAATGAAGTTCTTTAATTAAATTGAATTTCGCTTGAATGGATCGTGCGTCTTCAAACCATACTTCATGCCGTCTTTGATTTTCATCCGTGTATCGAAAGAATGGAGCCTGGGCGGTTTCGTCATATTGAATGTCAACTTTATAGCGTGCTGCCAGAGCGATTGCCTGCTGAGGACTGACCGCTTTCGCTGTCGTTCCCTGTTTGAAAGGCAGTGTCCAATCATAGCCGTACATATTCTGGCCCATGACGATTTTTGAAGCAGGCATTTCTGTCAGCGCATACTCAATGACATTCCTTACAGGGCCGATTGGTGATACGGCCTGAGCCGGGCCCCCGCTGTACCCCCACTCATATGTCATGATGACGACAAAATCGACGATTTCTCCATGTGCCCTATAGTCATGTGCTTCATACCATTTGCCGGCCTGGGTCGCGCTCGTTTTCGGAGCAAGCGCCGTTGAAATCTTCCAGCCTTGACGGTGAAAAATCGTCCTCGCTTCACGTAAAAAACGATTGTAGGCTTCTCTGTCCTGAGGACGTAAATATTCGAAATCAAAATGAATATCGCGAAAGCCGTGCTGTTTAGCCGTGGAGACGATTTCCTGAAAGAGTTTTGTTTTCACGGTATTATCATTCAAAATGAGCCGCCCAAGATCATCACTGAATGCGTCATTTTCGAGGTTGGTGATGATCATCATCAGTGCCGTGTTGTGCCTGTCACTGATGCTTCTTAAATTGGTGAGAGGCGGTTCCTTTAAAGTCCCGTTCCGCTGCACTTGAAAACTGAATGCGCCGAGGTATGTTAAATAAGGTGAGGCCTCCCTTGCCGCCTGCTGCAGATTAGCGCTTACGCTCGTTCCCCGCGGTTCTATATAGGCATTTGATTCGATATCGGGCTTATTTGTCTGCTGCGGAATGTAAAGGCGGGTCCCGCTTTGCAATGGAGTGCTGAGCTGAATTCCGTTCACCCTCGCAAGCTCCGCGGCCGATATATGAAAACGGCCGGCGATTGCCGCAAGAGTATCGCCTTGTTTCACTTCGTAATATTGACCCTCAATCGGGATGACAAGAGTTTGTCCGACAACCAGTGTATTGGGATTAGGCAGTTTATTTGCTTCCGCAATGACATTTGCGGATGTCCGGTAGCGCGCCGCAATAGCGGAAAGCGTGTCGCCCCGTTTCACTACATAGATCTGAATGAAAAACGCCTCCTTTCATATCCGCTATCAAATGTATGAAAAAAGGAGGCCGATCATGTTTATTTTTCGTTGATAATTTGTTTTTCCGTGGTTATTTCTGCGAAGAGAACATTCTCCATCATCGTCAAGGCGAAATCATTGTCTTCGTCGCTATTGGAAGCGGTGCAGTCTTTCGGGATGGTAATGCTGTATTCTCTCATATAAGCGTCGTTAGCTGTGAACAGCACACAAATATTTCCGGCAATCCCCGTAATCATTAATCGGTTCACTTGCAGCTCGGTCAGAAGAGTATGAAGCGCCGTTTCATAAAAAGCGGAATGCTTCGGTTTAATGAGAAAATAATCATCCGGGTGAGGCGAGATATCTTCTATTATGGAAGCGCTTCTGTCATTGCTGCATTCCTCCCTGATGGCATCTATATCCGCCTTCCAAAGCCCGTAATGGTCATTAATATAAATAATCGGCCAGTTGTTTTGTTTTGCATGCTTCTTTAATGATAAAATACGGGGGACGATTTGTTTGGTTTTTTCAGCAAGACGTTCGCCCATATCAAATTGAAAATTGTTAATCATATCGACAATGAGAAGGGCTGTGTTGTTGGGTTCAGACAATGCCGGCAACTCCTTTCTGCTGGGGTATTCCTATTTTAACCTTTATGAGACATGAAAAAACTTAAGAAGAGAGCTTGAACCGATGAATGATGAATATTATATGAGAGAAGCCATAAAAGAAGCGGAAAAAGCAGAAGCGAAAGGCGAAGTGCCGATCGGAGCCGTCCTTGTTCTGCATGATGAGATCGTGGCACGGGCGCATAATCTGCGGGAGACCGAACAGCGGTCGCTGGCCCACGCGGAAATGCTGGCGATAGACGAAGCATGCCGCAAGCTGGGAACATGGAGACTTGAAGACGCCGTTCTTTATGTCACTTTAGAGCCGTGCCCGATGTGCGCAGGAGCTGTCGTGCTTTCCAGAGTCGATAAGGTCGTGTTCGGCGCATTTGACCCCAAGGGAGGCTGTACAGGAACGCTGATGAACCTTCTGCAGGAAGAACGGTTCAACCACCAAGCGGAAGTGGTGAGCGGCGTGCTTGAAGAAGAGTGCGGAGAAATGCTCAGCGCTTTTTTCAGAAAGCTTCGCCGGCAAAAGAAAGACATGAGGAAAAAGTTGTCTGAGTAGTACGGTTGCATTTTCTGCCTGAAGCAGATATACTTATGTGTGCATCATAAATGGTGCGCATATAAAAATTTGATATTTATTTTGCCGTGCTAAGCGGGGAGGTAGCGGTGCCCTGTACCCGCAATCCGCTCTAGCGGGGCCGAATCCCTTCTCGAGGTTCGTTTACTGTAAGGCCTGCCTTAAGTAAGTGGCGTTGACGTCTGGGTCCTGCGCAATGGGAATTCATGAACCATGTCAGGTCCGGAAGGAAGCAGCATTAAGTGAAACCTCTCATGTGCCGCAGGGTTGCCTGGGCTGAGCTAACTGCTTAAGTAACGCTTAGGGTAGCGAATCGACAGAAGGTGCACGGTAAATCAATCATCAAATTTCAGACTCACCTGTTTATGACAGGTGAGTTTTTTCGTGTATGAAAAACGGGTTTTGGCGTTAAAAGCCCGTTCATGTATAATAAACATGATGAATAACAGAGGAGGGCGCATCCTGTGGGTTACCAAGCTTTATATCGAGTATTTAGGCCTCAGCAGTTTGAAGATGTGGTCGGACAGGAACACATTACGAAAACGCTGCAAAATGCCCTTTTGCAAAAGAAATTTTCTCATGCCTATCTGTTTTCTGGACCACGGGGAACGGGGAAAACCAGTGCAGCTAAAATATTTGCGAAAGCAGTCAACTGTGAGCATGCCCCTGTAGAAGAACCGTGCAATGAATGCGCGGCGTGCAAGGGGATCACAAACGGCTCTATATCAGATGTGATTGAAATAGATGCGGCGTCGAATAACGGTGTAGACGAAATCCGCGACATCCGCGACAAAGTAAAATTTGCCCCGTCGGCCGTCACCTACAAGGTATATATTATAGATGAGGTGCATATGCTCTCTATCGGCGCATTCAATGCGCTTTTGAAAACGCTGGAAGAACCGCCGGCACATTGCATTTTCATATTAGCTACGACTGAGCCTCATAAGATTCCTTTAACCATTATCTCCAGATGTCAGCGTTTTGACTTCAAACGGATTACATCCAAAGCAATTGTCGGACGAATGAAGACAATCGTCGATGCAGAGCAGCTGAAGGTGGAAGAAGGCGCCCTTGATATCATAGCGAGCGCCGCAGACGGTGGAATGAGGGACGCGCTGAGCCTGCTCGATCAAGCCGTATCATTCAGCGGCGAGGAGCTGTCGGTGGATGATGCATTGCTTATTACCGGGGCCGTTTCCCAGCACTATATCGGAAAACTGGCATCTGCTCTTCACCGCAAACAGGTTTCCGAGGCGTTGGAAACACTGAATGAATTGCTCCAGCAGGGGAAAGATGCGGCCAAACTGATTGAAGATATGATCTTTTATTTCAGAGATATGCTCTTGTATCAGGCTGCTCCAGGTTTAGAAGGAGTCCTGGAGAAGGTGAAGGTCGATGAAACGTTCCGGAATCTGAGCGGTGAAATACCGGCTCCCGCTTTATATGAGATGATTGACATCCTGAATAAAAGCCATCAGGAAATGAAGTGGACGAACCACCCGAGAATCTTTTTTGAAGTGGCTGTCGTGAAAATATGCCAGACGGCACAGCAAGCCGCCGCAGATATCCCAGAGGTCGGCATGCTGATGAATAAGATCCAGCAGCTTGAGCAGGAAGTAGAAAGGCTGAAGACTTCCGGGGTGAAAGTTCAGGCGGAAAGCGCTCCGAAAGAAGCCCCGCGTCCTCAAAAAGGCGGAAAAAGCCATTACAAAGCCCCGGCCGGAAGAATTCATGAAATATTGAAGGAAGCCACAAGGCCCGACCTAGAACAGCTTAAAAGCAGCTGGGGCAAGCTGCTGGCACATCTGAAACAGCAGAATAAAGTGTCTCATGCGGCTCTTTTGAATGACAGTGAACCGGTGGCCGCTGCCCAGAAGGCGTTTGTGCTTAAATTTAAATACGAAATCCATTGTAAAATGGTTGCTGAAGACAATAACGGAGTCCGTACGAATCTTGAACAGATTCTCGAATCAATGCTCGGGAAAAGAATGGATTTGATTGGCGTTCCGGAAGCACAATGGGGTAAAATAAGAGAAGAATTTTTAAATGATCATCAGCAGGAAAGTGAAGGATCAAACGAACCGGCTGAAGAAGATCCGCTGATTGCAGAGGCGAAAAAACTTGTCGGAGCGGATTTAATCGAAATAAAAGACTAATAAGATGAAAGAGAGTGATTGAATATGCGTGGCGGAATGGGAAACATGCAAAAAATGATGAAACAAATGCAAAAAATGCAAAAAGATATGGCAAAGGCTCAGGAGGAGCTTGCTGAAAAAGTGCTTGAGGGCACAGCGGGCGGCGGAATGGTGACTGTAAAAGTCAACGGCCAAAAAGAAGTTGTAGACGTTGCGATTAAAGAAGAAGTCGTTGATCCGGAAGATATCGAAATGCTTCAGGACCTGATTCTTGCTGCGACAAACGACGCCCTCAAGAAAGTCGATGACATGACGAATGAGACAATGGGACAATTTACAAAAGGAATGAACATACCGGGTTTATTCTAGGGGGATAAATAAACATGCAGTATCCTGAACCAATATCAAAGCTGATTGACAGCTTTATGAAATTGCCAGGGATCGGACCGAAAACAGCGGTTCGTCTGGCTTTTTTTGTTCTAGGTATGAAAGAAGACACAGTATTGGATTTTGCTAAGGCGCTCGTCAATGCGAAGCGGAATCTGACATATTGCTCGATCTGCGGACATATTACAGATCAGGACCCTTGTTATATATGCGAGGATACAAGAAGAGATAGATCTGTCATTTGTGTGGTGCAGGACCCTAAGGATGTTATTGCAATGGAGAAGATGAAGGAATATAACGGCCAGTATCATGTTCTTCACGGCGCAATTTCTCCGATGGACGGCATCGGCCCGGAGGATATTAAGATTCCGGAACTGCTGAAGCGTCTTCAGGATGATCAAGTGTCAGAAGTTATACTCGCAACCAACCCTAATATTGAAGGGGAAGCAACAGCGATGTATATATCGAGGCTGTTAAAGCCCTCAGGCATCAAGCTCTCCCGTATTGCCCACGGTCTGCCCGTCGGCGGTGATTTGGAATATGCTGATGAGGTCACTCTTTCAAAAGCTCTTGAAGGAAGACGTGAATTGTAAGGGAGGAAATGGCGAGGTATGGGTTTTCTTCGCAGAAATACATTAAGAAAAGAGTTTGACGACAAACTGATTGAACAGCTCTTTAAACAAAAAGAAGAATGGAACAGACAGAAGAGTCTGGTCGATAAAAGTCTTGAGCCCTCAGCTGAGGTGCTGTTTGAGCTGAAAGTCGCTGAATCTAAATACTTTTTTTATTTGAAAGAAGCAAAGCAGCGGAATTTAAAAATGAGCAGATGGAAGTAAGAGGTCTATTCTCCGGGGTCTTCTCATAAGCTTGTACTAAACAAGCGAGGGGGAAGATTCATGGAGCCTTTTTTTATTATCGGTTTGATTGTCGGTCTGGTTGCTTTGCTTTTATTATGGGGAGTATCTTCAAAGCCGTTAAGATGGATTGGTGTGACTGCCGTTAAGTTTATTGCCGGAGCGATTCTTCTGGCAGGTGTGAATTTATTCGGCGGGAGTCTCGGCATTCATATACCTGTTAATCTGATCACAACCGGTATCAGCGGGATTTTAGGAATACCTGGCATCGCGGCTTTAATCGTCATTAAACGCTTCATCATTTAATTTGTCGTTTATTGTTGACATGATGAATCAAGGGTGGTATTCTAATATACGTCGCTGATGACAAAACGGATTTTCGAAAAAGAAATTCAAAAAAGTTATTGACGACAATGACAATGATGTGTTATAATAATTAAGTCGCTTCGAGAGAAGTGAAAAAAGTTCTTTGAAAACTAAACAAGACAAAACGTACCTGTTAATTCAAAGTTTTAAATAAATCGCACAGCGATGTGCGTAGTCAGTCAAACTAAGGTCTGCACGATGCAGATCACACAGACGTTACTGCAGGATGCAGTGAACTTAGTCTGTGATCCATTTATCGGAGAGTTTGATCCTGGCTCAGGACGAACGCTGGCGGCGTGCCTAATACATGCAAGTCGAGCGGACAGATGGGAGCTTGCTCCCTGATGTTAGCGGCGGACGGGTGAGTAACACGTGGGTAACCTGCCTGTAAGACTGGGATAACTCCGGGAAACCGGGGCTAATACCGGATGGTTGTTTGAACCGCATGGTTCAAACATAAAAGGTGGCTTCGGCTACCACTTACAGATGGACCCGCGGCGCATTAGCTAGTTGGTGAGGTAACGGCTCACCAAGGCGACGATGCGTAGCCGACCTGAGAGGGTGATCGGCCACACTGGGACTGAGACACGGCCCAGACTCCTACGGGAGGCAGCAGTAGGGAATCTTCCGCAATGGACGAAAGTCTGACGGAGCAACGCCGCGTGAGTGATGAAGGTTTTCGGATCGTAAAGCTCTGTTGTTAGGGAAGAACAAGTGCCGTTCAAATAGGGCGGCACCTTGACGGTACCTAACCAGAAAGCCACGGCTAACTACGTGCCAGCAGCCGCGGTAATACGTAGGTGGCAAGCGTTGTCCGGAATTATTGGGCGTAAAGGGCTCGCAGGCGGTTTCTTAAGTCTGATGTGAAAGCCCCCGGCTCAACCGGGGAGGGTCATTGGAAACTGGGGAACTTGAGTGCAGAAGAGGAGAGTGGAATTCCACGTGTAGCGGTGAAATGCGTAGAGATGTGGAGGAACACCAGTGGCGAAGGCGACTCTCTGGTCTGTAACTGACGCTGAGGAGCGAAAGCGTGGGGAGCGAACAGGATTAGATACCCTGGTAGTCCACGCCGTAAACGATGAGTGCTAAGTGTTAGGGGGTTTCCGCCCCTTAGTGCTGCAGCTAACGCATTAAGCACTCCGCCTGGGGAGTACGGTCGCAAGACTGAAACTCAAAGGAATTGACGGGGGCCCGCACAAGCGGTGGAGCATGTGGTTTAATTCGAAGCAACGCGAAGAACCTTACCAGGTCTTGACATCCTCTGACAATCCTAGAGATAGGACGTCCCCTTCGGGGGCAGAGTGACAGGTGGTGCATGGTTGTCGTCAGCTCGTGTCGTGAGATGTTGGGTTAAGTCCCGCAACGAGCGCAACCCTTGATCTTAGTTGCCAGCATTCAGTTGGGCACTCTAAGGTGACTGCCGGTGACAAACCGGAGGAAGGTGGGGATGACGTCAAATCATCATGCCCCTTATGACCTGGGCTACACACGTGCTACAATGGACAGAACAAAGGGTAGCGAAACCGCGAGGTTAAGCCAATCCCACAAATCTGTTCTCAGTTCGGATCGCAGTCTGCAACTCGACTGCGTGAAGCTGGAATCGCTAGTAATCGCGGATCAGCATGCCGCGGTGAATACGTTCCCGGGCCTTGTACACACCGCCCGTCACACCACGAGAGTTTGTAACACCCGAAGTCGGTGAGGTAACCTTTATGGAGCCAGCCGCCGAAGGTGGGACAGATGATTGGGGTGAAGTCGTAACAAGGTAGCCGTATCGGAAGGTGCGGCTGGATCACCTCCTTTCTAAGGATTTTAACGGAATATAAGACCTTGGGTCTTATAAACAGAACGTTCCCTGTCTTGTTTAGTTTTGAAGGAACTTTGATTCTTTCATATGGTAGATGGGCCTGTAGCTCAGCTGGTTAGAGCGCACGCCTGATAAGCGTGAGGTCGGTGGTTCGAGTCCACTCAGGCCCACCATCTTTACCCAATACACGGGGCCTTAGCTCAGCTGGGAGAGCGCCTGCTTTGCACGCAGGAGGTCAGCGGTTCGATCCCGCTAGGCTCCACCAACGTGTTCTTTGAAAACTAGATAACAGAAGTAATTCACATTCAATTGTAATGCAAGATATCACGTAGTGATTCTTTTTAACGGTTAAGTTAGAAAGGGCGCACGGTGGATGCCTTGGCACTAGGAGCCGATGAAGGACGGGACGAACACCGATATGCTTCGGGGAGCTGTAAGCAAGCTTTGATCCGGAGATTTCCGAATGGGGAAACCCACCACTCGTAATGGAGTGGTATCCATATCTGAATACATAGGATATGAGAAGGCAGACCCGGGGAACTGAAACATCTAAGTACCCGGAGGAAGAGAAAGCAAATGCGATTCCCTGAGTAGCGGCGAGCGAAACGGGATCAGCCCAAACCAAGAGGCTTGCCTCTTGGGGTTGTAGGACACTCTGTACGGAGTTACAAAGGAACGAGGTAGATGAAGAGGTCTGGAAAGGCCCGCCATAGGAGGTAACAGCCCTGTAGTCAAAACTTCGTTCTCTCCAGAGTGGATCCTGAGTACGGCGGAACACGTGAAATTCCGTCGGAATCCGGGAGGACCATCTCCCAAGGCTAAATACTCCCTAGTGACCGATAGTGAACCAGTACCGTGAGGGAAAGGTGAAAAGCACCCCGGAAGGGGAGTGAAATAGATCCTGAAACCGTGTGCCTACAAGTAGTCAGAGCCCGTTAACGGGTGATGGCGTGCCTTTTGTAGAATGAACCGGCGAGTTACGATCCCGTGCAAGGTTAAGCAGAAGATGCGGAGCCGCAGCGAAAGCGAGTCTGAATAGGGCGCATGAGTACGTGGTCGTAGACCCGAAACCAGGTGATCTACCCATGTCCAGGGTGAAGTTCAGGTAACACTGAATGGAGGCCCGAACCCACGCACGTTGAAAAGTGCGGGGATGAGGTGTGGGTAGGGGTGAAATGCCAATCGAACCTGGAGATAGCTGGTTCTCTCCGAAATAGCTTTAGGGCTAGCCTCAAGGTAAGAGTCTCGGAGGTAGAGCACTGATTGGACTAGGGGCCCCTACCGGGTTACCGAATTCAGTCAAACTCCGAATGCCGATGACTTATCCTTGGGAGTCAGACTGCGAGTGATAAGATCCGTAGTCGAAAGGGAAACAGCCCAGACCGCCAGCTAAGGTCCCAAAGTATACGTTAAGTGGAAAAGGATGTGGAGTTGCTTAGACAACCAGGATGTTGGCTTAGAAGCAGCCACCATTTAAAGAGTGCGTAATAGCTCACTGGTCGAGTGACTCTGCGCCGAAAATGTACCGGGGCTAAACGTATCACCGAAGCTGCGGACTGTTCTTCGAACAGTGGTAGGAGAGCGTTCTAAGGGCTGTGAAGCAAGACCGGAAGGACTTGTGGAGCGCTTAGAAGTGAGAATGCCGGTATGAGTAGCGAAAGACGGGTGAGAATCCCGTCCACCGAATGCCTAAGGTTTCCTGAGGAAGGCTCGTCCGCTCAGGGTTAGTCGGGACCTAAGCCGAGGCCGAAAGGCGTAGGCGATGGATAACAGGTTGATATTCCTGTACCACCTCCTCACCATTTGAGCAATGGGGGGACGCAGGAGGATAGGGTAAGCGCGGTATTGGATATCCGCGTCCAAGCAGTTAGGCTGGGAAATAGGCAAATCCGTTTCCCGTGAAGGCTGAGCTGTGATGGCGAGCGAATTATAGTAGCGAAGTTCCTGATTCCACACTGCCAAGAAAAGCCTCTAGCGAGGTGAGAGGTGCCCGTACCGCAAACCGACACAGGTAGGCGAGGAGAGAATCCTAAGGTGATCGAGAGAACTCTCGTTAAGGAACTCGGCAAAATGACCCCGTAACTTCGGGAGAAGGGGTGCTCTGTTAGGGTGCAAGCCCGAGAGAGCCGCAGTGAATAGGCCCAGGCGACTGTTTAGCAAAAACACAGGTCTCTGCGAAGCCGTAAGGCGAAGTATAGGGGCTGACGCCTGCCCGGTGCTGGAAGGTTAAGAGGAGCGCTTAGCGTAAGCGAAGGTGCGAATTGAAGCCCCAGTAAACGGCGGCCGTAACTATAACGGTCCTAAGGTAGCGAAATTCCTTGTCGGGTAAGTTCCGACCCGCACGAAAGGCGCAACGATCTGGGCACTGTCTCAACGAGAGACTCGGTGAAATTATAGTACCTGTGAAGATGCAGGTTACCCGCGACAGGACGGAAAGACCCCGTGGAGCTTTACTGCAGCCTGATATTGAATGTTGGTACAGCTTGTACAGGATAGGTAGGAGCCTTGGAAACTGGAGCGCCAGCTTCGGTGGAGGCATCGGTGGGATACTACCCTGGCTGTATTGACCTTCTAACCCGCCGCCCTTATCGGGCGGGGAGACAGTGTCAGGTGGGCAGTTTGACTGGGGCGGTCGCCTCCTAAAAGGTAACGGAGGCGCCCAAAGGTTCCCTCAGAATGGTTGGAAATCATTCGCAGAGTGTAAAGGCACAAGGGAGCTTGACTGCGAGACCTACAAGTCGAGCAGGGACGAAAGTCGGGCTTAGTGATCCGGTGGTTCCGCATGGAAGGGCCATCGCTCAACGGATAAAAGCTACCCCGGGGATAACAGGCTTATCTCCCCCAAGAGTCCACATCGACGGGGAGGTTTGGCACCTCGATGTCGGCTCATCGCATCCTGGGGCTGTAGTCGGTCCCAAGGGTTGGGCTGTTCGCCCATTAAAGCGGTACGCGAGCTGGGTTCAGAACGTCGTGAGACAGTTCGGTCCCTATCCGTCGCGGGCGCAGGAAATTTGAGAGGAGCTGTCCTTAGTACGAGAGGACCGGGATGGACGCACCGCTGGTGTACCAGTTGTTCTGCCAAGGGCATCGCTGGGTAGCTATGTGCGGACGGGATAAGTGCTGAAAGCATCTAAGCATGAAGCCCCCCTCAAGATGAGATTTCCCATTCCGCAAGGAAGTAAGATCCCTGAAAGATGATCAGGTTGATAGGTCTGAGGTGGAAGTGTGGCGACACATGGAGCTGACAGATACTAATCGATCGAGGACTTAACCATTTTTGAATGTATGCTTACTGTTATCTAGTTTTGAGAGAACACTCTCAATGGTTTGGTGGCGATAGCGAAGAGGTCACACCCGTTCCCATGCCGAACACGGAAGTTAAGCTCTTCAGCGCCGATGGTAGTCGGGGGTTTCCCCCTGTGAGAGTAGGACGCCGCCAAGCAATCATACGGTAAAGGCAGCTCATCATGAGCTGCCTTTTTTTGTTTTTGAACAAAACAATACAAACACCGAAATACGCCATTGCCCATATACTAATTGCAAACTTCAAAAAGGTCCAAATTGTGTATACAATCAATGGCTTCAGGGAAGGCTATTCATACGGAGGTGGGCATAAATGAATGAAACGTCCAGCCATGAAGAAACATGTATTGTGTGTGAAACTAAAAAAAGCAGGGGTATTCATATTTATACGAAATTTATATGTTTAGAGTGTGAGAAGAAAGTAGTTTCAACTCCAACCTCTGATCCGAATTATGAATTTTTCGTTCGTAAACTGAAAAGTCTTCATACACCGACATTATATTCTTAACCCTGAAAAGGGTCTTTTTTTTGCTTAAAAATAAGGGAGTTTTTTCACTTTTTATAAAAGAACTGATACGATAAGAAGAGGAACTTGTTTAGAAATGGAATGTAATAGATAATACTGATAAAAGTGAATAAATAGGAGTCGATCCAAATATGAAACCGTTTATTCAATATATGAAATGGATGCTTTGCGGCAGTGCAGTTTTTGTATTAGCGGGGACAGCCGCTTTTACGATAGGGCATCAGCCTTTTCTGTATTCGCTTTTATACGGAGCAGCAGGCGGAACTGCCGTCAGTATAGCCGGACTTTGGAATGCGAAGCGCCTCTTTTTAAAAAAACACCGGCTGACAAGAAAAGAATATACTTATATCAAGGAAAATCTTGAGGAAGCAAGAAATAAAATCGTTCGATTACGCAGGGCGCTTTTTCGCTCTAAAAGTATACAAATGCTGAAGCAGAATGCAGAAATACTGCGGATAACGCGGCGGATATATCTGCTTACAAAGCAGGAGCCGAAGCGTTTTTATCAGGCGGAGCGTTTCTATTATCAAACGCTTGATTCTGTTGTGGAGCTGACCGAAAAGTATGCTCTGCTCTCATCACAGCCGCGAAAAAATAAAGAGTTATCAATGTCCTTGAGTCAGACAAGGATGACTCTCGCGGAGCTTGCCAGGCGGCTGGAAGAAGATCTTCATGAACTGATGAAGGAAGACATCGACGATCTGCATTTTGAATTAGATATGGCAAAGCAGTCACTGAGAAAGTAAGAAAGGGGGAAGGAAATGGCCGAAGACCGTTCCGATGATATCATGGGCGTTCAAAATGATCAGGTTAATCTAAAGCTTGCAGATACCCTGCCAGAAGAAAAAAGAGAAGCGGCACTTCAGCTCGCTGAAAAACTGGACCCTGGAAACATGCAAAGCATTGTTCTGTTTGGTTCACAGGCGCAGGCGAATATTCTTGAATTTTCCCATACGATGATAGAGCATGTGCAAAGAAAAGATGCAGGAGAGATGGGACAGATACTGTCTGATTTGATGAGAAAGCTTGACCAGGTAAATCCTGATGATCTGCAGATGAAGAACAAAGGATTTTTTGCCCGTTTGTTCAAAAGGGTATCCGGCTCTGTACAGGAAGTGCTTTCGAAATATCAAAAGACCAGTGTACAGATTGACCGTATCAGCAGAAGGCTCGAACTTTCTAAAAATGGGCTGTTGAGTGATAATAAATGGTTAGATCAGCTGTACGCCCAAAATAAACGATACTTTTCTGACTTAAATATGTATATAGCGGCGGGTGAATTAAAGTTAGATGAGCTGAAAACAAAGCTGATTCCCGAAGCGGTAAGAAAAGCTGAATTAGGGGAACACAATCAAATGGCCGCTCAGGAAGTGAATGACCTTCGCCAGTTTGCCGACCGTCTGGATAAGAGAGTGCATGATCTGCTGCTGAGCAGGCAGATTACGCTTCAGAGTGCGCCGCAAATTCGTCTGATTCAAAACACGAATCAGGCACTGGCAGAGAAAATTCAGTCCTCCATTGTTACGGCTATTCCTTTATGGAAGAATCAAGTCGCCATCGCCCTGACACTAATGAAGCAGCGGAGTGCAGCAGATGCGCAACAGAAGGCGGCGGATACGACGAATCAATTGCTCCTGAAAAATGCTGAGCTTCTGAAAACAAGTACAGTCGAGACAGCCAAAGCCAATGAGCGCGGGCTTGTTGAGGCAGACACCCTAAAAAAGGTGCAGGAAAGCTTAGTCACCACACTGGAAGAAATCATGTCTATTCAAGAAGAAGGCAGGATGAAGCGCAGGCGGGCCGAGGAGGAGCTCATGATCATGGAAGGCGATTTGAAAAAGAAACTGCTTGATATGAAGTCCGGCCGGGATAACGGCTAGATGGCAAAAGTCTTAGCTTTAAGTTGGCCCGCAGGCACGATATAATAAGAAAGACAGGCAAAGGATTTGTTTAAAATATGGACACACCTTTATATACAGCGCTGCTGAAGCATGCGCACCGAAATACGTATTCTTTTCATGTTCCGGGACATCACAATGGAGATGTCTTTTTTGATGAAGCCAGATCTGTATATCAATCTCTTTTATCTATTGATATGACTGAGATCACAGGGCTTGATGACTTACATCACCCGACGGGAGTCATCAAGGAAGCACAGGATTTGCTGAGCAGACTTTACGGTTCTCAGCAAAGCTTCTTTCTCGTCAATGGCACGACCGCCGGCAATCTGGCGATGATTTTAGCTGTTTGTGAACCGGGCGAACCGATTCTGATCCAGCGTAATTGTCACAAGTCTGTTTTCCATGCGGTGGCAATGGCCGGAGCCAAGCCGGTGTATTTAGCGCCGGAAATTGATAAAAACATGCATGTGCCGGCCCATGTATCCCTTCCGGTCATTGAAAAAGCGTTAGCGTCATATCCGAATGCGAAAGGCCTTGTTCTGACTAACCCGACTTACTACGGGCATGCTGCCGATTTGACCGCGGCAGTTAACAAAGCCCATTCATACGGCGTTCCTGTACTAGTGGATGAGGCTCATGGCGCTCACTTTGTGTTAGGTGAACCGTTTCCGCCATCATCATTGGATATGGGAGCGGATGCCGTTGTTCAATCGGCTCACAAAACGCTTCCGGCTATGACGATGGGATCTTACTTTCATTTAAACAGCACCCGGATTGACAGAGATCGATTAACCTATTATTTAAGCAGTTTGCAAAGCAGCAGCCCGTCATATCCGATAATGGCCTCTTTAGATACGGCGCGCGCTTATGTTCAGGATATCGCTGAAAAAGGGACACTCCCCGGTCATATGGCGCATATTGAACAAATCAAACGAACGTTCGCGTCAATTTCTTCTATTGAAATGATCGAACCTTCCGGATATGGGCTCAGGGCGGACCCGTTAAAATTCATTCTTCGGTCAAAGCTCGGACATTCCGGCTATTCATTACAAAGTATGTTGGAGAGCGAAGGCATTGTTGCCGAGCTGGCGGATGAGTACCAAGTATTGCTCGTCCTGTCGATAGGCGGCCGGCGGATGATAGAACAGGAAACCGTAAGAAACATACAGCAGAAACTGGAGAATACACCGCCTGATAAATTGCCGGATACCGTGAATTGGACCTTTCCATCCATTTCGACACTTGAATATCCGCAAAATGAGATGCGGAAGTTTACAAAAGAGCTTACGGATATAAATAAGGCGGCCGGGCGGTTGCATGCGGGGAACATTATTCCTTATCCCCCGGGAATTCCGCTGATCATGGACGGAGAACGGATAACAGAAGAGATCGTACAAAAGCTTTCCCGTTTAATCGGCATGGACGCGCATATTCAAGGCTTGTTAAACGGGGAACAACTACTTGTTTATACAGAAGAGGAGAAATCATGAGCGGTTTATTTATTACATTTGAAGGTCCTGAAGGCGCAGGGAAAACGACTGTGCTTCAGGAAGTGAAAGAGATTCTGTCGGCAAAGGGGCTTCCGGTGACAGCGACAAGAGAACCGGGCGGCATCGACATTGCGGAACAGATCAGAGAAGTGATCTTAAATAAAAACAATACACTGATGGATGCAAAAACGGAGGCGCTGCTCTACGCCGCTGCGAGAAGACAGCATTTAGCCGAGAAGGTGCAGCCTGCATTGGAAAAAGGACGCATTGTGCTGTGCGATCGTTTTATCGACAGTTCGCTGGCTTATCAAGGCTATGCGAGAGGGCTCGGCATTGATGAAGTGCTTTCTATTAACCAGTTTGCAATCGGCGATACGATGCCTGATGTCACCATCTATTTTTCTATCGATCCGGAAGAAGGGCTGAAACGAATTACGTCGAATGATTCAAGAGAAAAGAATCGTCTTGATCTTGAGGCCCTGCACTTTCACACGAAAGTTCGGGAAGGATATCAAAAGGTGATGCAGCGTTTCCCGGAAAGATTTCATACAATCGACGCATCGAAAAAGAAGGAACTCGTCATTCAGGACGCGCTTCAGGTGATAAATGAAACATTGAAAAAAATTCAGTTGTGACCTGTTTCTCATAAGTTGATATAATGAATGTAACGACCATGTTCTTTCCAACCTAAAGGGGGCCTATAGAATGAAATTAATAGTGGCAGTGGTGCAGGATCAAGACAGCAACAGACTTTTGAAAGTATTAACCGACCACAACTTCAGGGTGACGAAGCTTGCGACAACAGGCGGATTTCTTAAATCAGGCAATACGACGTTTATGATCGGGGTGGAGGATATCCGTGTCGATAAAGCGCTCAGCCTCATTAAAGAAAATGGCTGTAAACGTGATCAGATGATTGCCCCGGTATCCCCGATGGGCGGGAATGCGGATTCTTATGTTCCTTATCCTGTCGAAGTGGAAGTCGGCGGAGCGACGGTCTTTGTCCTTCCGGTCGATGAATTTCATCAATTTTAAGGATTTGACGACGTGAAAATAAATTCTGACTTACGCACATTTATTGAGAAGAAGCAGCAGCCTGCTTATAAAGCGGCAGAGCTTTCCGGGACGTTTAAAAGTTCAATGGACAGCCAAAGCAGCAAGCTGAAATTTGACCAGCTGAGCAGGTTCTTAACGGATATAGAAACGTTCGGGAAAAGACTGACGAAGTCGAGGAACTTCAAAGACTTAGCGAAATTCAAAGGATTGGTAAAACGTTTTGTGAAAGAGGCCGTTGACAGCGGATTATCGCATGAAACGACGAAAAGCTTTGACATGTACGGCAGCAGCCGGACCCTGGGGCTTGTGAAAGAAATAGATGAAAAGCTGCTCCAGCTGACGGAAGAGATGTTAGATCAGGAAAAACCGGCAATTGATTTGCTGGATCGAATCGGAGAAATAAAAGGTTTATTGATTAACCTTTACACATAGAGAGTGATACAATGGCAATATCATGGAAGGAAATGACCGGGCAGCAGCCCAGAGTGATGCGTCTTTTGCATAATAGCATTGAAAAGAAAAGGCTTTCTCACGCATATCTGTTTGAAGGCAAAAAAGGTACTGGCAAATTGGATGCCGCACTGCTTCTCGCAAAAAGCTTTTTTTGCCTTGAAGACGGGACTGAGCCTTGCGGGGAGTGCCGGAACTGTAAGCGTATTGATTCCGGAAACCACCCCGACCTGCATGTGGTTCAGCCCGACGGATTATCCATTAAAAAAGCTCAGATCCAATCGCTTCAGGAGGAGTTTTCTAAAACAGGACTGGAATCGCATAAAAAGCTGTACATTATATCCCATGCGGATCAAATGACGACAAATGCGGCAAACAGTCTGCTGAAATTTTTAGAGGAGCCGAGTCAAGACACTATCGCTATTCTGATTACTGAGCAGCTCCACAGAATATTGGATACCATCGTTTCGAGATGCCAGGTTCTTCCGTTTCAGCCGCTTCAGCCGAAAGCAATAGAAGAAAGGCTGGCTGAACAGGAAGTAAGCCCTCACATGGCCAGACTCTTAGCAAATATGACAAATAATATTGCGGAAGCAGTCGAATTAAGTCGAAATGATGAGTTTGCAGAGTCCAGAGCGAAAGTGATAAAATTGTATGAAGTCTTACATCAGCGGAAAGGACATGCCTTTTTCTTCATTCAGGATCAGTGGGTGCCCTTTTTCAAAGAAAAAACCCATCAAGAAATGGGTCTTGATATGCTCTTATTGATATACCGTGATGTATTATCCATCCAAATTGGAAATGAAGATAAACTGATTTATCAAGACTTATTCCAATCAATAAAACAGCATGCGCTGCAATTTACACAACAAAGCGTTACGAACCAAATTCTCGCTGTTTTAGAAGCAAAAAAACGGCTTCATTCCAATGTGAATACACAGGGATTAATGGAGCACTTGGTGTTAACGTTGCAGGAGGGATAAGCTTGTACAACGTAATAGGCGTCCGCTTTAAAAAAGCGGGGAAAATTTATTATTTTGATCCGAACGGATTTGATATAGAACAGGACAGCTGCGTCATTGTTGAAACTGTAAGAGGTGTCGAATACGGGCAGGTTGTCATCGCAAATAAACAAGTGGACGAGCACGATGTTGTGCTTCCGCTTCGAAAGGTTATTCGCGTTGCTGATGAACGCGATCTTCTCATCGTAGAAGAAAACAAACAAGAGGCCCTGTCCGCCTTTGAAGTCTGTCAGAAAAAAGTGGCTGACCACGGCTTAGATATGAAACTCGTTGATGTTGAGTTTACGTTTGACCGCAATAAAGTCATTTTTTACTTCACGGCTGACGGACGGGTTGATTTCAGGGAATTGGTCAAAGACTTGGCTTCTATCTTTAAAACAAGAATCGAGTTGCGCCAAATCGGTGTGAGGGACGAGGCGAAAATGCTCGGCGGTATCGGCCCGTGCGGGAGAATGCTTTGCTGCTCCACGTTCCTCGGTGATTTTGAACCGGTATCCATCAAAATGGCAAAGGATCAAAATTTATCGTTGAATCCGACGAAAATTTCCGGTCTGTGCGGCCGTTTGATGTGCTGTTTGAAGTATGAAAATGATGAGTATGAGACGGCAAAAGAACAGCTGCCGGATTTAGGCGAAATGATTACGACGGCAAACGGCCCCGCAAAGGTTGTCGGTCTTAATATTCTGGAACGGGTGCTTCAGGTGGAACTGAAGAATCGTGAAAAAGTGATAGAATATACTTGGGAAGAGCTCTTGGAAGAGGGCGTCGTATCCGCACAAACCACAGATTAACGAGGTGTGGAACCTTGGATAAAAAAGAGTTATTTGATACTGTCATAAACCTGGAGGAACAAATCGGTTCGCTGTACCGTCAGCTGGGTGACTTAAAGCAGCATATTGGCGAAATGATTGAAGAGAATCACCATCTGCAGCTTGAAAACAAGCATTTGCGTAAGCGGCTTGATGACACGACAGAGCAAATTGAGCAATTCAAAGCCGATCAGAAAGAAACAAAAACACAGAAGGCAGAGCAAAGTGATATAGGAGAAGGCTACGATAATCTGGCCCGGCTGTATCAAGAAGGCTTTCATATTTGCAACGTCCATTATGGGAGCGTCCGCAAGGGAGATTGCCTTTTTTGTCTGTCCTTCTTAAATAAAAAATAAGGAAAAGGCTTCCGCTGATGTCGGAAGCCTTTTTCAAAGAGTGCCGAAAGGAATAAGATTATGGTTTCATTACGTGATGATGAAAGATTGGATTACTTATTAGCAGAGGACATGAAAATTGTACAGAGCCCGACGGTTTTCGCTTTTTCATTAGATGCCGTGCTGCTGTCAAAGTTTGCATATGTTCCGATTCAAAAGGGAAACATCGTTGATTTATGTACGGGGAATGGAATTGTGCCGCTTCTGCTCAGTACAAGGTCAAAGGCGGATATCACCGGGGTTGAAATTCAGGAGCGTTTGTATGATATGGCGCTCCGAAGCGTGGAATACAACGGGCTGGGCGATCAGATCAGCCTCATTCATGATGATCTGAAAAATATGCCGGAAAGACTCGGACATAATAAATATGATGTTGTCACCTGCAATCCGCCTTATTTTAAAACACCGAAAGAGGCTGAGCAAAACCTGAACGAACATCTCAGAATCGCAAGGCACGAAATTCTTTGCACGCTTGAAGATGTGATTTCCGTCAGCAGCAAACTGCTGAAACAAGGCGGGAAAGCGGCTCTCGTTCATCGGCCGGGAAGGCTTTTGGAAATCTTTGAATTAATGAAAGCGTACCGAATAGAACCGAAGCGGGTTCAGTTTATTTATCCGAAACAAGGAAAAGAAGCGAACACTATTTTGGTTGAAGGAATTAAAGGCGGCCGACCTGATCTCAAAATTCTTCCTCCGCTGTTTGTATATGATGAACAAAATGAATATACGAAAGAGATCCGCACGATTTTATATGGAGACAAATAGTCATTTCTTTTATGTGCTGCTGTGTAATGACAACAGTCTGTATGCCGGTTATACAAATGATCTGCAAAAACGGCTGAAAACTCACAATGAGGGAAAGGGCGCGAAGTACACAAGGGCGCGGAGGCCGGTTTCGTTATGCCATGCGGAATCATTTGACACAAAACGGGAAGCCATGCAGGCGGAATACCGTTTTAAGCAGCTGACCCGAAAGAAAAAAGAACAATATATAGAAGAAAAACGAAGCAGCAAGGAGGCTGTATATGTTAAGTCGCCAGATGAGTTTTAACGGAAAATCTGAAATGGGAATCCTTTATCTTGTTCCTACACCGATCGGCAACTTGGAGGACATGACCTTTCGTGCAGTGGAGACGCTGAAATCGGTCGATGTTATAGCTGCCGAAGATACGAGACAGACGAAAAAGCTGTGCCACGTCTATGACATAGAAACATCTCTCACCAGCTATCATGAACACAACAAAGAAAGCAGCGGCCACAAAATTATTGAATGGCTGAAAAATGGAAAGAATGTTGCTTTGGTCAGTGACGCCGGTATGCCGACAATTTCCGATCCGGGGGCTGAGATTGTAAGAGATTTTACCCAAATCGGCGGTTATGTCGTTCCGCTTCCCGGTGCAAATGCGGCGTTAACCGCGCTGACTGCATCAGGCATCACCCCGCAGCCGTTTTTCTTCTACGGATTCTTAAACAGACAGAAAAAAGAAAAGAAGAAAGAACTCGAAATCCTGAAAAAACGCCAGGAAACGTTGATTTTTTACGAAGCGCCGCACCGATTAAAAGAAACGTTAACCGCCATGCATGACGTTTTGGGAAATCGAAACATCGCCGTCACGAGAGAATTAACGAAAAAGTACGAGGAATTTATCAGAGGAACGGTCGCCGAGGTGATGGAATGGGCAAATGAAGACCAAATCCGCGGTGAGTTCTGTCTCGTTGTCGAAGGCAATCAAGCCGCTGAACCGGATGAAGATGACAAGCCTTGGTGGACGGAGCTTTCTGAGAAAGAGCATGTGGAGCATTACATAAACGAAGGAGCATCTTCCAAACAGGCCATAAAACAAACAGCGGTAGATCGGAACGTTCCGAAACGCGAGATTTATGACGCTTATCACATTCAATCATAAAAAAAACCGTTCTTGTATCGTAACAAGAACGGTTTTTGTATGAAATAACTTATTTTTGGTTTTGAAGCTGATTTTGAATTTCAGAGATGATTTGCTCAGCGCCTTCTTTGCTGAGTACCAATTTGCCGCCGGCAAGTTTAAGGTTATCATCAGAAACTTCACCAGTAACTTGGCAAGTCATGTTTGGTTTATATTTTTTAAGGATGATTTTTTCATCATCAACATAAATTTCAAGAGCGTCTTTTTCTGCGATGCCCAGTGTACGGCGAAGTTCGATAGGGATAACTACGCGTCCAAGTTCATCAACTTTACGTACGATACCAGTAGATTTCATTAACAGTCTCCTCCCGAGAGATAATTATTTTGTAGTTTATATTTTTCTTCGTCATTATTCGACAAAATTCCTTACATTCCTAGCATAACAAGGTTTCCAATAATCGTCAATCTTTTTGTTTACTATTGATTGTAAGAATTAGTTCTTATAGTAAGTAAAGCCTTGGAAATCCTGAAATAACAGGCTTTTTGACTGCTTTTTCGAACCTATTATCCTACTGAAAATCCTTTTAAATCAAGACTTTCGAACCAAGATGTTTTATATTAGTAGATTATATACGACAAATTTCGACATGTTAAGACTTTTTTTAATTTCAATAAAAATTTTTAATTTTATTTACTCTTTTATGTGCAGTACGTATATATCCTTGATCTTAAAGGCTAAGATGGTATCATAGATAGAGGACAAATATCAATATTGTATATCAAATAAAACCGCTCTCGTCCTTTGGGCGTGAGCTTTTCGACATTCTGAATGGGAGGTTGCAACATGCCGCAAGACAATAATACTTTTTATATTACGACCCCGATATATTATCCGAGCGGAAAATTACATATCGGCCATGCTTATACTACCGTGGCCGGCGATGCGATGGCGCGTTACAAAAGATTAAAGGGATTTGACGTACGCTACCTGACAGGAACAGATGAACACGGACAAAAAATCCAGCAGAAAGCGGAGGAAGAGAATATCACACCTCAGGCTTATGTGGATCGTGCTGTGGCTGAGATCCAAAAACTATGGAAGCAGCTCGACATTTCTCACGATGATTTCATCCGGACGACGGAAAGCCGGCATAAAGAAATTATTGAGAAAGTGTTCCAAAAGCTTCTTGATAATGGTGATATCTATCTGGATGAGTATGAGGGCTGGTACAGCATCCCTGATGAAACATTCTATACTGAAACACAGCTGGTGGATGTGGAACGAAATGAAAAGGGTGAGGTTGTCGGCGGAAAAAGCCCGGACAGCGGCCATCCAGTCGAATTAATCAAAGAGGAGTCATACTTCTTCCGCATGAGCAAATATGCAGACCGCCTGCTGAAGTTTTATGAGGACAATCCTTCCTTCATCCAGCCTGAATCACGCAAAAATGAAATGATTAACAATTTCATTAAACCGGGGCTTGAAGATTTGGCCGTTTCCAGAACGACGTTTGACTGGGGCGTAAAAGTGCCGGGAAACCCGAAGCATGTCGTGTATGTATGGATTGACGCATTGTTCAACTACATTACGGCGCTCGGTTACGATACGGAAAATGATGAGCTTTACAAAAAGTACTGGCCTGCTGACGTCCACCTTGTCGGTAAAGAAATTGTCCGTTTTCATACCATTTACTGGCCGATTATGCTGATGGCGCTTGATCTCCCGCTCCCTAAGCAAGTATTCGCGCATGGCTGGTTATTGATGAAAGACGGAAAAATGTCGAAATCAAAAGGAAATGTCGTTGATCCGGTAACACTGATTGAACGCTACGGCTTGGATGAGCTTCGCTATTACCTGCTTCGCGAAGTGCCGTTTGGTTCAGACGGTGTCTTTACGCCGGAAGGTTTTGTAGAACGGATTAATTATGACTTGGCAAACGACTTAGGAAACCTTCTGAATCGTACAGTTGCTATGATCCAAAAATATTTTGACGGTGAGATCGGTTCATATGAAGGAAATGTGACTGATTTTGATCAAGAGCTTTCTTCTGTAGCCGGTGAAACGGTTAAAGCATATGAAAAGGCAATGGAAAACATGGAGTTCTCAGTGGCTTTATCAACGTTATGGCAATTAATCAGCCGTACGAACAAATATATTGATGAAACTGCTCCGTGGGTGCTGGCAAAAGATCCGAAAAAAGAAAAAGAATTACGTTCTGTCATGTATCATTTAGCTGAATCACTGCGTATTTCGGCCGTACTGCTTCAGCCTTTCTTAACGCAGACGCCTGAAAAAATGTTTGCTCAGCTCGGAATTGAGGATCAGTCTCTTAAAGCTTGGGACAGCATTCAGACATTCGGTCAATTAAAGAACGCGAAAGTGAAAAAAGGGGAGCCGCTTTTCCCTCGTCTTGAAGCTGAAGAGGAAGTAGCTTACATCAAGCAAAAAATGCAAGGGACTGCTCCTGTGAAAGAAGAAAAAACAGAAGAGCCGCAAGAAGCAGAGCGTCTTCCGGAAATTACGTTTGATCAATTTATGGATACAGAACTTCGCGTCGCAGAAGTCTTGTCCGCAGAACCGGTGAAAAAAGCGGACCGTCTGCTGAAGCTGCAAATTGATCTGGGCTTTGAACAGCGCCAAGTTGTATCAGGTATCGCAAAGCATTACACGCCGGATCAGCTTGTGGGAATGAAGATCATTTGTGTAACGAATCTAAAACCGGTAAAACTGAGAGGCGAGCTTTCCCAAGGGATGATACTGGCAGGAGAATCTGACGGCGTCCTTAAGGTTGTAGCTGTCGACCAGTCATTACCGAAAGGCACTAGAATTAAATAATAGATGCAAAAGGTGTTTCACGTGTAACATTTCGTCGAACACCTTTTGTTTTTCAACAAGAAAGGAGTTTTTATGATGCTTTTTGATACACATGCGCACTTAAACGCCGAGCAATTTGACACAGACTTAGAAGAAGTCATTGCGCGTGCAAAGGCTGAAAAAGTTGAACGAATCGTCGTTGTCGGATTCGACAAACCTACAATCACGCGGGCGATGGAGCTGATTGAGGAATATGACTTTATATACGCTGCGATCGGCTGGCATCCGGTAGACGCGATTGACATGACAGAGGAAGATTTATCATGGATTAAGGAACTGTCCGCTCATGAAAAAGTCGTGGCAATCGGAGAAATGGGCCTTGATTATCACTGGGACAAATCACCGAAGGATATCCAAAAAGAGGTATTCCGGAAACAAATCGCGCTCGCCAAAGAAGTGAACCTTCCAATTATCATTCACAACCGTGATGCGACTGAGGATGTTGTCACGATTTTGAAAGAAGAGGGAGCGGAAGAAGTCGGCGGTATTATGCACTGCTTTACGGGCAGCGCGGAGGTTGCGCGGCAGTGTATGGATATGAATTTCTATATTTCATTCGGAGGGCCGGTTACCTTCAAAAATGCGAAGAAACCAAAAGAAGTGGCAAAGGAAATTCCGAATGACCGTTTGCTGATCGAAACGGACTGTCCTTTCCTGACACCACATCCTTTCCGCGGCAAACGAAATGAGCCAAGCTACGTGAAATATGTTGCTGAACAGCTCGCGGAATTAAAAGGACTGACGTATGAAGAAATTGCTTCGATAACAACCGAAAACGCAAAAAGACTTTTCCGCATGAACTGACAAAATGCGCTGTCGTAACGTGTAAAGGCTTGTCCGATTCAGTGGATATGTAAAACGGTTCTACAAGCTTCCTTCTTCTCATAAGATAGGTTGTCGATATGTCTCTCTTTCTTTTTTTGCTTTGTTTTTGCATAATGAGGGATACGCTGAAGGTTTTTCATCTTCGAGATGGGAGGGTTGACAGCATTTTAGATACTCTATATAATCTCTCCGAGGAGAAGGAGGCGTTTTTCATCACACAAAAAATGAAAAAACTGTTTTCCGTAAAGCTTGGTAAAAGCAAGGTTATTCTTATTGCAGCTATTATTCTGCTGGGCGGAACCGGGACTGCATACGGGGCACATGAGCTCTCAAAACAATCAGTCTCTGTTTCTATCAACGGCAAGAAAAAGCAAATACGCACTCATGCAAAAACGGTTGGGGAACTTCTGGAAGATTTACATATAGAGACAAGAAATGAAGACCGGATTACCCCGTCTAAGCAGACAGCATTGGCTGAGAACATGAATGTCGTGTATGATGCTGCAAAGCAGATCCGTGTGACAAGAGGCGGAGAAGAAAAGACTTTATGGTCAACGGCAAAAACAGTCGGCGCATTTCTGAACGAACAGCATACACCTGTGAATCAGCACGATAAAATAGATCCAGCAGCAGATACGAAAGTGACAAACGGCATGAAAGTCACGGTCGACCCGGCTTTTCAGGTCACTGTAAATGATGCGGGAAAGAAAAAGAAAATATGGACGACTTCGACTACGGTCGCTGACTTTTTAACGCAGCATAAGATGGACATGAAAGACGAAGATAAAGTAAAACCGGCATTACACGAAAAGCTCACAAAAGATCAGGCCGGCATACAAATCACTCGTATCGAAAAAGTCACCGATGTAGTTGAGGAAAAAACAGCGTATCGAGTGAAAGAAAAAGAGGATGCGTCTCTCGACAACGGGAAAGAAAAGATCGTTCAAAAAGGAAAAGAAGGCAAGCTTAAAAAACATTTTCATGTTGTCAAAGAAAATGGAAAAGAAGTATCAAGAAAGCTTGTCAAAGAAGAAACATCTGAAAAAAGCAAAGATCAGATCATTGCGGTCGGCACAAAGCGGCACAGTCCCAAGATTGAGCAGCTCAGTGCACCGGTGAAGGCATCTTCGGGCGAAGCCGGATCTTCCGGTAAAGTGATTACCGTGTCTTCCACAGCATATACCGCAAGCTGCAGCGGCTGTTCCGGCCATACGGCTACAGGCGTTAACCTGACAAGCAATCCGAATGCCAAGGTCATTGCGGTAGACCCAAGCGTCATTCCGCTCGGCACAAGAGTCCACGTAGACGGATACGGGGATGCTGTGGCCGCAGATACGGGCTCAGCCATTAAAGGAAGACGGATTGATGTCTTTTTCCCTGAAAAATCTTCGGCGTACCGCTGGGGAAAGAAACAGGTCAAAATAAAAATTTTAAATTAATTCCGATTCATTCAGAGGGTTTTGCGCCCTCTGTTTTTTTCGTTATAATAGGTAAAGTGTATTTTCAGTATATTAGACGTGACATGTAAACAAAGGTTTCGTTTTGGATATAAAAAGTTTTTTTGGAGGAAGTAATGAAAATTAAAGAAATTATTGTAGTCGAGGGACGCGATGACACTGCGCGCGTAAAACTTGCCGTTGATGCGGATACAATTGAGACGAACGGTTCGGCAATCGGAGACGAAGTCATCAGGCAGATTCGGCTGGCGCAGGAAACGAGAGGTGTCATCGTGCTGACGGACCCGGATTTCCCGGGGGAAAAGATCCGGAAAACCATTTCTGAAGCAGTACCCGGCTGTAAACACGCATTTCTGCCCAAACATCTTGCCAAACGGAAAAACAAGCGCGGCATCGGCGTTGAGCACGCATCCATTGAAAGCATCAGAGCATGTCTGGAAAATGTGCATGAAGAGATGGAGGCAAAGCCGAGTGAAATTTCAGCTGAAGATTTAATACAAGCCGGTCTGATCGGCGGGCCGGCTGCCAAAAGACGCCGCGAACGATTGGGCGACCTGCTGAAGATCGGCTATACAAACGGCAAACAGCTTCAAAAACGGCTGCAGATGTTTCAAATCAAAAGAAGTGATTTTATTGATGCGCTCGATGCTATGATGCAGGAGGAACAGGATGAACAATAAAGATATCGCGACACCTATCAGAACGAAAGAAATTCTGAAAAAATACGGTTTCTCTTTTAAAAAGAGTCTGGGACAGAATTTCTTAATTGATACAAACATATTGGACAGAATTGTGGACCATGCGGAAATAACGGATCGGACCGGAGTCATTGAAATCGGACCCGGAATCGGCGCGCTGACAGAGCAGCTTGCCAAACGGGCGAAAAAGGTCGTCGCGTTTGAAATTGATCAGCGCCTCCTGCCCATTCTCAATGATACGCTGTCTCCGTATGACAATGTAACGATCATTCATCAGGATGTGCTGAAAGCAGACGTCAAATCCGTCATTGAAGAGCAGTTTCAGGATTGTGATGAAATTATGGTGACAGCGAATCTTCCGTATTATGTAACGACACCGATCATCATGAAGCTTTTGGAAGAGCATCTTCCCTTAAAAGGAATTGTCGTCATGCTGCAAAAAGAGGTCGCTGAGCGGATGGCGGCTGATCCTTCTTCTAAGGAGTATGGATCACTTTCCATCGCAGTTCAGTTCTACACGGAGGCCAAAACGGTCATGACCGTACCGAAAACGGTGTTTGTGCCTCAGCCTAATGTCGATTCCGCGGTCATCCGTCTCTTGCTTCGAGACGGCCCGGCGGTTGACGTCGATAATGAACCGTTTTTCTTCCAGCTGATTAAAGCAAGCTTCGCTCAGCGGCGGAAAACCTTGCTGAACAACCTTGTGAACAATCTTCCGGGCGGAAAAGAGAAAAAAGCTCAAATTGAAGAAATTCTCCAAGAAACGAATATTGACGGAAAGCGGCGCGGTGAATCCCTGTCTATAGAAGAATTCGCGCTCCTGTCCAACGGATTGTATAAAGCCCTTTTCTAAGAAGGGCTTTTTGTTTTGCGTCACCACTTGGACTGCCGCTACATAGGCTAGAGAAGAACCTTATTCATTCAACTGCAAGAAAAGCTTGAAACATCAAGCGCCGCAGCGGAAAGAGGTGCATTTGATAAGGCTTCTTTCATGATGAGGCTTAGTCTATTTGTGGAGTGGGTAACGTGCAATTTCAAATAGGAGATATGGTAGCCAGGAAATCCTATCAAATGGATGTTTTATTTCGCATTATCGGCATAGAGCAAACAAGCAAAGGAAATTCAATTGCCATCCTGCATGGTGACGAAGTCAGATTGATTGCGGATGCTGATTTTTCTGATTTGGTGCCTGTCAGAAAAGACGAACAGGCCGTGAGAAAGCAGAAAGATGAAAGCAGGATGAATGAATCTCTCGAGCTGCTCCGCCAGGATTATAAGCTGCTTCGGGAAAAACAGGAATATTATGCGACGAATCAATATCAGCATCAGGAGCACTACTTTCATATGCCCGGCAAGGTATTGCATCTGGACGGCGATGAGGCTTATTTGAAAAAGTGCCTGAACTTTTACGAAAAAATCGGTGTGCCGGTGTACGGGATTCATTGCCATGAGAAAAAAATGCCGGCATCCATTGAGGAGCTGCTCGACAAATACCGGCCGGATATTTTAGTCATCACCGGCCATGATGCATACTCCAAGCATAAGGGAGACATGAACGATTTAAGCGCCTACAGGCATTCTAAACACTTTGTCGAAACGGTTCAAAGAGCGAGGCGAAAAGTCCCCCACTTGGACCAGCTTGTCATATTCGCGGGTGCCTGCCAATCCCATTTCGAGTCTTTAATCAAAGCGGGCGCGAATTTTGCAAGTTCACCGTCACGCGTCAACATTCATGCGCTTGACCCGGTATATATTGTCGCGAAAATCAGCTTCACTCCGTTTATGGAGCGGATTAATGTGTGGGATGTCCTAAGAAATACGCTGACGAGAGAGAAAGGGCTGGGAGGAATTGAAACGAAGGGTGTGCTGCGTGTCGGTATGCCGTATAAATCAAATGGATGAGTGAAAAACCCGCATAAAATTCGCTATGCGGGTTAATTATTTTACATATTGATACATAAATTACCGGAACTTGTGAAAAATAATGCAGAAATCAATAGAATTTTGTCAAAATAATTTTGTTGACAATGACTTATTAACGTTGATATAATTTAAATTTTGTTTGACAAAATTGGGCTCTTGTTGTACAATAAATGTAGTGAGGTGGATGCAATGGCGAAGACGTTGTCCGATATAAAAAGATCGCTTGATGGGAATTTAGGTAAACGGCTTACGTTAAAAGCAAACGGCGGCCGCCGAAAAACGATTGAGCGCTCGGGCATTTTAGCTGAGACGTACCCTTCTGTTTTTGTGATACAACTAGATCAAGACGAGAATTCGTTTGAAAGAGTTTCATACAGTTATGCTGATATTCTGACTGAGACTGTTGAATTGACATTCAATGATGATGCGGCAAGCTCAGTAGCATTTTAATGAGCAGTGAACCTTTTGTTTACTGCTTTTTGTTTTGCCTTCTAAAGCTCTTCTAATTATTCCCTCGAAAGTTTCAGCTGATTAAACGGAAGCTATAGGTGTCACATGTTTTATCGTGGCGTGCACGAATGGTGATCAATTCTATAAAAGGGGTTGTTTCGTTTGGGCAGACGTCGTGGAGTTATGTCAGATGAGTTCAAGTATGAGCTGGCAAAGGACCTTGGTTTTTACGATACGGTGAAAAACGAGGGCTGGGGCGGCATTCGGGCGCGCGATGCCGGGAATATGGTGAAGCGTGCGATTGAGATTGCCGAACAGCAGATGGCGGCTCAGAACCAAAATAACCGATAATGCAGTGGCCCGGGGGACAATCCGTTCCCCGGTTTTTTCTATCGGCCGTCAAAATCGGCGTCAATTTCGGATAAGTACCTCCGGGTCTCCAAATGTGATACAATGTTCATACTTATGTTTAGATGGAGAAGTAGGTGAAAGCTATGCGTATTTTAGAAAAAGCGCCGGCCAAAATCAATCTGTCCCTCGATGTGAGGAGTAAACGCCCGGATGGTTATCATGAAGTGGAGATGATCATGACGACAATTGATTTGGCAGATCGGATTGAACTGACAGAACTGCCCGAAAACGTTATCAGAGTGGCGTCGCATAATCGCTTTGTTCCGGATGATCAAAGAAATCTGGCTTATCAGGCAGCCAAACTGCTCAAAGAACGGTTTCAAGTCAAAAAAGGCGTTTCCATTATGATTACAAAGGTGATCCCTGTAGCGGCAGGGCTTGCCGGCGGAAGCAGCGATGCGGCTGCCACGCTAAGAGGGCTGAACAGGCTTTGGGATTTAAAGCTTTCTGTCGAAGAGCTCGCGGAGCTTGGCGCTGAAATCGGTTCAGACGTGTCCTTCTGTGTATACGGAGGCACTGCCTTGGCAACCGGACGCGGTGAGAAGATCAGGCATATCAGTGCGCCGCCTCATTGCTGGGTCGTGCTCGCCAAACCGACGATCGGGGTATCGACCGCTGAAGTGTACCGCCGGCTGAATTTGCAGCAGGTTCGGCATCCGGATGTACAGGCGATGATTGACGCAATTGAAGAAAAAAGTTTCCAAAAGGTATGCAGCCAACTAGGAAACGTATTGGAATCGGTTACGCTCAACCTTCATCCCGAGGTGGCGATGATTAAAAATCAAATGAAACGCTTCGGTGCCGATGCGGTGTTAATGAGCGGAAGCGGACCGACTGTATTCGGTTTGGTTCAATACGAATCAAAGGTGCAGCGGATTTATAACGGGTTAAGAGGCTTCTGTGATCAGGTGTACGCGGTGCGGATGATCGGCGAACAGAATGCTCTTGATTAAATCCGTATGTTAAGTTATATTGTTTTTAAATTATTCGGATTTTGGGGGTAAGTTCATGAAGTTTCGTCGCAGCGGCAGATTGGTGGACTTAACAAATTATTTGTTAACCCATCCGCATGAATTAATACCGTTAACGTTTTTCTCAGAACGGTATCAATCAGCAAAGTCATCAATCAGTGAAGATTTAACGATTATTAAACAGACCTTCGAACAGCAAGGCATTGGGACGCTGCTTACAGTGCCGGGAGCTGCCGGAGGCGTCAAATACATTCCGAAAGTGAAACAGGCTGAAGCAGAAGCGTTTATACAGGAGCTGGGACAGTCTTTAGTAAATCCTGAGCGTATCCTTCCGGGCGGTTATGTATATTTAACGGATATCTTAGGCAAACCATCTGTCCTCTCTCATGTAGGCAGGCTTTTTGCTTCCGTTTTTGCGGAGCGGGAGATTGATGTGGTGATGACCGTTGCGACAAAGGGAATCCCTCTCGCTTACGCAGCGGCCAGTTATCTGAACGTTCCGGTTGTCATCGTACGAAAAGACAATAAAGTGACGGAAGGCTCCACGGTGAGCATCAATTATGTATCTGGGTCGTCTAACCGCATTCAAACGATGTCACTTGCGAAAAGAAGTTTGGCCACGGGGTCGAACGTTTTGATTATTGACGACTTTATGAAAGCGGGCGGCACCATAAACGGCATGATCAGCCTGCTTGATGAGTTTAATGCGAACGTCGCGGGAATAGGCGTCTTGGTTGAAGCTGAGGGAGTGAATGAACGGCTTGTCGATGAATACATGTCGCTGCTCACACTTTCAACCATCAATATGAAAGACAAAACGATTGAGATTCAAAACGGCAATTTTCTGCGATTTTTTAAAGAACAGCATTTAAAGAATGGGGAGACAGAAAAATGACAAAAGCAATCCATACAAAACACGCGCCGGCAGCAATCGGGCCATATTCACAAGGAATCATCGTAAACAACATGTTTTACAGCTCAGGCCAGATTCCTCTTACTGCTGAAGGAGAAATGGTAAACGGTGATATCACAGAACAAACGCATCAGGTGTTCAGCAATTTAAAGGCTGTGCTGAAAGAAGCGGGCGCTTCTCTCGAGACGGTTGTAAAAGCAACGGTGTTTATTGCTGATATGGAGCAGTTTGCGGAAGTGAATGAAGTGTACGGACAATACTTTGATGTACATAAGCCGGCAAGGTCTTGTGTGGAAGTGGCGAGACTGCCGAAAGACGCTCTCGTGGAAATTGAAGTCATTGCGCTGGTGAAATCTTAAATCTCAGAAAAGTGGTTCCGGTCTCCGGAATCACTTTTTTTATGCAGTATATGATTCCCAAATACGGTTTATCACCTAATTGTGTATGTATATCCTATATTTTCAAAAAAACTTTTTGAAATGTGCAGGAATTTAAAAAGAATCGTGGAATTGTTAGACTAATGCTTTTATATAGGGAAAAGGTGGTGAACTACTGTGGAAGTTACTGACGTAAGATTACGCCGCGTGAATACCGATGGTCGCATGAGAGCGATTGCATCCATCACGCTGGATCACGAATTTGTCGTACATGATATTCGTGTGATTGATGGAAACAATGGTCTTTTCGTTGCGATGCCGAGTAAACGCACCCCTGATGGAGAATTCCGCGATATTGCTCATCCTATTAATTCCAGCACGCGGGGCAAGATCCAGGATGCTGTTTTAAATGAGTATCATCGTTTGGGTGACTCTGAAGCATTAGAATATGAAGAAGCTGGGGCTTCTTAAACATAACAAAATGTAAGGACTGCTGATAAAGGCTGACACAAGGCCTTTTCCGGCAGTCCTTTTTTAAATCTGATTTTTCAGTAATAAAGCGATTACATAGAAAATTCTTGCACTTTTTGATGTCTTCTTGAAATCAACAGCTATTTAGGATATATTTTTCTATGGATAAAAGGGATATTGGAGGCCATTAAATGGATAAGCGGTTTGCAGTGATTTTAGCTGCCGGAAAAGGAACGAGAATGAAATCTAAGCTTTATAAGGTCCTTCATCCGGTATGCGGAAAGCCTATGGTAGAGCACGTCGCAGACGAGGCTCTGAAATTATCTTTAGCGAAGCTTGTCACCATCGTAGGACACGGCGCCGAAGATGTGAAAAAGCAGCTCGGACAGAAAAGCGATTACGCTCTCCAAGCAGAACAGCTCGGTACGGCTCATGCAGTCAAGCAGGCAAAACCATTTCTTCACGGAGAGAAAGGTGTCACGATCGTTATTTGCGGCGATACACCGCTTCTGACGGCGGAGACGATGGAAGCCATGCTGAATGAACATACAAACAAAGGCGCAAAAGCCACGGTGTTAACGGCCGTTGCCGATGATCCCGCCGGATACGGAAGAATCATCCGGGGAGAAGACGGCGCCGTTCAAAAAATCGTGGAGCATAAGGATGCTTCGGAGCAAGAACGTCTTGTGAAAGAAATCAACACGGGAACGTACTGTTTTGATAACGAGGCTCTTTTTCGTGTCATCGAACAGGTTTCGAATGAAAATGCCCAAGGCGAGTATTACCTGCCGGATGTAATCGAAATCCTCAAAGACGAAGGCGAAACTGTTGCCGCTTACCAGACTGGTAACTTCCAAGAGACGCTCGGAGTGAATGATAGAGTCGCTCTTTCTCAGGCTGAAATGTATATGAAAGAGCGTATTAACAAACGTCATATGCAAAACGGAGTCACTTTAATCGATCCGATGAATACGTACATCTCACCTGACGCACGTATCGGACAAGATACAGTTATTTATCCCGGAACTGTGTTAAAGGGACAAGCTGAAATCGGCGATGAATGCGTCATCGGCCCTCACACTGAGATAGAGGACAGCTCGATCGGCAGCCGCACTGTGATTAAACAATCCGTTGTCAACCGGAGCAAAGTTGGGAATGATGTAAATATCGGTCCTTTTGCTCACATCAGACCTGATTCCGCAATCGGCAATGAAGTGAAGATCGGAAACTTTGTGGAAATCAAGAAAACACAATTCGGCGACCGCAGCAAAGCATCTCATTTAAGCTATATCGGTGATGCCGAAGTGGGCACGGACGTCAATCTCGGGTGCGGCTCCATCACGGTCAATTATGATGGGAAGAAAAAACATTTAACCAAAATTGAAGACGGCGCGTTTATTGGCTGCAACTCCAATCTGGTCGCTCCTGTCACAGTGGGAGAAGGCGCGTACGTCGCTGCGGGCTCAACCGTAACTGAAGATGTGCCGGGCGAAGCGCTTGCCATTGCCAGAGCAAGACAAGTAAATAAAGAAGATTATGTGAAAAATATTCATAAAAAATAATCCTAAAATCGGAGGTTTACCATGTCTAACGAATACGGAGATAAGAATTTAAAGATTTTTTCTTTGAATTCAAATCCAGAACTTGCAAAAGAAATCGCGGATAATGTAGGAGTTCAATTAGGAAAGTGCTCTGTTACAAGATTCAGTGACGGAGAGGTCCAGATCAACATAGAAGAAAGTATTCGCGGCTGTGATTGCTATATCATTCAGTCTACAAGTGCGCCGGTCAACGAGCACATCATGGAATTGCTGATTATGGTGGACGCTTTAAAGCGCGCTTCCGCGAAAACAATCAACATTGTGATTCCGTACTACGGTTATGCGCGCCAGGACAGAAAAGCAAGATCACGTGAACCGATCACGGCAAAACTTTTTGCAAACCTGCTTGAAACAGCGGGTGCGACACGCGTGATCGCGCTTGATTTACACGCGCCGCAAATTCAAGGTTTCTTTGATATTCCGATTGACCACTTAATGGGTGTTCCGATTTTAGGCCATTACTTTGAAGGTAAAGACTTGAAAGATATCGTCATTGTTTCTCCTGACCACGGCGGTGTGACGCGCGCCCGCAAACTTGCGGACCGTCTGAAAGCGCCGATCGCGATTATCGACAAACGCCGTCCTAGACCGAATGAGGTGGAAGTGATGAACATCGTCGGTAACGTGGAAGGAAAAACCGCGATTCTGATTGATGATATTATTGATACCGCCGGCACAATCACACTTGCCGCAAACGCGCTGGTTGAAAACGGAGCCGCGGAAGTGTATGCATGCTGTACGCACCCTGTATTGTCAGGCCCTGCGGTTGAGCGGATCAACAACTCTAAAATCAAGGAGCTTGTCGTAACGAACAGCATTAAGCTTCCTGAAGAGAAAAAAATCGAACGCTTTAAGCAGCTTTCTGTCGGACCGCTTCTGGCTGAAGCGATTATCCGTGTTCACGAGAAACAATCTGTCAGCTATTTATTCAGCTAAACCGAAACTTTAAGGTTTAAATCCCAGTTATTGTGGGTATTGTTCTAATAGGACGATAAAACGATAATTAGGATGGTGCTGAATATGGCAACTTTAAAAGCAAATGAAAGAACAGATTTTAAACGTTCGACGCTTCGGAAAATCCGTCATTCAGGACATGTTCCAGGGATTATATACGGTAAAGAAATAACGAACACGGCTGTCTCTTTAGACAGTGTCGAATTGCTTAAAACATTGCGGGACGAAGGAAAAAACACGATTATCACAATTGATGTCAACGGAAATCAGCAATCGGTTATGGTGACTGATCTTCAGACAGACCCGCTTAAAAACGAATTGACGCACGCCGATTTTCAAGTCGTGAATATGAGTGAGGAGCTGGAGGCGGAAGTGCCGATTCAGCTGACGGGAGAGGCGAAAGGAGTCAAAGACGGAGGCATCATCCAGCAGCCGCTGCATGAGCTTTCGATCAAGGCTAAGCCGAAGGACATCCCTCAGACAATCAATGTTGATATTTCCGGGCTTGAAATGAATGATGCACTGACCATCGCAGATCTGACTGCTGACGGCAATTATACATTTACAAACGACCCGGAAGAAGTCGTGGCTTCCATCCTTCCTCCTAAGCAGGAAGCATTCGAAGAAGATGCAGAACCGTCTCCTGAGGAAGAGCCCGAAGGAGAAAATCAATAAGCGCTTTAAGACGTAACCCGCCCGAGGTTACGTCTTTTGTGCTAGAATGAGAAGAATTACAGCGATGTTGAGGGAGGATTTACGATGCTTGTGATTGCCGGTCTGGGTAACCCGGGAAAAACCTACGAGAACACGAGACATAATGTCGGCTTTATGGCCATTGACGAGCTTTCTAAAGAATGGAATATTGAATTGAATAAAACGAAATTCAACGGACTTTACGGAATCGGTTTTGTTTCCGGAAAAAAAGTTCTACTTGTTAAACCGCTTACATATATGAATTTATCAGGGGAATGTTTGCGGCCGCTATTGGATTATTATGATGCCGGTCATGAAGATTTGAAAGTCATATACGATGACCTGGATCTTCCGACGGGCAAAATCAGGCTCCGGACGAAGGGGAGCGCAGGCGGACACAACGGAATTAAATCGCTTATTCAGCACCTCGGAACCCCTGAATTTGACCGGGTCAGAATCGGAATCGGCCGTCCCGTCAACGGAATGAAAGTCGTTGATTATGTGCTGGGCGCTTTTACGAAAGATGAAGCGCCGCATATCAATGATGCCGTCTCAAAAACCGTAAAAGCCTGCGAAGCTTCCTTAACGAAACCATTTTTAGAAGTCATGAACGAATTTAATGCAAATGTATAAGATAAATAATGGGAGACCATACTAGGGAAAAATGATTTTTTCACATCAGGAGGTCCAATGTATGGCTTTGCATTATTTCTGCCGCCACTGCGGTTTTAAGGTAGGGAGCCTGGAGTATTCGTCGGTGCCGACACAGTCACTTGGATTTCAGCACTTAACAAATGAGGAAAGAAACGATATGATTTCATATAAAGACAATGGAGATGTCCATGTTCTTACAATTTGTGAAGACTGCCAAGAGGCGCTGGAGCGCAATCCGCACTACCATGAACACAACACATTTATTCAATAATGAGCTTTGGTGTAGATTCTAGACCAAAGCGTTTTTCTGTTCTTGCAGAAAATAGAGAGGAGGGGCCCATATGGACAATATTCAAACCTTTATTAAAGAAAGCGATGATTTTAAATCCATTGTTAACGGTTTACATGAGGGGCTGAAGGAACAGCTGCTTGCGGGTCTGTCAGGTTCCGCGCGTTCTGTTTTTACCTCCGCCCTTGCACAGGAAACGAAAAAGCCGATTTTCTTTATCACTCATAATTTATATCAGGCCCAAAAAGTGACGGAAGATCTGACGGCGCTTCTCGGGGATCAATCTGTTTTTTTATACCCCGTAAATGAATTGATTTCTTCAGAAATTGCGGTGGCGAGTCCTGAACTGCGCGCTCAGCGGCTTGATGTCATTAATAGATTAACAAACGGAGAAGCGCCTGTCGTAGTGGCGCCCGTTGCAGCACTGAGAAGAATGCTTCCGCCGAAAGAACTGTGGAAAAGCAGCCAAATCACCATATCACTCGGAGACGATATAGAACAGGATCAGCTGTCTGCACGCCTTGTAGAGGTGGGGTATGAGCGTTCCGATATGGTTTCTGCACCCGGTGAATTCAGTATTCGCGGCGGAATAATCGACATTTATCCGCTGACGTCAGAACATCCGGTGCGGATTGAGCTGTTTGATACGGAGGTCGACTCCATCAGAAGCTTCAACTCTGATGACCAGAGATCAATTGAGACGCTAAAAACGGTGGCCATCGGACCGGCGAAGGAACTGATCATCCGGGCGGAAGAAAAAGCCCGCGCGATGGAAAGGCTCGATAAAGGGCTTGCCGACAGTCTGAAGAAGCTGAAGCAGGACAAACAAAAGGAAATGCTTCATATCAATATCTCACATGATAAAGAACGGTTATCAACGGGACAGACTGATCAGGAACTTGTGAAGTATCTCTCGTACTTTTACGAAAAGCCTGCTAGTTTGCTAGATTATACACCGTCAGACACCTTGTTATTGTTAGACGAGGTCAGCCGGATTCATGAAATGGAGGATCAGCTCCAAAAAGAAGAAGCCGAATTCATGACAAGTCTGCTGGAAGAAGGAAAAATTCTGCATGACATCAATTTATCCTTCAGCTTTCAGGAGATTATGGCCGTGAAGCGGCGTCCTGCCATTTACTTTTCATTATTTTTGCGTCATGTTCAGCATACAAGCCCTCAAAATATCGTGAATGTGACAAGCCGGCAGATGCAGAGTTTTCACGGGCAGATGAATGTGCTCGCCGGTGAAATGGAGCGCTTTAAGAAATCAAACTTCACCGTCGTCTTTTTAGGCGCAAATAAGGACAGAACCGACAGATTGGCGTCCGTGCTGGCTGATTACGAAATTGAAGCCGCCAAAACGGACAGCTCCAAAGCGCTTGTACAAGGACAGGTCTATGTCATGGAAGGCGAGCTGCAATCCGGTTTTGAACTGCCGCTGATGAAGCTGGCCGTCATTACGGAGGAAGAGCTGTTCAAAAACCGAATCAAGAAGAAGCCGAGAAAGCAGAAGCTGACAAATGCCGAACGGATCAAAAGCTACTCTGAGCTTCAAGTCGGTGACTATGTCGTCCACGTCAACCACGGGATCGGTAAGTATTTGGGGATCGAAACACTTGAAATCAAAGGCATTCATAAAGATTACCTCAACATTCATTACCAGGGCAGTGATAAGCTGTACGTCCCGGTAGAACAAATCGACCAGGTGCAGAAGTACGTCGGCTCTGAAGGAAAGGAACCGAAGCTTTATAAGCTGGGCGGCAGCGAATGGAAACGGGTGAAGAAAAAAGTTGAAAACTCCGTTCAGGATATTGCCGATGATCTGATTAAGCTTTATGCGGAACGCGAAGCAAGCAAAGGCTATGCGTTCTCGCCGGATCATGAAATGCAGCGTCAGTTCGAGTCTTCTTTCCCTTATCAGGAAACAGATGATCAGCTCCGATCCATTCAGGAAATTAAAAAGGACATGGAAAGAGAACGCCCGATGGACCGTTTGCTTTGCGGTGATGTCGGTTACGGGAAGACGGAGGTGGCCATCCGTGCGGCCTTTAAAGCGATCGCCGACGGAAAACAGGTCGCGCTCCTTGTACCGACGACCATACTCGCACAGCAGCATTATGAAACCATTACGGAGCGTTTCCAAGACTATCCGATTAACATCGGTCTTCTCAGCCGATTCAGAACGAGAAAAGAATCTAATGAAACGCTCAAAGGTCTGAAAAACGGAACAGTAGATATCGTGATCGGAACCCACAGGCTCTTATCTAAAGATGTCGTCTATAAAGATCTCGGCTTGCTCATCATCGACGAGGAGCAGCGCTTCGGCGTTACGCATAAGGAAAAAATCAAACAGATCAAAGCCAATGTCGATGTGCTGACTCTGACGGCGACGCCGATTCCGCGTACGCTTCATATGTCCATGCTCGGTGTGCGGGACTTATCTGTTATTGAAACGCCGCCGGAAAACCGTTTCCCTGTCCAGACATATGTCGTGGAATACAACGGCGCGCTTGTACGAGAAGCCATCGAAAGAGAACTGGCGCGCGGAGGACAGGTATATTTCTTGTACAACCGCGTGGATGATATCGAGCGGAAGGCTGACGAAATTTCCATGCTTGTTCCCGATGCGAAAGTGGCATACGCCCACGGAAAAATGACCGAAAATGAATTGGAAAGCGTCATGCTTAATTTTCTGGAAGGGGAATCAGATGTCCTCGTCAGCACGACCATTATTGAGACAGGCGTAGATATACCGAACGTCAATACCTTGATTGTGTTTGACGGAGACAAAATGGGGCTGTCTCAGCTGTATCAGCTGCGAGGACGGGTCGGCCGCTCCAACCGTGTCGCTTACGCGTATTTTACGTACCGCAGAGACAAAGTGCTTACTGAGGTGGCGGAAAAACGGCTGCAGGCGATTAAAGAATTTACCGAGCTGGGATCAGGGTTTAAAATTGCCATGCGTGACTTGACGATCAGGGGAGCGGGGAACCTTCTCGGCGCCCAGCAGCACGGTTTCATCGACTCAGTCGGTTTTGATCTGTATTCGCAAATGCTCAAAGAAGCCATTGAAGAGCGTAAAGGCGATACGCCGAAAAGCGAACAGTTTGAGACAGAAATCGATATCGAGCTGGACGCTTATATTCCTGAAAACTATATACAAGACGGCAAGCAAAAAATCGACATGTATAAACGCTTCAGATCAATCGCTACAATTGAGGAGAAAAATGAGCTTCAAGATGAAATCATCGACAGGTTCGGCAGTTATCCTAAAGAGGTTGAATGGCTGTTTACAGTTGCTGAGATGAAGGTGTACGGCAAATATGAACGCGTCGAACTCATCAAGCAGGATAAGGACGCGGTCAGATTCACTATTTCGGAAGAGGCCAGCGCCCAGATTGACGGCCAGAAATTGTTTGAACTCGGCAATAAATACGGCCGGCAGATCGGACTGGGAATGGAAGGGAAAAAACTGAAAATCTCAGTGCAGACGAAAGGCCGCAAAACCGAAGAGTGGCTGGAGACCGTACTCGGCATGCTGAAAGGCCTTCAAGATGTGAAGAAAGAGACAATCGCGTCCTCATAAAAATTGTTACTCTCTGGTGTATATTACATTTGATGTGACGGATACTAATTTCAAGCGAGTGGCGGAAGCTACATAAAGTAGTACTTTCCCTTAAATATCATCACATGAAAGAGAGGCACCAGAGAGATGAAAGCTACAGGTATTGTACGTCGTATTGATGATCTAGGACGGGTCGTCATCCCTAAGGAAATTCGGAGAACACTGCGAATCAGGGAAGGAGACCCGCTTGAAATATTCGTTGACCGCGACGGAGAAGTTATATTGAAAAAATATTCTCCTATCAGTGAGCTTGGCGATTTTGCGAAAGAATATGCGGATGCATTGTATGACAGTCTCGGCCATTCCGTTTTGATTTGCGACCGTGACGTGTATATTGCCGTTTCGGGCAGCTCCAAAAAAGAATTTCTGAACAAATCCATCAGCGATTTGCTCGAAAAAACGATGGACCAGCGCAGCTCGCTGCTGGAAAATGACGTAAAATCCGCACAGCTTGTTAATGACATTGATGAAGACATGAGCTCCTATACAATCGCTCCTATCGTGGCGAATGGCGATCCTATCGGTGCCGTGGTCATTTTTTCTAAAGAACAGGCACTTGGAGAGGTAGAACACAAAGCGGTAGAAACGGCAGCCAGCTTTTTGGCGAGACAAATGGAACAGTAGGTCTTATTACCATTATTGAAATAAGAAACGGGGAAAGAACAGCTCTTAAACAAGTGCTGTTCTTTTTCATATGTGTTCACTATCGGTTCGGCCGTTAGGATTGTGATATAATAAGCTCGTTTTATAGACGTAATTTTCTAGCGGCTGGAAGGAGCTTTTGGATGAACGATTCAGTTGGCGCCAAACGGCAATCGGCATGGAAAGGTGCTTTTGTGCTTGTTGTTGCGGGCATCGTGACAAAGATATTAAGCGCCGTGTACAGAGTTCCTTTTCAGAATATTGTCGGTGACGTCGGATTTTACATTTATCAGCAGGTGTATCCGTTTTTAGGCATCGCGGTCATGCTCTCAACATCCGGATTTCCGGTGATCATCTCAAAATTAATGAACGATTATAGCGATCATAAACAAAAAATAATGAAAATTTCCGCCCTTTATGTCACGGCGGCCGGACTTATACTGTTTGTGCTCATGTATGCCGGCGCGGCGCCGTTGGCCGGTTTTATGGGTGACGCCCGCCTTGAACTGCTGATACGGGTAGGGGCGTTCGCTTTTATCCTGTTTCCGTTTACGGCAGTTTTCCGGGGGTATTTCCAAGGCGTGCATGATATGATGCCGTCCGCCTTATCCCAGATCACCGAACAGCTTCTTCGAGTGGCGGTGCTTCTCGGTTTATCTTTCTGGCTTTTGAAAAGCGGCCGTTCATTATATGCAGCAGGTGCAGGGGCGGCCTCGGGATCAATCGCCGGAAGCTTGGCGGCTCTTTGCATATTGGCCTTATTCTGGTACAAGCGGAAAGACAAGAAGCCGGACATCGGACATATCGAAACAGGTATCATTGTAAAAAAGCTGCTGCTTTATTCAGTCACCATCTGTATCAGCAGTGTACTTATGCTTTTGATTCAGCTCGTAGACGCCTTAAACTTATATTCACTGCTGTCAGATGGGACAAAGAGCCATGCTGCGAAACAGCTGAAAGGCATATATGACCGCGGACAGCCGCTTCTTCAGCTGGGAACCGTGTTTGCCGTCAGTATCGCCGCATCTCTTGTTCCCTCCATTTCAAAAGCGGTGCATGGGAACAAGCCGTTTATTATAAAAGAGAAAGCGACCTCTGCCGTTAAGCTCTGCCTTGCGGTAGGGATCGGCGCATCGGCCGGACTTTTTTGCATTTTAGAACCGGTGAACATCATGCTTTTCCAAAACAGTGAGGGGACGCAGACCTTACAAATATTCAGCTTATCTATCTTTTTTGCTTCGATTGCGCTTACGGCAGCCGCGATCCTGCAAGGCGCGGGCCATACCGTCTTCCCTGCTGTGTCCGTCTTGGCGGGAGGGGCGTTGAAATGGGTGCTGAATGTTTGGCTGGTTCCGCGCTGGGGTATTACAGGAGCGGCGCTGGCGACCGTCTTGGCATTTGCCGCAGCCGCGTGCCTGAATCTGCAGAGAATTTGGTCGAAGGGCTGGCTGACGAATATCGGCGGCATAATTGCCCGTTTGTGCTGGTGCACTCTGCTGATGGCTTCTTTTCTGCTCGTGTATATGAAGCTTTGGCAGTTATTCGTTCCCGTCAGCAGAACCGGAGCAGTATGTGAGAGTCTGTCTGCGTCAGTCATCGGGGGGCTTTTGTTTATTTATTGTATGATGAGAATGAAGATATTTACGGACGAAGAGCTGAGCAGCCTTCCTTTCGGCAATGCTTTAAGCAAATTGAAAAAGAGGAGAGAAAAACATGGCAGGTAACATTACGGTCGTCGGCCTCGGCGCCGGTGACATGGATCAGTTGACAGTGGGCGTACATAAGCTGCTGACTCAGGCGAAGCATCTATATATAAGAACGAAAGACCACCCTTTGATTCCGGAATTAGAGCAAGAGGCTGCAGCGGATATCCGGTATTTTGATGATATTTATGAAAAGCACGATCAGTTTGAAGCGGTCTATGAAGAGATCACGGACATTCTGTTTGAAAAAGCGAAGCAAGAGGATGTCGTCTACGCTGTACCCGGCCATCCGTTTGTCGCTGAAAAAACCGTTCAGCTGTTATTTGAACGCCGGGAAGAACAGCAGGTGACGGTTCATACCGCCGGAGGACAAAGCTTTCTGGATGCCACCTTTAATGCATTGCGAATTGATCCGATTGAAGGATTTCAATTTACAGATGCGCAAACCATGACGCCGGATGAGCTTGAGCTCCGCCATCACCTGATCATTTGCCAGGTTTATGACCAAATGACAGCCTCTGAGGTGAAGCTGACGCTTATGGAGAAATTGCCTGACGATTATGAAGTGGTCATCGTAACGGCAGCCGGAAGCAAGGGAGAAAAGATCACCAAAGTGCCTTTGTTTGAACTTGACCGCAATGTAGAGATAAATAACTTAACAAGTGTATATGTTCCGCCGATTAAAAAAGAAGAACTCCTTTACCAGGAATTTTCCGCATTCCGAAGAATTATTCGTGAGCTTCGCGGGCCGAACGGCTGTCCGTGGGATCAAAAGCAGACACACCAGTCATTAAAGAAATATATGATTGAGGAATGCTACGAATTGCTTGAGGCCATTGACGAAGAGGACACGGATCACATGATAGAAGAGCTCGGGGATGTTATGCTTCAGGTTATGCTTCACGCCCAGATCGGAGAAGACGAAGGGTATTTCTCAATTGATGATGTCATCAGAGACATCAGCGCGAAGATGGTCAGACGGCACCCGCACGTGTTTAAGGATGTTAAGGTTCAGGATGAACATGATGTTGTCGCCAACTGGGAAGAAATCAAAAAGGCGGAAAAGCAAACAACATCCTCTTCATTGCTGGATGCCGTACCGAAAACACTGCCTTCTCTTGCAAAAGCGGCCAAGCTTCAGAAAAAAGCCGCAAAAACCGGCTTTGACTGGGATGACGTTCAGGATATATGGGATAAAGTAAATGAAGAGCTGAAGGAATTTTCTGCGGAGGCTTCCGCCGAATCAACAGATGAAATCAGCTTAAAAGCTGAATTCGGCGATGTTTTATTTGCATTGGTCAATATCGGCCGATACTATAAAATTGAGCCTGAGGAAGCGCTCGCCATGACAAATGATAAATTCCGCAGACGTTTTGCTTATATTGAAAAAGAAGCGGCGGCAAAGGGACTTGAATTGACCGCAATGTCACTTGAGGAAATGGACAAATTGTGGGATGAAGCAAAAGAAATGGAGAGGAGATTCTAAATATGAGACTTGATAAGTTTTTAAAAGTATCCAGATTAATTAAGCGCCGCACTTTGGCGAAAGAGGTCGCAGACCAGGGGAGAATCACCGTTAACGGGAATCAGGCGAAAGCCAGCTCAGACGTAAAAGCCGGCGATGAACTGACGGTCCGCTTCGGCCAAAAGCTTGTCACTGTAAAGGTAAACGAATTGAAAGAAACAACCAAAAAAGAAGAAGCCGCGGGCATGTATACACTCGTCAAAGAAGAAAAACTCGGCGAATAGGCTTGTTCTAAACAAAGCTCCCGCCTCATACAATGCAGTAATAATGCTAAAAGTATCGAGGATATGGGGGCTGAATAGATGAATTCATATTATGAGCAAAAAGGTTCTTCTTCTGTTCCGGAACAGCATGATGTGACGATGAAAGGGAGAAAGCATTTAGACATTTCGGGCGTCAAGCATGTAGAAAGTTTTGACAACGAAGAGTTTTTGCTGGAAACGGTTATGGGAATGCTTTCCGTCAGAGGCGAGAATCTGCAGATGAAAAACCTTGATGTGGAAAAAGGGATTGTATCTATAAAGGGCAGGGTGTTTGACCTTGTATATTTAGACGAGCAGCAAGGGGATAAAGCTAAAGGGTTTTTTAGCAAGTTGTTTAAATGACGCTGACGACTCAATTTTATACGATGCTGGCAATGACCGGTATGGGCGCCTGGCTCGGAGCGTCGCTTGATACATACAGGCTGTTTGTCAGCCGCGCCAAAACGGCCAGATGGCTGTTATTCATTCATGACCTTCTTTTTTGGATTGTACAAGGTCTGCTGTTTTTCTATGTACTGCTCAACGTGAATGAAGGTGAACTCAGGATATACATTTTCTTGGCTGTCTTACTGGGAATTGCGACGTACCAAAGCCTGTTTAAACGAATGTATATAAAAATACTGAAATTCGCCATCCATCTTGGGGTATCTCTTTATCAATTTGCAAAAAAGCTCATTCAGCATGTGCTGTTCCGCCCGGTGGTTCTGCTTTTTAAGCTGCTCATCGGGCTGATCACGTTTATTTCTTTATACTCCTATCGGGTGAGCGCCTTTTTTGTGAAGTGTCTTTTTAAGATCGTAACGTTTTTGCTGCATCCGCTGTTCTTCCTGTTGAAACAATTATTGAAACTTCTTCCTGAAAAGTGGCGTCTTACTTTCAAACGATATTTTCAAAAAAGTGCAGGATTTTTACAAAAGAGCAAGAAACTAATCATAACAATCAGATCGACCATGATACGTATTTTGAAAAGATGAAAGGAGGACCGTCTGGTTTGAATCTATCTAGAGAACGTACAATAACTGAAATTCAAAACGACTATAAAGAGCAGGTTGAGCGGCAATCCCAGCTTATGAAAAGAAGGCGGAAAGGGCTTTTCAGACGGTTGATCGTATTCGGCGCCCTTGTGTTGTTGACGGCTATTGTCTTAGCGGGTTCTCTGTGGTCACAGACCTCTTCCCTTAGCGCAAACGAAGAAAAGAAAGCTCAGCTGGAAAAACAAGTGAAAGAATTGGACGCGAAACAGGCTGATTTAAAAGATGAAATTTCCAAATTAAAGGATGAGGATTACGTCACAGAGCTTGCCAGAAGAGACTTGTTTATGTCAGGAAATGGTGAGATTCTCTTCAATGTAGAAAAGAAGAGCAAGTAGCCTTGTTGACACTTAAATTTTTATTTAGGTATAATTAAACAAACGATCTTTTTATAAGCCTAAGGAGGAGCACTTTTTTTATGTCGATTGAAGTTGGCAGCAAGTTGCAAGGGAAAATAACAGGTATTACAAATTTCGGAGCATTTGTTGAATTGCCTGGAGGCTCAACCGGTCTCGTTCATATCAGTGAGGTAGCCGATAATTATGTGAAAGACATTAACGAGCATTTAAAAGTCGGCGATCAAGTTGAAGTGAAAGTCATCAACGTTGAAAAAGACGGGAAAATTGGTTTATCAATTAAAAAAGCTAAAGACCGTCCGCAAGCCAGACCTAGAAATGATTTCCGTCCGAAAGAATCTTTTGAACAGAAAATGAACAAGTTTCTTAAAGATAGCGAAGACCGCTTATCATCTTTAAAACGAAACACGGAATCAAAACGTGGAGGGCGCGGAGCAAGAAGAGGATAACTTGCTGCTTTCTATAAATACATTGGAGCATCCGTCTATCCCGCGGGTGCTTTTTTTTGTATATATCCCTGTAGTCAGAAAATTAAAACTTCAAACTTTCTGTTGACGGAATGAAGAAACCTTTGTATTATATAACTTGTGCTTATAAGCACCTTATATGGCGGTGTAGCTCAGCTGGCTAGAGCGTACGGTTCATACCCGTGAGGTCGGGGGTTCGATCCCCTCCGCCGCTACCATATATATTTGGCCCGTTGGTCAAGCGGTTAAGACACCGCCCTTTCACGGCGGTAACACGGGTTCGAATCCCGTACGGGTCATCAAGCGAATCGGCTTCTGTTGCAGAAGCCGATTTTTTCATATTTAGACAACTTTTTGAGAAATGTCGGAGGAAATAAGAAAGGAAAGGGGAACAAGGGAGAAAGCGTCGAAGAGTTCTTTGGAATCGTTACCTTCTTTTGACAAAATCCTATCTGTGCTTTCATTTATAATGACAAGCAACGAATAAAACAGGTGGGGGATGAGAGCAATGGAAAAAGCGGAAAGAAGAGTGAACGGGCCGATGGCGGGACAAGCTCTGGAAAAACTGCAATCGTTTTTTGAAAAGGCTGCAAAGCTTGCGGTTCATCAGGCGCATTCACTTTTTTTCTATAAGGGTTTCATTTATGTCGTGATCGGCTTTCTGCTTGGGCGGGCTTTTATATTATCTGAGGTTCTTCCGTTTGCGCTGCCGTTTTTCGGGGCGATGCTTTTGATCAGAAGAGATAAAGCCTTCTATGCTTGTCTGTCATTACTTGCAGGCGCGTTAACCATTTCGCCGAAACACTCTTTGCTGATTCTCACAGCTTTGGCCGTCTTTACTCTATTTTCAAAAATCGGTACATATATCATGCAGGACCGGGTGAAGATGCTGCCGATCGTGGTGTTTTTCTCTATGGCTGCCGCGAGAATCGGTTTTGTATATTTTGATAGCGGCGCTTTTACCACTTATGACTATGTGATGGCTGTTGTCGAGGCGGGCTTGGCCTTTATTTTGACGCTGATCTTTTTGCAAAGTCTGCCGATCTTCACGATCAAAAAAGTGAAACAATCATTAAAAATAGAAGAAATCATCTGTTTTATGATCTTGATCGCATCCGTTTTAACCGGTCTTGCAGGCGTTTCGTTTCAGGGAATGCAGGCCGAGCATATACTGGCCCGTTATGTGGTTCTGAGTTTTTCCTTTGTCGGCGGAGCAAGCATCGGCTGTACTGTCGGTGTTGTGACCGGGCTGATTCTCGGGCTTGCGAATATCGGCAATCTCTATCAAATGAGTCTGCTTGCGTTTTCCGGGCTTCTTGGCGGACTGCTGAAGGAAGGCAAGAAAGCCGGCGCCGCAGTCGGATTGGTGATCGGCTCACTGCTGATTTCATTATATGGAGAAGGGTCTGCCGGGTTAATGACTACCCTTTACGAATCTTTAATCGCCGTTGCCTTGTTTTTAATTACGCCCCAGTCGATTACGAAAAAGGTGGCGCGATACATACCGGGCACTGCTGAGCACAGCCAGGAACAGCAGCAGTACGCGAGAAAAATCAGAGATGTCACTGCCCAGAAAGTAGATCAGTTCTCCAATGTGTTTCATGCCTTGTCGGAGAGCTTTGCTACTTTTCATCAGACGTCTTCCGATGAGCAGACTGAAGAAGGGGAAGTGGATCTCTTTTTAAGCAAAATCACCGAGCATTCCTGCCAATCCTGTTATAAGAAAAGCAAATGCTGGGTTCAAAACTTTGATAAAACATATGATTTAATGAAACAAGTTATGCATGAAACAGAGGAAAAACAGTATGCCTCAAACCGCAGATTAAAAAAGGAGTTTCAGCAGCACTGTTCCAAATCCAGACAGGTGGAAGAGCTGATTGAAGACGAACTTGCCCATCATCACGCCCATCTGACCCTGAAGAGAAAAGTTCAGGACAGCAGAAGGCTTGTTGCCGAGCAGCTGTTGGGGGTTTCTGAGGTCATGGCGGACTTTTCTCGGGAAATAAAACGGGAAAGGGAGCAGCATTTTATTCAGGAAGAACAAATGATAGAGGCGCTTCAGCATTTCGGAATCGAGATTCAGCATGTCGAGATATACAGCTTGGAGCAGGGCAATATTGATATTGAAATGACAATCCCGTTCAGCGGCGGGCACGGCGAGAGTGAGAAAATTATCGCTCCGATGCTGTCTGACATTCTTGAGGAGCAGATACTTGTCAAAAGCGAACAGCACTCGGCTCATCCGAATGGCTACAGCCATGTTGCGTTCGGTTCGACCAAGTCTTACCGGGTATCGACAGGCGCGGCTCACGCGGCAAAAGGAGGGGGACTTGTCTCCGGCGACAGCTACAGCATGATGGAACTGGGGGCGAGAAAGTATGCGGCCGCGATCAGCGACGGCATGGGCAATGGGGCGAGGGCCCATTATGAGAGCAATGAAACGATTAAACTTCTCGAAAAAATTCTCGAATCGGGGATTGATGAAAAAATCGCGATCAAAACGATCAACAGTATTCTGTCTTTACGGACGACAGATGAAATCTACTCAACTCTCGATCTTTCTATCATTGATCTTCAGGATGCAAGCTGTAAATTCTTGAAGGTCGGTTCAACGCCGAGTTTTATCAAGCGGGGAGATCAAGTCATGAAAGTGCAGGCCAGCAATCTGCCGATCGGCATCATCAATGAATTTGATGTGGAGGTCGTAAGTGAACAGCTGAAAGCGGGAGATCTGCTCGTCATGATGAGTGACGGTATTTTTGAAGGGCCGAAGCACGTAGAAAACCACGACCTGTGGATGAAACGGAAAATGAAAGGGCTGAAAACCGAAGACCCGCAGGAAATCGCTGATATATTAATGGAAGAGGTCATCAGAACGCGTGCCGGCCAAATCGAAGACGATATGACGGTCGTTGTCGTCCGGATTGACCACAATACGCCGAAATGGGCATCCATACCGGTGCCGGCGGTTTTCCAAAATAATAAGGAGATTTCTTAATCCTTTCGTATAAATCACATTCCTTCTGGCGAAGATGGGACTAATCGTATCACCGGGAGGAATGAATGTGAATAAGGGACATTTAAATCAAGTTCTGCTGATTACAGATGGCTGCTCCAATCATGGTGAAGACCCGATTGCAATGGCGGCTTTCGCCAAGGAGCAGGGGATTACGGTGAATGTTATAGGAATTATGGAAGAAAACGCGATTGACCAAGAGGCAATGAAGGAAGTTGAAGGCATCGCCATGGCCGGAGGCGGCGTCCATCAAGTTGTGTATGCGTCTCAATTGTCTCAAACGGTTCAAATGGTGACAAAAAAAGCAATGACCCAGACACTTCAAGGTGTCGTCAATCAAGAGCTTAAACAAATTTTAGGGAGAAACGTTGAAATGGAAGAACTTTCTCCGGAAAAACGCGGCGAAGTGATGGAAGTGGTTGATGAACTCGGCGAAACGGTTCATCTGCAAGTGCTTGTGCTGGTTGATACGAGTGCGAGTATGGCGCCGAAACTGCCGACGGTGAAAGAAGCGCTGATTGATCTTTCCATCAGTTTAAATTCCCGAGCCGGTCACAATGAATTTGCCATGTGTATATTTCCCGGGAAAAGCCAGGAAGTTGAGCTTGTGCTGAATTGGACGCCGAAGCTTGAATCGCTTTCCGCTCTCTTTGCGAAGCTGTCAACCGGCGGTATCACCCCTACGGGTCCCGCTATCCGGGAAGCGGCGCAGCAGTTTGAAAGAATCCGCTCAAGAAGGAGCATGTTGGCAGATGATGAACGACGCTTTAACGAGTTTGGCATGTAGTCTGGCACCGGGAACGGAAATCCAGGGCAAGTGGAACGGCAAATCCTACAGATTGCTCAAACAGCTTGGCAAAGGGGCTAATGGTATTGTATATCTGGCAGAAGCATCAGGCGGACATGTCGCTTTGAAAATAAGCAGCGACAGCATGTCTGTTACCTCTGAAGTGAATGTCTTAAAATCCTTTTCAAAGGCCCGGTCGCAAACGATGGGGCCTTCTTTTTTTGATGTGGATGATGCCTTTATACCGCAGCTGAATAAAAATGTCTCTTTTTACGTAATGGAGTACATAGAAGGGCCGCTTCTTCCGCAATATATCAGCAGTAAGGGAGCGGAGTGGATTCCGGTGCTGATGGTGCAGCTTCTTTCCAGTCTGTCTGTCCTTCATCAGCAAGGATGGGTCTTTGGCGACCTCAAGCCGGAAAATCTCATTGTAACCGGACCTCCGGCTGCCATTCGCTGCATTGATGTAGGGGGAACGACAAAACAGGGGCGCGCGATTAAAGAGTATACGGAGTTTTACGACAGGGGCTATTGGGGGTATGGAACAAGAAAAGCGGAGCCATCCTATGACCTGTTTGCTGCTGCCATGATCATGATCCACTGTGTTCAGAAGAAAGAGTGCAAAAAGACAGGACAGCCGAAAGAACAGCTTCGTTCTATTATTGAAGGCCACCCGTTTTTGAATAAGTATAAGAAGGTTCTGTTTTCTGCTTTAAACGGGCAATATCCGTCTGCTGAAGCGATGAAACATGACATCCTGACGGCGGGGCAGAGCACGGGCGGCAAAAGGAAAACCGCCGCCAGGCCTAAGCCGCAGCAGGCAAAACCGCGGCAGGGCACTGTTCCTCAGACACGGTATAAACCAAAACAAAAGCCCGCAAAACACAATGGTTTGTTTGAAACAACACTTATTCTAATCAGCGTTCTCGCCCTTTATTTCGCTTACATCGTCTTTTTTCTCATCTAATGCCGGCCGGATGCCGATGTTCATGCTTCTTCTTTGCTTGGAGGGAATGAAAGTGATAGGATATGTATATCTTTAAAAAACCTGCTCATTGTGAGGGGGACATTGTGAAAAGCGTGGAAGATTTTTTCAAAACATATCATCTTCAGGCGGAGGGAGAAACGATTATTGCCGGAGTCTCCGGGGGCCCTGATTCAATGGCGCTTCTCAGCATGCTGAATAAGCACTTCGGGCATTCCTCCGTTATCATTGCGGCGCATGTCGACCATCAGTTCAGGGGATCTGAATCTGAAGAAGATATGAAGTTTGTGCAGTCATATTGCGAGGCGGAACACATCCTTTGCGAAGCGGTACAGATTGATGTTTCCGCATATGCAAGGAAGAATAAGCTGAACAAGCAGGCTGCCGCGCGTGATTGCAGATATCAGTTTTTTAAAGAGCTGATGGCAAAACACCAAGCAAAGTTTTTAGCGCTGGCTCATCATGGCGACGACCAAGTTGAGACAATGCTCATGAGGCTTGCGAAAGGTACGCTCGGGGCGGGGCTTGCGGGAATGCAGCCTGTCCGCGAATTTGCATCCGGCCTGCTGATCAGACCTTTCCTCTATACGGCAAAAGATGAAATTCTTGAATACTGCCGTCAAGAAGGGCTGTCCTACAGAACGGATGAGAGCAACACAAAAGACGATTATACAAGAAACAGATTCAGAAAGGCCGTGCTTCCTTTTTTAAAACAAGAATCACCTGACGTTCATAAAATGTTTCAAAAAGTGAGTGAAGCACTGACAGAAGACGAACAATACTTGCAGTCATTAACGAAAGAACGAATGAATAAGGTTATTACAAGCAAGTCTGACACATCAGTTGAAGTCAATTCCTCTCAATTGCTTGCCCTTCCGATACCTTTACAAAGAAGAGGAGTTCAACTAATATTAAACTATCTTTATGAAAACGTTCCATCGTCGTTTTCCGCCCGCCATATCCAGCAGTTTCTTGAATGGGCAGAAAACGGAAGCGCTTCAGGAGTGCTTGATTTTCCAAAAGGGCTGAAGGTGGTCAAATCATATCAGACATGTTTGTTTACATTTGAACAATGGCAGTGTGAAAAGATTCCCTTTGAGCTGCAGCTGCAAGGAGCGGAAGGCGAGATTGCTGTTCTGCCCAACGGCTTTATGATAGAGGTGGCCGATCAGGCCGACCCTCATATCAAAAATGGGAATGCTGTTTTTATAACAAGCAGAAATAAGGTGCAATTTCCTTTAACAATCCGGACGAGAAAAATCGGCGACCGGATCAAACTTAAAGGGATGAATGGCTCGAAAAAGGTAAAAGATATATTTATTGATCATAAACTGCCTCTGCGTGATCGGGACGAATGGCCGATTGTAACGGATGCAAGCGGTGAAATTATCTGGCTGCCTGGCTTGAAAAAATCCATCTTTGACAATCTTGTGATTTCAAACAGTGACCGCATTGTATTACAATATAGACAGCATGAAAAGTGTAGGGGGCAAGCATTAACATGAAACAAGATATCGAAAAAGTGCTGATTTCAGAAGATGAGATCCAGCAGAAAGTAAAACAGCTTGGAGAACAATTAACAAGCGAGTACAGCGACACGTTTCCGTTGGCAATCGGTGTGTTAAAGGGAGCGCTCCCTTTTATGGCTGATCTTATAAAGCATATTGATACATATTTGGAAATGGACTTCATGGATGTATCAAGCTACGGAAATTCCACGGTTTCTTCCGGAGAAGTCAAAATCATCAAAGATTTGGATACATCTGTAGAAGGCCGGGACATCTTAATCATTGAAGATATTATCGACAGTGGGTTAACCTTGAGCTATCTCGTAGAACTCTTCCGATATCGTAAAGCGAAATCAATTAAGATTGTTACCCTGTTGGATAAACCAAGCGGAAGAAAAGCGGACATTAAAGCAGACTTCGTAGGCTTTGAAGTTCCTGACGCGTTTGTTGTGGGTTACGGACTTGATTATGCCGAACGCTATCGCAATCTGCCTTACATCGGAGTGTTGAAACCGGCGATTTATGAAAGCTGATCGGCTGCCTGCTTCCGAGATGGTTATCGGTTGTATTGGAATGATTTTCTATGGTACTATTGAACATAGTTGTGCTTACTGTGGGAGGAGGTAAGGAATGAATCGGGTCTTCCGTAATACCATTTTTTATTTACTTATTTTATTAGTAGTAATCGGGGTTGTGAGTTACTTCCAGACTTCAAACCCGAAAACAGAAAATATGTCGTACAGTACGTTTATCAAGAATCTCGATGAAGGGAAAGTTGATAGCGTATCGGTTCAGCCTGTCAGAGGTGTTTATGAGGTAAAAGGACAGCTGAAAAAATACGACAAAGACCAGTACTTTTTAACACATGTTCCTGAAGGAAAAGGAGCAGACCAGATATTTGACGCAATTAAAAAGACGGACGTAAAAGTTGATCCCGCACAGGAAACAAGCGGGTGGGTGACGTTCTTAACGACGATCATTCCGTTTGTCATCATCTTTATTCTGTTTTTCTTCCTGCTCAACCAGGCTCAGGGCGGCGGAAGCCGTGTCATGAATTTCGGAAAGAGCAAAGCGAAGCTGTATACGGAAGAAAAGAAACGCGTGAAGTTTAAAGATGTAGCCGGCGCGGATGAGGAGAAGCAGGAGCTTGTTGAGGTTGTTGAGTTTCTGAAAGATCCCCGCAAATTCGCCGAGCTTGGCGCCAGAATTCCTAAAGGCGTGCTGCTGGTCGGACCTCCGGGAACCGGTAAGACATTGCTTGCGAGAGCCTCAGCCGGTGAAGCCGGCGTTCCTTTCTTCAGCATCAGCGGATCTGACTTCGTTGAAATGTTTGTCGGTGTCGGTGCTTCCCGTGTGCGTGATTTATTCGAAAATGCGAAAAAGAATGCGCCTTGCCTGATCTTCATTGATGAGATCGACGCGGTAGGACGTCAGCGCGGCGCCGGTCTTGGCGGCGGGCATGATGAACGCGAACAGACGCTGAACCAGCTGCTTGTTGAGATGGACGGTTTCAGTGCGAATGAAGGAATCATTATTATCGCTGCGACAAACCGTGCGGACATTCTTGACCCTGCATTGCTCCGTCCGGGACGTTTTGACCGTCAGATTACGGTAGACCGTCCGGATGTCATCGGTCGTGAAGCCGTATTGCAGGTCCATGCGAGAAACAAACCGCTTGATGAGACGGTGAACTTAAAAGCAATCGCTTCAAGAACACCTGGTTTCTCAGGCGCAGATTTAGAAAACCTTCTTAACGAAGCGGCACTCGTTGCTGCCCGTCAAAACAAGAAGAAAATTGATATGCGCGACATTGATGAAGCAACGGACCGTGTTATTGCGGGTCCTGCGAAGAAGAGCCGCGTCATTTCGAAAAAAGAACGCAATATCGTGGCGTACCACGAAGGCGGTCACACCGTTATCGGACTTGTGCTGGATGAAGCCGATATGGTTCATAAAGTAACGATCGTTCCGAGGGGGCAGGCAGGCGGATACGCGGTCATGCTTCCGAGAGAAGACCGTTACTTCCAGACAAAACCTGAGCTTCTCGACAAAATTGTCGGTCTTCTGGGCGGACGCGTTGCCGAGGAAATTATTTTCGGCGAAGTCAGCACCGGGGCTCACAATGACTTCCAGCGGGCAACGAACATTGCCAGAAGAATGGTGACGGAGTTCGGTATGTCAGAAAAACTCGGACCGCTCCAGTTCGGTCAATCTCAAGGCGGTCAAGTATTCCTGGGCCGGGATTTCAACAACGAGCAAAACTACAGTGATCAGATCGCTTACGAAATCGATCAGGAAATTCAGCGCATCATTAAAGAATGTTATGAGCGTGCGAAAACCATCCTGACTGAAAATCGCGATAAGCTTGAATTGATTGCTCAGACATTGCTAGATGTGGAAACATTAGATGCGGAACAAATCAAGCATCTCGTGGATCATGGAAAACTCCCAGAGCGCAATTTCTCAGATGACCATCTTCAAAAGGACGATGTGAAAGTAAACATTCTGTCTAAAACAGAAGACGAAAAGAAAGACGAACCGAAAGAATAGTTCGCTTTCCGATATGAAAACCGCCGGCATATACCGGCGGTTTTTTTACTGGTTCCGTTTTGTTTACAAAAGAGCCGCAGATCGTGTATGGTATTGTAGAATGTTGAAAAAGTTATGATTAGAAACTATTCAAAAGTGGTGATAGAGGTTGTTACTGGTTATAGATGTGGGGAACACCAACACCGTGATTGGTGTATATCATGATGGTGAATTAGAATATCATTGGCGTGTAGAAACGAGCAGACACAAAACAGAAGACGAATTCGGCATGCTGCTCCGCTCCTTATTTGAACATTCCGGACTCATGTTTGAACAGATCGAAGGAATTATCATCTCATCCGTGGTGCCGCCGATTATGTTCTCTTTAGAAAGAATGTGCACAAAATACTTTCACATCGAGCCGCAGGTTGTCGGCCCGGGGATGAAAACCGGTTTAAATATAAAATATGACAATCCGAAAGAAGTGGGAGCAGACAGGATTGTCAATGCCGTTGCGGCGATTCATCAGTATGGCGGCCCCTTAATTGTCGTTGACTTCGGAACGGCGACGACGTATTGCTACATTGATGAAAACAAACAATATATGGGCGGCGCGATAGCTCCCGGCATTACGATTTCAACAGAAGCGCTGTACTCGCGCGCGGCCAAGCTTCCGAGAATTGAAATCGCCCGACCGGACAATATCATCGGCAAAAACACGGTAAGCGCCATGCAGTCCGGCATCCTTTTCGGCTATGTCGGACAAGTTGAAGGCATTGTCAAGCGGATGAAATGGCAGGCGAAACAAGAGCCTAAAGTCATTGCGACAGGCGGTCTTGCCTCATTAATCGCAAATGAATCAGACTGTATTGATGTTGTTGACCCGTTTCTTACTTTAAAAGGGCTGGAAATTATTTATGAGCGAAATCGCGTGGGTCACGTATAGGAGGTAAACGATGGATTATTTAATTAAAGCAATTGCATATGACGGTAAAGTTCGGGCTTATGCAGCAAGAACGACTGATATGGTAAATGAAGCGCAAAGAAGGCATGACACATGGCCGACGGCATCAGCCGCAATCGGCCGGACGATGACGGCGTCTCTGATGCTCGGAGCGATGATGAAGGGTGAAGATAAGCTGACCGTCAAAATAGAAGGCGGCGGGCCGATCGGTGCCATCATCGCAGATGCGAATGCAAAGGGCGAAGTCAGAGCATACGTAACAAATCCGCACGTTCACTTTGACCTCAATGAACAGGGGAAACTGGATGTGAGACGGGCGGTAGGAACGGATGGAACACTTAGTGTCGTAAAAGATTTAGGCTTGCGTGATTATTTTACGGGACAAGTAGAAATTGTCTCAGGTGAACTCGGTGACGACTTCACATACTACCTTGTTTCTTCTGAACAAGTCCCTTCATCCGTCGGTGTAGGAGTGCTTGTGAACCCTGATAACACGATTCTCGCTTCCGGCGGGTTCATTATTCAGCTTCTTCCGGGAACTGATGAGGAAACCATTTCAACAATTGAAAAGCGATTATCTCAAATCGAACCGATTTCAAAATTGATTCAAAAAGGCCTGACACCGGAAGAAATTTTAGAAGAAGTACTGGGCCAGAAACCGGACGTACTTGAGAATATGCCGGTCAAATTTCACTGTTCTTGTTCTAAAGATCGTTTCGAAGCAGCCATTTTAGGACTAGGCAAAAAAGAAATACAAGATATGATAGAAGAAGACGGAAAAGCCGAAGCGGTTTGCCATTTTTGTAATGAGAAATATTTATTTACAAAAGAAGAACTGGAAGAGCTTCGTGACGAAACAACCCGCTAGCTCTTTAGCGGGTTGTTCTATTTTAAAAAAGGGATGGGGTAGATTTTGAAACCGAGAACACTTTTGACGATTATTGTAGCGGCGCTGTTAGTATGCAGCGTGGCAGTCGCGTATATGTTAACAAAATCCCAAGCTGCAGGGTCATCTGAAGAATCCATCGCGACAATCGGTGATAAACATATCACGCGGCAGGACTGGATGAAAAAGATGGAAGACCAGTACGGAAAATCAACCTTGGAAGATATGATTAATACACAAGTAGTGGAAGAGCTTGCGAAAAAGAATAAACTCACAGTTTCAAACAGCGAATTGGAACGTGAATTTCTTTTAATCAAAGCGGTGAATAATTCATTTTATGAAGACGATCATATTACGGAAAAAGAATGGAAAGACCAGATCCGCTACAACATTCTTCTTGAGGAACTTCTGACGAAGGACATCGATATATCGGATAAGGAAATGCAATCATTTTATAATAAAAATAAAGAACTGTATCAATTCGATGATTCCTACAGAATCCGGCACATCGTCGTCAAAAGCAAAGAAGAAGCGGACAGGGTGCTTGCTGATTTGAAAGGCGGTTCCAGCTTTGAAGCCGTCGCCGCAGAGCGTTCCACTGACAGATACACGTCTCAGTATGGCGGAGACCTCGGATTTGTGACAGAAAACCAGGAGAATATCCCGCAGGCATATATCACAGAAGCCAAAAATCTCAAAGAAAATGAATGGTCCGCTGAACCGATTAAAGTTTCTTCAGGATACGCCGTCATTCAGCTGAAAGAAAAGCTTAAAGCGAGAACTTTCTCATATAATGAAGTGAAGAGCCAAATCAGACGCCAGATCGCGATGGATCAATTAGGTGATAAGGCGACAGTCAAAACGCTGTGGAAAGAGGCGGGAGTCTCTTGGTTCTACGGGGAAAAAAGAACTAAATGATTGACAAAAAATTTTGAAATTGATAACTTATATTTATAATACCAATAAATTTAGTCGGAAATTGAGGTGTCCAACATGGTGCGTATTGCAAATTCTATTACTGAACTAATCGGAAATACTCCTATTGTGAAATTGAATCGCCTGACGGATGAAAACAGCGCAGATGTATATCTGAAGCTTGAATACATGAATCCGGGCAGCAGCGTAAAAGACCGTATCGGAGCAGCGATGATTGAAGCGGCTGAAAAAGAAGGCAAATTAAAAGCCGGCGACACAATCATTGAACCGACAAGCGGAAATACAGGAATCGGTCTTGCGATGGTGGCAGCGGCAAAAGGCCTCAGAGCCATTCTCGTTATGCCTGATACGATGAGCATGGAGCGACGCAATCTGCTGCGCGCTTACGGGGCAGAGCTTGTGCTGACTCCCGGCGCAGAAGGAATGAAGGGCGCCATTAAAAAGGCGGAAGAGCTTGCAGAGGAACACGGTTATTTTGTGCCTCAGCAATTCAACAATGCGGCAAACCCGGAAATTCACCGCCAAACGACTGGGAAAGAAATTGTAGAACAGTTTGGAGACGACCAGCTCGACGCATTCGTGGCCGGTATCGGTACGGGCGGAACCATCACGGGAGCGGGTGAAGTGCTGAAAGAAGCATACCCATCCATCAAAATCTATGCGGTAGAGCCGGCGGATTCTCCAGTTCTTTCTGGCGGAAAACCGGGTCCGCATAAAATCCAGGGTATCGGAGCGGGTTTTGTCCCTGAAACATTGAATACAGACATCTATGATCAGATCATTCCCGTCAAAAATGAGGATGCATTTGAATATGCCCGTAAAACGGCAAAAGAAGAAGGGATTCTCGGCGGTATTTCTTCCGGAGCGGCCATTTACGCGGCGCTGGAAATCGCGAAAAAACTGGGGAAAGGCAAGAAAGTGCTTGCGATCATCCCTAGTAATGGGGAACGTTACTTAAGCACACCGCTTTATCAGTTTGAATAGAGACATACACACGGCTCCCGGCTGTATCCGGGAGTTTTTTTGTGCCTGAAGCATCGAAAATCCAAAAAACGTTTCGAATTTTATGGTTGGAAGAGAAATTCACTTTTTTCACCAGTATGATTGCTTTAAAATAAAACTACAGAAAACGAAGCAGAGGATTGATAAGATGGCACAACGCAGACCGGCAGGAAGAAAGATACCTTTTACGAAGCAAGCATTTTTACAGCAATATGAGAACCTTTCGAAATCGAGAAAACGGCATGTTCTGCTCGAAAGCGCGAGAGGGGGAAGATTCAGTATAGCCGGTCTAGATCCGATTGCGTCCGTCAGAGGGAAAGACGGAATCACAACGATCAAGCATGAAGGGGAAACGCTGTTTAAAGAGGGTGACCCGCTGCGGGCCTTTCATGATTGGTTTGAGACGCTTGGGACGGAAACAAACGATGAGTTCCCGGATTTTCAAGGCGGCGCGATTGGATTTATCAGTTACGACTACGCCCGATACATTGAGAATTTTAAAATGCTGTCTTTAGATGATTTGGAAACACCTGATATATACTTTCTCATTTTTGATGATGTGGCCGTTTACGACCATGAGGCTGAGGCGTTATGGCTCATTACCCATACCGAAGCGGAAGAAGCCGGGCTTGCGGAAGAAAAGCTGTCCGGTTTAGAGGATATGTGGCGCTCCCGTCAAACGGGGGACGAGCCTTTTTCTCCGCTGAACCGGGAAGGAGACGGATCGTATGTTGCTCCGTTCACTGAAGAAGGATTTTCACAGGCCGTAGAACAAATTAAGCAATATATCGCGAGCGGCGATGTGTTTCAGGTTAATCTGTCCATCAGGCAATCCCAATCCTTATCCGTTCACCCGTATGAGGTGTATAAACATTTGAGAAACGTCAACCCGTCGCCTTACATGGCTTATCTTGAGACACCGGGTTTTCAAGTGATATGCGGGTCGCCGGAGCTATTGGTTACAAAAAAGGGGAAGAAGCTTGAAACAAGACCGATCGCGGGTACGCGTTCAAGAGGAAAAGACGATGCAGAAGACAAGGCGCTGGCTGATGAATTAATTCACAACGAGAAAGAACGTGCGGAACACGTCATGCTTGTTGATCTGGAGCGCAATGATCTCGGCCGCGTATCGCGCTACGGCTCCGTGCGGGTTAACGAGTTTATGGCGATCGAAAAATATTCGCACGTCATGCATATCGTGTCAAATGTACAGGGGGAGCTGCAGGACGGATATGACGCGACAGACATTATTCATGCGGTTTTCCCGGGTGGCACCATCACCGGAGCACCCAAAGTGAGAACGATGGAAATTATAGAAGAGCTTGAGCCGACAAGGCGGGGGCTTTATACTGGATCTATAGGCTGGTTCGGATTCAACGGAGATTTGCAATTTAACATTGTGATCCGGACGATCTATGCAGCCGGCGGACATGCTTTTATGCAGTCCGGAGCAGGAGTGGTCATTGACTCGGTTCCGAAGCACGAATACAAGGAATCGTTCAAAAAAGCTTTTGCCATGAAAAAGGCGTTAGAGCTGAGCGAAGAAGAGACAAAAAATTAGATGAGGTGAGCAGAGATGATTTTAATGATTGACAATTATGATTCATTTACGTACAACTTGGTTCAGTATTTGGGTGAGCTGGGGGAGGAACTGATCGTCAGACGGAATGATGAGATTACGATTGAAGAGATAGAAGAGCTGGCGCCGGATTTCTTGATGATTTCACCTGGGCCGTGCAGTCCGGATGAAGCGGGGATCAGCCTCGAGGCCATCAAACATTTTGCCGGCAGCATTCCTATTTTCGGCGTATGTCTCGGACATCAGTCGATCGCACAAGTGTTCGGCGGAGACGTCGTCAGAGCGGAGCGGCTCATGCATGGCAAAACGTCAGACATTATGCATGACGGACAGACGATTTTTAAAGGCCTGCAAAATCCGCTGGCCGCAACCCGGTACCACTCGCTTATTGTTAAAGCGGACACATTGCCGGACTGCTTTACGGTATCCGCTCAAACCAAAGAAGGAGAAATTATGGCAATCCGCCATAATGAGCTGCCTGTTGAAGGTGTTCAGTTCCATCCGGAATCCATCATGACCTCCTTCGGCAAAGAGATGCTCAGAAACTTTATTGAGACACACCGCAAGAAGGAAGTGACGGTGTGATTATATATTTGAATGGTCAATATATAGAGGAGAAAGAAGCGGCGCTTTCTCCTTTTGACCATGGTTATCTGTACGGGATCGGCGCGTTTGAGACGTTCAGGCTTTACAACGGCCGGCCGTTTTTACCGGATGCGCATGTCGCCAGGCTCAACAGGGCGCTTCGGGATTTGCAGATTGCGTATGAGGTGAATAAACAGGAGCTGCTTGATATGCTTGCAAGCCTGTTGCGCCTCAATGACATCAAGGATGGCAGCGCGCGTGTCCGGCTTAACGTCTCGGCAGGCGTCAGTGATAAAGGATTTACCGCCCAGACTTATGAAAAGCCGACCGTCCTTTGTTTCGTCAGCCGGCTTAATCCGGAAGCTTTGCCTCTTGAAAAAGAAGGCAAACTTCTCTCTGTCCGGAGAAATACGCCTGAAGGATCTTTTCGGTTAAAATCCCATCACTATTTAAACAATATGTATGCTAAACAAGAAATCGGCAATGATCCGATTCTTGAAGGGATTTTTCTCACCCGAGAAGGAGATGTCGCGGAAGGCATTGTCTCCAATGTGTTTTGGCGAAAAGGAGACAAGGTCTTTACGCCATCCTTGGATACAGGCATTCTCGACGGGGTAACGAGGCAGTTTGTCATTGATGAATTGAAACGGCAGGGGACAGAGGTTGCCGAAGGCCGGTTCTGTTTTCAATCAATGCTTGAAGCGGATGAAGCGTGGATGACAAACTCCGTGCTTGAAATTATCCCGTTTTCTAAAATAGAGGAAGTGCCGCTGCCCGGAGTGAACGGAAAAACGGTGCAATTGCTCCGTAAGCAGTATCAGCAGGAAATAAACAAAATGAATGTAAAGGAGGAGGAACAAAATGGCGCAGCAAACGATTGAACAGCCTAAACTGATTCATACAAAAAAAGGCGCTTTGTCCTATAAAGAGAAGACACTCGTTATGGGAATTTTAAATGTAACGCCAGACTCCTTCTCTGACGGCGGAAAATACGACAGTACGGAAAGAGCGCTTCTGCATGCGGCGAAGATGGCTGAAGAAGGGGCGCATATCATAGATATCGGCGGCGAATCGACAAGGCCCGGCGCATCACTCGTGTCGGCTGATGAAGAACTGTCGCGTGTAATCCCCGCCATAGAACGGATCACAAGCGAACTGGACGTTCCGATTTCAATTGATACGTACAAAGCGTCCGTGGCTGACGAAGCGGTGAAAGCGGGTGCCTCTATCATCAATGATATCTGGGGGGCGAAAGGCGACCCTGACATGGCGCCGGTAGCAGCTAAACACGGAGTTCCGATTATCTTAATGCATAATCGCAAAGAAAGAAATTATAACGATCTTATTCCTGATATGCTTGCAGATTTAATGGAAAGCGTAAAAATTGCCGCGGATGCCGGTGTTTCAGATGAAAATATGATTCTGGATCCGGGGATCGGCTTTGCGAAAAACTATGAGGACAATCTGGCTGTCATGAACAAGCTGGAAGTGTTCAGCGGGTTAGGTTATCCGCTGCTACTGGCGACATCAAGAAAAAGATTCATCGGCCATGTGCTTGACCTCCCTCCTGAGGAACGTGCCGAGGGGACGGGGGCGACAGTATGCCTTGGCGTCCAGAAAGGCTGCGACATTGTGAGGGTGCATGATGTCAAAGGGATCGCAAGAATGACTAAGATGATGGATGCTATGTTGAACAAGGGAGGCGCGCATTATGGATAAAGTATATGTAGAAGGTATGGAGTTTTACGGATATCACGGTGTGTTCGAAGAAGAAAACAAACTCGGCCAGCGTTTCAAAGTAGACCTGACTGCCGAACTGGACTTGAGCAAAGCGGGACAAACGGATGACCTTTCTTACACTATTAACTATGCGGAGCTGTACAGCGTCTGCCGCGGCATCGTTGAGGGCGAGCCCGTCAATTTGGTCGAGACGCTTGCGGAGCGGATCGCGGACACCGTTCTTAAGAAGTTTGAGCCGGTGCAGCAATGTACGGTAAAGGTGGTTAAGCCTGATCCCCCCATTCCCGGCCATTACAAATCAGTAGCCATAGAAATGACGAGAACGAAATCATGAACAACACGGCATATATCGGTCTCGGCTCCAACATGGGCGACCGTGAACGTTACTTGCGGCGGGCAGTGGCCATGCTCAGCCGGCATGATGGCGTGACGGTGTCAAAGGTATCCTCCATATATGAAACAGATCCCGTGGGTTATGAAGATCAAGATCAGTTTCTCAATATGGCCGTTGAAGTGAAGACGTCATTAACTCCTTTCGAACTTCTTGACGTGACGCAGAGCATTGAAGCTGAATTAGGCAGAACGAGAGAAATCCGCTGGGGGCCGCGAACGGCAGACCTTGACATTTTGCTGTATAATCGTGAAAATATTGAAACAGAGCGGCTGATTGTTCCGCATCCGAGAATGTACGAGCGCTTATTTGTCCTTGCGCCGTTAAAAGAAATTTGTCCGCAGGCGGATCATATCACGATCAGCGATGAAACAAACCAAGAAGGTGTAAGCGTATGGAAGCAGAAATCTGGGGTAGACGAATTCGTGCATTCAGAAAGCTGAAGGGGTATACTCAAGAAGGGTTTGCAAAAGCGATAGGTATTTCAGTTTCCATTCTCGGCGAGATTGAACGCGGAAACCGTTTGCCGTCAGCTTCGATCATTCGTGACGCTGCTGATGCTTTAAATATAAGCGCGGAGGAATTGGCTCCGCCTGAAAATGCAGGAAAGGAGGACGAATAGTGTTTAAAATCGGTGATATTGAATTAAAAAACAGAGTGGTTCTTGCTCCGATGGCCGGAGTCTGTAATGCCGCATTCCGTCTTACCGTTAAAGAATTCGGAGCGGGACTCGTATGTGCAGAAATGGTCAGTGACAAAGCCATTCTGTACAACAACGCGAAAACAATGGGAATGCTCTACATCGAGGAGAGAGAAAAACCTCTCAGCCTGCAGATTTTCGGAGGGAAGAAAGAAACCCTTGTAGAAGCGGCTAAGTTTGTCGATCAAAATACGACGGCTGATATTATTGATATTAACATGGGATGCCCTGTGCCGAAGATTACAAAATGCGACGCGGGAGCAAAATGGCTTCTCGATCCGAATAAAATTTATGAAATGGTATCCGCAGTAGTAGATGCTGTTGATAAGCCCGTAACGGTGAAGATGAGAATGGGCTGGGATGAAGATCACATTTATGCCGTGAAAAACGCCCAGGCTGTTGAACGCGCCGGCGGAAAAGCTGTTGCGATGCACGGACGCACAAGAGTGCAAATGTATGAAGGCACTGCGAACTGGGATATCATTAAAGAAGTAAAGCAATCCGTCTCTATTCCTGTCATCGGAAACGGCGATGTCAAAACGCCTCAGGACGCGAAACGCATGCTCGAGGAAACCGGTGTTGACGGAGTCATGATCGGCCGTGCCGCACTCGGCAACCCGTGGATGATTTACCGTACGGTTCAGTACCTTGAAACCGGTGAGTTAAAAGACGAACCAAAAGTCCGTGAAAAAATGTCAGTATGCAAACTGCACCTTGACCGCCTCATTGACTTAAAAGGTGAAAAGGTAGCGGTAAGAGAAATGAGAAAGCACGCTGCATGGTATTTGAAAGGCGTAAAAGGCAATGCGAATGTTCGCAATGAAATCAATCAATGTGAGACAAGAGAAGAGTTTGTACAGCTTTTAGATGCATTTACGGTTGAAGTTGAGACGAAAGAGCTTCAAAACGCAAAAGTAGGATAATACTCACCTCTATTTGCTGCTCACTGCTAGTTTTGTGCTGGCAGTTTTTCTGCTTTTTTCATGAAACAATATCTGTAATGGAGTGATAACAATGAGTCAAGAAGAGCAAAATCATGAGGAATTGAACGACCAGCTGCAAGTCAGACGCGATAAAATGAACCAGCTGAGAGAAAACGGCATTGATCCTTTCGGCGAACGCTTCGAGAGAACACATCAATCTCAGCAGATCATTGACGCCTACCAAGAGCTTTCTAAAGAAGAACTGGAAGAAAAAGCGATTGAAGTTACCATTGCAGGCCGTATGATGACAAAGCGCGGAAAAGGAAAAGCCGGCTTTGCCCACCTGCAGGACTTAGAGGGTCAAATTCAAATTTACGTAAGAAAAGACAGTGTCGGCGAAGAACAATATGAAATCTTTAAATCCTCAGACCTCGGAGACGTTATCGGCATCACCGGGAAAGTTTTCAAAACAAACGTAGGTGAGCTGTCTGTCAAAGCGACATCTTTTGAATTGCTGACAAAAGCACTGCGTCCTCTTCCTGATAAATATCATGGATTAAAAGATGTTGAACAGCGTTACCGTCAGCGCTATCTTGACCTGATCGTAAACCCTGACAGCAAACAAACATTTATCACACGCAGCAAAATCATCCAAGCGATGAGAAGATACTTAGATGACCATGGATACTTAGAAGTCGAAACACCTACAATGCACAGCATACCGGGAGGAGCGTCTGCGCGCCCGTTCATCACGCATCATAACGCGCTGGATATGCCTCTTTATATGCGTATTGCAATTGAGCTTCATCTGAAACGCCTGATTGTCGGCGGGCTGGAAAAAGTCTACGAAATCGGACGCGTGTTCCGTAATGAAGGTGTTTCTACACGCCACAACCCTGAATTCACGATGATCGAACTGTATGAAGCGTACGCCGATTATAAGGACATTATGAGCCTGACGGAAAACCTCGTTGCACATATTGCGCAGGAAGTGCTGGGAAGCACTACGATCCAGTACGGTGAAGAGCAGATTGATCTGAAACCTGAATGGAAACGACTCCATATGGTAGATGCGGTCAAAGAAGCTACAGGCGTAGATTTCTGGAATGAGATGACTGTTGAAGAAGCGCGCGGCCATGCAAAAGAACATGGTATCGAGATCACAAACTCAATGACGGTGGGCCATATCATTAATGAATTCTTCGAACAAAAAATTGAAGAAACACTCATTCAGCCTACATTTATTTACGGCCACCCTGTAGAGATTTCGCCTCTTGCTAAGAAAAATCCTGAGGATCCGCGCTTTACAGACCGTTTTGAGCTGTTTATCGTCGGCCGTGAGCACGCTAACGCATTTACGGAGCTGAATGACCCTATCGACCAAAGAGAACGCTTTGAAGCACAATTAAAAGAAAGAGAAGAAGGAAACGATGAAGCGCATATGATGGATGAAGACTTCGTTGAAGCTCTTGAGTACGGCATGCCGCCGACCGGAGGATTAGGTATCGGCATCGACCGCCTTGTCATGCTGTTAACAAATGCTCCGTCTATCAGAGACGTTTTATTATTCCCTCAAATGAGACATCGCTAATAGAAGGGAAGGCGCCGTTTCTGCATATCGCAGTACGGCGCTTTTTTAGAAACAAGCCGTCCATAAAGCTTTTTTGATTTTCTTTTAAAAAACTATTGCACTATTATTTGTGAGGTGGTATATTATTATTCGTTGCCGCTAAACAAGGCGCTGACGAAAAAAAGAAATTTAAAAAGTTATTGACTTCAAGAGATTGATAAGATATAATAATAAAGTCGCTTGAACGAAAGACAAAATGATCTTTGAAAACTAAACAAGACAAAACGTACCTGTTAATTCAAAGTTTTAAATAAATCGCACAGCGATGTGCGTAGTCAGTCAAACTAAGGTCTGCACGATGCAGATCACACAGACGCTACTGCAGGGTGCAGTGAACTTAGTCTGTGATCCATTTATCGGAGAGTTTGATCCTGGCTCAGGACGAACGCTGGCGGCGTGCCTAATACATGCAAGTCGAGCGGACAGATGGGAGCTTGCTCCCTGATGTTAGCGGCGGACGGGTGAGTAACACGTGGGTAACCTGCCTGTAAGACTGGGATAACTCCGGGAAACCGGGGCTAATACCGGATAGTTGTTTGAACCGCATGGTTCAAACATAAAAGGTGGCTTCGGCTACCACTTACAGATGGACCCGCGGCGCATTAGCTAGTTGGTGAGGTAACGGCTCACCAAGGCGACGATGCGTAGCCGACCTGAGAGGGTGATCGGCCACACTGGGACTGAGACACGGCCCAGACTCCTACGGGAGGCAGCAGTAGGGAATCTTCCGCAATGGACGAAAGTCTGACGGAGCAACGCCGCGTGAGTGATGAAGGTTTTCGGATCGTAAAGCTCTGTTGTTAGGGAAGAACAAGTGCCGTTCAAATAGGGCGGCACCTTGACGGTACCTAACCAGAAAGCCACGGCTAACTACGTGCCAGCAGCCGCGGTAATACGTAGGTGGCAAGCGTTGTCCGGAATTATTGGGCGTAAAGGGCTCGCAGGCGGTTTCTTAAGTCTGATGTGAAAGCCCCCGGCTCAACCGGGGAGGGTCATTGGAAACTGGGGAACTTGAGTGCAGAAGAGGAGAGTGGAATTCCACGTGTAGCGGTGAAATGCGTAGAGATGTGGAGGAACACCAGTGGCGAAGGCGACTCTCTGGTCTGTAACTGACGCTGAGGAGCGAAAGCGTGGGGAGCGAACAGGATTAGATACCCTGGTAGTCCACGCCGTAAACGATGAGTGCTAAGTGTTAGGGGGTTTCCGCCCCTTAGTGCTGCAGCTAACGCATTAAGCACTCCGCCTGGGGAGTACGGTCGCAAGACTGAAACTCAAAGGAATTGACGGGGGCCCGCACAAGCGGTGGAGCATGTGGTTTAATTCGAAGCAACGCGAAGAACCTTACCAGGTCTTGACATCCTCTGACAATCCTAGAGATAGGACGTCCCCTTCGGGGGCAGAGTGACAGGTGGTGCATGGTTGTCGTCAGCTCGTGTCGTGAGATGTTGGGTTAAGTCCCGCAACGAGCGCAACCCTTGATCTTAGTTGCCAGCATTCAGTTGGGCACTCTAAGGTGACTGCCGGTGACAAACCGGAGGAAGGTGGGGATGACGTCAAATCATCATGCCCCTTATGACCTGGGCTACACACGTGCTACAATGGACAGAACAAAGGGTAGCGAAACCGCGAGGTTAAGCCAATCCCACAAATCTGTTCTCAGTTCGGATCGCAGTCTGCAACTCGACTGCGTGAAGCTGGAATCGCTAGTAATCGCGGATCAGCATGCCGCGGTGAATACGTTCCCGGGCCTTGTACACACCGCCCGTCACACCACGAGAGTTTGTAACACCCGAAGTCGGTGAGGTAACCTTTATGGAGCCAGCCGCCGAAGGTGGGACAGATGATTGGGGTGAAGTCGTAACAAGGTAGCCGTATCGGAAGGTGCGGCTGGATCACCTCCTTTCTAAGGATTTTAACGGAATATAAGACCTTGGGTCTTATAAACAGAACGTTCCCTGTCTTGTTTAGTTTTGAAGGATCATTCGATTCTTCGAGATAATGTTCTTTGAAAACTAGATAACAGAAGTAATTCACATTCAATTGTAATGCAAGATATCACGTAGTGATTCTTTTTAACGGTTAAGTTAGAAAGGGCGCACGGTGGATGCCTTGGCACTAGGAGCCGATGAAGGACGGGACGAACACCGATATGCTTCGGGGAGCTGTAAGCAAGCTTTGATCCGGAGATTTCCGAATGGGGAAACCCACCACTCGTAATGGAGTGGTATCCATATCTGAATACATAGGATATGAGAAGGCAGACCCGGGGAACTGAAACATCTAAGTACCCGGAGGAAGAGAAAGCAAATGCGATTCCCTGAGTAGCGGCGAGCGAAACGGGATCAGCCCAAACCAAGAGGCTTGCCTCTTGGGGTTGTAGGACACTCTGTACGGAGTTACAAAGGAACGAGGTAGATGAAGAGGTCTGGAAAGGCCCGCCATAGGAGGTAACAGCCCTGTAGTCAAAACTTCGTTCTCTCCAGAGTGGATCCTGAGTACGGCGGAACACGTGAAATTCCGTCGGAATCCGGGAGGACCATCTCCCAAGGCTAAATACTCCCTAGTGACCGATAGTGAACCAGTACCGTGAGGGAAAGGTGAAAAGCACCCCGGAAGGGGAGTGAAATAGATCCTGAAACCGTGTGCCTACAAGTAGTCAGAGCCCGTTAACGGGTGATGGCGTGCCTTTTGTAGAATGAACCGGCGAGTTACGATCCCGTGCAAGGTTAAGCAGAAGATGCGGAGCCGCAGCGAAAGCGAGTCTGAATAGGGCGCATGAGTACGTGGTCGTAGACCCGAAACCAGGTGATCTACCCATGTCCAGGGTGAAGTTCAGGTAACACTGAATGGAGGCCCGAACCCACGCACGTTGAAAAGTGCGGGGATGAGGTGTGGGTAGGGGTGAAATGCCAATCGAACCTGGAGATAGCTGGTTCTCTCCGAAATAGCTTTAGGGCTAGCCTCAAGGTAAGAGTCTCGGAGGTAGAGCACTGATTGGACTAGGGGCCCCTACCGGGTTACCGAATTCAGTCAAACTCCGAATGCCGATGACTTATCCTTGGGAGTCAGACTGCGAGTGATAAGATCCGTAGTCGAAAGGGAAACAGCCCAGACCGCCAGCTAAGGTCCCAAAGTATACGTTAAGTGGAAAAGGATGTGGAGTTGCTTAGACAACCAGGATGTTGGCTTAGAAGCAGCCACCATTTAAAGAGTGCGTAATAGCTCACTGGTCGAGTGACTCTGCGCCGAAAATGTACCGGGGCTAAACGTATCACCGAAGCTGCGGACTGTTCTTCGAACAGTGGTAGGAGAGCGTTCTAAGGGCTGTGAAGCAAGACCGGAAGGACTTGTGGAGCGCTTAGAAGTGAGAATGCCGGTATGAGTAGCGAAAGACGGGTGAGAATCCCGTCCACCGAATGCCTAAGGTTTCCTGAGGAAGGCTCGTCCGCTCAGGGTTAGTCGGGACCTAAGCCGAGGCCGAAAGGCGTAGGCGATGGATAACAGGTTGATATTCCTGTACCACCTCCTCACCATTTGAGCAATGGGGGGACGCAGGAGGATAGGGTAAGCGCGGTATTGGATATCCGCGTCCAAGCAGTTAGGCTGGGAAATAGGCAAATCCGTTTCCCGTGAAGGCTGAGCTGTGATGGCGAGCGAATTATAGTAGCGAAGTTCCTGATTCCACACTGCCAAGAAAAGCCTCTAGCGAGGTGAGAGGTGCCCGTACCGCAAACCGACACAGGTAGGCGAGGAGAGAATCCTAAGGTGATCGAGAGAACTCTCGTTAAGGAACTCGGCAAAATGACCCCGTAACTTCGGGAGAAGGGGTGCTCTGTTAGGGTGCAAGCCCGAGAGAGCCGCAGTGAATAGGCCCAGGCGACTGTTTAGCAAAAACACAGGTCTCTGCGAAGCCGTAAGGCGAAGTATAGGGGCTGACGCCTGCCCGGTGCTGGAAGGTTAAGAGGAGCGCTTAGCGTAAGCGAAGGTGCGAATTGAAGCCCCAGTAAACGGCGGCCGTAACTATAACGGTCCTAAGGTAGCGAAATTCCTTGTCGGGTAAGTTCCGACCCGCACGAAAGGCGCAACGATCTGGGCACTGTCTCAACGAGAGACTCGGTGAAATTATAGTACCTGTGAAGATGCAGGTTACCCGCGACAGGACGGAAAGACCCCGTGGAGCTTTACTGCAGCCTGATATTGAATGTTGGTACAGCTTGTACAGGATAGGTAGGAGCCTTGGAAACTGGAGCGCCAGCTTCGGTGGAGGCATCGGTGGGATACTACCCTGGCTGTATTGACCTTCTAACCCGCCGCCCTTATCGGGCGGGGAGACAGTGTCAGGTGGGCAGTTTGACTGGGGCGGTCGCCTCCTAAAAGGTAACGGAGGCGCCCAAAGGTTCCCTCAGAATGGTTGGAAATCATTCGCAGAGTGTAAAGGCACAAGGGAGCTTGACTGCGAGACCTACAAGTCGAGCAGGGACGAAAGTCGGGCTTAGTGATCCGGTGGTTCCGCATGGAAGGGCCATCGCTCAACGGATAAAAGCTACCCCGGGGATAACAGGCTTATCTCCCCCAAGAGTCCACATCGACGGGGAGGTTTGGCACCTCGATGTCGGCTCATCGCATCCTGGGGCTGTAGTCGGTCCCAAGGGTTGGGCTGTTCGCCCATTAAAGCGGTACGCGAGCTGGGTTCAGAACGTCGTGAGACAGTTCGGTCCCTATCCGTCGCGGGCGCAGGAAATTTGAGAGGAGCTGTCCTTAGTACGAGAGGACCGGGATGGACGCACCGCTGGTGTACCAGTTGTTCTGCCAAGGGCATCGCTGGGTAGCTATGTGCGGACGGGATAAGTGCTGAAAGCATCTAAGCATGAAGCCCCCCTCAAGATGAGATTTCCCATTCCGCAAGGAAGTAAGATCCCTGAAAGATGATCAGGTTGATAGGTCTGAGGTGGAAGTGTGGCGACACATGGAGCTGACAGATACTAATCGATCGAGGACTTAACCATTTTTGAATGTATGCTTACTGTTATCTAGTTTTGAGAGAACACTCTCAATGGTTTGGTGGCGATAGCGAAGAGGTCACACCCGTTCCCATGCCGAACACGGAAGTTAAGCTCTTCAGCGCCGATGGTAGTCGGGGGTTTCCCCCTGTGAGAGTAGGACGCCGCCAAGCCATTACACGTAAGTGTAATATACGGAGGATTAGCTCAGCTGGGAGAGCATCTGCCTTACAAGCAGAGGGTCGGCGGTTCGAGCCCGTCATCCTCCACCATATGCCGGCCTAGCTCAATTGGTAGAGCAACTGACTTGTAATCAGTAGGTTGGGGGTTCAAGTCCTCTGGCCGGCACCATTTTTGGACAAGATAATAACACAAGTCTTTAAAGAGAGCCATTAGCTCAGTTGGTAGAGCATCTGACTTTTAATCAGAGGGTCGAAGGTTCGAGTCCTTCATGGCTCACCATGTTACGCGGGTGTGGCGGAATTGGCAGACGCGCTAGACTTAGGATCTAGTGTCTTATGACGTGGGGGTTCAAGTCCCTTCACCCGCATTATACAGGATAGTTATCCTGTATGCGGAAGTAGTTCAGTGGTAGAACACCACCTTGCCAAGGTGGGGGTCGCGGGTTCGAATCCCGTCTTCCGCTCCAACTATACCATCCACGCCGGGGTGGTGGAATTGGCAGACACACAGGACTTAAAATCCTGCGGTAGGTGACTACCGTGCCGGTTCAAGTCCGGCCCTCGGCATTCATTATTATGCGCCCGTAGCTCAATTGGATAGAGCGTTTGACTACGGATCAAAAGGTTAGGGGTTCGACTCCTCTCGGGCGCGCCATATTTTTAAAAAATCGGGAAGTAGCTCAGCTTGGTAGAGCACATGGTTTGGGACCATGGGGTCGCAGGTTCGAATCCTGTCTTCCCGACCACTTTGGGGCCTTAGCTCAGCTGGGAGAGCGCCTGCTTTGCACGCAGGAGGTCAGCGGTTCGATCCCGCTAGGCTCCACCATTTATTTTTTGAAAAACGTGTTGACTTTAAAAGAAACTTATTATATAATTAAAAAGTTGCTTGAGAAAGTGAACAAAATGATCTTTGAAAACTAAACAAGACAAAACGTACCTGTTAATTCAAAGTTTTAAATAAATCGCACAGCGATGTGCGTAGTCAGTCAAACTACTTTATCGGAGAGTTTGATCCTGGCTCAGGACGAACGCTGGCGGCGTGCCTAATACATGCAAGTCGAGCGGACAGATGGGAGCTTGCTCCCTGATGTTAGCGGCGGACGGGTGAGTAACACGTGGGTAACCTGCCTGTAAGACTGGGATAACTCCGGGAAACCGGGGCTAATACCGGATGCTTGTTTGAACCGCATGGTTCAAACATGAAAGGTGGCTTCGGCTACCACTTACAGATGGACCCGCGGCGCATTAGCTAGTTGGTGAGGTAACGGCTCACCAAGGCGACGATGCGTAGCCGACCTGAGAGGGTGATCGGCCACACTGGGACTGAGACACGGCCCAGACTCCTACGGGAGGCAGCAGTAGGGAATCTTCCGCAATGGACGAAAGTCTGACGGAGCAACGCCGCGTGAGTGATGAAGGTTTTCGGATCGTAAAGCTCTGTTGTTAGGGAAGAACAAGTGCCGTTCAAATAGGGCGGCACCTTGACGGTACCTAACCAGAAAGCCACGGCTAACTACGTGCCAGCAGCCGCGGTAATACGTAGGTGGCAAGCGTTGTCCGGAATTATTGGGCGTAAAGGGCTCGCAGGCGGTTTCTTAAGTCTGATGTGAAAGCCCCCGGCTCAACCGGGGAGGGTCATTGGAAACTGGGGAACTTGAGTGCAGAAGAGGAGAGTGGAATTCCACGTGTAGCGGTGAAATGCGTAGAGATGTGGAGGAACACCAGTGGCGAAGGCGACTCTCTGGTCTGTAACTGACGCTGAGGAGCGAAAGCGTGGGGAGCGAACAGGATTAGATACCCTGGTAGTCCACGCCGTAAACGATGAGTGCTAAGTGTTAGGGGGTTTCCGCCCCTTAGTGCTGCAGCTAACGCATTAAGCACTCCGCCTGGGGAGTACGGTCGCAAGACTGAAACTCAAAGGAATTGACGGGGGCCCGCACAAGCGGTGGAGCATGTGGTTTAATTCGAAGCAACGCGAAGAACCTTACCAGGTCTTGACATCCTCTGACAATCCTAGAGATAGGACGTCCCCTTCGGGGGCAGAGTGACAGGTGGTGCATGGTTGTCGTCAGCTCGTGTCGTGAGATGTTGGGTTAAGTCCCGCAACGAGCGCAACCCTTGATCTTAGTTGCCAGCATTCAGTTGGGCACTCTAAGGTGACTGCCGGTGACAAACCGGAGGAAGGTGGGGATGACGTCAAATCATCATGCCCCTTATGACCTGGGCTACACACGTGCTACAATGGACAGAACAAAGGGCAGCGAAACCGCGAGGTTAAGCCAATCCCACAAATCTGTTCTCAGTTCGGATCGCAGTCTGCAACTCGACTGCGTGAAGCTGGAATCGCTAGTAATCGCGGATCAGCATGCCGCGGTGAATACGTTCCCGGGCCTTGTACACACCGCCCGTCACACCACGAGAGTTTGTAACACCCGAAGTCGGTGAGGTAACCTTTATGGAGCCAGCCGCCGAAGGTGGGACAGATGATTGGGGTGAAGTCGTAACAAGGTAGCCGTATCGGAAGGTGCGGCTGGATCACCTCCTTTCTAAGGATTTTAACGGAATATAAGACCTTGGGTCTTATAAACAGAACGTTCCCTGTCTTGTTTAGTTTTGAAGGATCATTCGATTCTTCGAGATAATGTTCTTTGAAAACTAGATAACAGAAGTAATTCACATTCAATTGTAATGCAAGATATCACGTAGTGATTCTTTTTAACGGTTAAGTTAGAAAGGGCGCACGGTGGATGCCTTGGCACTAGGAGCCGATGAAGGACGGGACGAACACCGATATGCTTCGGGGAGCTGTAAGCAAGCTTTGATCCGGAGATTTCCGAATGGGGAAACCCACCACTCGTAATGGAGTGGTATCCATATCTGAATACATAGGATATGAGAAGGCAGACCCGGGGAACTGAAACATCTAAGTACCCGGAGGAAGAGAAAGCAAATGCGATTCCCTGAGTAGCGGCGAGCGAAACGGGACCAGCCCAAACCAAGAGGCTTGCCTCTTGGGGTTGTAGGACACTCTGTACGGAGTTACAAAGGAACGAGGTAGATGAAGAGGTCTGGAAAGGCCCGCCATAGGAGGTAACAGCCCTGTAGTCAAAACTTCGTTCTCTCCAGAGTGGATCCTGAGTACGGCGGAACACGTGAAATTCCGTCGGAATCCGGGAGGACCATCTCCCAAGGCTAAATACTCCCTAGTGACCGATAGTGAACCAGTACCGTGAGGGAAAGGTGAAAAGCACCCCGGAAGGGGAGTGAAATAGATCCTGAAACCGTGTGCCTACAAGTAGTCAGAGCCCGTTAACGGGTGATGGCGTGCCTTTTGTAGAATGAACCGGCGAGTTACGATCCCGTGCAAGGTTAAGCAGAAGATGCGGAGCCGCAGCGAAAGCGAGTCTGAATAGGGCGCATGAGTACGTGGTCGTAGACCCGAAACCAGGTGATCTACCCATGTCCAGGGTGAAGTTCAGGTAACACTGAATGGAGGCCCGAACCCACGCACGTTGAAAAGTGCGGGGATGAGGTGTGGGTAGGGGTGAAATGCCAATCGAACCTGGAGATAGCTGGTTCTCTCCGAAATAGCTTTAGGGCTAGCCTCAAGGTAAGAGTCTCGGAGGTAGAGCACTGATTGGACTAGGGGCCCCTACCGGGTTACCGAATTCAGTCAAACTCCGAATGCCGATGACTTATCCTTGGGAGTCAGACTGCGAGTGATAAGATCCGTAGTCGAAAGGGAAACAGCCCAGACCGCCAGCTAAGGTCCCAAAGTATACGTTAAGTGGAAAAGGATGTGGAGTTGCTTAGACAACCAGGATGTTGGCTTAGAAGCAGCCACCATTTAAAGAGTGCGTAATAGCTCACTGGTCGAGTGACTCTGCGCCGAAAATGTACCGGGGCTAAACGTATCACCGAAGCTGCGGACTGTTCTTCGAACAGTGGTAGGAGAGCGTTCTAAGGGCTGTGAAGCAAGACCGGAAGGACTTGTGGAGCGCTTAGAAGTGAGAATGCCGGTATGAGTAGCGAAAGACGGGTGAGAATCCCGTCCACCGAATGCCTAAGGTTTCCTGAGGAAGGCTCGTCCGCTCAGGGTTAGTCGGGACCTAAGCCGAGGCCGAAAGGCGTAGGCGATGGATAACAGGTTGATATTCCTGTACCACCTCCTCACCATTTGAGCAATGGGGGGACGCAGGAGGATAGGGTAAGCGCGGTATTGGATATCCGCGTCCAAGCAGTTAGGCTGGGAAATAGGCAAATCCGTTTCCCGTGAAGGCTGAGCTGTGATGGCGAGCGAATTATAGTAGCGAAGTTCCTGATTCCACACTGCCAAGAAAAGCCTCTAGCGAGGTGAGAGGTGCCCGTACCGCAAACCGACACAGGTAGGCGAGGAGAGAATCCTAAGGTGATCGAGAGAACTCTCGTTAAGGAACTCGGCAAAATGACCCCGTAACTTCGGGAGAAGGGGTGCTCTGTTAGGGTGCAAGCCCGAGAGAGCCGCAGTGAATAGGCCCAGGCGACTGTTTAGCAAAAACACAGGTCTCTGCGAAGCCGTAAGGCGAAGTATAGGGGCTGACGCCTGCCCGGTGCTGGAAGGTTAAGAGGAGCGCTTAGCGTAAGCGAAGGTGCGAATTGAAGCCCCAGTAAACGGCGGCCGTAACTATAACGGTCCTAAGGTAGCGAAATTCCTTGTCGGGTAAGTTCCGACCCGCACGAAAGGCGCAACGATCTGGGCACTGTCTCAACGAGAGACTCGGTGAAATTATAGTACCTGTGAAGATGCAGGTTACCCGCGACAGGACGGAAAGACCCCGTGGAGCTTTACTGCAGCCTGATATTGAATGTTGGTACAGCTTGTACAGGATAGGTAGGAGCCTTGGAAACTGGAGCGCCAGCTTCGGTGGAGGCATCGGTGGGATACTACCCTGGCTGTATTGACCTTCTAACCCGCCGCCCTTATCGGGCGGGGAGACAGTGTCAGGTGGGCAGTTTGACTGGGGCGGTCGCCTCCTAAAAGGTAACGGAGGCGCCCAAAGGTTCCCTCAGAATGGTTGGAAATCATTCGCAGAGTGTAAAGGCACAAGGGAGCTTGACTGCGAGACCTACAAGTCGAGCAGGGACGAAAGTCGGGCTTAGTGATCCGGTGGTTCCGCATGGAAGGGCCATCGCTCAACGGATAAAAGCTACCCCGGGGATAACAGGCTTATCTCCCCCAAGAGTCCACATCGACGGGGAGGTTTGGCACCTCGATGTCGGCTCATCGCATCCTGGGGCTGTAGTCGGTCCCAAGGGTTGGGCTGTTCGCCCATTAAAGCGGTACGCGAGCTGGGTTCAGAACGTCGTGAGACAGTTCGGTCCCTATCCGTCGCGGGCGCAGGAAATTTGAGAGGAGCTGTCCTTAGTACGAGAGGACCGGGATGGACGCACCGCTGGTGTACCAGTTGTTCTGCCAAGGGCATCGCTGGGTAGCTATGTGCGGACGGGATAAGTGCTGAAAGCATCTAAGCATGAAGCCCCCCTCAAGATGAGATTTCCCATTCCGCAAGGAAGTAAGATCCCTGAAAGATGATCAGGTTGATAGGTCTGAGGTGGAAGTGTGGCGACACATGGAGCTGACAGATACTAATCGATCGAGGACTTAACCATTTTTGAATGTATGCTTACTGTTATCTAGTTTTGAGAGAACACTCTCAATGGTTTGGTGGCGATAGCGAAGAGGTCACACCCGTTCCCATGCCGAACACGGAAGTTAAGCTCTTCAGCGCCGATGGTAGTCGGGGGTTTCCCCCTGTGAGAGTAGGATGCCGCCAAGCGATCATACGGTAAAGGCAGCTCATGATGAGCTGTCTTTTTTGTGTTTTTCTGCATACGTTATATAATATGAGAAAAGTAACGATATACCTTTTTGTAAAAGCAGGTTTTATGCTTGTGCAAAGTGGAAATAATAGAGATAGAGCGATACAGTTGAAAAATTTTGCGAAACACCTTATAGTAAGATTAAAGTCAAATATAGTCAAAGTCAATAAAGGAGGGGGTTGAGTGGGACATAATATTTCTGACATCATTGAACAGTACTTAAAACAAGTATTAGATCAAAATGGCAAAGAAATTTTAGAGATCAAACGCAGTGAAATTGCTGATAAATTTCAGTGTGTTCCTTCCCAAATAAATTATGTCATCAACACCAGATTCACAAGCGAAAGAGGATATATTGTTGAAAGTAAACGGGGAGGCGGCGGTTATATTCGTATTATCAAAGTTAAAATGAATAACGAAGTCGTCCTCATCAATAATATTATTTCGCAGATTCATACCCACTTGTCCCAGGCAGCCTCTGATGACATTATTCTCAGACTGTTAGAGGACGGGGTTATTTCGGAAAGAGAAGCTAAAATGATGGTGAGTGTAATGGATCGTTCAGTTCTATATATTGATTTGCCTGAACGGGATGAACTAAGAGCCAGAATGATGAAGGCGATGCTCACATCTTTAAAACTAAAGTAAGCGGGTGAAAAGATTGATTTGTCAAGAGTGCAATGAGAGACCGGCCACTTTTCACTTTACGAAAGTTGTTAATGGAGAAAAGCAAGAAGTTCATATTTGCGAACAATGTGCAAAAGAAAATAGTGATTCATACGGTATAAGTGGAAACCAAGGGTTCTCGATTCATAATTTATTATCAGGGCTGCTGAATATGGAGTCTTCATTTCAAAACACGGGTTCTCAAATGTTCGGCTATTCAGAGCAAGGCACGGCCTGTAAGAAATGCGGCATGACGTTTCAACAGCTGAGAAAAACAGGGCGGTTCGGCTGTGCGGAGTGTTACGATACATTTCACAGCCAAATTACGCCGATCTTGCGAAAAGTCCACAGCGGGAATACGGTGCATGCCGGGAAAATTCCGAAACGTATAGGCGGAAACCTGCATGTAAGACGGCAAATGGAAATGTTAAAAAAGGAACTTGAATCTTTAATACATCAGGAAGAGTTTGAAAAGGCGGCGCAGGTCAGGGATCAGATCCGGTCGTTAGAGCAGAAATTAAAAGGCACAGACAGTGAGGAGGAACAAGGGTAATGTCGCTCAAGCATTTTATTCAGGACGCATTAAGCAATTGGATGAAGCAAAAGGGACCTGAAAGTGACATTGTACTCAGCAGCCGTATACGGTTGGCCAGAAACTTTGAAAATATAAAGTTTCCTGCCCGGTATACGAATGAAGAAGCCTCATCCATTATTCAGCAATTCGAAGATCATTTTTCAGGGAAAGAACTGCCTGATATCGGTCAATTTCATTTAATCAGAATGAGTGAAGCTCAGCCTTTGGAAAAACGGGTGCTGATGGAAAAGCATCTGATCAGCCCGAATTTAACGGAATCACCGTTTGGCGGCTGTCTGCTTTCTGAAAATGAAGAAGTCAGCATTATGTTAAATGAAGAAGATCATATCAGAATTCAATGTCTCTTCCCCGGCTTCCAGCTTCTCAACGCCATAAAAGCGGCAAACCAGGTTGATGACTGGATTGAGGAGAAAGTGGATTACGCTTTTGGAGAGAAGAGAGGATACTTAACAAGCTGTCCTACAAATGTAGGGACGGGACTAAGGGCTTCGGTCATGATGCATTTGCCGGGTCTTGTGCTAACTAGGCAAATGAATCGAATTATACCGGCAATTAACCAATTAGGTTTAGTTGTTAGAGGAATTTACGGGGAAGGCAGCGAAGCATTAGGAAATATCTTTCAAATTTCAAATCAAATCACACTTGGAAAATCAGAACAGGATATCGTCGATGATTTGAACAGTGTGGCTGCCCAGCTGATTGAGCAGGAACGCTCAGCCCGAGAAGCGCTTTATCAAACCTCGAAAATTGAATTAGAGGACCGGGTATTCAGATCTTACGGAGTTTTATCCAACTGCCGAATGATTGAATCGAAGGAAACGGCGAAATGCCTTTCTGACGTTCGGCTGGGGATAGACCTGGGGATCATTAAAGGGCTATCAAGCAATATACTTAATGAACTGATGATTTTGACACAGCCCGGTTTTCTCCAGCAATATTCGGGCGGCGCATTACGGCCGAACGAAAGAGACGCGAGAAGAGCGGCTCTTATCAGGGAAAGGCTGCATTTAGAAATGAGTGCAAATAGACAGGAGGATGATTCGATATGATGTTTGGAAGATTTACAGAGCGGGCTCAAAAGGTATTGGCACTGGCACAGGAAGAAGCACTGCGCTTAGGCCATACAAATATCGGAACTGAACATATATTATTGGGGTTAGTCCGTGAAGGTGAAGGGATAGCATTTAAAGCTTTAGAAGCGCTTGGCCTCAATTCAGATAAAATGCAGAAAGAAGTGGAAAGTTTGATTGGCCGAGGACAGGAAAGCACCACCTCTGTCCCTCATTACACGCCTCGAGCCAAAAAGGTAATAGAACTATCAATGGATGAAGCCAGAAAGCTGGGTCATTCTTATGTAGGAACAGAGCACATACTTCTTGGGCTGATTCGTGAAGGTGAGGGAGTCGCCGCGAGAGTTCTGAATAATCTGGGTGTCAGTCTCAATAAGGCGAGACAGCAGGTTCTGCAGCTTCTCGGAAGCAATGAAACAGGGACATCCGGAGCAGGGACAAATAGCAGCGCAAACACGCCGACGCTTGACAGTCTGGCGCGTGATTTAACCGCGATTGCGAGGGAAGACAGCCTTGATCCGGTTATCGGCCGAAGCAAAGAAATTCAGCGCGTTATTGAAGTATTAAGCCGCAGAACAAAGAATAATCCCGTTCTGATTGGAGAACCGGGTGTAGGTAAAACTGCGATTGCTGAAGGTCTCGCACAGCAGATCATCAACAATGAAGTGCCGGAAATCTTACGTGATAAACGCGTAATGACATTAGACATGGGAACGGTTGTAGCAGGCACGAAATACCGCGGAGAATTTGAAGACCGTTTGAAAAAAGTAATGGATGAAATACGTCAGGCCGGCAATATCATTTTATTCATTGACGAATTGCACACACTGATCGGAGCTGGAGGAGCAGAAGGTGCGATTGACGCGTCGAATATTTTAAAACCTTCACTCGCTCGCGGAGAGCTTCAGTGCATCGGTGCGACAACGCTTGATGAATACCGCAAATATATCGAAAAAGACGCAGCTCTGGAGCGCCGCTTCCAGCCGATTCAGGTGGATGAGCCGTCAGTCGATGAAAGCATTCAGATCTTAAAAGGGCTCCGTGACCGCTATGAAGCGCATCACCGCGTATCCATTACCGATGAAGCGATCGAAGCGGCGGTTAAATTGTCTGATCGTTATATTTCTGACCGCTTCCTTCCGGATAAAGCGATCGATTTAATTGACGAAGCCGGTTCAAAAGTGCGTCTCCGTTCCTTCACAACGCCTCCGAACTTAAAAGAGCTTGAGCAGAAACTCGATGAAGTTCGCAAGGAAAAAGACGCTGCCGTTCAAAGCCAGGAGTTTGAAAAAGCGGCTTCTCTTCGTGATACGGAGCAGCGCTTGAGAGAACAGGTGGAAGATACGAAAAAAACGTGGAAAGAAAAACAAGGCCAGGAGAACTCCGAAGTTTCTGTAGAGGATATCGCAATGGTGGTATCCAGCTGGACCGGGGTGCCTGTATCTAAAATTGCGCAAACGGAAACAGATAAGCTTCTCAATATGGAAAGCATTCTGCACTCCCGCGTCATTGGCCAGGATGAAGCCGTTGTAGCCGTTGCGAAGGCTGTCAGACGTGCAAGAGCCGGTTTGAAGGATCCGAAACGTCCGATCGGTTCATTCATCTTCTTAGGCCCTACAGGCGTAGGGAAGACAGAGCTGGCAAGAGCGCTGGCGGAATCTATTTTCGGTGATGAAGAAGCGATGATCAGAGTGGATATGTCCGAATATATGGAGAAACATTCGACTTCACGTCTTGTCGGTTCTCCTCCGGGATATGTCGGCTATGATGAAGGCGGCCAGCTGACGGAAAAAGTGAGAAGAAAACCTTACTCTGTCGTACTGCTTGATGAAATTGAAAAAGCGCATCCTGATGTGTTTAACATTCTCCTGCAAGTGCTTGAAGACGGACGCTTGACTGATTCAAAAGGACGCACTGTTGATTTCCGCAACACGATTCTGATTATGACGTCAAACGTCGGAGCGAGCGAGCTGAAACGCAACAAATATGTGGGCTTCAATGTGCAGGATGAATCACAAAACCATAAAGACATGAAAGACAAAGTCATGGGAGAGCTGAAGCGTGCCTTCAGACCTGAATTTATCAACCGGATTGACGAAATTATCGTCTTCCACTCCCTTGAGAAAAAACATCTTACAGACATCGTGTCGCTTATGTCTGACCAGTTAACAAAACGTCTGAAAGAACAAGATCTCTCTATAGAGCTGACGGATGCTGCAAAAGCAAAAGTAGCAGACGAGGGCGTCGACTTGGAATACGGCGCACGTCCGTTAAGAAGAGCGATTCAAAAGCATGTGGAGGACCGGTTATCAGAAGAGCTTCTCAGAGGCAATATTGATAAAGGCCAGCACATCGTTCTTGATGTTGAAGACGGCGAATTTGTCGTAAAAACAACTGCTAAAACGAACTAATATAGTGACAAACATGAGGCATACGTAAGCAAGTGTATGCCTCACTTTGTTATATAGAGAAATATTCGATAAGGAAGAGGTCTTACAGCATATATGGCTAAATCAAAAACAAAATTCATCTGCCACTCATGCGGTTATGAATCCGCAAAATGGATGGGGAAATGCCCGGGCTGCGGGGCTTGGAATACAATGGTGGAAGAAACCGTCAAAAAAGCGCCGGCGAATCGGCGGGCGGCTTTCTCCCACTCCGTTCAAACCGTCCAGAAACCATCACCCATTACATCAATTGAAACATCAGAAGAACCCCGTGTTCACACCAAGCTCGAAGAATTTAACAGAGTGCTTGGCGGCGGCGTTGTGAAGGGCTCGTTAGTATTAATCGGCGGCGACCCCGGCATCGGGAAATCAACGCTCCTTCTTCAAGTATCCGCACAATTAGCAGACACGGCCGGCAGCGTGCTTTACATTTCCGGGGAAGAATCCGTGAAGCAAACGAAGCTGCGCGCCGACAGGCTTGGAATCAACAGCCAATTGTTACATGTTTTATCTGAAACCGATATGGAGTATATTTCGTCTGCTATACAAGAGATGAAACCCGCATTTGTTGTTGTAGACTCCATTCAGACCGTTTACCAAAGTGACATTACCTCAGCTCCCGGCAGTGTATCACAAGTAAGAGAGTGTACGGCTGAATTGATGAAAATCGCGAAAACAAACGGCATTCCGATTTTTATCGTCGGACACGTCACAAAAGAAGGCTCGATCGCTGGGCCAAGATTGCTTGAGCATATGGTCGATACCGTTCTATACTTTGAAGGAGAGCGGCACCATACATTCCGTATTTTGCGGGCTGTAAAAAACCGTTTCGGCTCAACAAATGAAATGGGCATCTTTGAAATGCGGGAAGAGGGGCTTACAGAAGTGCTGAACCCTTCGGAAATTTTCTTGGAGGAGCGTTCTGCCGGGGCTTCGGGTTCGAGTATCGTTGCGTCAATGGAAGGAACGAGACCGATCCTGGTTGAAATTCAGGCGCTCATATCACCGACCAGCTTTGGAAACCCGCGCCGCATGGCCACAGGGATTGACCACAACAGGGTGTCGTTAATCATGGCTGTGCTTGAGAAGCGGGTGGGGCTATTGCTTCAGAATCAAGATGCGTACTTAAAAGTCGCCGGCGGGGTCAAACTGGATGAACCGGCGATTGATTTGGCAGTAGCCGTCAGTATTGCTTCAAGCTTCAGAGATACACCGCCGAATCCTGCAGATTGCTTTATCGGTGAAGTGGGTCTGACAGGAGAAGTCCGCAGGGTGTCAAGAATCGAACAGCGCGTAAAAGAAGCGGCGAAACTCGGCTTCAAGCGTATGGTCATACCTGAGGCGAATGCAGGCGGATGGACAATACCAAAAGGGATTGAGGTTGTCGGAGTAGCAAATGTTGCAGAAGCGCTTCGTACTTCATTAGGAGGATCATAATAGATGGAAAAAGAGAAAAAAGGGGCGAAACAAGAGCTTGACCTGTCTGCAATTCTGCAGTTCGTTGCACCGGGCACGCCGCTCAGAGCCGGGATAGAGAATGTACTTCGGGCAAATACAGGCGGCCTGATTGTTGTCGGATACAATGATAAGGTAAAGCAAGTCGTGGATGGCGGTTTTCATATTAATACATCATTTGCGCCCGCTCACCTATACGAGCTGGCCAAAATGGACGGTGCCATTATTTTAAGCGATTCCGGCCAGAAAATTCTTTATGCGAATACACAGCTTATGCCGGAAGCGACCATTTCTTCTTCAGAAACGGGGATGAGGCACCGTACGGCGGAACGGGTGGCGAAGCAGACCGGCTGTCTCGTCATCGCCATTTCTGAACGCAGAAATGTCATTACGTTATACCAGGACAGCATGAAATACACACTGAAGGACATAGGATTTATTTTAACAAAAGCAAACCAGGCGATTCAAACGCTTGAGAAGTATAAAACTATTTTAGACAAAACGATTACGGCTTTAAACGCTTTAGAGTTTGAGGAGCTCGTGACATTCAGTGACGTGCTGTCCGTTATGCACCGCTATGAAATGGTGCTCCGTATAAAAAATGAAATCAACATGTATATTAAAGAACTCGGAACGGAAGGCCACTTAATCCGTCTGCAGGTGATTGAACTGATTACGGATATGGAAGAAGAAGCGGCTCTTTTCATCAAAGACTATGTGAAAGAAAAAATCAAAGATCCGTTCGTGCTGTTAAAAGAGCTTCAGGATATGTCCAGCTACGATCTGCTTGATGATTCCATTCTGTTTAAGCTGCTTGGATATCCCGCTTCTACCAACCTTGATGATTATGTGCTGCCGAGAGGGTACAGGCTGCTGAATAAAATTCCGCGTCTGCCGATGCCGATTGTTGAAAATGTGGTTGAGGCGTTCGGATTTTTGCCAAGCATAACGGAAGCCACTGTTGAAGAGCTGGATGATGTAGAAGGCATCGGCGAGGTGCGCGCCCAAAAAATCAAAAAAGGTTTAAAACGTCTTCAAGAAAAACACTATATAGATAGACAGCTTTAAGTATCGCTTAAACCTGTCAGAATCCGGGTATATTATTGTTAGTTTTTGTTTATTCTGATATTTGTAGGCTTTGACAGCCTGCTGAAAAATGTTACTTAAAAGGAGGTGGAGGTATGTTAAAACGAATAGTTCAGGCGTTCTTCATTATTGTGGGCGGCGTTGTCGGTATCTTTTTAATACCTGAATTGTTTGTACTGTCAAATATACAGGACATACCTTTAATAACAAACGCATATACGTCTGCTGCAATTGGTGCTATTATCTTTTTTCTCATCAGTATATGGACGACAGAATATGTGATTAATTGGGTGAAATGGATTGAAGATTCTTTGCTGAGAGCTCCGGTGCCGGATCTGTTATTCGGAAGTCTCGGATTGGTTTTTGGACTTATCATCGCATATCTCATTGTAAACGTGATTCCGCTGGACAATATTCCGTACCGTATATTCAGCACCATCATCCCGGTCTTTTTGGCTTTCTTTCTCGGTTATCTGGGCTTCCAGGTCGGATTTAAGAAAAAGGATGAACTGATCGGTCTGTTCTCCATTTCTGCAAGAATGCAGAAGAAAAAGGGAAGTGCGGATGAGGAGCAAGAGGAGCAGGAGAAAAGGCTGAAAATCTTGGATACAAGTGTTATTATTGATGGGAGAATTGCAGATATTTGTCAGACGGGCTTTTTAGAAGGCGTCATTGTCATTCCTCAATTTGTGCTTGAGGAATTACAGCATATTGCTGATTCTTCAGATGTTTTAAAACGCAACAGAGGACGCCGCGGACTGGATATTTTGAATCGCATTCAAAAGGAACTGGATATTACGGTTGAAATTTATGAAGGCGACTTCGAAGACATTCAAGAGGTTGACAGCAAGCTTGTCAAACTTGCGAAGCTGACATCCGGTGTCGTTGTGACGAATGATTTTAATTTAAATAAAGTATGTGAGCTTCAGAAGGTTGCGGTACTGAATATTAATGACCTTGCAAACGCGGTGAAGCCGGTTGTGCTCCCGGGTGAAGAAATGAATGTGCAGGTGATTAAGGACGGGAAAGAGCATAATCAAGGTGTGGCTTACTTGGATGACGGAACAATGATCGTTGTGGAAGAAGGCCGCAATTATATAGGGAAACATATTGATGTGCTCGTAACCAGCGTGCTGCAGACAGCGGCGGGGCGAATGATTTTTGCCAAGCCTAAGCTGCTTGAGAAGGCTCTTTAAGAGGGAGTTAATGATGGAGTATGTCGTAGTCATTCCGGCTGCCGGACAAGGGAAACGGATGAAGGCCGGGAAAAATAAGCTGTTCATCGGCTTAAAGGGTGCGCCTGTTATTATACACACACTGCGGGTTTTTGAAAGCCACGCACCTTGTCAGAAAATAATCCTGGTGATAAACGAGAGTGAACGGGAAGATTTTCGTCAGCTGCTTGCCCAGTTTCCGGTTAAAGCGGAAATTGAGCTTGTCACCGGCGGAGCGGAGCGTCAGCATAGTGTATACGAAGGACTGAAAGTGATTGATGAGGAGTCCGTCGTCCTTGTTCATGACGGGGCGCGACCGTTTGTCACGCATCAGCATATCGATAAACTCGTTGAAACAGCAGAAGAGACGGGAGCGGCTGTCCTGGCTGTTCCTGTGAAAGACACGATAAAACGGGCGGAAGGCTCCCGGGTTGCGGAGACCTTTGACCGTTCAAGCTTGTGGGCCGTTCAAACGCCGCAGGCTTTTCGTCTTTCTTTATTGAAAAAGGCGCATAGGGAAGCGGAAAACAAAGGCTTCTTAGGTACGGATGACGCCAGTCTCGTCGAGCGTCTTGATGGCTATCAGGTGAGTATCGTTGAAGGCAGCTATACCAATATTAAGCTGACAACGCCGGATGATCTGATATCAGCGGAAGCAATCATGAAAGCGGAAAGTGGGAATCATAATGTTTAGAATCGGACAAGGATTTGACGTGCATCAACTAACGGAAGGCCGTCCTCTCATCATCGGCGGAATTGAAATTCCTTATGAAAAAGGGCTGCTCGGGCATTCCGATGCGGATGTATTGCTGCACACGGTTGCAGATGCGTGCCTCGGAGCGGTGGGTGAAGGAGATATCGGCAAGCATTTCCCGGATACTGATCCGGAATTCAAGGATGCGGATTCTTTTAAGCTGCTTCAGCATGTCTGGAACATTGTCAAAGAAAAAGGGTACGTACTCGGAAATATAGACTGCACGATTATTGCGCAAAAGCCGAAAATGGCGCCGCATATTGATGCGATGAGAAAACGAATAGCGGAAGGCCTTGAGGCAGACGTCTCTCAAGTAAATGTAAAAGCGACAACGACAGAAAAGCTCGGGTTTACCGGAAGAGCCGAAGGAATTGCCGCTCAGGCGACCGTTCTGATCCAAAAAGCCTGATCATTATTTTGATGCCCGGTCTATTTGGTGGTAGAATAGATACATATATTCGGCTAGAGGCTACAGATGAGATGAAAGGAAGTATTTGAACATGGGAAATGAAGTACGCGTCCGCTATGCACCGAGTCCGACCGGACATTTGCATATCGGTAACGCCAGAACGGCGCTTTTTAACTATTTATTTGCCCGCAGCCAAGGCGGAAAGTTTATTATCCGGATTGAGGATACGGACAAAAAGCGAAATATCGAAGGCGGGGAGCAAAGCCAGCTTAACTATCTGAAATGGCTCGGCATAGACTGGGATGAAAGTGTGGATGTCGGCGGAGAATACGGCCCGTACCGCCAGTCTGAACGAAATGACATTTACAAAGAGTATTATGAAGCGCTTCTTGAGAAAGGGCTTGCTTATAAATGTTTCTGTACGGAAGAAGAACTTGAGAAAGAACGTGAAGAGCAGATCGCCCGCGGGGAAATGCCGCGCTATTCAGGCAAACACAGAAACCTGACTCAGGAAGAGCAGGAGCAGTTTTTAGCCGAAGGAAGACAGCCGAGCATCCGTTTCCGCGTGCCGGAAGGAAAAATCATCACTTTTAACGATATCGTAAAAGGCGAGATTTCTTTTGAATCAGACGGTATCGGCGACTTCGTCATCGTTAAAAAAGACGGTACACCGACGTATAACTTTGCTGTCGCAATTGACGATTACCTAATGAAAATGACGCACGTGCTCCGCGGTGAGGACCATATTTCAAATACACCGAAACAAATCATGATCTTCCAGGCGTTCGGCTGGGATATTCCTGAATTCGGACATATGACGCTTATCGTGAACGAAAGCCGCAAAAAATTAAGTAAACGTGATGAATCAATTATTCAGTTTATTGAGCAGTATGATGAGCTGGGTTACCTGCCTGAAGCGCTGTTTAACTTTATCGGACTTCTCGGTTGGTCTCCTGTCGGTGAAGAAGAGCTCTTCACAAGAGAACAATTTATTGAAATTTTTGATGTGAATCGTTTATCTAAGTCACCGGCTCTGTTTGATATGCATAAACTGAAATGGGTCAACAACCAATACGTCAAAGCGCTGGATCTTGATCAAGTTGTTGAACTGACCCTGCCTCACCTGCAAAAAGCAGGAAAAGTCGGCACTGAGCTTTCTGCTGAAGAGCAGGAATGGGTGCGTAAGTTAATCTCTCTTTACCATGAGCAATTGAGCTACGGTGCTGAAATTGTCGAGCTCACTGATTTGTTCTTTAAGGATGAGATCGAGTATAATCAAGAGGCAAAAGCCGTTCTGGCAGAAGAACAGGTGCCTGAAGTGCTCAGCGCATTTGCTGCGAAGCTTGAAGAGCTTGAAGAATTCACGCCAGAGCAGATCAAAGCCTCAATTAAAGCCGTTCAGAAAGAAACAGGCCATAAAGGCAAAAAGCTGTTCATGCCGATTCGTGTAGCGGTTACCGGCCAGACGCACGGTCCGGAGCTTCCGCAGGCTATTGAGCTGATCGGCAGAGAAACAGCCGTAAAACGCCTGAAAAGCATTTAAATATACGATTGTTGACAGGGAAGAGTATAAAACAATGACCATTACAGAAAGAATCTTCATCGGCTGAGAGAGATTCATGCGTTATGTTTTAGAAGTGCGCCCTTAAGACCTTTGAAGAACATTTCTGCGGAAATCAGTATTTAAAGGCGGCCGCCGCCGTTACCGGCTTTAAAGTTGGGAAAACAGCGTTTTGTTTTTCAAACAGAGTGGAACCGCGCGGTAAAAGCGTCTCTGTCATGTTTACATGCAGAGGCGCTTTTTTTATAGGCGGAAAAACAGACTGGAGCGGGGAGAGAATGGGGGGAAGCATGTGTTTTTTAAAATGCTAAAAGAAGACATAGATACAGTGTTCGATCAAGATCCGGCAGCAAGAAGCTATTTTGAAGTTGTTTTAACTTATTCTGGTTTACATGCTATATGGGCGCATCGGATTGCACATGCTTTATATAAACGGAGATTTTTCTTCCTTGCGCGCCTGATATCACAGATAGCCCGTTTCTTTACCGGAATTGAAATCCATCCCGGCGCGACCATCGGGAGAAGGTTTTTCATTGATCACGGTATGGGAGTCGTCATAGGGGAAACATGTGAAATCGGCAATAACGTGACGGTATTCCAAGGTGTCACTCTCGGGGGAACGGGAAAAGAAAAGGGAAAGCGGCATCCGACCATTAAAGATGATGCTTTAATTGCAACGGGGGCGAAGGTGCTCGGCTCTATAACAGTCGGGCAAGGCTCTAAAGTAGGGGCCGGCTCCGTTGTGCTGCGTGATGTTCCCGACTTTTCAACCGTTGTCGGCATACCTGGAAAAGTCGTCATTCAGAACGGAAGAAAGATCAAACGCGATCTCAATCACCAAGACTTGCCCGATCCGGTTGCTGACCGGTTAAGAGCATTGGAGCAGCAGATTTTTGAGCTGCAGGCTGAACTGGAAGATAAAAAAGAAAGGATCAACCAAAAATGACCATTACACTTTATAATACATTGACACGGAAAAAGGAAACATTCGTTCCTCTTGAGGAAGGAAAAGTAAAAATGTACGTGTGCGGACCGACTGTATACAACTATATTCATATCGGAAACGCCCGTCCTGCGATTGTGTATGATACCGTACGCAACTATTTGGAGTATAAGGGATACGATGTTCAATACGTATCGAATTTTACAGATGTTGATGACAAATTGATTAAGGCGGCTAATGAGCTCGGCGAGGACGTTCCGACCGTTTCTGAGCGGTTTATTAAAGCTTATTTTGAAGATGTGGGCGCCCTCGGATGCCGGAAAGCGGACCTTCACCCTCGGGTTATGGAGAACATGGACGCCATTATTGAATTTGTCAGCGAGCTGATTAAAAAAGGCTACGCTTATGAATCGGAAGGCGACGTCTATTTCAAAACAAGAGCCTTCGAAGGCTACGGCAAGCTTTCACAGCAATCAATTGATGAACTCAGATCGGGCGCCCGTATCCGTGTCGGTGAGAAGAAAGAGGATGCGCTGGACTTTGCTCTTTGGAAAGCCGCCAAAGACGGAGAAATTTCATGGGATAGCCCTTGGGGAAAAGGCCGCCCGGGCTGGCACATTGAATGCTCGGCAATGGTGAAAAAATATTTGGGTGACGAAATCGATATTCATGCCGGCGGTCAGGACCTGACATTCCCGCACCATGAGAACGAAATCGCCCAATCTGAAGCATTAACAGGCAAGACATTCGCAAAATACTGGCTTCACAACGGTTACATCAATATAGATAATGAAAAAATGTCAAAATCGCTCGGCAACTTTGTTTTGGTGCACGATATCATTAAGCAGTATGACCCGCAGCTTTTGAGATTTTTCATGCTGTCCGTTCATTACCGCCACCCGATCAACTATTCGGAAGAGCTGCTTGAGAAAACAAAAAACGCGTTTAACCGCCTGAAGACGGCCTACAGCAATTTAAACCATCGTTTGATTAGCAGCACGAATCTGACTGACAATGATGATGAATGGCTCGCTAAAATCGAAGAGCACCGCGCTGCATTTGAAGAAGCGATGGATGATGATTTTAATACGGCGAATGCGATTTCTGTCTGGTTTGATTTGGCGAAGCTTGCCAACTACTACATGCAGGAGGACAATACGGCGGATCACGTCATTAAAGCCTTCATCAGCATGTTTGACCGAATCGGATCCGTTCTCGGACTTACGCTCGGCGAAGAAGAGCTTGTCGATGAAGAGATTGAAGAATTGATCGAGAAGAGAAATGAAGCCCGCCGCAATCGCGATTTTGCTTTGTCAGACCAGATTCGCGATCAGCTGAAAAGCATGAATATCATTCTTGAAGATACGGCTCAGGGAACTCGCTGGAAGCGGGGAGAGTAAGCGGATGCTTCAATTTGAACAAATCAAAGATTCAAAGCAGTTAAACGGTCTTGCGCTCGCTTATATGGGTGATGCCATTTTTGAAATATATGTCCGGCATCACCTGCTTAAGCAGGGCCATACGAAACCGAATGACCTTCATAAGAAGGCGAGCCGGATCGTATCGGCAAAATCACAGGCAGACATTCTGTTCCGCCTTCAGGAAGAATCCTTTTTCACGGAGGAAGAGGAAGCTGTGGTGAGAAGGGGAAGAAACGCGAAATCAGGGACGACGCCTAAAAACACAGATGTACAGACGTACCGCCATAGTACAGCTTTTGAGGCTTTGCTCGGATATCTTTTTCTTGAGAAAAGAGAAGAAAGACTGAATCAGCTGATTACAGAAGCTATACAAGTCGGGACGTCAGGGAGGAAAACAAATGAGTCAGCAACATGATTACGTCATAGGAAAAAACGCGGTAATTGAGACGTTAAAGTCGGATCGCAAACTCTATAAGTTATGGATGGCGGAAAACACGGTAAAAGGACAGGCGCAGCAAGTGATGGAACTTGCTAAAAAGCGCGGCGTCACCATTCAATTTGTGCCGAGAAAAAAACTCGATCAGATGGTGGAGGGGCAGCATCAGGGAGTTGTCGCCCAGGTGGCGGCATATGAATATGCACAATTAGACGAATTATATAAAAGAGCGGAACAGAGAAACGAACAGCCTTTCTTTCTCATATTGGACGAGCTGGAAGACCCTCATAATCTCGGTTCTATCATGAGAACGGCTGACGCTGTCGGCGCGCACGGCATCGTGATTCCGAAACGCAGAGCGGTCGGGCTGACTTCAACAGTCGCAAAAGCATCGACCGGTGCCATTGAACATATTCCTGTCGTGAAGGTGACCAATCTTGCCCGGACACTTGATGAGATGAAGGAGCGGGGCATTTGGATCGTGGGAACGGATGCATCCGCCCGGGAAGACTACCGCTCTATGGACGGCAAAATGCCTTTGGCGCTCGTTATCGGAAGCGAAGGCAAAGGAATGGGCCGTCTTGTGAAAGAGAAATGTGATTTTCTCATTAAGCTTCCGATGGCCGGAAAAGTCACGTCTCTGAATGCATCGGTAGCGGCCGGCCTTCTGATGTATGAAGTCTACCGGAAACGCAATCCTTTAGGGGAATAAAGACAAATGGACATCCTATTAGTAGACGGATACAACATGATCGGAGCTTGGCCGCAGCTAAAGGATTTAAAAGCGAACAGTTTTGAAGAAGCGAGAGATGTGCTGATTCAGAAGATGGCGGAGTATCAGTCGTACACGGGAATCAAAGTCATTGTGGTGTTTGACGCACATCTGGTAAAAGGCATAGAGAAAAAACACACGAATCACAGAGTCGAAGTGATTTTCACACGGGAGAATGAAACGGCGGATGAGCGGATTGAGAAGCTTGCACAGGCGCTGAATAATATTGCGACACAGATTCATGTCGCAACCTCTGATTACACGGAGCAGTGGGCGATTTTCGGACAAGGGGCTCTCCGCAAATCCGCCCGGGAGCTGCTGAGGGAAGTGGATGCGATAGAACGCCGGATTCAAAGACGGGTTTCAGAGATCACTTCCGAAAAACCCCCGGGTAAAATCGAACTGTCCGAAGAGGTTTTGAAAACGTTTGAAAAGTGGCGGCGCGGCGGCCTGGATTAGGTTGACGCTTTTTCGCCCATTAATGTATAATATTTCTATCTACGTGCGCCGGGGGGATCGCAGTGAATCTACAGAACAGCAAGGGAAAATTCAACAAAGTGCAGTTTTGCCAGTTGGAGGACGAGCAGGTCATTGAAAAGGTTCATGTTGGGGATAGTGATGCGTTAGATTACTTGATTACGAAGTACCGTAATTTTGTACGGGCGAAAGCCAGGTCTTATTTTTTAATAGGGGCCGACAGAGAAGATATTGTACAGGAAGGGATGATAGGCTTATATAAGTCTATCCGAGACTTTAGGGAGGACAAGCTTACTTCATTTAAAGCTTTTGCAGAATTATGCATTACCCGCCAGATTATTACCGCAATAAAGACAGCTACCCGTCAGAAACACATTCCTTTAAATTCTTATGTTTCTTTAGACAAGCCAATTTTTGATGAAGAATCAGACAGAACACTGCTTGATGTCATTTCGGGCGCAAAAACGTTAAACCCTGAAGAAATGATTATTAATCAGGAAGAATTCGATGATATTGAGATGAAAATGGGAGAACTGCTGAGTGATCTGGAGAGAAAGGTGCTTGTTTTGTACTTGGACGGAAGAAGTTACCAAGAAATTTCAGATGACTTAAACCGACACGTAAAATCAATTGATAATGCCCTGCAGCGCGTGAAGCGCAAGCTTGAGAAGTATTTAGAAATAAGAGAAATCAGCCTGTAGCGGGTTTCTATGTCATATTGACAGAATTTTTCTGACTGTGCTATTTTATTAAGATAAATGAATGTCTATTTAGGAAAAGGTGTATCGACATGAGAAAAAAGATTACGCTGGCATGCAAAACATGCGGAAATCGTAATTATACGACAATGAAAAGCTCTGCATCAGCGGCTGAGCGGTTAGAAGTTAAGAAGTACTGCAGCACTTGCAATTCACATACAGCTCATTTAGAAACAAAATAGTGTTCGCTTTTTAAATTGTGGAGGTCTTTTACATGCGCATGATGAGTTTCTTTAAAGATGTTGGGAAAGAAATGAAAAAGGTTAGCTGGCCTAAAGGCAAAGAGTTAACGCGCTATACGATCACGGTGATTTCAACGGTTATCTTTTTTGTTATCTTTTTTGCCCTCCTTGATACAGGAATTTCTCAATTAATTCGTTTAATAGTTGAATAATGATCAGCAATACGTGCTATAATAGATCATAATATCGTTTGCCAAAACCCGTTCAGCGGGTTTTTTATTGTGTTGAAAAAAGGATTCATAGGCTCTGAGCCTATTTTTTGTTTTACACTTCATTTTTAAATGCGGGGAGGGAAGGACTGCAGAGTCCTGATAGAATGGAAAAGAATTGGTATGTTGTTCATACGTATTCCGGTTATGAAAACAAAGTAAAAGCAAACCTTGAAAAACGTGTGGAATCAATGGGAATGCAGGATAAAATTTTCCGCGTGGTCGTTCCTGAAGAAGAAGAGACTGATATTAAGAACGGCAAGAAAAAAGTAGTCAAAAAGAAAGTGTTCCCGGGTTATGTGCTTGTTGAAATCGTCATGACTGATGATTCTTGGTATGTGGTCCGCAACACGCCGGGCGTTACCGGTTTCGTCGGATCAGCCGGTTCAGGCTCAAAGCCGACTCCGCTTCTTCCTGGCGAAGCGGAAACCATTTTAAAACGGATGGGCATGGATGAGCGGAAAACCGACATTGATTTTGAATTGAATGAGACAGTCAAAGTCATAGACGGGCCATTCGCCAACTTTACAGGATCAATTGAAGAGATTGATTATGATAAGAGCAAAGTGAAGGTATTCGTTAACATGTTCGGCCGTGAAACGCCGGTTGAACTGGAATTTACCCAGATCGACAAATTGTAATGTGAAAAAACTTGAAATTGCTATATATTAATGATAATATAGCAAAGGTACGTCTTGGACTAATCCAAGGCAGCTAGCTTGATATTTCGTCATTCATATAAAGAATGAAACCTTGAGTGGGAGGGTTTACCCTATTACCACATCACGGACTTAAGGAGGTGTGTCTCGTGGCTAAAAAAGTAGTAAAAGTTGTAAAATTGCAAATTCCTGCTGGAAAAGCTAACCCAGCGCCGCCAGTTGGACCTGCACTAGGTCAAGCCGGTGTAAATATCATGGGATTCTGTAAGGAGTTTAACGCTCGTACAGCTGACCAAGCTGGTTTAATCATTCCTGTTGAAATTTCGGTTTACGAAGACCGTTCATTTACATTTATTACAAAAACTCCGCCTGCTGCAGTATTGCTTAAAAAAGCAGCTGGAATTGAGTCTGGTTCTGGTGAACCAAACCGTAATAAAGTGGCAACCGTTAAGCGCGATAAGGTTCGCGAAATCGCTGAAACGAAAATGCCTGACTTAAACGCAGCAGACGTTGAAGCGGCAATGCGCATGGTTGAAGGTACTGCCCGCAGTATGGGTATCGTTATCGAGGATTAATTTGTTTCTTGTCGGGTTGCGAGTTTTCACAAGTTCGCAACCCTTATTCGTGGGAGGTTATTCCGCTATAACCACATAAGGAGGAAATTTTAAAATGGCTAAAAAAGGTAAAAAGTACGTTGAAGCTGCGAAGCTTGTAGACCGTGCAAAAGCTTACGACGTCGCTGAAGCAGTGGCGCTTACTAAAAAAACAAACACAGCTAAATTCGACGCTACAGTTGAAGTTGCTTTCCGTTTAGGGGTTGACCCTCGTAAAAACGATCAGCAAATCCGCGGAGCAGTCGTTCTTCCTAACGGAACTGGTAAAACTCAGCGCGTGCTTGTATTCGCTAAAGGCGAAAAAGCAAAAGAAGCTGAAGCTGCCGGTGCAGACTACGTCGGCGATTCTGATTACATCACGAAAATCCAGCAGGGCTGGTTCGAATTCGATGTAATCGTTGCGACTCCTGACATGATGGGTGAAGTCGGTAAAATCGGCCGTGTGCTCGGACCAAAAGGTCTTATGCCAAACCCTAAAACAGGAACTGTTACATTCGAAGTAGAAAAAGCAATCGGCGAAATCAAAGCTGGTAAAGTTGAATACCGCGTTGATAAAGCTGGTAACATCCATGTTCCGATCGGAAAAGTTTCTTTCGAGGATGAAAAACTTGTTGAGAACTTCACAACAATGTATGATACAATCCTGAAAGCAAAACCGGCTGCGGCTAAAGGTGTTTACGTGAAAAACGTTGCCGTTACTTCTACTATGGGCCCTGGTGTCAAAGTAGACGCTTCTACTTTCAACGTAAAATAATATTTGACTTTAGATCAGCATTCTGATATGATTCAAAATGTTGTAAAATATAATATGTCATTTATACCGTAGACAGCAGGGGCCGTTAAGGCTTAATATCCTGCCGAGGTGTATATATATCACAGCTATTACGTTACGTATGCTTGTATATACAGCCTCCATGTCCACATGGAGGCTTTTTATATGGAATCGTCGTCACAGTCGTGATCACCTAGCGGTATAAGTGTTACACAAAATCTACAGGAGGTGTAACCATGAGCAGCGCAATTGATACAAAAAAAGTTGTTGTTGAAGAGATTGCTTCTAAACTGAAAGAAAGCAAATCAACGATCATCGTTGACTACCGCGGACTTAACGTTTCTGAAGTAACTGAACTCCGTAAACAGCTTCGCGAAGCTAACGTAGAGTTCAAAGTGTACAAAAACACAATGACTCGCCGTGCGGTTGAACAAGCTGAACTTGATGGTTTGAATGATGTCTTAACTGGACCGAATGCGATCGCATTCAGTACTGAAGATGTTGTCGCTCCGGCGAAAGTTCTTAACGAGTTCGCGAAAAACCACGAAGCTCTGGAAATCAAAGCGGGCGTTATCGAAGGTAAAGTATCTTCTGTTGAAGAAGTGAAAGCTCTTGCTGAACTTCCTTCACGCGATGGCTTACTTTCTATGTTGCTTAGCGTACTTCAAGCTCCAGTTCGCAACCTTGCACTTGCAGCTAAAGCAGTTGCAGACCAAAAGGAAGAACAAGGCGCTTAATCTGATTTTACCCTAAAATAAAACAAATGGAGGAATTTCAAATGGCTTTAAATATCGAAGAAATCATTGCTTCCGTTAAAGAAGCAACTGTACTTGAATTGAACGACCTAGTAAAAGCAATCGAAGAAGAATTTGGCGTAACTGCTGCTGCTCCTGTAGCTGTAGCTGGCGGAGCTGCTGCTGGCGGCGCTGCTGAAGAGCAAAGCGAATTCGACCTTATCCTTGCTGGTGCAGGTGCTCAGAAAATCAAAGTTATCAAAGTTGTTCGTGAAATCACTGGTCTTGGCTTGAAAGAAGCTAAAGAACTTGTTGACAACACTCCAAAACCACTTAAAGAAGGTATTGCGAAAGAAGAAGCTGAAGAGCTTAAAGCTAAACTTGAAGAAGTTGGCGCTTCTGTAGAAGTTAAGTAATCTTCACTTGCCTGTAGGGGAAGCTCGCTTTTATGAGGCGGGCTTTTTCTTTGCTTTTCTTTAAGCGCCATTAAAAAAGGAGGTTCTAATAATGAGTGGACACTATTATTCAGAAAAACCTTCAGTCAAAAGCGATAAACAGACATGGTCATTTACACTGCGGAACAGATCTTATACATTCACAAGTGACAGCGGCGTTTTCTCAAAAAAGGAAGTTGATTTCGGTTCGCGTGTCTTAATTGAAGCGTTTGAAGAGCCTGAGGTTGATGGTGACTTCCTGGATGCAGGCTGCGGCTACGGCCCGATCGGTCTGTCGCTCGCCGGTGAATTTACAGACCGGACCGTGCACATGATTGACGTGAATGAAAGAGCCGTAGAGCTGTCAAATGAAAATGCAGAAAAAAACGGAATAAAAAACGTTCGGATTTATCAGAGTGATTTATTTTCAAATATTGATTCTGCTCAAACATTTGCTTCTATTATTACAAACCCCCCAATCCGCGCCGGAAAAAAAGTTGTCCATGCCATTTTTGAAAAAAGCGCTGAGCATTTAAGGGCTTCAGGTGAGTTGTGGATCGTTATACAGAAAAAACAGGGCGGGCCTTCTGCCATTGAAAAACTGAAGGAGCTTTTTGACGAAGTTTCCGTCGTTCAAAAAAAGAAAGGCTATTATATCATAAAAGCAAAAAAAGTTTGACTTGAATTTTCAGCTATGTTAATATTGTAAAATGCCAATGTATATATTTTGCATGATATGCTGAATAATCATAGTGCATGTATAAATTATACAAACATGGAAATGCTAATAAAATCGGTATTTGTTTTTGGATGTGGTTTTCTTAATTAGAAACCCTTTTTTCTTTTGTCTTGTAAAAGTATTTCTTTATCGTAAGGAATGCTTATTACACATATAATACGCATGATTTGAGGGGTGAATCAGTTGACAGGTCAACTAGTTCAGTATGGACGACACCGCCAGCGCAGAAGCTATGCTCGCATTAGCGAAGTGTTAGAATTACCAAATCTCATTGAAATTCAAACCTCTTCTTATCAGTGGTTTCTTGATGAGGGTCTTAGAGAGATGTTTCAAGACATATCACCAATTGAGGATTTCACTGGTAACCTCTCTCTTGAGTTCATTGACTACAGTTTAGGAGATCCTAAGTATCCCGTTGAAGAGTCAAAAGAACGTGATGTGACTTACTCAGCTCCGCTGAGAGTGAAGGTTCGTTTAATTAACAAAGAAACTGGAGAGGTAAAAGACCAGGATGTCTTCATGGGTGATTTCCCTATTATGACAGATACCGGTACTTTTATCATCAACGGTGCAGAACGTGTTATCGTATCTCAGCTTGTTCGGTCTCCAAGTGTATATTTCAGTGGTAAAGTAGACAAAAACGGTAAAAAAGGTTTTACCGCGACTGTCATTCCAAACCGTGGCGCATGGTTAGAATACGAAACTGATGCGAAAGATGTTGTGTATGTCCGCATTGATCGCACACGTAAGTTGCCGGTTACGGTTCTTTTGCGTGCTCTCGGCTTCGGTTCCGATCAAGAGATTCTCGATCTCATTGGTGAGAACGAATATCTCCGCAATACACTGGATAAGGACAACACTGAAAACAGTGACAAAGCGCTTCTTGAAATCTATGAGCGCCTTCGTCCGGGAGAGCCGCCTACAGTAGAAAACGCAAAAAGTTTGCTGGATTCCCGTTTCTTTGATCCTAAGCGATACGACCTTGCGAATGTAGGACGCTATAAAATTAATAAAAAGCTTCATATCAAGAACCGTCTGTTTAACCAGCGCCTTGCAGAAACACTGGTGGATCCTGAAACAGGTGAAATCCTCGCTGAAAAAGGGCAGATTCTTGACAGAAGAACACTTGATAAAGTACTGCCATACTTAGAAAATGGAATCGGCTTCAGAAAACTTTATCCTAACGGCGGCGTTGTCGAGGATGAAGTGATGCTTCAATCCATTAAAATCTATGCTCCTACTGATGCAGAAGGAGAGCAGACGATCAATGTGATCGGCAATGCTTACATTGAAGAGGCGATTAAAAACATTACGCCTGCTGATATTATTTCTTCTATCAGCTACTTCTTCAACCTCTTGCACGGAGTGGGCGACACTGATGATATCGACCATCTCGGAAACCGACGCCTGCGTTCTGTAGGTGAGCTCCTGCAAAACCAATTCCGTATCGGTTTAAGCCGGATGGAACGTGTCGTACGTGAAAGAATGTCTATTCAAGACACAAATACAATCACGCCGCAGCAGCTGATTAACATCAGACCTGTTATTGCGTCTATTAAAGAGTTCTTCGGAAGCTCACAGCTTTCTCAATTCATGGATCAGACGAACCCGCTTGCTGAATTGACGCACAAACGCCGTCTGTCAGCTCTCGGACCGGGCGGTTTGACGCGTGAGCGTGCAGGTATGGAAGTACGTGACGTTCACTACTCTCACTACGGCCGTATGTGTCCGATTGAAACGCCTGAGGGCCCGAACATCGGTTTGATTAACTCATTGTCATCATTTGCGAAAGTAAACCGCTTTGGTTTCATTGAGACGCCATACCGCCGCGTTGATCCTGAAACAGGAAAAGTAACGCCTAGAATCGACTACTTGACTGCTGATGAAGAGGATAACTATGTCGTAGCCCAAGCGAACGCTAAGCTGAGCGATGACGGTTCTTTCTTGGATGACAGCATCGTAGCCCGTTTCAGAGGGGAAAACACCGTTGTAGCCCGCAACCGCGTGGATTACATGGACGTATCTCCTAAACAGGTTGTATCTGCTGCGACAGCATGTATTCCGTTCTTGGAAAACGATGACTCGAACCGCGCCCTCATGGGAGCGAACATGCAGCGTCAGGCTGTGCCTTTGATGCAGCCGGAAGCTCCGATCGTCGGAACGGGTATGGAATACGTATCCGGTAAAGACTCCGGTGCAGCCGTTATTTGTAAACACCCTGGTATCGTTGAACGGGTGGAAGCGAAAAACGTATGGGTGCGCCGCTATGAAGAAATTGACGGCCAAAAAGTAAAAGGCAACCTGGATAAGTACAGCTTGCTGAAATTTGTCCGCTCCAACCAAGGTACGTGCTACAATCAGCGTCCGATCGTCAGTGTCGGCGATGAAGTAGTAAAAGGAGAAATCCTTGCTGACGGCCCTTCAATGGAGCTTGGTGAACTTGCTCTCGGCCGCAACGTAATGGTCGGCTTCATGACATGGGATGGTTACAACTATGAGGATGCCATCATCATGAGTGAACGCCTTGTGAAAGATGATGTATACACATCTATTCACATTGAAGAATATGAATCAGAAGCACGTGATACAAAGCTTGGACCGGAAGAGATCACCCGCGATATTCCAAACGTAGGGGAAGACGCGCTTCGCAACCTTGATGACCGCGGAATTATCCGTATCGGCGCGGAAGTCAACGACGGAGACCTTCTCGTAGGTAAAGTAACGCCTAAAGGTGTAACTGAGCTTACGGCTGAAGAACGCCTTCTGCATGCGATCTTTGGAGAAAAAGCGCGTGAAGTCCGTGATACTTCTCTCCGTGTGCCTCATGGCGGCGGCGGAATTATCCACGACGTAAAAGTCTTCAACCGTGAAGACGGAGACGAACTTCCTCCGGGAGTGAACCAGCTTGTACGCGTATATATCGTTCAGAAACGTAAGATTTCTGAAGGTGATAAAATGGCCGGACGTCACGGAAACAAAGGGGTTATCTCGAAGATTCTTCCTGAAGAAGATATGCCTTACCTTCCTGACGGCACGCCGATCGATATCATGCTTAACCCGCTGGGTGTACCATCACGTATGAATATCGGTCAGGTATTAGAACTTCACATGGGTATGGCTGCCCGCTACCTCGGCATTCACATCGCGTCACCTGTATTTGACGGCGCGCGTGAAGAAGATGTGTGGGAAACACTTGAAGAAGCAGGCATGTCAAGAGACGCTAAAACAGTGCTTTATGACGGCCGTACGGGAGAACCGTTCGACAACCGTGTATCTGTCGGAATCATGTATATGATCAAACTGGCACACATGGTTGATGATAAACTTCATGCCCGTTCTACAGGTCCTTACTCACTTGTTACGCAGCAGCCTCTCGGCGGTAAAGCCCAATTCGGCGGACAGCGTTTCGGTGAGATGGAGGTTTGGGCGCTTGAAGCTTACGGCGCAGCTTACACGCTTCAAGAAATCCTGACTGTGAAGTCCGATGACGTGGTCGGACGTGTGAAAACATATGAAGCCATCGTCAAAGGCGACAATGTTCCAGAGCCTGGTGTTCCGGAATCATTCAAAGTATTGATCAAAGAGCTTCAAAGCTTAGGTATGGACGTGAAAATCCTTTCAGGCGATGAAGAAGAAATAGAAATGAGAGATCTAGAAGACGAGGAAGATGCGAAACAAGCTGACGGCCTTGCATTATCAGGTGATGAAGCGCCGGAAGAAACAGCATCTCCAGACGTTGAACGTGACGCAGTAACGAAAGAATAGTCTGTGATTGATAAAGGCAAGTGACATCGGTTAATCCGAAGATAAAAAGGGAGGTAGGCCCCTTGCTAGATGTGAACAATTTTGAGTATATGAACATCGGTCTTGCTTCACCGGATAAAATCCGTTCATGGTCTTTTGGTGAAGTGAAAAAGCCTGAAACGATAAACTATCGTACATTGAAACCTGAAAAGGACGGCCTGTTCTGCGAACGCATTTTCGGACCGACTAAGGACTGGGAATGTCATTGCGGCAAGTACAAGCGGGTTCGTTATAAAGGCGTAGTTTGTGACCGTTGCGGAGTTGAAGTAACGCGGGCTAAAGTCCGTCGTGAGAGAATGGGGCATATTGAACTGGCTGCCCCGGTTTCTCACATTTGGTATTTCAAAGGTATTCCGAGCCGTATGGGTCTTGTATTGGATATGTCACCGCGTGCGCTGGAAGAAGTCATCTACTTTGCTTCTTACGTCGTAACTGACCCGGCCAATACACCGCTCGAAAAGAAACAGCTTTTATCCGAAAAGGAATACCGTGCGTATCTGGATAAGTACGGAAACAAATTCCAAGCCTCTATGGGTGCGGAAGCCATTAATAAACTTCTGCAGGACATCGACCTTGTCAAAGAAGTTGATATGTTAAAAGAAGAGCTGAAAACTTCTCAAGGCCAGCGCCGCACACGTGCGATCAAACGCCTTGAAGTGCTTGAAGCCTTCCGTAATTCAGGAAACAAGCCGTCTTGGATGATTCTCGACGTGCTTCCGGTTATTCCGCCTGAATTAAGACCGATGGTTCAGCTTGACGGCGGACGTTTCGCAACATCTGACCTGAATGACCTTTACCGTCGTGTCATCAACCGTAACAACCGTTTGAAACGCCTTTTGGACCTTGGTGCGCCCAGCATCATCGTTCAGAACGAAAAACGTATGCTTCAAGAGGCTGTCGATGCTTTAATTGACAACGGCCGCCGCGGACGTCCTGTAACAGGCCCTGGTAACAGACCGTTAAAATCTCTTTCTCACATGCTGAAAGGGAAACAAGGACGTTTCCGTCAAAACCTTCTTGGTAAACGTGTAGACTACTCAGGACGTTCCGTTATCGTCGTAGGTCCGCATCTGAAAATGTATCAGTGCGGATTGCCGAAGGAAATGGCGCTTGAGCTCTTCAAGCCATTCGTTATGAAAGAGCTTGTTGAAAAAGGTCTCGCTCACAACATCAAGAGCGCAAAACGCAAAATCGAACGCGTGCAGCCAGAAGTATGGGATGTACTTGAATCTGTCATTAAGGAGCATCCGGTCTTACTGAACCGTGCCCCTACGCTTCACAGATTAGGTATCCAGGCTTTCGAACCTACGCTTGTTGAAGGACGCGCCATCCGTCTTCACCCGTTAGTATGTACAGCTTATAACGCTGACTTTGACGGTGACCAAATGGCGGTTCACGTACCTTTATCAGCTGAGGCTCAAGCTGAAGCCCGCATTCTGATGCTTGCGGCCCAAAACATCTTGAACCCTAAAGATGGTAAACCGGTTGTTACGCCGTCTCAGGATATGGTATTAGGAAACTACTACCTGACACTTGAGCGCGCCGGAGCAGTCGGCGAGGGTATGGTCTTCAAAAATACGGACGAAGCGCTTCTTGCTTATCAAAACGGTTATGTCCACCTTCATACGAGAGTAGCTGTTGCAGCGAACTCCCTGAAGAATGTGACATTTACGGATGAGCAGCGTTCAAAACTGTTAATTACAACAGTCGGTAAGTTGGTCTTCAATGAAATTCTTCCTGAGTCATTCCCTTACATGAATGAACCTACGAAGAGCAACATTGAAGAGAAAACACCTGACCGTTTCTTCTTAGATAAAGGTGCTGACGTAAAAGCTGTGATTGCAGAGCAGCCGATCAACGCACCGTTTAAAAAAGGTATTTTGGGTAAAATCATCGCGGAAATCTTTAAACGATTCCATATCACGGAAACGTCTAAGATGCTTGACCGCATGAAAAACCTCGGTTTCAGATATTCAACGAAAGCCGGTATCACGGTAGGGGTTTCTGATATCGTCGTTCTCGATGATAAGCAGGAAATCCTCGAAGAAGCACAAAGCAAAGTTGATAATGTCTTGAAACAGTTCAGACGCGGTTTAATCACCGAAGAAGAACGATATGAAAGAGTCATTTCAATTTGGAGTTCAGCGAAAGATGTTATCCAAGGCAAACTGATGAAATCATTAGACGAAGTCAACCCGATCTACATGATGAGTGACTCAGGAGCCCGTGGTAACGCATCTAACTTTACGCAGCTTGCGGGTATGCGCGGTCTGATGGCCAACCCGGCTGGACGAATCATTGAATTGCCTATCAAATCAAGTTTCCGTGAAGGTCTGACGGTATTGGAGTACTTTATCTCCACTCACGGTGCGCGTAAAGGTCTTGCCGATACCGCCCTGAAAACAGCTGACTCAGGTTACCTTACACGCCGTCTTGTTGATGTTGCACAGGATGTTATCATTCGTGAAACAGATTGCGGAACTGACCGCGGTATTCTTGCAAAACCGCTTAAAGAGGGCACGGAAATCATCGAGCGTCTGGAAGAGCGTCTGATCGGACGTTTCGCCAGAAAACAGATCAAACATCCTGAGACGGGTGCTGTGCTCATTAACGAAAACGAATTGATCGATGAAGATAAAGCGCTGGAAATCGTTGAAGCCGGAATCGAAGAAGTGTGGATCCGTTCCGCGTTCACATGTAACACTCCTCATGGTGTATGTAAACGATGCTACGGACGAAACCTTGCAACCGGAACTGATGTTGAAGTCGGCGAAGCAGTAGGTATTATCGCTGCCCAATCTATCGGTGAACCTGGAACACAGTTAACAATGCGTACGTTCCACACAGGCGGGGTTGCCGGAGACGATATCACACAAGGTCTTCCGCGTATCCAAGAGCTTTTCGAAGCGCGTAATCCTAAAGGTCAAGCGACGATTTCTGAGATCGACGGTACAATTGCCGAAATCAATGAAGTCCGCGACAAACAGCAGGAAATTGTTGTTCAAGGCGCTGTTGAGACACGTTCATACACGGCACCTTACAACTCACGCCTGAAAGTGGCTGAGGGTGATCAGATTACCCGCGGTCAAGTACTGACAGAAGGTTCTATCGATCCGAAAGAACTTCTTAAAGTCACTGACCTGACAACGGTTCAAGAATATCTTCTGCATGAGGTTCAGAAGGTTTACCGTATGCAGGGGGTTGAAATCGGCGATAAACACGTAGAAGTAATGGTTCGCCAGATGCTTCGCAAAGTCCGTGTGATCGATGCCGGAGATACTGATGTTCTTCCTGGCACATTGCTTGATATTCACCAATTCACAGAAGCGAACAAAAAAGTGCTGCTTGAAGGCAACCGGCCTGCTACAGGGCGTCCTGTCCTTCTCGGTATCACGAAAGCTTCACTCGAGACAGATTCATTCTTGTCTGCCGCATCATTCCAAGAAACAACACGCGTTCTTACGGATGCTGCGATTAAAGGCAAGCGCGATGAGCTTCTCGGCCTGAAAGAAAATGTTATCATCGGTAAACTGGTTCCGGCCGGTACCGGTATGATGAATTACAGAAAAGTAAAACCTGTTTCAAACGTTCAGCCTTCGGAAGATATGGTTCCGGCTGAATAATGGAAACTGCTGCAGGAAAGGCTGTTTCGACAGCTTTTCCTCAGTATTACAATTATTCTGGCGGCGGACTGCACTAAAAAATGTCATACGATGTTGACATCCGTCTCGCAGAGTGATAATATAACCAAGGTGCTCGAAATAAAACCTGTTACTTTGGAGGATATGTTTATGTCTTATGATAAAGTATCACAGGCCAAATCAATTATTATTGGTACGAAGCAAACAGTGAAAGCTCTGAAACGAGGTTCAGTGAAGGAAGTCGTCGTGGCAAAAGACGCGGATTCAGTTCTTACGGCAGGCGTTATCCAGCTTGCAAAGAACCAAGAAATCGACGTCTGTATGGTAGATTCCATGAAAAAGCTCGGCAAAGCCTGCGGAATTGAAGTGGGAGCAGCAGCTGTTGCCATTATGTTATAGCGTACTTTTTGTTTTTATATAAGATGCCCATCTTGTGTAAAGACATTGTTTTTTGCCTAATGATGAACCACCTGGGTATGTGGGTTATAAAACGTAATGAAGGGAGGAACACAACATGCCTACAATTAATCAGCTAATTCGCAAGGGACGCGTGAGCAAAGTTGAAAACTCTAAGTCACCTGCACTAAACAAAGGATACAACAGCTTTAAAAAAGAGCACACTAACGTATCTTCTCCACAAAAACGCGGGGTATGTACTCGTGTGGGTACAATGACACCGAAAAAACCGAACTCAGCACTTCGTAAATATGCTCGTGTTCGTTTGACTAACGGAATCGAGGTTACTGCCTACATTCCTGGTATCGGTCACAACCTGCAAGAGCACAGCGTTGTACTGATCCGCGGCGGACGTGTAAAAGACTTACCGGGGGTACGCTACCACATCGTTCGTGGTGCGCTTGATACTGCCGGAGTTGAAAACCGTGCGCAAGGCCGTTCTAAGTACGGTACGAAACGCCCTAAAGCAAAGTAATCAAATAAATCATTAAAACTATGAAGGGAGGATATTCAGATGCCACGTAAAGGTCCTGTAGCAAAAAGAGATGTTTTACCTGATCCGCTTTACAACTCTAAGCTGGTATCCCGCCTGATCAACAAAATGATGATCGACGGTAAAAAAGGTAAATCTCAAACAATCCTATACAAGTCATTCGATATCATTAAAGAACGCACTGGCAATGATGCAATGGAGGTTTTCGAACAAGCATTGAAAAACATCATGCCTGTACTTGAAGTAAAAGCACGCCGTGTAGGTGGAGCTAACTACCAAGTGCCTGTAGAAGTTCGTCCTGAACGCCGTACAACTCTTGGTCTTCGCTGGTTGGTTAACTATGCGCGTCTTCGCGGAGAAAAAACAATGGAAGAGCGCCTGGCTAACGAAATTCTTGATGCAGCTAACAACACTGGTGCTGCCGTTAAGAAACGTGAAGACACTCACAAGATGGCAGAAGCGAACAAAGCATTTGCTCACTACCGCTGGTAGGATTCATATAATCAAAATAATAATTCCCTAATAAGGAAGGAGAAATTACCCAATGGCAAGAGAGTTCTCCTTAGAAAAAACTCGTAATATCGGGATCATGGCTCACATCGATGCCGGTAAAACGACGACTACAGAACGGATCTTGTTCTACACAGGCCGTATCCACAAAATTGGCGAAACTCACGAAGGTGCTTCGCAAATGGACTGGATGGAGCAGGAACAAGAACGCGGTATCACAATCACTTCTGCAGCAACAACTGCACAGTGGAAAGGTTACCGTGTAAACATCATCGATACACCGGGACACGTGGACTTCACAGTTGAAGTTGAACGTTCACTCCGTGTACTTGATGGTGCGGTTGCCGTACTTGATGCTCAATCAGGTGTTGAGCCTCAGACAGAAACTGTTTGGCGCCAGGCAACAACTTACGGAGTGCCGCGTGTTGTATTTGTCAACAAAATGGACAAAATCGGCGCAGATTTCCTTTACTCTGTAGGAACTTTAAGAGACCGTCTTCAAGCTAACGCTCACGCAATTCAATTGCCGATCGGTGCTGAAGACAACTTCGAAGGTATCATCGACTTAGTAGAAAACGTTGCGTATTTCTACGAAGATGACCTTGGAACTCGTTCAGATGCGAAAGAAATCCCTGGAGAGTACAAAGAACAAGCTGAAGAGCTTCGCAACAGCCTGATTGAAGCTGTAGCTGAGCTTGATGAAGAGCTTATGGAAAAGTACCTTGAAGGTGAAGAAATCACTATCCCTGAACTGAAAGCTGCAATCCGTAAAGGTACACTGAATGTTGAATTCTACCCTGTACTTGTTGGTTCTGCTTTCAAAAACAAAGGTGTTCAGCTTGTACTTGATGCTGTTCTTGACTACCTTCCTGCGCCAACTGATGTTGCTGCAATCAAAGGTGTACGTCCTGATACAGATGAAGAGATCGTTCGTCATTCTTCTGATGAAGAGCCATTCTCTGCACTTGCATTTAAAGTTATGACTGACCCTTATGTCGGTAAGCTGACGTTCTTCCGCGTATATTCCGGTACACTTGATTCCGGTTCATATGTAAAGAACTCTACAAAAGGCAAGCGTGAGCGCGTAGGACGTATCCTTCAAATGCACGCTAACAGCCGTGAAGAGATCTCTACTGTTTACGCTGGAGACATCGCAGCTGCTGTAGGTCTAAAAGATACTTCTACTGGAGATACTCTTTGTGATGAGAAGGATCTTGTAATCCTTGAATCCATGGAATTCCCAGAGCCAGTTATCGACGTAGCGATTGAGCCTAAGTCAAAAGCTGACCAAGATAAAATGGGTATCGCTTTAGCAAAACTTGCTGAAGAAGATCCTACATTCCGTACACAAACAAACCCTGAAACGGGTCAAACAATCATCTCTGGTATGGGTGAGCTTCACCTTGATATCATTGTTGATCGTATGAAGCGTGAGTTCAAAGTTGAAGCTAACGTTGGTGCTCCTCAAGTTGCGTACCGTGAGACATTCCGTACCGGTGCAAAAGTTGAAGGTAAATTCGTACGTCAGTCAGGCGGACGCGGTCAGTTCGGTCACGTTTGGATCGAATTTGAACCGAACGAAGAAGGCGCAGGCTTTGAATTCGAAAACGCAATCGTCGGTGGTGTTGTTCCTCGTGAATACATCCCAGCCGTACAAGCAGGTCTTGAAGACTCTCTTGAAAATGGTGTCCTAGCAGGATTCCCGCTAATCGACATCAAGGCGAAACTTTTTGATGGATCTTACCATGATGTTGACTCAAACGAAATGGCGTTTAAAGTCGCTGCTTCTATGGCATTGAAAAATGCAGTCAGCAAATGTAACCCAGTTCTTCTTGAACCAGTCATGAAAGTTGAAGTGGTTATTCCTGAAGAATACATGGGAGACATCATGGGCGATATTACTTCTCGCCGCGGACGCGTAGAAGGTATGGAAGCGCGCGGTAACGCTCAAGTTGTGCGTGCGATGGTACCTCTTGCTGAAATGTTCGGTTACGCTACTGCCCTTCGTTCTAACACGCAAGGTCGCGGTACGTTCACTATGTTCATGGATCACTACGAAGAAGTGCCGAAGAGCATTGCTGAAGAAATTATCAAAAAAAATAAAGGCGAATAATTGATTTTGCCACTTAACTCAAGTATAACTACTATTGTAAGATGAGGAAGTGAAGGCTTGCTTTCACTTTCTATCACTCTATACATCACTAATTAAAAGCTCTTAAGGAGGATTTTAGAATGGCTAAAGAAAAATTCGACCGTTCCAAATCACATGCCAATATCGGTACAATTGGACACGTTGACCATGGTAAAACAACATTAACTGCTGCTATCTCAACAGTACTTCATAAGAAATCTGGTAAAGGTACAGCTATGGCGTACGATCAAATTGATGGTGCTCCAGAAGAACGTGAGCGCGGTATCACAATCTCTACTGCACACGTTGAGTACGAAACTGACACTCGTCACTATGCACACGTTGACTGCCCAGGACACGCTGACTATGTTAAAAACATGATCACTGGTGCTGCGCAAATGGACGGAGCTATCCTTGTAGTATCTGCTGCTGATGGCCCAATGCCACAAACTCGTGAGCACATCCTTCTTTCTAAAAACGTTGGTGTACCATACATCGTTGTATTCCTTAACAAATGCGACATGGTAGACGACGAAGAGCTTCTTGAGCTTGTTGAAATGGAAGTTCGCGATCTTCTTAGCGAATACGACTTCCCTGGTGACGATGTACCAGTTGTTAAAGGTTCTGCTCTTAAAGCTCTTGAAGGCGACGCTGAGTACGAAGAAAAAATTCTTGAACTTATGGCTGCAGTTGACGAGTACATCCCAACTCCAGAACGCGACACTGAAAAACCATTCATGATGCCAGTTGAGGACGTATTCTCAATCACTGGTCGTGGTACAGTTGCTACTGGCCGTGTAGAACGCGGACAAGTTAAAGTCGGTGACGAAGTTGAAATCATCGGTCTTCAAGAAGAAAACAGCAAAACAACTGTTACAGGTGTTGAAATGTTCCGTAAGCTTCTTGATTACGCTGAAGCTGGAGACAACATCGGTGCACTTCTTCGCGGTGTAGCTCGTGAAGACATCCAACGTGGGCAAGTACTTGCTAAACCAGGTACAATCACTCCACACAGCAAATTCAAAGCTGAAGTTTACGTTCTTTCTAAAGAAGAGGGTGGACGTCATACTCCATTCTTCTCTAACTACCGTCCTCAGTTCTACTTCCGTACAACTGACGTAACTGGTATCATCAATCTTCCAGAAGGCGTAGAAATGGTTATGCCTGGAGATAACACTGAAATGATCGTTGAACTTATCTCTACAATCGCTATCGAAGAAGGAACTCGTTTCTCTATTCGTGAAGGCGGACGTACAGTTGGTTCAGGCGTTGTTTCTACAATCACTGAGTAATCGACTCGTTCATACATGCGGGGTCCCTTATGGGGCCTCGTTTTTTTGTTTCCCGGTTGATTCAATGTATAATAGAGATTATACAAATTTTAGGAGCAGAGCGATGATTGATAACTTCAAGACAAACAAACGGATTTCAATGCTTCAGCAATTGCTGATTAACGATAGCGAACAGACCATTATGATTAATGGCGACGACAGGGATAATCCGCTGCTTTTGTTTTTGCACGGCGGTCCCGGCACCCCTCAAATCGGCTATGCGAGAAAATATCAAAAAAAGCTGGAGAAGCATTTCACTGTTGTGAACTGGGATCAGAGAGGGGCGGGACTCTCGTATTCAAAAGATATTCCAGAATCATCTATGACTTTGGATCAGCTGACGGCCGACACCATTCATTTGACCGAGCGCTTATGTAAGCAATTCGGCAGGCAAAAGGTATATATCGCAGGCTATTCGTGGGGATCAGTTTTGGCGCTCCGCGTTCTCCAAAAGAGATCTGATTTGTATTATGCGTATATCGGTATCAGTCAAGTGGTTAATATTCAAAAAGAGGAAGCAGAAGCTTACCGGCAGCTGACAGCATGGAGCAGGGAGCGTAAGCACCGCCTGCTGCAAAAGACGCTGGATTTTATCGGTGCACCTCCATGGGACGGACAGGTGCAGCGGTCTTTGTTTCTGCTTTGTATCGAGATGAAGGGAGGAGGCTTCACCCACAATCCGATCGGCGCTCTAAAAGCAGGCGGACGAATGCTGTTTGGGGAACCGTACGGTGTGAGAGGGAGCTTTTTGGCTGCGCGGGGACAAATGTTCAGCCTGAAACATCTGTGGGAGGATCTCATTTTCTTTGATGCCGGGAAATCAGTTTCTTCTATTGAAATACCATGCTGTTTTATGTCAGGCAAATTCGATTTGACGGTTCCGGGAACGACATCTTACGAATATTATCAGAAGGTTGAAGCGCCGTATAAAGAATGGCACTGGTTTGAAAACTCAGCCCATTCGCCTCACTTGGAGGAGCCTGACCGCTTTGCCGAAGTTGTCAGCCGATTCGCATCTTTCCATCTCTGAAAGAAAACAGGCATATCCTTGATTAATCAAGACATCACCTGTATAATAATCAAAGTGTGAAAACCACAAGGTTCTTCAAATAAACCTTGCAACATACGTCTATTTTCTGTATAATAGTGTATGTTGGTCTTTGACTGCGATGAAGTGAGAGGTTGCTGACACACCCGGCCGCTTTGCCATGGCAAGGTGATCAGGTTTTTCTCACGGAGAACTGTCTAACGTGATGTAGGCGAAAAGGAGGGAAAATAATGGCAAAACAAAAAATTCGTATTCGTTTAAAAGCATATGATCATAGAATCCTTGATCAATCTGCAGAGAAGATTGTTGAAACGGCAAAACGTTCTGGTGCCAGCGTATCTGGTCCGATTCCGTTGCCAACTGAAAAATCAGTTTACACAATCCTTCGTGCGGTGCACAAATACAAAGATTCTCGTGAGCAATTTGAAATGCGTACACATAAACGTTTAATCGACATTGTGAACCCAACACCACAAACTGTTGATGCTCTCATGCGATTAGACTTACCATCTGGTGTCGATATCGAAATCAAACTTTAATTCAAAAATATAGAATGATCTTAATAGGAGGTGTGACGAATGACCAAAGGAATCTTAGGAAGAAAAATTGGTATGACGCAAGTATTCGCAGAGAACGGTGATCTTATCCCGGTAACTGTTATTGAAGCAGCTCCAAACGTTGTTCTTCAAAAGAAAACAGCTGAAAACGATGGCTATGAAGCGATCCAGCTTGGTTTTGACGATAAGCGTGAAAAGCTTTCAAACAAACCGGAAAAAGGACACGTTGCAAAAGCGGAAACTGCTCCTAAGCGCTTCGTTAAAGAATTACGCGGCGTGGATATGGATGCGTATGAAATTGGTCAGGAAGTCAAGGTTGAAATTTTCTCTGCAGGAGAAATCGTAGATGTAACAGGAGTATCTAAAGGAAAAGGTTTCCAAGGTGCGATCAAGCGCCACGGACAATCTCGCGGACCTATGTCTCACGGTTCACGCTACCACCGTCGTCCTGGTTCAATGGGACCTGTAGATCCTAACCGTGTATTCAAAGGTAAACTATTACCTGGACGCATGGGCGGAGATCAAATCACTGTCCAAAACCTTGAAATCGTAAAAGTTGATGCTGAGCGCAATCTTCTTTTGATTAAAGGTAACGTACCTGGTGCGAGAAAAACTTTAATCACTGTAAAAAGTGCTGTTAAATCTAAATAAGTCTCTTAGGAAAGGAGGAAATTGATCATGCCAAAAGTAGCATTATACAACCAAAACGGTTCTACTGCTGGTGATATCGAATTAAACGCTTCTGTATTTGGAATTGAGCCAAATGAGAGCGTAGTATTCGACGCTATTCTTATGCAAAGAGCTTCCTTACGTCAAGGATCTCACAAAGTAAAAAATCGTTCTGAAGTACGCGGCGGAGGTCGCAAACCATGGCGTCAAAAAGGTACAGGTCGTGCCCGTCAAGGTTCAATCCGTTCACCGCAATGGCGCGGAGGTGGTGTCGTATTCGGCCCAACACCACGCAGCTATTCTTACAAATTACCTAAAAAAGTTCGCCGCTTGGCAATCAAATCAGTATTGTCTTCTAAAGTGAACGACAACAACATTATTGTTCTTGAAGATCTTACTCTTGATACGGTTAAAACAAAAGAAATGACAGCTATCCTTAAAGGATTGTCTGTTGAGAAAAAAGCTTTAATCGTAACTGCGGATGCAAACGAAGCAGTATCTCTTTCTGCACGCAACATCCCTGGAGTTACAGTTGTTCAAGCTAACGGAATCAACGTGTTAGACGTTGTCAACCACGAGAAGCTTCTGATTACAAAAGCTGCGGTTGAAAAAGTAGAGGAGGTGCTTGCATAATGAAAGATCCTCGTGATGTTCTTAAGCGCCCCGTCATTACTGAACGTTCTGCTGATTTAATGACTGAAAAGAAATATACTTTTGAAGTTGATGTAAGAGCTAATAAAACAGAAGTGAAAGATGCAGTTGAAAGTATCTTTGGAGTGAAAGTTGACAAAGTCAACATCATGAACTACAAAGGGAAATCAAAACGTGTCGGCCGCTATACTGGTATGACTAGCCGTCGCAGAAAAGCGATCGTAAAACTTACTGCAGACAGTAAAGAAATCGAAATTTTTGAAGCTTAATTATCTGTAAAAAGAAGGAGGGAAATTCAAAATGGCGATTAAAAAGTATAAACCGACCTCTAACGGACGTCGTGGCATGACAACTTCAGATTTTGCTGAAATCACGACTGACCAGCCGGAAAAATCCTTGCTTGCTCCCCTTCACAAAAAAGGCGGACGTAACAACCAAGGTAAATTGACTGTGCGTCACCAAGGTGGCGGACACAAACGCCAATACCGTGTTATCGACTTCAAACGCGATAAAGATGGTATACCTGGACGCGTTGCTACAGTTGAATACGATCCAAACCGTTCAGCTAACATCGCACTAATCAACTATGTAGACGGAGAAAAACGTTACATTATTGCACCAAAAGGAATTCAAGTAGGTACTGAAATCATGTCCGGCCCTGAAGCTGACATCAAAGTAGGTAATGCACTTCCGCTTATCAACATCCCTGTTGGTACTGTTGTGCATAACATTGAATTAAAACCTGGTAAAGGCGGACAGCTTGTACGTTCAGCTGGTACATCTGCTCAGGTTCTTGGTAAAGAAGGCAAATACGTTCTTGTACGTCTTAACTCTGGTGAAGTTCGCATGATCCTTTCTGCTTGCCGCGCTTCTATCGGTCAAGTAGGTAACGAGCAGCACGAACTTATCAACGTTGGTAAAGCAGGACGCTCTCGCTGGAAAGGCATCCGCCCTACAGTCCGCGGTTCTGTAATGAACCCTAACGATCACCCGCACGGTGGTGGTGAAGGTCGCGCGCCAATCGGACGTAAATCACCAATGTCTCCTTGGGGCAAACCGACTCTTGGATTCAAGACACGTAAGAAAAAGAACAAATCTGATAAATTTATCGTACGTCGTCGTAAAAATAAATAACGGGGTTGTCTACGGTTCATTTCGGACCGTAGTGCAATCACGAAGGGAGGTTCCAAAATGGCTCGCAGCTTGAAAAAAGGACCATTTGTCGATGGACACTTGATGACAAAAATCGAGAAATTAAATGAAACGGACAAGAAACAAGTTGTAAAAACTTGGTCTCGCCGTTCAACTATTTTCCCACAATTTATCGGTCACACAATCGCAGTATATGACGGACGTAAACACGTGCCTGTATTCATTTCTGAAGACATGGTAGGCCACAAGTTGGGCGAATTCGCACCGACTCGTACTTACAAAGGCCACGCCAGTGACGATAAAAAAACAAGACGCTAAGAGAGGAGGCTTTTAAATGCAAGCTAAAGCTGTTGCAAGAACAGTCCGTATTGCTCCTCGTAAAGCACGTCTAGTAATGGACCTGATTCGAGGTAAGCAAGTAGGCGAAGCAGTATCTATCTTGAACCTAACACCGAGAGCTGCTTCTCCAATCATCGAAAAAGTTTTAAAATCTGCTATCGCAAATGCTGAGCACAACTACGAGATGGACGCTAACAATCTGGTTATTTCTCAGGCATTTGTTGACGAAGGCCCAACGTTAAAAAGATTCCGCCCGCGTGCTATGGGACGTGCGAGCCAAATCAACAAACGTACGAGCCACATTACAATCGTTGTATCAGAAAAGAAGGAGGGATAAGTAGTGGGTCAAAAGGTAAATCCAGTCGGTCTTCGTATCGGAGTCATTCGTGATTGGGAATCTAAGTGGTACGCTGGTAAAGATTACGCTGACTTCCTGCACGAAGATTTAAAAATTCGTGAATTCATTAGCAAACGCCTTTCTGACGCTTCTGTTTCTAAAGTAGAAATCGAGCGCGCAGCAAACCGCGTTAACATTACGATCCACACTGCTAAGCCTGGTATGGTAATCGGTAAAGGCGGATCTGAAGTTGAAGCACTTCGTAAAGCCCTTAACAGCCTAACTGGCAAGCGTGTACACATTAACATTCTTGAAATCAAAAGAGCAGATCTTGATGCTCAGCTTGTAGCTGACAACATCGCTCGTCAACTAGAAAACCGTATTTCTTTCCGCCGTGCGCAGAAACAACAAATCCAACGCACTATGCGTGCTGGAGCACAAGGTGTGAAAACAATGGTTTCCGGCCGTCTTGGCGGAGCTGACATCGCTCGTTCTGAATACTACAGTGAAGGAACTGTTCCATTGCACACTTTACGTGCTGACATCGACTATGCAACATCTGAAGCTGACACAACTTACGGTAAGCTCGGTGTAAAAGTCTGGATCTATCGTGGAGAGGTTCTTCCTACTAAGAAGAAAACTGAGGAAGGAGGAAAATAATATGTTATTACCAAAACGCGTTAAATATCGCAGAGAGCATCGCGGAAAAATGCGCGGTCGCGCTAAAGGCGGTACTGAAGTACATTTTGGTGAGTACGGTATCCAGGCTCTTGAAGCTTCTTGGATCACGAACCGCCAAATCGAAGCTGCACGTATTGCGATGACTCGTTACATGAAACGTGGCGGTAAAGTTTGGATTAAAATTTTCCCTTCAAAACCTTACACTGCTAAACCGCTTGAGGTACGGATGGGTTCCGGTAAAGGGGCTCCTGAAGGCTGGGTAGCTGTTGTAAAACCGGGCAAAGTTTTATTTGAAATTTCTGGTGTGTCTGAAGAGGTAGCTCGTGAAGCGCTTCGTCTTGCATCTCACAAATTGCCAATTAAAACGAAGTTCGTAAAACGTGAAGAAATTGGTGGTGAATCAAATGAAAGCTAATGAAATTCGTGACCTTACCACTGCTGAAATTGAACAAAAAGTAAAGTCTCTTAAAGAAGAACTTTTCAATCTTCGCTTTCAATTAGCGACAGGACAACTTGAAAATACTGCTCGCATTCGTGAAGTGCGCAAAGCTATCGCGCGCATGAAAACTGTGATTCGTGAAAGAGAAATTGCTGCTAACAAATAATCACTGAGGGGAGGTCGTGAGCATGAGCGAACGTAACCAACGCAAGGTTTACCAAGGCCGTGTTGTTTCTGACAAAATGGATAAAACCATCACTGTTGTTGTTGAAACATACAAAAAGGATCCTATTTACGGTAAACGCGTAAAATACTCAAAGAAATTAAAAGCACATGATGAAAATAATCAAGCTAAAATCGGAGACATCGTAAAGATCATGGAAACTCGTCCATTATCTGCAACTAAACGTTTTCGTCTAGTAGAAGTTGTCGAAGAAGCTGTTATTATCTAATAAAGTTCGGAATTCTTTTTCCGAAGGGAGGTAACAAATAATGATTCAACAAGAGACTCGTTTAAAAGTTGCTGACAACTCCGGTGCGCGTGAGGTACTTACTATTAAAGTTCTTGGCGGTTCTGGACGTAAAACGGCTAACATTGGTGATGTAATTGTTTGCACGGTTAAACAAGCAACACCAGGAGGCGTTGTCAAAAAAGGTGAAGTCGTAAGAGCTGTTATCGTTCGCACAAAAAGCGGAGCACGCAGAACTGACGGATCATACATCAGCTTCGATGAGAATGCATGTGTTATCATCCGTGACGACAAGAGCCCGCGTGGAACTCGTATCTTCGGACCGGTTGCTCGTGAATTACGTGAAAACAACTTCATGAAAATTGTTTCTCTGGCTCCAGAAGTTATCTAATGAAATAAATGCCTTACTCAAGGAGGTGCGATCAGGATGCATGTGAAAAAAGGCGATAAAGTAATGGTTATCTCTGGTAAAGATAAAGGCAAACAAGGTACGATCCTTGCTGCTTTCCCTAAAAAGGACCGCGTTCTAGTTGAGGGCGTAAACATGGTGAAGAAACACTCTAAACCGACTCAAACTAACCCTCAAGGCGGTATTTCTAATCAAGAGGCGCCAATTCATGTATCAAACGTTATGCCGCTCGATCCTAAAACAGGTGAAGTGACTCGCGTAGGATACAAAGTGGAAGATGGCAAAAAAGTTCGTATTGCTAAAAAATCTGGGCAAGTTTTAGATAAATAGTAATTAAAGGAAGGGAGGTCTATCTCATGAACCGCCTTAAAGAAAAGTACAATAAAGAAATTTCACCTGCTTTAATGACGAAGTTCAACTACGACTCTGTTATGCAGGTGCCGAAAATCGAAAAAATCGTAATCAACATGGGTGTTGGTGATGCTGTTCAAAATGCGAAAGCAATCGACAGTGCTGTTGAAGAATTAACGTTTATCGCAGGTCAAAAACCTGTCGTTACTCGTGCGAAGAAATCAATTGCTGGATTCCGTCTTCGTGAGGGAATGCCTATCGGTGCGAAAGTAACTCTTCGCGGAGAGCGCATGTATGATTTCCTTGATAAACTTATTTCTGTATCTTTACCGCGTGTGCGTGACTTCCGCGGGATTTCTAAGAAATCTTTCGACGGTCGCGGAAACTACACTCTTGGTATCAAAGAACAGTTAATCTTCCCTGAAATTGACTACGATAAAGTAACAAAGGTTCGCGGAATGGACATCGTTATCGTAACGACTGCTAACTCTGACGAAGAGGCTCGTGAGCTATTAACTCAAGTAGGTATGCCGTTCCAGAAATAATCAATGAAAGGGAGGCGAAATCGTGGCTAAAAAGTCAATGATTGCGAAACAACAACGTACACCAAAGTTTAAAGTGCAAGAGTACACTCGCTGTGAACGCTGCGGACGTCCGCACTCAGTCATTCGTAAATTTAAACTTTGCCGTATTTGTTTCCGTGAGCTTGCATATAAAGGACAAATTCCTGGCGTGAAAAAAGCCAGCTGGTAATCCCCAAGAATGGGAAGGAGGTAATTATATAATGGTTATGACAGATCCAATTGCAGATATGCTGACTCGTATTCGCAATGCAAACATGGTACGTCATGAGAAGCTTGAAATTCCTGCTTCTAAATTGAAAAGAGAAATTGCTGACATTTTAAAGCGTGAAGGTTTCATTCGTGACGTTGAGTTCGTAGAAGACAGCAAACAAGGTATCATCCGCGTTTTCTTGAAATACGGACAAAACAACGAGCGCGTTATCACTGGTCTTAAAAGAATCAGCAAACCAGGTTTGCGTGTATACGCTAAATCAAATGAAGTACCTCGCGTACTTAACGGTCTTGGAATTGCGATTATTTCTACATCACAAGGTGTTTTAACGGACAAAGAAGCCCGTGCAAAACAAGCTGGTGGAGAAGTTCTAGCATACGTTTGGTAAGAAGTTTAACAAGAATGGAGGTGTTTTAGTATGTCTCGTGTAGGTAAAAAACTGCTTGAGATCCCATCTGGAGTTACAGTAACGCTGAACGAAGGCAACACTGTAGCTGTAAAAGGACCAAAAGGAGAATTAACTCGTACTTTCCATCCTGATATGGAAATCAAAATTGAGGACAACGTGCTTACAGTCACTCGTCCTTCTGATCATAAAGAGCACCGTGCGTTGCATGGTACGACTCGCAGTCTGCTTGGAAACATGGTTGAAGGCGTATCTAAAGGATTTGAAAGAGGTTTGGAATTAGTCGGTGTCGGTTATCGTGCGGCTAAATCCGGTAACAAACTTGTTTTAAACGTTGGATACTCTCACCCTGTTGAGATGGTTCCTGAAGAGGGCATCGAAATCGAAGTTCCTTCTCAAACAAAAGTAGTTGTAAAAGGTACAGACAAAGAGCGTGTAGGAGCTACTGCTGCTAACATCCGCGCTGTACGTTCTCCAGAGCCTTACAAAGGTAAAGGAATCCGCTACGAAGGTGAAGTTGTTCGCCGTAAAGAAGGTAAATCTGCTAAGTAAGACCGCTTAAAGTGAAGAAAGGAGTGACCAAGGATGATTACGAAAACTAGCAAAAATGCTGCTCGTCAAAAAAGACATGCTCGTGTTCGTGCTAAACTTTCAGGCACAGCTGAAAGACCTCGTCTGAATGTGTTCCGTTCAAACAAACACATTTATGCTCAAATCATCGATGATGTAAATGGCGTTACACTTGTTAGTGCCTCTACTCTCGACAAAGATTTGAACGTGGAAAGCACTGGTGACAGCGCTGCTGCTGCTAAAGTCGGTGAACTCGTTGCGAAACGCGCTTCTGAGAAAGGTGTTTCTGACGTAGTATTTGACCGCGGCGGATACTTATACCATGGACGTGTAAAAGCTCTGGCCGATGCAGCTCGTGAAGCCGGACTGAAATTTTAATAAAAAAAGGAGGGACACATGATTATGCGTCGTATTGACCCAAGCAAATTAGAGTTAGAAGAACGCTTAGTTACGGTTAACCGCGTAGCGAAAGTTGTTAAAGGTGGTCGTCGTTTCCGTTTCGCAGCTCTAGTCGTTGTCGGTGACAAAAACGGTCACGTAGGTTTCGGTACTGGTAAAGCACAAGAAGTACCTGAAGCAATCCGCAAAGCTGTTGAAGATGCGAAAAAGAATTTGATTGAAGTACCAATGGTTGGAACTACGATTCCACACGAAATCATCGGACGTTTCGGTGCAGGCAATATCTTGTTGAAACCTGCTTCTGAAGGTACTGGAGTTATCGCTGGAGGCCCTGTACGTGCGGTACTTGAGCTTGCTGGCGTTGCTGATATCCTTTCTAAGTCTTTAGGTTCTAACACACCGATCAACATGATCCGTGCAACACTTCAAGGTTTAAGTGAGCTTAAACGTGCCGAAGATGTTGCGAAGCTTCGTGGAAAATCTGTAGAAGAACTGTTAGGATAAGGAGGGAACATTAATGGCTAAATTAGAAATTACCCTCAAACGCAGTGTAATCGGTCGCCCGGAAGATCAGCGCGTTACTGTCAGAACACTTGGTTTAAAGAAAACGAACCAAACTGTCGTTCATGAAGATAACGCTGCGATCCGCGGTATGATTAATAAAGTATCTCATCTAGTTTCTGTTAAAGAACAATAAAAATAAATTATAGGCTAAGGAGGTGTCCTAATGAAACTTCATGAATTAAAGCCTTCAGAAGGTTCACGCAAAGTGCGCAATCGCGTAGGTCGTGGTATTGGTTCTGGTAACGGTAAAACAGCTGGTAAAGGTCACAAAGGTCAAAACGCTCGTTCCGGCGGCGGTGTGCGCCCTGGATTCGAGGGGGGACAAATGCCTTTATTCCAACGTCTTCCTAAGCGTGGTTTTACAAACATCAACCGCAAGGAATACGCTATTGTGAACGTAGACAAATTGAACGGTTTTGCGGAAGGAACGGAAGTCACTCCTGAACTTCTTCTTGAGACTGGTGTTATTAGCAAACTAAATGCAGGAGTAAAGATTCTTGGCAACGGTAAATTAGAGAAAAAATTAACTGTAAAAGCCAATAAATTCTCTGCTTCTGCGAAAGAAGCTGTTGAAGCTGCTGGCGGTACAGCTGAGGTGATCTAACTTGTTTAAGACAATCTCCAACTTTATGCGTGTGAGTGATATTCGGAATAAAATCATTTTCACATTACTCATGCTTATCGTCTTTCGCATAGGTGCGTTTATCCCTGTGCCATATGTTAATGCTCAGGCGTTACAGACACAAAGTTCGATGGGGGTTTTTGATCTCCTTAATACATTTGGCGGCGGTGCGCTTTATCAGTTCTCTATCTTCGCGATGGGAATTACGCCTTACATCACTGCTTCGATCATCATTCAGCTGCTTCAGATGGATGTTGTGCCGAAGTTTACCGAGTGGTCTAAGCAAGGTGAAGTCGGCCGCCGTAAATTAGCTCAGTTCACGAGATATTCTACGATTGTGCTTGGTTTTATCCAGGCATTAGGTATGTCTTACGGGTTTAACAACCTGGCAAACGGTATGCTGATTGAGAAATCCGGCATATCGACATATCTGATTATTGCTTTAGTACTCACTGGAGGAACTGCTTTTTTAATGTGGCTGGGAGAACAAATTACTTCCAATGGAGTAGGAAACGGAATTTCGATCATCATCTTCGCGGGGATTGTGGCTAGTATTCCGAAAACTGTTGGGCAGATTTATGAGACTCAATTTGTCGGCAGCAGCGATCAGCTGTTTATTCATATTGTGAAAATCGCCTTACTGGTGATTGCGATTTTGGCCGTAATTGTTGGTGTTATTTTCATTCAGCAGGCCGTACGCAAAATCGCGATTCAATATGCAAAAGGGCAAGGTCGTTCACCTGCTGGCGGAGGCCAGTCAACTCACCTTCCGCTTAAAGTGAATCCGGCAGGGGTTATTCCGGTAATCTTTGCGGTTGCGTTTCTTATAACGCCGCGTACTATCGCGTCATTTTTCGGAACAAACGATGTGACAAAGTGGATTCAAGCCAACTTTGACAATACACATCCGGTGGGCATGACGGTTTATGTCGCATTAATTATCGCCTTTACGTACTTCTATGCTTTTGTGCAGGTAAACCCTGAACAAATGGCAGATAACCTTAAAAAACAGGGTGGCTATATCCCGGGGGTTCGTCCAGGGAAAATGACTCAAGATAGAATTACGAGCATTTTGTATCGACTTACGTTTGTGGGTTCTATATTCTTAGCCGTGATTTCCATTCTTCCTATCTTTTTCATTCAATTCGCTGGATTGCCTCAAAGTGCACAGATTGGCGGAACATCTTTGTTAATTGTCGTGGGGGTAGCCTTGGAGACAATGAAGCAGCTGGAGAGCCAGTTAGTGAAACGTAATTACCGAGGATTTATGAAAAATTAGAGGACTGGTTTTAACCATTCCTCTAAATAAGAGAGGACGGGGGAAATCCGAATGAACTTAGTCTTAATGGGACTTCCTGGAGCCGGTAAAGGCACACAGGGAGAACGAATTGTTGAGGATTATGGGATACCTCATATCTCAACGGGAGATATGTTCCGTGCTGCTATGAAAGAAGAAACACCACTCGGACTCGAAGCAAAGTCTTATATCGATAAAGGCGAGCTCGTACCGGACGAAGTCACAATCGGCATTGTCAAAGAAAGACTCGGCAAAGATGATTGTGAAAGAGGTTTTCTTCTGGACGGATTTCCGCGAACAGTCGCTCAGGCTGAAGCTCTTGAAAACATTCTTGAGGAATACGGCAAGCCGATTGATTATGTCATCAACATTAAAGTAGACAAAGACTCTTTAATGGAACGTTTGACTGGACGCAGAATTTGCAGTGTTTGCGGCACAACCTATCATTTGGTTTTCAATCCGCCGAAAACGCCGGGTGTTTGTGATAAAGACGGAGGAGACCTTTATCAACGGGCAGATGATAATGAGGAAACCGTCTCAAAACGGCTTGAGGTGAACATGAAGCAGACTCAGCCTTTACTGGATTTTTACTCCGGGAAAGGATATCTTGTCAACGTCAATGGCCAGCAGGACATTAATGACGTGTACAAAGATGTGAAAGAGCTTCTTGGAGGATTGAGCAAATGATTATCTGTAAGACCCCTCGTGAGCTTAGCATCATGCGGGAAGCAGGGCGAATCGTGGCTTTGACTCATGAAGAGATGAAAAAGCACATTAAACCAGGAATCTCGACAAAAGAATTGGATCAAATTGCCGAACGTTTTATTGAGAAGCAGGGTGCAATCCCATCTTTTAAGGGGTATAATGGGTTTCGCGGGAGCATCTGTGTATCAGTTAATGAAGAACTCGTTCACGGAATTCCCGGTAAAAGGGTTTTGCGTGACGGTGACATTATCAGCATTGATATCGGTGCTAAATTAAATGGTTATCATGGTGACTCTGCTTGGACATATCCGGTAGGAAACATCAGTGATGATGATAAACGACTGCTGGAAGTGACAGAGGAGTCTTTATATAAAGGCTTGAAGGAAGCAAAACCAGGTGAACGTTTGTCGAATATTTCCCACGCAATACAAACGTATGTCGAAAATGAGCAGTTTTCAGTTGTTAGGGAGTATGTCGGACATGGTGTTGGTCAAGACTTGCATGAGGATCCGCAAATTCCTCATTACGGTCCGCCAAACAAAGGACCTAGGCTGAAGCCTGGTATGGTTCTCGCTATAGAACCGATGGTTAACGCTGGCAGCCGGTATGTGAAAACATTGGCTGATAACTGGACGGTTGTAACGGTAGATGGGAAAAAGTGTGCTCATTTTGAACATACGATTGCGATTACGGAAACGGGTTTTGATATACTGACAAAAGTCTAGATGATGAAATGAATTCCGTGACACATGTTTTTCATTCCGCACCTGGGCAGATTGTAGGTTTACAATTGGTCGGAGGAAAAACCGGCTAGCTGCTGTTATCGGAATGACGATTCATCATCATGTACTAAAGCAGACGGAGAAAAGCGTACATTTCATTCTCCTTAGAAAAAGAATATCAATCATTCACCCTTTATGATTGCGTATCTCCGGAAGTTCAGAACAGTATAAACGAAACAGGGCGTGTGACAAACGGATAACTGAGATTTTCTCTTTTGAAATTTGTCAGAGAGCAAGTTACTGATTTGAAGAAGGGAGAACACTTGAATGGCGAAAGACGATGTAATTGAAGTGGAAGGTACGATAGTCGAAACTCTGCCAAACGCGATGTTCAAAGTTGAACTCGAAAATGGCCATACGGTTTTGGCTCACGTATCTGGTAAAATCCGCATGCACTTCATTCGCATTTTACCTGGAGACAAAGTTACGGTAGAATTATCTCCATATGACTTAACTCGTGGCAGGATTACGTACCGTTACAAATAAAGCACTCCGGAAACTGAAGGAGGTTGGAAACACATGAAAGTGAGACCATCAGTTAAACCAATCTGCGAGAAATGTAAAGTTATTCGCAGAAAAGGAAAAGTAATGGTGATCTGTGAAAATCCAAAGCATAAACAAAAACAAGGATAATTAATAAGGAGGTGCCCAGAGAATGGCTCGTATTGCTGGTGTAGATATCCCACGTGACAAACGTGTTGTTATTTCTTTAACATATGTCTTCGGAATTGGCCGCACAACGGCTCAGCAAGTCTTGAAAGAGGCTGGTGTTTCTGAAGATACTCGTGTGCGTGATCTTACTGAAGAAGAACTTGGTAAAATCCGTGATGTTATTGACAAACTGAAAGTAGAAGGTGACCTTCGCCGTGAAGTTTCTCTTAACATCAAGCGTCTGATCGAAATCGGAAGCTACCGCGGAATCCGCCATCGCAGAGGTTTGCCTGTTCGCGGACAAAACTCTAAAAACAATGCGCGTACTCGTAAAGGTCCGCGTCGTACTGTAGCTAACAAGAAAAAATAAGTAAGTAAGGGAGGTACCTAAACAATGGCTGCTGCTCGTAAACAAAACACGCGTAAACGTCGCGTGAAAAAGAATATTGAGTCAGGAATCGCTCATATTCGTTCAACTTTCAATAACACGATCGTTACGATCACTGATACTCATGGTAATGCTATTTCTTGGTCAAGTGCCGGAGCTCTAGGATTCAGAGGTTCTCGTAAATCTACTCCTTTTGCTGCGCAAATGGCTGCTGAAACAGCTGCTAAAGGTTCAATCGAACACGGACTTAAAACTCTTGAAGTAACTGTTAAAGGACCAGGTTCTGGCCGTGAAGCTGCAATCCGTGCTTTACAAGCTGCCGGACTTGAAGTTACAGCTATCAGAGACGTAACTCCTGTTCCTCATAATGGATGCCGTCCACCAAAACGTCGCCGCGTGTAATTTGTTTGTATAGATTTTGTGTCCCTGTCAATAATGGGTTATGATACAGTTATTTATGAAACGAATGCACCGACTCGTTGCCTGAGCACATACGGGACTAAACAATGGGGAATTTCGGATGGAATCTCATATGATTCTATTCGAGGTTTCGACGTTTTGAAGGAGGGTTTTAAGTAATGATCGAGATTGAAAAACCAAAAATCGAAACGGTTGAAATCAGCGACGATGCCAAATTTGGTAAGTTTGTCGTAGAGCCGCTTGAGCGTGGATATGGTACAACTCTGGGTAACTCCTTACGTCGTATCCTCTTATCCTCACTCCCTGGTGCCGCTGTAACATCGATCCAGATAGATGGTGTACTGCACGAATTCTCGACAATCGAAGGCGTTGTGGAAGATGTTACAACGATAATCTTGCACATTAAAAAGCTTGCATTGAAAATCTACTCTGATGAAGAGAAGACGCTCGAAATTGATGTACAGGGTGAAGGAACTGTCACAGCAGCTGATATTACACACGACAGCGATGTTGAAATCCTTAATCCGGATCTTCATATCGCGACTCTTGGTGAGAATGCGAGTTTCCGAGTTCGCCTTACTGCACAAAGAGGACGTGGGTATACACCTGCTGATTCGAACAAAAGAGACGATCAGCCAATCGGCGTGATTCCGATCGATTCAATCTTTACGCCAGTTTCTCGTTTATCTTATCAGGTAGAAAACACTCGTGTAGGCCAGGTTGCAAACTATGACAAACTTACACTTGATGTTTGGACTGACGGAAGCACTGGACCGAAGGAAGCAATTGCTCTCGGTTCTAAGATTTTAACTGAACACCTTAATATATTCGTTGGTTTAACTGACGAAGCTCAGCATGCTGAAATCATGGTTGAAAAAGAAGAGGATCAAAAGGAAAAAGTTCTTGAAATGACGATTGAGGAACTTGATCTTTCTGTCCGTTCTTACAACTGCTTGAAGCGTGCGGGCATTAACACGGTTCAAGAACTTGCGAACAAGACGGAAGAAGATATGATGAAAGTTCGCAACCTGGGACGCAAATCACTTGAAGAAGTGAAAGCGAAACTAGAAGAACTTGGACTCGGCCTTCGCAAAGACGATTGATCTAGTTTCCATGTGAACTAGGATTTTCGTGTGTTTTTTATTTAGAAACAGCATTCCATTAAAGGAGGGGACATCACATGTCATACAGAAAACTAGGACGTACGAGTTCACAGCGTAAAGCTATGCTTCGTGATCTTACAACAGATTTGATCATCAACGAAAGAATTGAAACAACTGAAACACGTGCGAAAGAACTTCGCTCTGTTGTTGAAAAGATGATCACTCTTGGTAAGCGCGGTGACTTGCATGCTCGTCGTCAAGCTGCTGCATACATTCGCAACGAGGTTGCAAATGAAGAAAATAACCAAGATGCACTTCAAAAATTATTCTCTGACATTGCAACTCGTTACGAGGAGCGCCAAGGCGGATACACACGTATTATGAAGCTTGGTCCTCGCCGTGGTGACGGTGCACCAATGGCAATCATCGAATTGGTTTAATCACATATTTTTGTGTATCTAAAGAAGGGCGGGACAGTTTCTAACTGGATCTATGCCCTTTTTTTAGATACCAGAACTTTTTATTATGAGACAGAAAAGCAGAGCTATAGCTGAGAGGAGGCCAGGCACCCGTGGATCAAAAACAGCTTATAACCGTAAAAGACATCTTATTTCGATACCGCAAAGATGCAGAAAGACCGGCGCTGGACGGTGTGAGTCTGGAGGTATACGAAGGAGAATGGCTTGCTATCGTAGGCCACAACGGTTCAGGGAAGTCGACTTTGGCCAGAGCGCTGAACGGACTGATTTTGCCTGAGGCCGGAGATATTGAAGTCGGCGGCATCAAACTGACTGAAGATACCGTGTGGGATGTACGAAAAAAAATAGGGATGGTCTTTCAGAATCCCGATAACCAATTTGTCGGAACAACGGTTCGCGATGATGTGGCTTTTGGTTTAGAAAACAATGGTGTTCCGCGCGAAGAAATGATCGAGAGAGTAGATTGGGCTGTCAAACAAGTCAATATGCAGGATTTTCTTGATCAAGAGCCGCACCATCTCTCCGGAGGTCAAAAACAAAGAGTGGCGATCGCAGGGATTATTGCTGCTCGTCCTGATATTATGATTTTGGATGAAGCGACATCCATGCTTGACCCGATCGGGAGAGAAGAAGTCCTTGATACTGTCAGACGCTTAAAAGATCAGGGCATGGCCACCGTCATTTCGATTACACATGACCTGGAAGAAGCCGCAAGGGCGGACAGAATCATTGTAATGAACGGCGGCAGGAAGTATGCAGAAGGCCCGCCTGAAGAGATTTTTAAATTAAATGAAGACTTGGTTCGCATCGGTCTTGATTTGCCTTTCTCATTCCAGCTCAGCCTGCTTTTGAAAGAAAGCGGACTGGCGTTAACGAAAAACCATCTGACTCAGGAAGGGCTGGTGAATGAGCTGTGGACATTAAAATCAAAGATGTAGAACATCGCTATCAAATGAAGACACCGTTTGAACGGCTTGCTCTGTATGATATCAATGCCGTGATAAAAGAGGGCAGCTATGTGGCCGTCATCGGGCATACAGGGTCGGGCAAATCGACGCTCTTACAGCATTTAAACGGTTTGCTGAGACCTACTAAAGGGCAGCTGGAACTCGGCAGCACGATTTTGGCAGCCGGTAAAAAGAATAAAAAACTTAAGACTTTGCGGAAAAAAGTCGGAATCGTTTTCCAATTTCCCGAACATCAGCTGTTTGAGGAGACTGTGCTGAAGGACATCTCATTCGGACCGATGAATTTCGGTGTGAAAAAAGAAGACGCTGAACGAAAGGCGAAAGAGATGCTGGAGCTTGTGGGCCTCCCGGAAGACATTTTGGATCGTTCGCCGTTTGAGCTCAGCGGCGGTCAGATGCGCAGAGTGGCGATTGCGGGCGTTCTCGCGATGGAGCCGGAAGTGCTGGTTTTGGATGAACCGACGGCCGGCCTTGATCCGAGAGGGCGCCAGGACATTATGGACATGTTCTATGCGCTTCATAAGCGTGGGAACCTGACTACTGTTCTCGTCACCCACAGTATGGAGGATGCCGCCCGCTATGCCGACGAGATGATCGTCATGCATAAAGGAACCATTAAAGCGACGGGAAGTCCGCGCGACTTGTTTGCAAAAGGTGAAGAGATGGCCGAAATGGGTCTGGATCTTCCTGAATCGGTGAAGTTTCAGAGACGGCTTGAGACGGCTCTCGGCGTCAAGTATGAGAAACCCATGCTGACCCTGCAGGATGCCGCCAGCGAAATTAAGGCTTTCTTTCAGGAGGAAAAGGACCAATGATGGACAGCATGATTATCGGAAAGTATGTTCCCGGTTCATCGCTTATTCACCGGTTGGACCCGCGAACAAAACTTGTCAGCATCTTTCTTTTTGTATGTATCGTCTTTTTGGCAAACAACGTGCAGACGTACGCTTTGCTCGGTTTATTTACATTTGGGGTGATCGCCTTAACGCGAGTGCCTTTCAGCTTTTTACTGAAGGGGCTTAAGCCGATTATCTGGATTGTGGCGTTTACGTTTTTACTGCACATCTTCATGACGCATGAAGGGTCTGTCATTTTTCAGCTTGGCTGGTTTAAAGTATATGAGGGCGGACTTGTACAGGGGATTTTTATCTCTCTCCGTTTCGTCTATCTCATCTTTATGACGACGCTGCTGACGCTGACGACAACGCCGATTGAAATAACGGATGGAATGGAGCAGCTCTTGAATCCATTTAAAAAGGTGAAGCTGCCCGTACACGAACTCGCGTTAATGATGTCGATATCGTTGCGCTTTATCCCGACGCTGATGGAAGAGACAGATAAAATCATGAAGGCGCAAATGGCGAGGGGGGCGGATTTTACAAGCGGTCCGGTGAAAGACAGAATCAAAGCTGTTGTTCCGCTGCTTGTTCCGCTGTTTGTCAGCGCCTTTAAACGCGCGGAAGAGCTCGCGGTCGCCATGGAGGCGAGAGGCTACCACGGCGGTGAGGGGAGAACGAAATACAGAAAGCTTGTCTGGACCGGCAAGGATACCGGAGCTATTCTGCTCATCATCGTATTAGCCGTATTATTGTTTTTCTTAAGAAGTTAGAGGTGCTGCTGAATGAGAATGAAATGTACCATTGCTTATGACGGGCATTTGTTTAACGGATATCAGGTTCAGCCTGGAAAACGGACCGTTCAAAGTGAATTGGAAAAGGCGCTCGCCGTCATCCACAAAACGGACGGCAGGGTGCCTGTCATCTCATCGGGCCGCACTGACAGCGATGTTCATGCTGCCGGGCAGGTCATTCATTTTGATACGCCGCTGTCCATTCCGGCTGAAAAATGGCCGTTTGCGCTCAATGCCCTGCTGCCTGATGATATTGCCGTCAAAACAGCAGAGATTGCGGATGATGGGTTCCATGCACGATTTAGCGCAGTCCAAAAGGAATATCGCTACTTTGTATATACGGAGAAACACCCGGACGTATTTAAACGACATTACGCTTACCATTTTGCATATCAGCTTAATGTGCAGAAAATGAGGGAAGCTTCAAGGCACCTCATCGGGACACATGATTTCACAAGTTTTTGCGCGGCTGATACCGCGGTTCAGGATAAAGTCAGAACAGTTTACGAACTGGATTGGACTGAGACCGGAGACGGCCTGCAAATGCGGATCACCGGAAACGGATTTCTGTATAATATGGTCAGAATCATTGCCGGAACGTTATTGGACACAGGAACTGGAAAATTTTCTCCTGATGATGTAAAAGCAATGCTGGAAGTGAAGGATCGCGAAGCCGCGGGGCGCACCGCACCGGGGCACGGGCTGTATTTATGGCGCGTTTGCTATGACAACTAAACCAGGTGTAACATTTTCTTGACAGAGTCTGCATAAAGTTATAAGATATCATATGGTATGTATTTCAACCCCACGATAAGCCCCGGAACTTATTGTGTTGTGAAATAGAACGTAACAGAAGTTTATTGAAAATGACAGATCATTTAGGAGGGAAATTCAATGCGTACAACACCTATGGCTAACGCAAGTACTATTGAACGCAAGTGGTTAGTTGTTGATGCTGCTGGCAAGACTCTAGGACGTCTTTCTACAGAAGTTGCATCTATCCTTCGCGGAAAACACAAACCAACTTATACACCGCACGTTGATACAGGAGATCATGTGATCATCATCAACGCTGAAAAAATCGAGTTAACTGGTAAAAAGTTAACTGATAAAATCTACTACCGTCACACAATGCACCCAGGCGGTCTGAAATCAAGAACTGCTCTTGAAATGCGTACAAACTACCCTGAGAAAATGCTTGAGCTTGCTATCAAAGGCATGCTTCCAAAAGGTTCTCTAGGTCGTCAAATGTTCAAAAAATTGAACGTATACCGTGGTTCTGAGCATCCACATGAAGCACAAAAACCTGAAGTTTACGAACTTCGCGGTTAATTAAAAAGGAGGTTACCAATTTGGCACAGGTTCAATATTACGGTACTGGCCGTCGTAAAAGTTCTGTAGCGCGTGTGCGCTTAGTTCCAGGAGAAGGTCGTATCGTCGTTAATAATCGTGAAATCAGCGAGCACATTCCATCTCCAGCTCTAATCGAAGATATCAAACAACCATTAACTTTAACTGAAACAGCTGGTACTTATGATGTTTTAGTAAACGTACATGGAGGCGGCTTATCTGGTCAAGCTGGAGCAATCCGTCACGGTATCGCTCGTGCGTTGCTTGAAGCAGATCCAGAATACCGTGCAACACTTAAACGTGCTGGTCTTCTGACTCGTGACTCTCGTATGAAAGAACGTAAAAAATACGGTCTTAAAGGCGCTCGTCGTGCACCTCAGTTCTCAAAACGTTAATCGTTTTGGATTGCAAAAACCACAACTTCTTGGTTGTGGTTTTTTTTGTATTTTTTTCTCATATCGAAGAGGTTATCCAATGTTTTTCTAGAATTGTTTTGTTATACTCTATTCATTACCAATAAGGAGCGCAGTTATAATGAATCAGTTAGCCATACATAACAGCAAGGCATGGGATAAAAAAGTTGAAACGGGCAATGAATGGACGGTAGCGGTTGATTCCCATACAGTTGGTGAAGCGAAAAAAGGCAATTGGAGCATCAGAATGACCCCCGGGAAAGACGTGCCGGAGGATTGGTTCCCATCCATAGACGGTTTGAAGGTTCTTTGTCTCGCTTCAGGAGGGGGACAGCAAGGCCCGATGCTGGCTGCTGCAGGAGCTGATGTCACCGTCTTTGACAATTCGGAAAAGCAGCTTGCGCAAGACAGAATGGTTGCCGAACGGGATAACCTTACACTTCGGACTGTTAAAGGCAGCATGAATGATCTGAGCTGTTTTGATGATGAGTCATTTGATTTTATCGTGCATCCGGTATCGAATTGCTTTGTTGATTCAGTTCTTCCGGTATGGAAAGAAGCCTATCGCGTATTAAAAAAGGGCGGATCGTTAGTCTCCGGTTTTGTAAATCCCGTCGTGTTCTTATTTGATATGGATTTAGAGCAGGAGGGCGTCCTAAAAGTAAAGTATTCCATTCCGTTTTCGGATGAAAAAGATCTGAGCAAGAAAAAAGTACAGGAACTCATGGAGAATCATGAAGCATTTGAATTCGGCCATACGTTAGAGGATCAAATTAAAGGCCAGATTGACGCAGGCTTCATGGTTGCGGGCTTTTATGAGGACAAGGGCGGCCTCGTTCTGGATGAATACATTAATACATACTCCGTAACAAGAAGCATCAAAATATAAAAACAGCATCCCGTCATAGGTGCTGTTTTTTTTGCGGCTTTTTACTGCGGGCGGCTGATCACATTAGCTGAAACCGGTTCTATTCCAATTTCTCTGGCCCAAACCGACAGTTGTCCCATATGGTGAATCTCATGCGCAAGGATGTGGCGGAGAATATCATCTTTATGAAAGGTTTGGTCCATCCAGCCAGGCTTAACAAGGTCCGTTCCTTTGCCGGAGACCGCTTGAATGACATCCTCCCGATACTGTTCAGAGAGCTTCCTGAGACCCTGTATGCTGACATCATCAGACTCAGCGGGCAAAACATCAGCTTTACCTAAAATGGCACGAGCCCAGCTGATTTCGACATCAATGATATGAAATAAAGTCCGCAAGATGCTCTCCATTCCGCCCGTCCGGGATTTCGTCAGTTCCTCTCGACTCAGCTTTTCACATATCGCAAACCACTCATCACGCACCGTCCAATTGTATTGAAACAGCTTTTTCATAACGTCACCTCTGCTCTTTATTCTCCCAGTTAACATGAAACCCCTTCATTTGGGAGGATTTCCACTATCAACAAAGCATGCTTTTTCCTTATTCCTTTCAAAATAACAGTAAAAAGGAGAGTGAAATGGCAATGGCAGAGGTTTTATCTTTTTCAGACGTGAAACGGCAGAAGGATTATGAGCTTGAGAAAAACTTACTCAAGGAGCTGTCACTGACGCAAATCATTCAATCCGTAAAAGCGTGTCTTACCCCCTTGTTTCCCTTTTTTCAGGACGAAAACGGGATTCTCAGTGAAGGATGCATAGATTTTGCAATCGAAGCGTATTTATTAGGCGGCCGGTTCGGCGTCTTTGGCTATTATGGCGAGTCCTTGCAGAGGGCAAACGCGCGTTCGGCTGAAGAAGAGGAAGAACTGACGGTCGATTTTTTTGAATATCTTTGTAATTGGACACATGAGCAATATTCTTCCGTAGAACAAAAAGAAATCTATGAAGCGTCCTGCCGGTTTATCAACAGCTGGTGGACGGAAGGATTCCTGCAAAGAGAAAAACAATGTAAGCTCCGCATGAGGTAATCATAATTTCTTCCCTTGTCCCATACTTATTAATAACGGGGACAAGCGGGAGGGAAAAGTATGAGAAAAAAACTGAAATGGCTCGGTTTTTTACTTGGCTTTATCATATTATTGTGTTTATTCCGGTATCAATTTCATAATGATGATTCCTGGCGGCCGTGGAGCCTGCCGCTGAGCGGGAAAATCATCTATCTCGATCCGGGACACGGCGGACCGGACGGCGGCGCCACGGGAGGCAGTCATCTTGAAAAAGATATTACTCTTGAGGTGGCCTCCAGGGTGAGAGACTATTTACAGGAGCAAGGGGCTTTGGTCATCATGACGCGGGAGACGGATACCGACTTAGCGCCTGAAGGGACAAAAGGCTACAGCAGACGCAAAGCGGAAGACCTTAGAAAGCGTGTGGAACTCATCAACCGTTCAGAGGCGGAGCTTTATATCAGCATTCATCTGAACGCCATACCGTCACCGAGATGGAGCGGCGCCCAAAGTTTTTACTATGGAAAATACGAAGAGAATGAAAAAGTGGCAAAGTATATACAAGATGAACTGAGAATTAACCTGGAGAATACGACGAGAAAGGCGAAACGGATACACGGCATATACTTAATGCAGAATGTAACCAAACCGGGCGCGCTGGTGGAGATCGGATTTTTATCCAATCCGGCAGAAGCGAAAAGGCTCGGCCAGCCAAAATATCAGGATATCATCGCTTCTTCCGTGTATAAGGGCGTATTGAGATACTTCACAGAGAAAGGAGACCCTCCAGAGTAAGGAGGGTTTTTCGCCGATTCTATAATTAATATATGGTATAATATCACTTGTAAACGAATACACAAAGGGTGAGGGTTCGATGATAAGAGAAGATGAAGTTAGAAATATAATCGGAAAAATGCGCGAACCTTTTCTTCATAGACCGCTGGGAGAATTGGATGCCGTTAAGGAAGTAAAGATCAAGCCGGAAAAACGGCATGTCAGTGTGAAAATTGCATTGGCAAAAACGGGGACGGCTGAGCAAATGAGCATTCAGCAAGAAATGGTATCTGTTCTGAAAGAAGCAGGAGCGGAAACTGTCGGTCTTCGGTTTGAAGAGCTGCCGGAAGAGACATTGGCGAAATTCAGCCAGCCGGCGTCTGAAAGTGAAACCTTACTGAATAGGAAATATCCGCCGGTCTTTCTGGCAGTGGCAAGCGGAAAAGGCGGGGTCGGCAAATCAACGGTTTCCGTCAATCTGGCCATTTCTCTTGCTCGGCTCGGCAAAAAAGTCGGCCTGATCGATGCGGATATATACGGATTCAGCGTGCCTGACATGATGGGTATTACAGTTCGTCCGACAGTAGAAGGAGAAAAACTGCTTCCTGTCGAAAGATTTGGAGTAAAGGTCATGTCTATGGGCTTTTTCGTCGAAGAAAACGCTCCGGTTGTTTGGAGAGGGCCTATGCTCGGTAAGATGCTGAACAACTTCTTCCATGAGGTTGACTGGGGAGAGGTTGACTATATCGTTCTCGATCTGCCGCCGGGCACGGGGGATGTTGCGCTCGATGTACACACGATGCTTCCGAGCTGCAAAGAGATTATCGTATCAACGCCGCATCCTACGGCTGCATTTGTAGCGGCGCGAGCGGGTTCTATGGCGATTAAGACAGATCATGAAGTTGTAGGGGTCATTGAAAATATGGCTTACTATGAAAGTGCAAAAACCGGCGAGAAAGAATATGTGTTCGGCCAAGGCGGAGGGGATAAGCTTGCAGAGGAATTGCAGGTGCCGCTGCTCGGCAGAATTCCTTTAAAACAGCCTGATTGGGACAAAGACCAGTTTGCGCCTTCTGTTTATGACAGAAGCCATCCGATCGGAGAAATTTATATGGGGATTGCCCAAAAAGTTATTGAAAAAACAGCTGAATAAAAAAGGGGCCGGGATCAATACGGCCCGGCCTTTTATTAGCTTTCTTTTTCAGAGCTTGAAGCCGCTTTTTTCAGTTCATCCTCAAATTGCTTTTTAAAAAGCGGGCTGGAAAGTGTCTCTGTAATCACATCTTCTAAGTAACTGCGGAATTTTTGGCTTTTCACCAGCTCGTAGTATTTTTTATCCATGCCGGGGTCCTGCATGATCTGCATAAAACTTTTCTGATAATCAGGGTCTTTCATCAGTTTTTTTATGATTTTTTCGTGCTCGGGCTGAAGTGTCTTTGCAAAGCTCTCGGCGAACTTTGAGTCTTCAAAGATGGTTTTCCAGAACTCCGCCCCTTTTTTAGAGGTGAGGGTTTTCTCTATTGTGCCTTTAATGGCATTCTGATCAATCACCAATGCCTCATTCATCGCATCGTCATTTAATATTTCCTTAATTGCTTTTTTTCCATCATCTGTTTTTAATATATCGACAACCATTTTTTTAGTCTGGTCATAATCCATATCCGCTGCTTGGTCTTTTGGAGCGCAAGCTGTTACAGATAATACAACAAAACAGCTTATCAATAGCGTTTTGGCTTTTGACATGCGTAAGCTCCTTCCTTACTTGTTCTTACTTTTAATATGATTCACCGGAATGGATTTATACATAACAAAATATCGCTGAACGCGATTGTCAGGGGGATGAATAAGAGATGAAAAGCCGCGGGCTTGTTCGATTTTTCTTTTCGATTTTAGCTGTGGGCGCTCTTATTACAAGCGTCGTGGGATTTGCACTGAAGTGGGGGGAGTACAAGGGGTTCTTTCTGAATTTTGAGGCCGGTCAGATTTTCTCCGTTCTGATCTGGTTTATCGGAGTAGGCATGATCTTCAGTGTGATCAGTCAAATGGGATTTTTCGTATTTTTGACAGTGCACCGTTTTGCCCTTGAAATCCTCAGATCAAGCTCGCTTTGGAATCTGCTTCAGCTGTTTATCATTCTGTTTGTTGCTTTTGATTTAATGTATGTGAGATTTTTGTTTTTTGGTGAGCGGGATGACTCGATTGCAGGGTTTGTCTGGCTTCCGCTTGCTCTTCTTGCCGTCGGCCTGTTGACGGCATATATAAAACAAAAGCAGTCCTCAAAAAATACGTTCGTTTCATCGTTATTTTTAATGGTTGTTATTACAGCGCTTGAATGGGTTCCTGCGTTAAGGGTGAATAATGAGGACTGGCTTTATTTGATGCTGATTCCGCTGATGGGCTGCAACGCATTTCAGCTGTTAATGCTGCCGAAGTTTGCCCAGAGGTAGCCTATTTCACTTCTGATGACTTGACGTCAGTATTTGCGATCAGATCACCGACAGTCACGTTTTTAAGACCCTTTTGCTTTAAATTGTGAATGATGGCGGGGAGCGCTTCTTCCGTTTGCGTTGCTGAATCAGAGGCGTGCAGCAGAACAATGTCGCCGCCTTTTATATGACTGTTTACATTTTCAATGATCTTATCAGGGCCGGGATTTCTCCAATCCTGTGAGTTAATGCTGTAATGAACCACTGAATAGCGGTACTGCTGTGCAATGGTAAGAACCTTTTTATTAAATTGTCCGGTCGGCGGGCGGAGTAAATGAACATTCTTCACACCCATTTTCTTAAATGCTGTCTGGGCTCTAAGGATATCCTTCTTGATGTCTTGATCCTCTAGACTGGTATAGTTCTTATACGCATAGCCCATGCTTCCGATTTGATGCCCGTCTTTAATCATACGTTCGACTGTGTCCGGGTGCCGTTCTGCCCAAGAAGCTGACAGAAAAAAAGTGGCGTTTTTAATGCCGTTTGCCTTCAGCGCGTTCAGAATCGGAACCGCCTTTTCATCGCCCCAGCTGATATCGAATGTTAATGCCACTTCGTCTGATTTCGTCTCCCCTTTAGAAATCGCTTTTGGACCGTTATCAGTTAAAAATACAGGAAGGGGGACAGCTCTCTGTATATAAAAAAAGCTGGCTGCTGCAAATGCGGCAATAATAATAATGAGCAGCTGTTTTATCCTTTTGATGTGCCACACGTAGAAGTGGTTCACTGATGACGCCTCCTTATCTTGTCCATGCTTGATTACATCGTATGCCGCAGCGGAGATGAATATAACGAATTATAGTTTTAAAAAAAGATGAAAAAAACACTTGCTATATTTAGCGGGTGCATGGTATATTATTAAACGTCGCTGATGAACAGCAGACAACAACAAAAAGCTTCGAAAACGACTTGAAAAAAGTTGTTGACATAAAAGAAGCTGAGTGGTAAGATAATAAAGCTGCTTCAACAAGCGGTAATGATCTTTGAAAACTAAACAAGACAAAACGTACCTGTTAATTCAAAGTTTTAAATAAATCGCACAGTGATGTGCGTAGTCAGTCAAACTACTTTATCGGAGAGTTTGATCCTGGCTCAGGACGAACGCTGGCGGCGTGCCTAATACATGCAAGTCGAGCGGACAGATGGGAGCTTGCTCCCTGATGTTAGCGGCGGACGGGTGAGTAACACGTGGGTAACCTGCCTGTAAGACTGGGATAACTCCGGGAAACCGGGGCTAATACCGGATGGTTGTTTGAACCGCATGGTTCAAACATAAAAGGTGGCTTCGGCTACCACTTACAGATGGACCCGCGGCGCATTAGCTAGTTGGTGAGGTAACGGCTCACCAAGGCGACGATGCGTAGCCGACCTGAGAGGGTGATCGGCCACACTGGGACTGAGACACGGCCCAGACTCCTACGGGAGGCAGCAGTAGGGAATCTTCCGCAATGGACGAAAGTCTGACGGAGCAACGCCGCGTGAGTGATGAAGGTTTTCGGATCGTAAAGCTCTGTTGTTAGGGAAGAACAAGTGCCGTTCAAATAGGGCGGCACCTTGACGGTACCTAACCAGAAAGCCACGGCTAACTACGTGCCAGCAGCCGCGGTAATACGTAGGTGGCAAGCGTTGTCCGGAATTATTGGGCGTAAAGGGCTCGCAGGCGGTTTCTTAAGTCTGATGTGAAAGCCCCCGGCTCAACCGGGGAGGGTCATTGGAAACTGGGGAACTTGAGTGCAGAAGAGGAGAGTGGAATTCCACGTGTAGCGGTGAAATGCGTAGAGATGTGGAGGAACACCAGTGGCGAAGGCGACTCTCTGGTCTGTAACTGACGCTGAGGAGCGAAAGCG
>NZ_CP155579.1:167500-170000 GCF_051628075.1 Bacillus siamensis
AAACTTTAAGATAATGTACTGATTATATTTTTTCTCTTTATTTCAAAAAACACTTGATTTATAGAGAGATAGCATGGTATATTATTAAACGTCGCTGATGAACAGCAGACAAAACAAAAAGCTTCGAAAACGACTTGAAAAAAGTTGTTGACATAAAAGAAGCTGAGTGGTAAGATAATAAAGCTGCTTCAACAAGCGGTAATGATCTTTGAAAACTAAACAAGACAAAACGTACCTGTTAATTCAAAGTTTTAAATAAATCGCACAGTGATGTGCGTAGTCAGTCAAACTACTTTATCGGAGAGTTTGATCCTGGCTCAGGACGAACGCTGGCGGCGTGCCTAATACATGCAAGTCGAGCGGACAGATGGGAGCTTGCTCCCTGATGTTAGCGGCGGACGGGTGAGTAACACGTGGGTAACCTGCCTGTAAGACTGGGATAACTCCGGGAAACCGGGGCTAATACCGGATGGTTGTTTGAACCGCATGGTTCAGACATAAAAGGTGGCTTCGGCTACCACTTACAGATGGACCCGCGGCGCATTAGCTAGTTGGTGAGGTAACGGCTCACCAAGGCGACGATGCGTAGCCGACCTGAGAGGGTGATCGGCCACACTGGGACTGAGACACGGCCCAGACTCCTACGGGAGGCAGCAGTAGGGAATCTTCCGCAATGGACGAAAGTCTGACGGAGCAACGCCGCGTGAGTGATGAAGGTTTTCGGATCGTAAAGCTCTGTTGTTAGGGAAGAACAAGTGCCGTTCAAATAGGGCGGCACCTTGACGGTACCTAACCAGAAAGCCACGGCTAACTACGTGCCAGCAGCCGCGGTAATACGTAGGTGGCAAGCGTTGTCCGGAATTATTGGGCGTAAAGGGCTCGCAGGCGGTTTCTTAAGTCTGATGTGAAAGCCCCCGGCTCAACCGGGGAGGGTCATTGGAAACTGGGGAACTTGAGTGCAGAAGAGGAGAGTGGAATTCCACGTGTAGCGGTGAAATGCGTAGAGATGTGGAGGAACACCAGTGGCGAAGGCGACTCTCTGGTCTGTAACTGACGCTGAGGAGCGAAAGCGTGGGGAGCGAACAGGATTAGATACCCTGGTAGTCCACGCCGTAAACGATGAGTGCTAAGTGTTAGGGGGTTTCCGCCCCTTAGTGCTGCAGCTAACGCATTAAGCACTCCGCCTGGGGAGTACGGTCGCAAGACTGAAACTCAAAGGAATTGACGGGGGCCCGCACAAGCGGTGGAGCATGTGGTTTAATTCGAAGCAACGCGAAGAACCTTACCAGGTCTTGACATCCTCTGACAATCCTAGAGATAGGACGTCCCCTTCGGGGGCAGAGTGACAGGTGGTGCATGGTTGTCGTCAGCTCGTGTCGTGAGATGTTGGGTTAAGTCCCGCAACGAGCGCAACCCTTGATCTTAGTTGCCAGCATTCAGTTGGGCACTCTAAGGTGACTGCCGGTGACAAACCGGAGGAAGGTGGGGATGACGTCAAATCATCATGCCCCTTATGACCTGGGCTACACACGTGCTACAATGGGCAGAACAAAGGGTAGCGAAACCGCGAGGTTAAGCCAATCCCACAAATCTGTTCTCAGTTCGGATCGCAGTCTGCAACTCGACTGCGTGAAGCTGGAATCGCTAGTAATCGCGGATCAGCATGCCGCGGTGAATACGTTCCCGGGCCTTGTACACACCGCCCGTCACACCACGAGAGTTTGTAACACCCGAAGTCGGTGAGGTAACCTTTATGGAGCCAGCCGCCGAAGGTGGGACAGATGATTGGGGTGAAGTCGTAACAAGGTAGCCGTATCGGAAGGTGCGGCTGGATCACCTCCTTTCTAAGGATTTTAACGGAATATAAGACCTTGGGTCTTATAAACAGAACGTTCCCTGTCTTGTTTAGTTTTGAAGGATCATTCGATTCTTCGAGATAATGTTCTTTGAAAACTAGATAACAGAAGTAATTCACATTCAATTGTAATGCAAGATATCACGTAGTGATTCTTTTTAACGGTTAAGTTAGAAAGGGCGCACGGTGGATGCCTTGGCACTAGGAGCCGATGAAGGACGGGACGAACACCGATATGCTTCGGGGAGCTGTAAGCAAGCTTTGATCCGGAGATTTCCGAATGGGGAAACCCACCACTCGTAATGGAGTGGTATCCATATCTGAATACATAGGATATGAGAAGGCAGACCCGGGGAACTGAAACATCTAAGTACCCGGAGGAAGAGAAAGCAAATGCGATTCCCTGAGTAGCGGCGAGCGAAACGGGACCAGCCCAAACCAAGAGGCTTGCCTCTTGGGGTTGTAGGACACTCTGTACGGAGTTACAAAGGAACGAGGTAGATGAAGAGGTCTGGAAAGGCCCGCCATAGGAGGTAACAGCCCTGTAGTCAAAACTTCGTTCTCTCCAGAGTGGATCCTGAGTACGGCGGAACACGTGAAATTCCGTCGGAATCCGGGAGGACCATCTCCCAAGGCTAAATACTC
>NZ_CP155579.1:172500-570000 GCF_051628075.1 Bacillus siamensis
TGGTGGCGATAGCGAAGAGGTCACACCCGTTCCCATGCCGAACACGGAAGTTAAGCTCTTCAGCGCCGATGGTAGTCGGGGGTTTCCCCCTGTGAGAGTAGGACGCCGCCAAGCTATCTTGACCCAGTTCATCATGAACTGGTTTTTTTTATATGAAAGATGTATATATATAAAGCTAATGCCTTTCCAAGGCATTAGCTTTTTTGTTTATATTGATTTTGTTTTGCAGGTGTGATTTTGAAGACTGTTTGATTTTATTGTCTCGAGCATTCTTAAACTGAACACAATCAGCAGCATAAGAAGCATCAGTGCGGTAAACAGCCAGAATGCGGTTTGGGCAGGATATTCATCTAAGCTCCAGCCGACGGCGATCGGAAGGAGTGAACCTCCTAGTCCATTTGAGGCGAGCAGAATACTGGTGGTCGTTTCTGTCTTTCCGGGGTAAAAATGATTGGTGATGATCAGGGCAATTGCAAACATGCCGGCCATGAACAATCCTAAGAAGAAACAAAGGGCAAAACCAAACCATACGTTTTTACTTAAAGCTAGTACAGCAAGTGCAGCCAGACCGCCAATACTTATGATCCGGAGATAACGGTGATAGGTCAGCTTTTCAGATACCGGGCCTGTTAATAACCTGCCGATAATCATGCCGCTCCAATACACTGTTACTGTTATCGTTGCCAAGGAGCTGGGGATATCCCATTTTTCAGCGAAGATGGAGGGGATAAAATGCACAATTGAAACTTCACTGCCGCCGTAAAAGAAGAAATAAGCAGCCGCCAGCGCAATAAACAGCAGTCCGTGTGACCGATACCCGGGGCTTTTCTTTTTAGTATCATCAGAAGAGACCTCTTTGCGTATGAGAAGCTCATCAATGCTGCCGAAACTCATTTGCTTCCATGCGATTAAAAGTGCAAAACTGGATAACCCTAATACTAAGAAAGCAATTGTCCACATGTGATTGTTGATAAGAAAGCCTGAGAGCAGAGGCATGAACAGTGCCCCTAATCCGTAAGCCACTTCCATCTTGCTCATGGCCACGGCTTGTCTTTCTTTTATAGCCGTGAGGATGATTGTGCCTACGCAGGATTCCACCAATCCCGCGCCAAGTCCTGCGAGGCTGACGAGAAGAAAGAGCAGCGGCCAAGGTGGCAGGAAGGTGATGAAAATTTCACAGCTGATGAGCGCCAGCCCAAAGATAACGGCGTTTTTGCGTCCGAGTTTTTTCACCATGTAAGGCATTCCGATAACACCTATGAGGAAGCCCATGAACTGAGAAAATACTAATACTCCGCCATTACTGTAGCTTTGTGAATAATGTGTGAGTAACTCAGGCAGTACGGCTCCAAGAATGACAAGTGTAAAAGCAATCGATCCATAAGAGAAACAGCTTATCCACAGCAGACGAGTTTTCATCATTTTATCTCCTTATTGGTAAAATAATTTTTCTCTCTACATGTATGACATGTTGTTTTTACAAAAAATCCAAGTATTGTTACTATATCACATAACCTTTTCACGTACATCCCTTATGGTAACGTTAACAAATTGTTAACATTTTTTACAAGAAAGATCGTTGACATTATTTTCAATAATTAATACGATAAAAAGCGAGTTTCTAATAATTTCATAGGGGTGGTATTTGTGGGAACGAAGGAAATCACGAATCCAGACAGCTTGTATTACAGTGTTGACGATGTAGTCATGGAGCGCGGAGAAGGGATTTACCTGTACGACCAAGAGGGAAATGAGTATATTGATTGCGCCTCTGCCACGTTTAACTTGAATTTAGGATACGGTAACAAAGAGGTCATTGATACGGTTAAAGATCAAGCCGACAAGCTGATCCATGTGACATCGTCCTTTCAAACAGATGCCGTAAATAAACTAGCAGAAAAACTAGTAGAAATCGCCCCCGATAATCTCACAAAAGTACACCCTAAAGTCAGCAGCGGTTCCGGAGCAAATGAAGGAGCTATTAAAATGGCTCAGTATTACTCCGGAAAAACCGATGTCATCTCCTTATTTCGAAGCCACCTCGGACAAACGTATATGACTTCCGCTTTGTCCGGCAACTCATTCAGAAAAGAACCTTTCCCGCCGCAAATTTCTTTTGGCTTACAAGTTCCAGATCCCTATTGCAGCCGCTGTTTTTATAATCAGAAACCGGATTCATGCGGTATGCTGTGCGTAGAAAGAATTAACGATTTTATTGAGTATGCGAGCAATGGAAAAATTGCCGCCATGATTATTGAGCCGATATCCGGAAATGGCGGAAACGTCGTCCCGCCTAAAGAGTATTTTAAACAGCTGAGAAAGCTTTGTGATGAACATGAAATCGCCCTGATCTTTGATGAAATTCAGACCGGGTTCGGACGGACGGGCAAAATGTTTGCCGCGGACCATTTCGATGTGAAACCTAATATGATGACGGTAGCAAAAGGTCTCGGAGGCACAGGCTTCCAAGTCGCCGCCACTCTGACGGAGGACAAGTACACCGGGCTTCCGGGGTATACGCACTCCTTCACGTACGGGTCAAATGTGATGGCCGCCGCTGCCGCTTGTAAAACCATAGATATCATGCAGCGTCCGGGATTTTTGGAGAACGTAACGACAGTCGGTCATTATATTATGGATTGCTTAGAAACGATGAAAGAGGATTTTGCTTTTATTTCTGAGGTAAGAGGCGTCGGTCTGATGATCGGTGTGGAAATTGTCAAAGAAAACAATGAACCGGATGTGGAATTGACCAATTATATTGCCAAACGGGCGATGGATTACGGGCTGATTCTCCGGACATCCCGTTACGGATTCGGAAATGTATTTAAAATCCGTCCGCCTTTAACCATTACACTTAGTGAAGCTGAGGTGCTCTGCTACAGACTTCGCAAGCTATTGGAGGAAATCAAGTGAGAGACTATATCATTGAGCTTGGACAATTTGTTTATCAAAAGGTGAAAAATCAAAAAGGCACACTGAAAAACCGGCTTGTTAACGGATATTCACCTGGTGGCGACGCGCAATTTAATATAGACGCCGCTGCTGAGGAGGCGGTGCTGGATTATATCCAAGAAAAGGGCCATCCGGTTGCTTTTTACACGGAGGATGGCGGTCTGAAGCTGATTGGAGAAGATCCGCAATATATTTTAATTGTAGATCCGATAGACGGAACACGTCCGGCCGCCGCGGGGCTTGAAATGTCATGTATTTCGATTGCGCTTGCTTCATATAAGCCAAACGCAAAGATTAAGGATATCGAATTTGCTTTTTTGCTTGAATTGAAATCGGGCGCTTATATGTACGGTGATATTTACAGCGATGCTATTCAGTTTGAGGGGTATCAGGGAGAATTGCCGAATTTGAGCGGAGTGCAGGATATTAAGAATATGTTTTGGAGCCTTGAGTTTAACGGGCATCCGGCGCAGCTGATGACGGACGCATACGGTCATTTGATTGACCGGTCAGCCAATAACGGCGGAGTCTTTGTTTTCAACAGCGCTTCTTATTCGATTTCACGAATTATTACGGGGCAGATGGATGCTTATGTGGATATCGGCAATCGTCTGCTGAAAGATGATCCGGAACTGCTTTCAGATTTTCAGCAGGTCGGGAACGGACAGGTGCTGCACTTATTTCCTTATGATATTGCCGCAAGCGTCTTTTTGGCAAAGAAAGCGGGAGTGGTCATTACAGATGCGTACGGCCGGTCTTTGGACGAAACACTTCTGACAGATTTAAGTTATCAGAATCAGCAATCGTGTATTGCGGCATCAACGAAGGAGCTTCATCAAACATTATTAGACCAAATCCGCTGGGGCAGAAAGGAAGAGAGATATGAAAGCGTTGGTCTGGACTCCTAATGATAAGCTTGAATATCAAGAGGTGGACGAGCCTCAAATTCGAAAATCCAATGATGTGAAGGTGAAAATTTTCGGCACCGGAATCTGCGGCACGGACTTAAATGTGCTGAAGGGAAAAATGAATGCGACCCATCATATGATTATGGGGCATGAATCGGTGGGAGCGGTCACGGAAGTCGGACCGGACGTGACAAATGTAAAAGTCGGAGACCGCGTCGTGATAGATCCTACGCAATTTTGCGGGAAATGCCATTATTGCCGGAGAGGGCTGACGTGTTATTGCGAAACTTTTGAGGAGTGGCAGCTCGGAATCGGGGCGCACGGGACGTTTGCGGAATATTACGTGGGGGAAGACAGGTTCATGTACAAAATTCCGGATTCAATGGAATGGGAGCGGGCCACATTGGTTGAACCTCTCTCCTGTGTGCTGAATGTTGTGGATAAGGCTTCGATTCAGCCGGAGGACTCGGTTTTGGTTTTGGGGTCCGGACCGATCGGACTGCTTGTGCAAATGATGGTAAAAAAACTGGCGCGATTGACGGTTGCGACTGAAATAGGCAGTTTCCGGAGCGAGGCGGCAAGCCGGATATCGGATTATGTCTACCATCCTGAAGCATTGACTGTAGATGAAGTGAAACGGATTAATCAAGGAAGAAAATTTGATGTGATATTTGACGCGATCGGCAACCAGCTTGATTGGGCTTATCCTTTTATTGAAAAGGGAGGCAGAATTGTGCCGATGGGCTTTGATGATACGTATGAGATGACGGTCAGGCCGTACCAGCTGCTGTCAAACGGCGTGACGATTGTGGGTACAGGTGAAGCCCGGCAGATCATGGAAGCCGCGTTAGCATGCGCCTCCGATCTCCCCCAGCTCTATGACTTCATTACTGAAAAGACAGAACTGAAGAATTATGAAGAAGCCATTGATCATCTCATGGGCATCGACCCGGTGACAAAAGAAAGAAAGGATATCAGTGCAATAAAAACCATTCTTGTGTCTGATCCGGAACTTTTATAAAAGCGGAAGCGGCTCCAGTGAGAGCCGTTTTCTTTTCTGATTTACCCGGTCTTGTGCATTCTCTTAAAATTTAATATGATACTCTTTGTTAACAATTCCTTTCCTCAACGACATATAAGATAACGGGACAGATCTTTTTTGCTTCCGTGTCTGAGCTGATGAATGCCATCGTTTATGATGAAGGCGTGAAGCGGATTGTCATTGATTTGACTGATGCTCACGTGTGGGATGATTCTGGAGCGGCGGCTCTTGAGAAAATTGTCGGCAAATGTAAAGAATATGGGATTGAAGCTGAATTAAAGGGATTAAATCAGAAAAGCCGAGATTTAATGAAACAAATGGCATAGAATTTGTGAAGTCCGGATGAATATATCCGGGCTTTTTTTCGGTTAAATTCGCCGCTGTGCATTGTTATAATGAATGAGACTTGAAAACCGTATATAGGGGACTTGCATATGATGTGGCTTCAGAAGTTGAACCAAGTGTTAGGGAGAATCATGCCGCTGTTGACTCCGTCAAGTGTGGCGGCGGGTGTGCTGTTATCTCAGCATATCAGCTGGATGGCCGGGGCTGTGCCGTGGATTTTTGCATTTATTACATTTACGGGCAGTCTGAGTGCCAATTTTCAATCGCTGAAGCGCAGTATTGAGCAGCCGCTTCCGATGATTATGGCATTGTTTGTTCTGCATATTTTTATGCCTGTTTTTGCATGGGGAAGCGGCCACCTGATATTCAGCGGTGACCCTTTAACCGTGACGGGGCTGATTATGGGTGTGGTAATCCCGACCGGAATTACGAGTTTGATTTGGGCTGCGATGTATAAGGGAAATGTCGGATTGACGCTGTCTATTATCCTTGTTGATACCGTGCTGTCTCCTTTTATCGTACCGTTAAGCCTTTCTGTCCTGGCCGGGGCAAATGTTCAGATGGATGTATGGGGAATGATGAAAGGGCTGGCGGAAATGGTGGTGATCCCGTCTATTGCAGGGATGATGGTCAACCAGTTTTCTCCGCCACTAAGGACTCAGGCGATAAGCCGGACGCTGTCTCCATTTTCAAAAATCTGTCTGATGATTGTCATTGCCATTAACAGTTCGGAAATCGCGCCGTATATCACGCACGTGGATATCAAGTTTGCGGGCATCGCGGCTATGGTATTTTTTATTGCCATGACGGGTTATGCCGTGGCTTGGCTGATCGGAAGGCTGATGAAGCGGAGCCGGGATGAAATTGTGTCTCTGATTTATACGGGAGGCATGCGTAATATCAGTGCGGGAGCCGTTCTTGCCGTTTCTTTTTTTCCGTCCCAAGTGGCGGTTCCGGTCGTCATCGGGATGCTTTTTCAGCAAATCCTTGCCGCTTTGTTCGGCTATTTGCTGAGACGTTTTGAACTTAAACCGGTCGTGATGAAGTATGAAAAAAACCGCTCAGCCACGTGAGCGGTTTTTTCCGTATAGCCAGCTTAGAGCTGAATTGAATTGTCTTTTGAACGCTTCTTGATGGTGCACGGCGCCCTCTTCGACCGTGAAAGAGAGCTGCGTTTGAGAAAAGCCTTTTTGCCTCAGGCTTTCATGCACGTCTCGATTTTTTTGGATCATGGTGTTTTGAATGTTGTTTTTATGCTCTGCTTCACGGCTCCCGACAGACATGTAGATACGCTGCCGTGCCTGCTGCAAAGACGCGGAGCGGACAAAGTCAGCCGATTTTTCATACCAAAAGGACCCGGAAATACAGCCGATTCTGCCGAATGTCTCAGGCTTCAGTAACATCGCATATATCGAAAACAGTCCTCCTAATGATGCGCCGATCAGTCCTCTTGTATCCGGATCGGCAGACATGGGATGCATACTTTCAACCGTTGGAATGATGACGTTTGTCAGCTCCTCAAGAAAGAGGCTCCCTTTGCCGCCGAAATCAGGAAACGCAGGACTCAGGGAAGGCACAGGCCATGGCGTGTACTCATCGAGCCTGTTATCCGGTTTGATGCCGGCGAGAATCAATTCAGGGAGTTTTCCGTTTGTGAATCGGAGTTCAAGCTTCTCCATCTGCTCTAAAAACAAATCGCCCCCATCAAGCACGTAGGCACAGGGTAAAGCCTTTGTTTGAACCGGAGCGGAGGGAGGAAGGTACACCGTGCATTCCTTTCCGTTTATCCGGTGTTTTGTAAGTGTGCCTCTCAAGCATCCAACTCCTTTTTTTGCTTAAACAGAAGAAAAAAGAAATAAGGAACACCGAGAATCGCAAGAATAATGCCCGCCGGAACCTCTGAAGGCTGAAAGAATAATTTGCCCGCAAAATCAGCGGATATGACGAGCAGCATACCGACCAGTCCGCTGACAGGTAATGAATATCTGTGTTCAATGCCGGCAAGCCTGCGGGAAATATGAGGCGCGATCAGTCCGACAAATGCCATGCTGCCCGCTGCAGTTACACATGCGCTGATCAAAGCGATGCAGGCAACGAGTAAAATGGTTTTTTCTTTATTGGTTGAGACTCCGAGGCTTTTCACCGTGTCCTCATCGAAACGAATTGTATCCAGCAATGACGTTTTCGCCATCAGCAGAGGAATGAACACGATCAGCCACGGCAGTATTGCGGTAATGGTCATCCAGTTTGCCGACCAGATGCTGCCGTTCTTCCAGACCATCGCCATCTCATAATCCTGCGGGTCCATTTTTAATGAAAGAAATAAAGACAGCGCGCTGAATCCGGAATTCATGGCGATTCCCACAAGAATAATTCTTCCGGATTCTAAATGCCCCCGGTGCCAGGCGAAAATATAAATCAGCACGGCCGCCATCAATCCGCCGATGAGCCCAAAGACAGGCATGCCCATTGCGGAGGCAAGCGCCGTCGCTTCAGATTGACCCTGAAACAGAAGCATAAACATGACGATTCCCGCACCGGCTCCGGCATTGATGCCCAAAATGCCGGGATCGGCAAGCCCGTTTTTGGTAACGGCCTGAATAACGGCTCCGGCTATCCCTAATCCGAGTCCGACGGCAGCCGCCATGACAATACGCGGCAGCCTCAGCTGAAACAGCAAAATGTCATATTGAGGATTCGGATGGATGCGGAAAAGCGCACTGAGCAGTTCACCCGGCTTTGCTGAAAAAGACCCGCTGGTCATGCTGAAATAACTTACGAGCAGGATGAGAGCAATCAGAATGATATAGATTCCGGCCATTTTACGCACCACGCTGATCCCCTCCTTTTCTTTTAATTAAATAAAGAAAGAAAGGAACACCGATGATAGAAGTGACAACTTCAATAGGCGTCTCAAACGGATAATTGATCAATCGGCTGGCGAGGTCGCAAAGGGTCAGGAAGACGCCGCCGATGATGCACGCGCAGGGAATCAGCCGGCTGTAATCCGATCCGACGAGAAAACGGGTGATGTGCGGAACGACCAAACCGACAAAGGCAATTTTTCCGGCGAGCGCCACCGAGCTTCCGGTCAATATGACAACGGCCGCCATTGCCATGAGTTTGATGGTTCTTTTCTGCTGTCCCAGACTTTTTGAAATGTCGTCTCCTAATGATACGGCTGTGACCTTTTTGCTGAGAATTATGGCTGTGATGATTCCGAGTGCAAAAAACGGGACGGCCAGTTTCAAAAAATCAGGGTTCATTTGATGCAGTCTCGCACTGTACCAAAAACTGAGATCCTGCGAGATTTGAAAATAAATCGAAAGCGCAGCCGACAGACTGCTGAGAAGCATACTGGTCACCGTTCCGATAATGGCAAGCTGCACCGGGGTAAAACCGCCGGGAAGAATGGAGGCCAGCCCGAAAACAAGGGCAGCGCCGAATGCGGAACCGATAAACGAGTATATGATCATTTCAATGGATGTTGATTGAGGGAGCAATACCATGCAAAGGGTAATGATAAAAGCGGAGCCGTCCGACACACCCATGATCGAAGGCGAGGCCAGATAGTTCCGTGTGATTCCCTGCATGAGCGCCCCGGAAACAGCAAGGGCGGCGCCGATAAACATAGCGCCAACCGCCCTCGGGATTCTTGAATGCCATATGATCTGATGGTTGGTATTCTCCGGATTAAAGTGCAGCAATGCGGAGAACACGGTATGGAAGTCAAGCTGCTTCGCGCCGTATAAAACGGAAAGCAGCAGTGACAGAACAATGGCAATCGGTGAAGCGATGATAATCATGTGTGTCCGCCGTTTTGCATACATGTGAAAAACCTACTCTTTATTAGTCTTGAGTCAATTTGTCAGCCGCAACCTGTAAGAAGCGGATTTTACTCCAAGCCGTTCCGCCTTGGGCTAATGGATCGATCGTATTGACGTATACATGGTCTTTTTTGACTGCCGTCAGGCTCTTCCAAATCGGATTTTTCTCTAAGTCTTTCAAAGCGTCCGGCTTATCTGCGTTTTCATCATCAGAAAATTGTACGAATATATGGTCGGGGTTCATTTCGCTTAATTTTTCAAGAGAAATCAGCTCCTGCGCTTTCGCCGCTTTCACTTCGTCCGGCGCCTTCAGGCCTAAATCACCGTAAAGCGTAGAGTTGAAATAAACTTGTTCAGGATAAATGTAAATATTGCCTTGTCTGATTCTGATGACCAGCGCGTTTGCCTGTTTTGCTTTGCTGTTCATCTTTGTTTTCGTCTTTTTCAGATCCTGGTCGTAATCAGCAATGATTTTTTTCGCTTTTTCCTCTTTGCCTGTAAGCTGGGCAAGCAGCATCATGTTCTCTTTCCAGTTTGATGAGATATGAGAGACAGGAATGGTCTCAGCCGTGCCGCTCAATTTCTTTATCGTTTTTTCAGGGAATTTGGTTGATGCCAGAATGACGTCCGGCTGCAGTTCAAGAATCTTTTCCATATTCGGCTGCATTTTTTCACCTGTTGATACGGATTTATCTGTAATATCTTTAAACAGTTCCGGGAATTTGCCGGAGAATGATATCGCTCCTGCCGGATGGACGTCGAGCAACTTGGCGTCTTCCATTGATTCTACGCTGCCCGTAATGGCGATTTTGTCAGTCGGCGCTTTGACTTCATATGTTTTTCCGAGATATTCGATTTTCTTTTTATTTGAAGAAGCGTCCTTACCTTTACTTGCTGTATCAGATGTTTCTGAGCTTCCGCAAGCCGCGGCCGTGAAAGCCAAAAGCAAAATCATGAAAGCGAATGCCAATTTCTTCATCTATTGTTCCTCCTGTTCAATTGATAACTATTATCAATTGGAATTATAGAGAATGAACAAAGATAAGACCATGGACAATTTCCGGTATTACCATGGACGATCTTCGGAAAAAAAGGAAATGCTTTGTTCAATCATCCGCTGATGCCCGCTTGGAGAATATTCAATCCACGGGTCAGATGAAACGGGAAACACACGTTTATTGCTGACGGCTCTAAGGTTCTGCCATATTTCAGACTGCTGAATGCGCTGAAAATAGCGAAGCGTTTCCGGTTCTTTGCAAGTGAAAAGCATGATGCAATCAGCTTGGCAATCCGCCAGCATTTCCAATGAAATCTTTTCGTCAGGAGCAAAAGATTCCGGTTTTGCGGAGGTAAAGCCCAGATCACCGAAGAAGACATCCTCAATGCTGTTGTTATGGGCGATATACATATTTTCTTTATATATACGGACAAATAAGAAACGCTGATGCCGCACGTGTTCAAGAGCGTCTTTTGCTGAGTGTATGAGATTTTGATAGGCTTCAAGCCAGTGCCGTGCTTCCTGTTCTTCATTCAAGTATGCAGCTGTGTGAAGAAACTGGTCTTTCCAATTGTCTTGAGTCGGAATGTAGAAAACTTCGGTGATGTCATTCAGACGCTGTTTTTCTTCTTCACTGACAGAATCCAGACTGAAAATGATGTCCGGCGCAGCTTGAGACAGCGTATGCAGGTTCTCTTCCCAATTTGCGTTATAGCGGTAAGCGCTGAGGTGCACGGGAATGTCTGAAGAGAATTGTTTATAGTAATAGGCCGTCCATTTCGGATGAAGCGTTGCAGCGTAAGGTACGTGATGCAGAGGAATCAGATGTCCCATCATTTCTTTCCCGTACGCGGCCATTTTTGTGCGCCTTTTTTTCATATAGCTTGTAGGTGAGCTGCCCGTATGTTTTTTAAAGATGCGGCTGAAATAAAATTCGTCTTGGTAGCCGATTTGATGAGCGATTTCCCGCAGTTTGCAGCTGGCCTTGGCCATCAGTTTTTTCGCATTGGTTATGCGGATGTCTGTGATATATTCTGTTACGCTTTGTCCATATAGTTTTTTAAAGGTTTCACTGTAATGCTTAGGACTGATTCCCGCCATTTGAGCAAGCTGGGTAAGTGTGATTTTTGTGTCGGATTGTGCATGTATGAATTGTTTAGTCTGTTCGATCGCCGCTTTTGTATTGTTTTGATGGCACACTTTTGCGGCATAAAGGTCGTACATCAGCTGCTGAAAGTCGGCTGTTGATTTCATTTTCTGCAATTCATCCGCCGATCGCGCGTTTTCGGAAAGTGACTGAAGCCGGCTTGTCAGGTGTTCAACCGTTTGCAAATTCATTTGCTGAAGTCCGCGGAAGATGTCTCCCCCGTTATCCGGAAGCATCGCTTTATCATCTGATGAATATGAGAAAATACGGAGTCTGACGATATATAAATGGATGCCGTCTGACGATGCAGGGTCAATATTGAATGTCTCATCACAAGGACAGATGTAGAGCGTCTCCTTCTGCAGCGGGAAGCTGTCTGTTCCGATATCAATTTGTCCCTCGCCTGTCACATGAAAGATCAGTACCGGGGAATCAGTGAGCTGATGCTCTGACAAAAGGTCTGCTGTTTTTTTTACGGAGATGATATCAATTGGGTGAAAGAATAATGTGTTTTTCATGAGAAACCACCTTTTAGGAAACATTCATTTAAATGATAACTGTTATCATTTGAATTGTACCAAATAAATGAATGTTTTCCTATAAAAAGCGGAAATGTGAAATACGTCAAAATGTTACACGTGTAACACGAATGTTGTCAGTATATGAGGTATTGCTTTCTTACAAGCTTGAATTGATCAAGCCGGCGTTGATAGGTGGTGGTGATGTCTTGAATGGAAGCGCCTTGTTCTATTTTTTTGCGTACCCAGCCGTTGCCAATCAGCTTGTCAAAAGCTCCTGTCGGCAGAAATGAGAAGTCATTCGGATATAAGTCATGCATGGTTTTCAGAATGGAGAGCCCTGTTTTTGCCGCTTCAAAGGTGTTTCTGTTCGTTACGTAGACTTGTACGCCGTGACATAGCTTGCCCTGGTGCTTGGAGAAGCTGGGGATAAATGAAGCGGCTCTGAAGGTGACGCCCGGAAGCTTGAGACTGTTAAGGCGTTCTTCGAGCTCGGTGCTTTTCATATAAGGTGCGCCGATAAGTTCAAACGGCTTTGTCGTGCCCCTTCCTTCAGATACGTTCGTGCCTTCGATTAATCCTGTCGCCGAATAAGCGAATATGCTGTCCGGGGTCGGGATGTTAGGCGAAGGGAGGACGAACGGCAGGCCGGTATCTTCAATGGTCATCGTCCGCTTCCAGCGCTTCATCTTTACGACGGTGAGGTCGGCGCCAATATGAAACTCTTTATTGAATAAAAGAGCAAGCTCGCCGATGGTCATGCCGTGTTTCAGCGGGATTGGATACAGTCCGACAAATGAAGCGTAGTCAGGTTCAAGAACCGGGCCGTCCGGATGTCGTCCGCCTTGCGGATTCGGCCGGTCCAAGACATAAAAAGGAATGCCTTTTTCTTTGGCCGCCTCCATGGCATAGGCCATTGTATAAATGTAGGTGTAGTATCGCATTCCGACATCCTGAATATCGAAAATCAGCACATCGGTATCTTTCAGCATGTCAGGCGTCGGTTTCCTCGTTTCTCCGTACAGGCTGTAGACGGGAAGCCCTGTTTTTTCATCTATATAGGATGTGACTTTGTCTCCGGCCTGAGCGTCGCCGCGAACACCGTGCTCGGGTCCGAATAATGCCGTCAAATGCATGTCTTGTGCCTCATAAAGCACGTCAACGCTGCTTTTTAATGTTGAGTTCACACCGGTCGGATTAGTGATCAGTCCGATTCTTTTTCCCTTCAGTTCTTGTTTATAATCTTTCAGCAGGCGGTCAATGCCTGTTTGGATGCTTGGTTTTTTGGCAGTGTGTGTGTTTCTGTCAGAAGCCGCCGAGACTGCCGTCATAGCACTGATGACGACCAGTCCGGCGAGAAGTGCAGCCGTATGTGTTTTCATGATCAGCCCTCCTGTTTAAAGCGGTTTTCCGGTCTTCAGGTTGATACCGAAACCATAAGGATACAGTGTCGTTCCCGGATGGGTGACGGAAGGAATAGCAGCGGGCAGCCTGCCTTTCGGTTTTGTCTGCCCGAATATCGCTTCAATGCCTGCCGGAATGTTTGGCTGGAGAAATTGTCCGTCTGCATATCCTTTAAACCCGTAGACTGCGATAAGGGCGTCAGCTTCTTCAAAATTCGCGGCGTCGTAAGGATTCCGAAGACTCATCAGCACAAAGGGTTTTTGGTTCGACTGCGCAGCCTTCATGACGGCCCGCGGAAACGCGGTCGTCCATTTGCCGGGATCTGTGACGGAATCGTCAATGACGCCGTCGTTTACGACAGGATCATTTTTTACGACATATGAGCCTGTAATGACGTAATCAGCGTCTGATACCAGCTTTTTGTGCTCATCATGAAAAGTGCGCTCGGCGAAGTTCATTTTACTGATGGTTACCGGCCGGATTTTTTTCTTCTTGATGAGCTGCCGAATGGTTTGTTCCATTGACGCTGTTTGATCTTCATAAGGAGCGGCAAGGAGAACGCGGCTGTTCTTTTTCGGTTTGAATGGGAGCGTGCGGTTTTTGTTTTGTAAGACGGTGACGGATTTTTCCGCGATTTGTTTTTCAGCCTTCAGATGGTTTTTGCTGCCAACGGTTTTATGCGCTTGAGCAATCTTCTTTTTCAGACTTGTTTCTTTCGGAGCGGGATATATCCCTCGTTTTATTTTCAGGGAAATGATGCGCTCCACCGATTTATTGATTTGCTGAAGAGGAATATCCCCTTTTTGAACCGCCTTTTTTAAAGCGGAATGAACTTGGGCAAAGCGGTTTTCTGTTTGCAGCGATGTCACTTGGGCCGGCATCAGGGCGATGTCGACTCCTGCTTTTATTGCCATGACGACCGCCTCTTCCTGGCCGAAATGATCGGCAATGGCTTTCATGTTTAATGCATCCGTCACGATGACGCCGTTAAACCCCATTTCCTCACGGAGAAGATGAGTCATCACTTTTTTCGAGAGTGTGGCGGGTACAAGAATGTCTGAACCGTCCAGCTTGCTTTTATAGGTTGTATCGTCAAAAGCGGGAAATTGCACATGGGCTGTCATGATCATATCGGCCCCGGCCTGAATGGCCTGACGGAACGGATACAGTTCGATCTGCCGCAGCCTTTCTTGACCGTGGGTGACAAGAGGAAGGCCGTAGTGGCTGTCGACATCCGTGTCGCCGTGTCCCGGGAAATGTTTGATGGCGGAAGCGACATCCTGTTTTTGCTGAGCCTTCATTGAGGCAAGGCCGAGTGACGCTGTCAGATCAAGGTCTGAACTGAATGACCTGACACCGATGACCGGATTTCCGGGATTATTATTGATATCGAGAACGGGAGCGAAATTCGTATTAATGCCGAGTGCTTTCAATTCTTTCCCGATAATGGCGCCGGTTTGGGACGCGTAGGCTGTTTTTCTTGCGGCCCCGAGTGCCATATTGCCTGGGAAATGAGTGCCCTCACCAAGTCTTGTTACGATGCCGCCTTCTTGATCAATGCTTAATAATAGCGGAATGTCAGGGCTTGCTTTTTGAAAGGCATCTGTCAGGCGGACCGTTTGTTCAGTGTTTTTTACATTTTCTGCAAATAAGATAACGCCGCCGAACCGGTACTTTTGAATAAGCCCTGTGACTTCGTCATTCATTTGAGTAAGAGCCTCAGGTGATGACTGCCCCTTTTTTTTCCAATTGCGAAAGTCAGGCATGAGCATCTGCCCTAATTTCTCATCTAATGTCATGCGGGATACCGTTTGTTCCGCTTGTGACGGAATGTCCGGTTTTGTCGATGCATGATGCATGCCGAAAACAATAAACAACAGTAATACAGCTGAGATGACAAGTTTCATAATGGTGCCCTCCTGCCGTCATAGTTTGGACAAAAGACATAGGTTGTCATTCAATGGCTTCGTAAATCGCTTTTACGACGCTGCCGTAGCTTCCGGTCGGGAAAAGGTCCCCTTCAAAAACATTCGGATTTTCACCGGGGCTGACGACGGGGGAATGCTTTTTGTTGGTCAAAAGCGCGATCCCGAGATGATAAGCGGGGTCAATGATCGTGACGGTGCCGGTCCATCCGGTATGGCCGTAAGCCTGCCTGCTTGCATAAGGGCCGAACATCCACTCCATATCAGGGCTGCCGTTTTTCCGCCAGCCGAGAGCGAAAGTCGGGTCAGAGGATGCCGCTGTTGTGAACAGATCGGCCGTTTGCCGAGTGAAGAGAGAAACGTGTTTGTAACTGCCGCGGTTCAGCATGACTTGCAGTAGGACGGCCATGTCATCAGCGCTTGAAAACAGTCCTGCATGGCCGGACACCCCTCCCATTGAGTAAAATGCTTTTTCGTCATGAACCTCCCCTTGCAGCGTATACGTCCTGATATGAGGAAAATGGATAACTCCGTCACGTGTGTTGCCTAAACGTTCAGTAGCTGCGAATGTTTTTTCTTTGAAGCCTTTTTGCAGCGGGTTAAACAGTGTGTGCGTCAGTTTCAGCGGTCTGTACAGTTCTTGTTCCGCATAGGCATCAAGGGTTTTTCCGGTTATGTTTTCAATGATGCAGCCGAGCAGCATGTAACCGATATCGCTGTATACGTGTTTTGTTCCCGGTTTGTATTCAAGCGGGATCCGGGTGAGAAAACTAATGGTTTTGTCCCGTTCTTGTGAATAAAAAGGGCCTGCGGTGTCCGGCTTATAAAAATAAAAGCTTGCCGGCAGACCGGATTGATGCTGCAGCACATCAATGACGCGTATGCGGTCTTTTCCTTGTATCGGATCGCTTTTCCTGTCTTTGAAATCGGGAAGGTAAGCCGAGATTTTTTGATACACATCCAGCTTTCCCTGGCTGACGAGGCGCTGTAATGCAAAATTCGCCGCAAACATTTTTGTGTTGGAAGCTAAATCAAACATGGTTGATGTTTTCATTTTTTTCGGACGGGATAAAAGGCTGTTCCCGTCATATTTTTTGCTGTAGCCGTATGCTTTCTTTTTGATCACCCGTCCGTCCTTTACGACGACGAGGACGGCTCCCGGGAATCCTGCTGCGATGTCTTTTTCAATCATTTGATCAACCTTTCTGAGCTTTGCTGTGTCGTATAATTTAGATTGGGCTCCGGCTTTGTGCTGCGGCAGAAAAGAGAGGCTGATGACCATGGTGAGTACGGCGGCTGCCAGTGTTTTCATATTCTGTTCCCTCCCGCCTTATTCAAATTCAGCAGCCATGTCATCCTTAAACCCGAAAGCATAGGTGAAGACAAAGCCCGCCGCATAAGAGATGAAGAGACCGATGATATACAAAACGATTTGAGCCGGCTGTACGAGAAAAGAGAGCGGAAGGCCGGAGACACCGATTGAAAAAGTCGCTACTTGAAAATGAGCTTGAAAGGCGCCTCCGATACCCGCCCCTAAACACGCTGTTAAAAACGGCCGGCCGAGCGGGAGTGTGACGCCGAAGATGAGCGGCTCCCCGATTCCGAGCAGACCGGATGGAAGTCCGCCTCCAATCGCTCTTTTTAATGAGGCTTTTTTTGTTTTCATAAAGATGGCGAAGGCCGCGCCTACTTGACCTGCTCCTCCCATTGCGAGAATCGGCAGAAGCGGGTCATCCCCGATGGATCGGATGAGTTCCAAATGCACGGGAGTCAAGCCTTGATGCAGGCCGGTGATGACAAGCGGCAGGAAGGCGGCTCCTAATACAAATCCCGACAGCACTCCCCCGACATTCAGCAGCGACAATAAACCTGATGTAATCAAATCAGAAATAAAACCGCCTGCAGGGATGAAGATGACATATGTCACCAGTCCGGCGATGAGCAAAGACAAAGTTGGCGTGACGATAATGTCGATGGATTGATGGACGTACTTTCTGATAAACCGTTCGGTATAAGCGATAAAAATCGCAGCGAAAAGAACGCCGATTAAACCTCCCCTGCCAGGGAGCAGATTCTCTCCGAACAAACTGATATTGGCGATCTCGGGGTTTAAGATCAATATGCCTGCAAGGCCGCCCATTGCGGGTGTTCCGCCGAATTCCTTCGCCGCATTGATACCGACAAGGACGCCGAGGTAAGCGAATAAGCCTGAACCGATAACCGTTAAAATAAGTGCGATTTGAGATTCTTTCGGGAGCCAGCCGGCCTGAATGACGGCTTTCGTCATGCCGGTGATTAAACCTGATGCAATGAGTGCGGGAATTAGAGGAATGAAGATGCTTGATATTTTTCTCAGAAGCAGTGTGATGGGTGTTGTATTTTTTCTGTTAAGATCGGCTTTTTTCCGTGAGGCGGCTTCTTTTAAATCAATGTTTTTTCCGGGTGACACCAGTTTTGCGAAAGCGTCGGCGACATGATTGACGACACCCGTGCCGAGAATGATCTGCAGTGTTTCGGCTTCGACGACGCCTATTACCCCGTCAAGACGTTTCAGCGCTTCAATATCCGTTTTGTCCTGATCTAAAGGCGTAATTCTCAGGCGTGTCATACAGTGGGTAAAGCCCGAAATATTCGTTGAACCGCCGCAGTTGTCCAGAATATCTTTGGCCAGCGACTGATAAAATGCCTCTTTGCTCATGAAGACCCTCCTCTTTCTGTACGATTTTTCCCGCGGAGCTGTGCCCGAAACGCGTCCTGAAAGCGCCTGCGCCGATCATGAAAACGGCGCGGGCTGGTAAAAGGCACATTATGCGGAGCCAAAAGAATGATCAGCGATTTTTTTCGCTTGAAACATGCTGTTCTATGGCTTTGTCAATGAAGCCTTCCGATTCTTCGAGCAGTGCTTTCGCGTGTGTTGCGTCCGAATTCGTCTTCAGCATGACGATTGCCGTTTTGACATGGCTGCCTGCGGCCTCAAGGGTTTCTTTTGCTTTATCGTACGGAACGCCCGTAATGCTTTGGATAATGCCGATTGCCCGTTCTTTCAATTTTTCGTTGCTGACATGAACGTCCACCATTAGATTTTCGTACACTTTGCCGCTTTTGATCATCACGGCCGTGGAAATCATGTTCAGAATCATTTTATGTGCCGTCGCGGCTTTCATTCGTGTTGACCCTGTAATCACTTCGGGGCCGACGACGACTTCAATGCTGTGATCGGCAAAGGTGCTGATCAATGAGTGCTTATTGCATGTGAGCGCGACGGTTTTGGCGCCGATTGTTTTTGCGTATTTCAGCGCACCGGCCGCATACGGTGTGCGCCCGCTTGCAGCGATGGCAATCACGGTGTCTTCAGCGGTAAGGCCGATCGTTTTGAGATCGAGAGCGCCGGTTTCCTCGCTGTCTTCTATGCCTTCAGCCGCTTGCAAAAAGGCGTCTGCCCCTCCGGCCATCAGACCGATGACGGTGCCGGGACTTACGCTGTATGTAGGCGGGCATTCAACCGCATCAAGTACACCAAGCCTGCCGCTTGTGCCCGCTCCCGCATAAATCAGCCTGCCGTTTCGCCGCAAAGACTGATGGGCAAATTGAACGGCAATTTCAATGTCAGGCAGCACCTGCTGAACGGCGTCCGCCACTTTGAAGTCCTCTTGGTTAATGATGCGGAGGATTTCCATCGTGTCTGCTTGATGGATTGAAGCGGTCTGCGGATTTCTTGTTTCTGTGGTCAATCTGTGAATGTTAAGCCGGTCTGTCATGAATGTACCCTCCCAAGTCGTTATTACTTGAAGTATATGGGCTTCTGAATATATGTTTCAAGAAAAAAATCAAACGCTTTCACAAAAAAAGATGCAGAATGTGCTGTTCGCCGATGGGGCCGATCCTGCGACGCCCTTTATCAATAAAACCGGAAGACTGGTACAGGTTCTTTGCGCGATGATTGCGATGGTTCACTGCAAGCACGATCTCGTCACACCAAGGAAAATAATTTGCGGCAAAAGCGGGGAGCTGCAGCATCGCTTGTTTGGCATAACCTTTTCCTTGCTGCCGCGCATCTATGGACAGTGCGCTCAGTAAAATGGCAGACACGCTGTTCGAATATGGGGCTATGGTTTCCTTTGAGGTATGTAAAATGAAAAAACCGACGGGGGTGTCTTCTTTTAAAACGACTGTAGGATAGCGCTCCCGGATGACAAGAGCCTGCGGCAGTACATCCTTCGGGAGAGCTGTGAACATTTTATCTTCTTCACTGAGTACAAACCCGTTCAGGCCGTCTGCATGCTCCGGTTTATAAAAGGATAGGGCTGCAACCATGATATCTACTCTCCTTTTTATAGTTGATCCAGTTCATTTTCTGATAACACGCGGCAGCCTGCCCGTTTTAATAGAGCGGAAGTGATGCCGTCCCCGATTATCTTTTTCCCGGAGAAAGTGCCGTCATAGATGAAGCTGCTGCCGCAGGACGGACTGTTTTCTTTAAGGATGACCGCTGCGGCGCCTATTTCTTTTGCGTATGCTAACGTTTTTTCCGCTCCGTCTATATATAAAGATGTAACGTCTTCACCTGATGCCGTTACGATTCTTGCTGTTCCGTTCAGCACGTCTTCGCCCGTGCCGCCGATGATTTCCGCCGGTTCGCGGGGAGTGGTGAAGCCGCCCAAAAGTTCGGGGCAGACCATAACAGCTTTCTTTTCCTCTACGAGTCTGCGGATTTTTTCCGAGGCGGCGTGGGAGCCGTTATACCTGCATTCGATACCGCCGAGACAAGAGCTGACTAAGATCATCTGTGTCCATTCCCTTCAATATTTTGATACTTTCATCTTAAATGAAATAAGAGAGAAGGGACGAGTTTTTCAGTTAAAAAACGGGTAAAAAAGTTTGAAAATAAAAAAAATAAATTTTCTCTTTACAAAAGGGGTATAACCTGTATATAATAACTTTTGTCAGCTCGACGCGGACACAACGGCCCGTTGGTCAAGCGGTTAAGACACCGCCCTTTCACGGCGGTAACACGGGTTCGAATCCCGTACGGGTCATATGGAGGATTAGCTCAGCTGGGAGAGCATCTGCCTTACAAGCAGAGGGTCGGCGGTTCGAGCCCGTCATCCTCCACCATATTTGCCGGCCTAGCTCAATTGGTAGAGCAACTGACTTGTAATCAGTAGGTTGGGGGTTCAAGTCCTCTGGCCGGCACTGTTTTCCAAAGAATACGGAGGGGTAGCGAAGTGGCTAAACGCGGCGGACTGTAAATCCGCTCCCTCAGGGTTCGGCAGTTCGAATCTGCCCCCCTCCACCATTTTGGGCTATAGCCAAGCGGTAAGGCAACGGACTTTGACTCCGTCATGCGTTGGTTCGAATCCAGCTAGCCCAGTCTCAGACACCTTTTGTATAAGGGTGTCTTTTTTTTATCGGTATTTTTTCTCGAATTCTGATTGTTCATCAGATATACTATTTTTAAGCTGCTGTTAAGGCAGTATATTCTGTATTTTCCATCTACACCCTGCCTGAAATTTGGTAAAATAAATGTAATAAAAAAAATGAAACCTTTTAAAACAATCAACGTATAGATACAGACCGGTGAAGGGCAGAGGTAAGATAAAACATGGAAAACCTGATTAAAAAAAGAATCAAGCAAGTCAAAAAAGGCGATCAAAATGCGTTTGCGGAAATCGTTGACCTTTATAAAGATAAGATTTACCAGCTTTGCTACCGCATGCTCGGCAATGTCCACGAAGCGGAAGATATTGCGCAGGAAGCTTTCATCAGAGCGTATGTCAATATCGACAGTTTCGACATCAACAGAAAGTTTTCAACGTGGCTTTACAGAATTGCGACCAACCTGACCATTGACCGTATCCGCAAGAAAAAGCCTGATTATTATCTGGACGCAGAAGTGGCGGGTGCAGAGGGGCTGACGATGTATTCGCAGATCGCTGCGGACGGGGTTCTCCCTGAAGACGCCGTGTTGTCATTGGAGCTGTCGGACACAATTCAGAAAAAGATTTTAAAGCTGCCTGACAAGTACAGAACGGTTATTGTATTAAAGTATATTGATGAACTCTCTTTAATTGAAATCGGGGAGATTCTGAATATCCCTGTCGGCACCGTCAAGACAAGGATACACAGAGGCAGAGAGGCTCTTAGAAAACAATTAAGGGATCTTTAAGTGGGGTGATGAAATGAGCTGTCCTGAACAGATCGTGCAGCTTATGCATAAGCATCTTGATGGAGATATCCTTCCTGAAGATGAAGACGTATTAAAACAACATTTGCGGTCATGCGGGAATTGCAAACGGCATTTTCATGAAATGGAGAAATCCGTAGCGCTCGTCCGGAGCACATCGCATGTCACAGCCCCTGCTGATTTTACTGCCAAAGTTATGGCGAATCTTCCAAAAGAGAAAAAACGCGCTTCTGTAAAACGATGGATCAAAACTCATCCGATAATTGCAGCCGCGGCGGTTTTTGTGATTTTAATGGGCGGCGGTTTTTTCAACAGCTGGCATAACGACCACAATTTCAGTGTGTCAAAGCAGCCGAACCTTGTCGTGCAGAATCACACGGTCACCGTCCCTGAAGGCGAGACCGTAAAGGGCGATGTCACAGTAAAAAACGGCAAGCTGGTCATTAAAGGGAAAGTCGACGGCAACGTGACCGTGGTTAACGGAGAAAAATACATGGCCTCAGCCGGACAAGTCACCGGGCAGATTGAAGAAATTAACGAATTGTTTGACTGGGTCTGGTACGAACTGAAAACAGCGGGTCAGGGCGTCGTGAGTGCTTTAGACTCCGATTAAAGATGAGTAAAGCGTATAATCGCTTTACTCTTTTTTACGCCGCGCTGGCTGATTTCACTTGATAAATCAAAATGTGGTATAATGAGCACGCTATATGATGTACATATTGCTCATGCAGCACAATTCATAACAAAAAACGAAATGACTGAATTCTTGGAGGACGAGGAAATGGCTTTTGAGGACATCCCATTTTTGCAATACCTCGGCAATGCCGTTGATATTCTCCTTGTTTGGTATGTGATATATAAATTAATCATGGTCATACGCGGAACGAAGGCGGTTCAGCTTTTAAAAGGGATCGTCGTCATCGTGTTGGTCCGGATGGCCAGTTCATATTTGGGACTCAGTACGCTTCAGTGGCTGATGGACCAAGCGATAACATGGGGATTTTTAGCGATCATTATTATATTCCAGCCTGAGCTGAGACGGGCGCTTGAACAGCTCGGACGGGGCCGGTTCTTTTCAAGGAGCGGCACCCCCGTGGAGGAAGCGCAGCATAAGACAATTGAAGCGATTACAAAATCAATCAGCTACATGGCGAAACGCCGCATCGGCGCCCTTATCGCCATTGAGCGCGACACGGGAATGGGCGATTATATTGAGACGGGCATCCCGCTTAATGCGCAGGTCAGCTCGGAGCTTTTGATTAATATCTTCATTCCGAATACGCCGCTGCACGATGGAGCGGTCATTATGAAAAATAACGAGATCGCGGCGGCTGCCTGTTATCTGCCGCTTTCTGAAAGCCCGTTTATTTCAAAGGAGCTGGGGACGCGGCACAGAGCGGCTGTCGGCATCAGTGAAGTGACGGACAGCTTAACCATTATCGTATCTGAAGAGACGGGCGCCATCAGCGTGGCCAAAAACGGAGACCTTCACAGAGAATTGACGGAAGAAGCACTGAAAGAAATGCTTGAAGCTGAGTTTAAGAAAAACGCCAGAGATACTTCTTCTAACCGCTGGTACTGGAGGGGCAAGAAAAATGGATAAATTCTTAAACAACCGCTGGGCTGTAAAGATCATTGCATTGCTCTTTGCGCTCCTGCTTTATGTTGCGGTTAACAACAACCAGGCGCCGACTCCGAAAAAGCCGGGGGAATCCTTTTTTCCGACATCAACGACTGACGAGGCTACGCTTACTGATATTCCTGTAAAAGCATATTATGATGAAGCGAATTACGTGGTCACCGGCGTGCCTCAGACCGTAAATGTCACAATTAAAGGATCGACAAGCGCGGTGAAAAAGGCGAGACAGACGAAGAATTTTGAGATATATGCCGATATGAACAAGCTGAAGACCGGGACTCATAAGGTCGAATTGAAGGCGAAAAATGTATCGGACGGACTGACGATATCCATTAACCCGTCAGTCACGACGGTTACGATTCAGGAAAAAACGGCTGAGAGTTTTCCGGTTGAAGTTGAATACTACAATAAAAGCAAAATGAAAAAGGGGTATACGCCCCAGCAGCCGATCATCAGCCCGAAAAACGTACAGATTACGGGTTCGAAAAATGTGATTGACAACATTTCGCTTGTCAAAGCATCCGTGAACCTAGAAAATGCAAATGAAACCATTGATAAGGAAGTGAAGGTGACCGTCTATGACAAAGACGGCAACGCACTTCCTGTTGATGTTGAACCGTCAGTCATCAAAGTGACGGTTCCCGTGGCCAGTCCGAGCAAAAAGCTCCCTTTCAAAATCGAAAGGAAGGGAAGTCTTCCTGACGGGGTGAGCATTGCAAGCATTGACTCGAATCCGAGTGAGGTGACGGTTTACGGCCCGCAGGACGTACTGGATTCACTTGAGTTTATCGACGGCGTATCTCTTGATTTAGGCAAAATTGATAAAGATACGGATATAGATGCCGACATCCCGCTTCCTAAGGGTGTGACAAAGGTATCACCGGGGAAAATTACGCTTCATGTTAAGGTGGACAGTGAAGACAAAAAGGATTTTGACAATGTCGCAATCAAGACGGTCGGATTGGGAGGCTCGCAGCAGATTGAGTTTCTCGACCCAGAATCGCGGGCGATAAATATTACGGCCAAAGGCTCTCCGGCCAACATTAAGGCGCTGAAAAAGTCGGATATTGAACTGTACGCCAATGTCTCAGACTTAGATGACGGAGAGCATTCTGTAAAGCTTGCAGTAAACGGACCGCAAAACATCACATGGTCCCTGTCCAAAGACACGGCTAAAATCAAGCTGACTTCTAAGAAAAACACAAGTTCAAATAAAAATAACGGCGGCTCCGCCGATTCCGGCAATAATGACGGCACAAGCGGAGACGCAGACAAAGACAAGAACAAGAACCGGGAAGACGACACTGACAGCGATCAGAATAAAAGTCAAAACCAGGATCAAAATCAAGACCAGGATGAAGGCGGATCAAGCGCTGATTCATCTTCAACAGAATGAAAAAGGAGCGATACAAAATGGGCAAGTATTTTGGAACAGATGGTGTAAGAGGTGTTGCCAACAGCGAGCTTACGCCAGAGCTGGCCTTTAAAGTGGGGCGTTTTGGCGGTTATGTCCTGACCAAAGATAAACAGCGCCCGAAAGTGCTGATCGGCCGTGATACACGCATCTCCGGACATATGCTGGAGGGAGCCCTTGTCGCCGGACTTTTATCGATCGGAGCTGAAGTGATGCGCCTCGGCGTCATTTCTACACCGGGGGTATCCTATTTAACGAAAGCCATGGATGCTGAGGCGGGCGTCATGATTTCCGCTTCTCACAATCCCGTACAGGATAACGGAATTAAATTTTTCGGAGGAGACGGCTTTAAGCTTTCTGATGAGCAGGAGGCCGAGATTGAACGTCTCATGGATGAACCGGAAGATAAGCTGCCGAGACCGACAGGCGCGGATCTCGGGCTTGTGAACGATTATTTCGAAGGTGTTCAAAAATATCTGCAATTTTTAAAGCAGACGGCAGACGAAGATTTCACGGGTATTCATGTAGCGCTTGACTGCGCCCATGGTGCGACATCTTCCATTGCGACTCACCTTTTTGCCGATCTTGATGCTGACGTGTCTACAATGGGAACGTCTCCGAACGGATTAAATATTAATGACGGCGTCGGTTCTACACATCCGGAAGCGCTGAGTGCTTTCGTCAAAGAAAAAAACGCCGACATCGGTCTTGCATTTGACGGCGACGGCGACCGCCTCATTGCCGTTGATGAAAAAGGAAACATTGTCGACGGCGATCAGATCATGTACATATGCGCGAAGTATTTGAAATCAGAGGGCCGTCTCAAAGATGATACCGTCGTATCAACCGTGATGAGCAACCTCGGTTTCTACAAAGCGCTTGAAAAAGAAGAAATCAAAAGCGTTCAAACGGCAGTCGGAGACCGCTATGTCGTAGAAGCGATGAAAAAAGACGGCTATAATGTCGGCGGCGAGCAGTCAGGGCACCTTATTTTCCTTGATTACAACACTACCGGTGACGGTCTTTTGTCCGCGATCATGCTTGTGAATACGCTGAAGGCGTCCGGCAAAACCCTTTCAGAGCTTGCGGCTGAAATGAAAAAATTCCCGCAGCTTTTAGTAAATGTGAAAGTGACGGATAAATATAAGGTGGAAGAAAACGCTAAGGTGAAGGCCGTTATTTCTGAAGTGGAAAAAGAAATGAACGGAGACGGCCGGATATTAGTGCGTCCGTCAGGCACCGAGCCGCTCGTCCGCGTGATGGCGGAAGCGAGAACAAAAGAGCTTTGTGACGAATATGTCACAAAAATCGTGGATGTCGTGCGGACAGAAATGGGAGCGGAGTAACGAAGTTTATAAACAGAGAGCGAACAAGACAAGTGCGACCAGCATAATATGATAGTAAACATGATGCCGGGGCGGCAAAAAATAATTGACCGTCCTTGGCACATGCTGTAAAATCAAGCTTGTCCGGCCTTTGTTTTTCACTTACAGGGAAGGCGGAATTGTTTGCATCTTTTATAATTACAGCGCCCGAACTAAGCGCCCGAAAAACGGCTTAGTTGACGAGGATGGAGGTTATCGAATTTTCGGCGGATGCCTCCCGGCTGATTCATTTAGATCACAGCCGTAAGGATTTCTTCAAACCGGAGGGGCGACTCTCCGAACAAAGGGAAATCACATGATCTTCCAAAAAAACATGTGGGAGGGGACGATTGAAAGTCCCCTTGTAATTCGGCTTTCTTCGTCTCCTTTTACACCTTTAGGAGGAAGAAAAAATGTGTGGAATTGTAGGTTATATCGGTCAGCTTGATGCGAAAGAGATTTTGTTAAAAGGATTAGAGAAGCTTGAGTACCGCGGCTATGACTCTGCCGGTATCGCTGTGGCGAACGAGCAGGGCGTGCATGTGTATAAAGAGAAAGGCCGCATTGCCGACCTTCGTGAAGTGGTGGATCCTGCGGTTGAATCTCAAGCGGGAATCGGCCATACACGCTGGGCGACTCACGGCGAACCAAGCTTCCTGAACGCTCACCCGCATCAAAGCGCACTCGGCCGCTTTACACTTGTTCACAACGGTGTGATCGAGAACTATGTTCAGCTGAAGCGCGAATATCTTGAAAACGTTGAACTGAAAAGCGACACGGACACTGAAGTCATCGTTCAAATGATCGAGCAATTTGTGGCGGGAGGTCTTAATACAGAAGAAGCGTTCCGAAAAACACTCACTCTGTTAAAAGGCTCTTACGCGATTGCATTATTTGACGGCGAAAACACAGACACCATTTTCGTTGCAAAAAACAAAAGCCCTCTGTTAATCGGTCTTGGAGATACGTTTAACGTCGTGGCATCTGACGCGATGGCTATGCTTCAAGTAACGAATGAATACGTTGAGCTTTTGGATAAAGAAATGGTGATCGTGACAAAAGACGAAACCGTGATTAAAAACCTTGACGGTGAAGTCATGACACGTGCGTCTTATATCGCTGAGCTTGACGCCAGTGATATCGAAAAAGGCACATACCCTCACTACATGTTAAAAGAAACGGATGAGCAGCCGCTTGTTATGCGCAAAATCATCCAAATGTATCAGGACGAAAATGGCAGACTGGCTGTGGCCGGCGATGTCGCTGACGCCGTGGCGGAAGCGGACCGCATTTATATCGTGGCTTGCGGAACGAGCTACCATGCCGGTCTTGTCGGGAAACAATATATTGAAATGTGGGCAAACGTCCCGGTTGAAGTGCATGTAGCGAGTGAATTCTCTTACAACATGCCGCTTCTGTCTAAGAAACCGCTCTTTATCTTCCTTTCTCAAAGCGGAGAAACAGCGGACAGCCGTGCCGTGCTTGTTCAAGTCAAAGCGCTGGGCCACAAAGCGCTGACAATTACAAACGTTCCGGGATCCACGCTTTCCCGTGAAGCGGATTACACATTGCTTCTGCATGCCGGCCCTGAGATCGCGGTTGCATCAACAAAAGCGTATACGGCTCAGATCGCCGTGCTTGCGATCCTTGCATCAGTTGCGGCAGAACGCAACGGCGTTGATATCGGCTTTGATTTAGTCAAAGAATTAGGTATCGCGGCAAATGCCATGGAAGCCCTCTGCGACCAGAAGGACGAAATGGAAATGATCGCGCGTGAGTACCTGACTGTTTCAAGAAACGCTTTCTTCATCGGCCGCGGCCTCGACTACTTCGTATGTGTCGAAGGCGCCCTGAAGCTGAAAGAGATTTCTTACATTCAGGCGGAAGGCTTCGCCGGAGGCGAGCTGAAGCACGGAACAATCGCCCTGATCGAAGAAGGAACACCGGTCTTCGCACTGGCGACACAAGAACACGTCAACCTGAGCATCCGCGGAAACGTGAAGGAAGTCGCAGCCCGCGGCGCCAACACTTGCATCATCTCGCTGAAAGGCTTAGAAGACGCAGACGACAGATTCATCCTGCCGGAAGTCAACCCTGCGCTTGCTCCGCTGGTTTCTGTTGTGCCATTGCAGCTGATCGCTTACTACGCGGCACTGCACCGCGGCTGTGATGTTGATAAACCGCGCAACCTTGCGAAGAGTGTGACTGTGGAATAATATATTTAACCCCTTTGGTTATTAGCCAGAGGGGTTTTTTAATGTGGAAATGAGAAAACCCTACTCTTTGCGATTTTAAAGAAATCCCCGTTTAATATTGAAAAGGAATAACACCTGCTTTATAATACGAGATGCATTTCAGTTAACATCCATAAATGTAATCATTAGTAAATCGTTTTTGTGTATGCCTCATCGGAAAGTCATCACCTCCAGCAATTTTTCATCATGAATTTCCATTATATAAACGTAATCAATCGATTGCACTTCCACATTATGCTTAAGACTTTAAAATCTCTTTTGTATTTGCCGACTCTTGCTTCATTATGAATTCTTCGACCAGATATAAAAATCACAATATTTTTTCAATAATCCGGTTCAATTCTTAAAAAAGTCCTGACAACAGTGATAGGAGTGGAATGATGTCAAATCTTTTAGAAGTCAGAAACCTCAGCAAATCTTTTGGTCATAAAGCTGTTTTAAAGGATGTTACATTCAATGTGCCTGCCGGGTCCATTGTCGGTTTTATCGGTGATAACGGCGCAGGCAAATCAACAACATTTAAAACGATATTAGGGTTAATCTCTCAAGATAGAGGAAAAGTGAAAATCTTTGGTGAGGAGAATCTGGATAAACATATAAAGTTCAAAGAAGATATAGGGGTCGCATTTGATGCGATGAATCTGCCCGCGCATCTTACGATAAAGCAGCTGAATCATGTATTTAAAAAACTATTCGGTGCTTGGGACCAAGACAATTTTTATCGGTTGGTTCAATCTTTCTCTTTACCTATGGATAAAAAAGTAAATGCATTCTCGCGCGGCATGTCAATGAAGTTATCCGTAGCTGTTGCTTTGTCGCATAACGCGAAATTATTAATCCTGGATGAAGCAACGGGAGGGCTTGATCCCTCTTCAAGAGATGATCTGTTAAATGAATTAAAAAGCTTTGTGAGTAAATGCAACGGCGGTATTTTACTTTCATCACATATTATGTCTGATGTTGAGAAGATAGCAAGCCATATCATTATTATGAAAGATGGCGAGATTTTATTAAATGAAGAGAAAGATAAGGTTCTTGAAAGCTATACTGTTATAGATGTTGATGAAGGTCAATTGGCTGAGCTCAACGAAGATATCATTCTTGCAAAAAGGAGCCATGGATCTTATTGGAGTGTGCTTGTATCGGATCGACAGAAATTGCCGAATGGCGTAACGGCCAAAACCATTTCAATAGAAGAAATCAGTGTCTTTTTAACGAGGAGTGAAAAACATGAGAGGTCTGTTATTGACTAACTATTACTTAGTTTATCGAAGTTTCTTTGCATACACGGGGTTGGCCATATTGGTATCAGCAGTCATCTTTTATTTTGGAGAGGCTTCAATGCATCGTTTTGTTGCTATGCTGATTATTTTGTTTGTCGTCATGCCCGCACTTGAGGTTATAAAGTATGAGAGTAAGTCTGGCTATGACAAGTATGTGCTGACTTTACCGGTCAGCAGAACAAATATTGTTCAAAGCCACTATGTCTTCTATCTTTTGGTTGTTGTGATCGGAGCTGTAATATCTTATGGTATCTTCTTTGTATACAGTCTGGGTTCTGATGAACAAATTGACGGCATATTGAATATTGTCTCTTTTGGAACGTTCATCGTGCTCTTTGCCGGTGCAATCGTTTATCCTCTTCTCTACATGATAGGCCCGGAAAAGTCTGATGCTATTGTAATTGGAGGTGCAATGGGGGGACTTTTTGCTACCTTTGGATTGCAAAGTGTCGTTGGTTACGTAGCAGAACAATTATCGCCGTCATTTTTGCACATAGATCCTTCTTTATATGTCCCGATTATATATCTCATGATCGGCGTTATCTTATATCTCGTTTCATTTTTCATTGCCGCAGCTATCTATCATAAAAAAGAATTCACAACAGGATAAGGCATGGCACAGGCTCATAAATTTACTTAAACTCCAAGCAGAAAGCCGCCCGCATAATGGGCGGCTTTTCTTCTCATTAATATTGTGATGTCACATCGTACTCATAATCTATCTTCAATTTCACATTTTTCATAGTCGATTTTGCTGTTGCAAGTGTGTTGAATTTAAAATTCCAGATGCTTGAGACTGAGAGGTTATCATCCTGTGTGATACCGTAATTTCCTTGAGTGGAGCTGTTTGCGAGTGCGCGGTGCCACACTTTATTTTCTTCAGACATTATGTTGTGTTTTGTGTTTCCTTGACTTGGTATTTGAGTCGCGGTGGTGCTGATTCTTTTCACTATGGCGTCTTTTGGAATGCTTATCTGTTTGGTTAAGTCGAGCCTGAGAACGGTTGAATCCGATCCGTTCGGACTGAGGCTTGTATTTCCTTTATTTTCAGCTGTGCCGCTGAATGCGAAGGTCTCGCTTCCGGCTTTGATTCGATCGTAAATGGAGAGTGTAAAGTATATATCGTCAGTGTATGAGCCGCGGGACACTTTCACGTAGAACGTCTCGTTATTTTCTTTCGCATCTGTAATGGCATAGATAAAAGGAAGCAGCGTATCAGGGTTTATCACTTCTGTGCCTTTACTGACCAGCACTTTATTTTTATTGTAAATTTCAATGCTCATTCCCTTGTATTCACTTCTTGTTGAGCTCCTGACATAGAGTCTTTCTCCCTTATTGGCAGTGAAAGTGAAGTACGATTCTTTTTCCCCTTCCGGCAATACGGCTGTATCAATATTTTTATATTTCCAGTAGCCTACTGGATTGGCAGTTTCAAATGAGTGATTTCCTGTAATAGTGCTTACTTGAAACGCAGAGGCTGAAGCTGAAGGTGCAAACAATACGCCTGATAATACGATTGCAGTGACAAATAGAATAGATATATACTTTTTCATGGAAAAATCCCCCTTTTTACTTCATCATATATAAAAACGACTATTATGTAAACATTTGTTATTTAAGGTTAAAATCAACTGGGAAACAGCCGATAAAAACACTAGAACATCATCTCAAGCGGAGGTTAAAAACATGCGCCTAAACGCTCGTTATATAAAAAATCAAATAATGGCTCAGCAAGTGCTTCAGCAAAATTCTTCTAAAACAAATGTGAAAGATGCGGCAAAAAGGCCGGACCGCTTATTGATCCAATCAGGCGGGACCCGCGATCTGAGCCAGGTGAATTATTCAAGGAGCGGTGTCACTGAGAAAGGGAGCAGCCTGTCCCGTTTATATCAATCCGCAAATCAGAAAACGATTACGGATAATGGGAATGAGACAGTAATAGCCGCTGATAATCCGTATGAGTCTGAGAGTGATATTGCAAGCAGGATTCTTGATGAGAAATACAGCCGTATCAATGAAATCAATAAACGAAAATCAGATCCTTTACGTTTTATTAAGGACAAATACCAGCGTCCCGATTCACCTTATTTCAGGAGTGATTTAACAGAAACAGAGCGTCAGGCCGCTTATCATAATGAAACGGAATGGCTGTTTAAGGGGAAAGCCCAAAGCTATGATTTCCGTGATGCTGCGTTTCGGGGTGAAACACTCAATGGAGAAATTCAAGGAGAAAACGAAAAGGTGTTTCAGAGAGGGCAGGTCAATCAGCAAATCGGTGTGCTTTTTCATCGGAATCATATTCAGATTCCGGAGGGCGCGAATCTTACATTTACGATATCACCGATTGATTATCTGTTAAAAGTGAGCGGGACTGACGATAAAGAGCTCACTCAGCAGATCGAAGCTGTCTTAAACTCCGGGGAAAACAGCAAAGAGCTGTTTGCGCACATCATTCGCAGCCGGAGTGATGACTCCTCGCAGTTTACGCCGGAAGCGTATGAGAAATATCAAGTCGTTCGGGAAATGTATGAGGTGACCGGCTATCATCTGAAAGACTTGCAGACTGTGGGTGGGAAGTTCGTCACAGAAGACGGCCGCGACCTTTTAGAGGTTTATAAGGAAGCGCTGCAGCAAGATCCTTTACTGAAACATACGGCGGCAGAAGCGGCTGCCCATTACGGACAGGCGCTTACGAAGCTGGCGAGAACGGGTTATGATGCCATTCCTGATTTGGTGCTGTCCATTGATTACAAAGACGGATCTCTGCGTGATGCCGGCCAAAGCAGGCAATACGGATCTGGGGATACGGATTGGCTTTCTGAATGGAAACGGGAGCTGGGTGTGCGTATATAAAATGAGAAAAAAGCTGACGAATGATGCCGTCAGCTTTCTTTATGTGCTTGCTTAAAACTCCTCATACTCCGCCGGGTCTTGGCCGTTTATGCGTCCGTCCGGGCGGGTAAGCGAATCGATAAGTTTCATGTCGTTTTCATCAAGGGAGAAATCAAAAACAGAGATGTTTTCAAGCTGGCGCTCTGGGGAGGCTGATTTTGGAATCGGGATGGCGCCCAGCTGGATATGCCAGCGTAAAATGACTTGAGAAATGGTTTTGCCGTATTTGTCCGCAATCTGTCCGAGTTTTTGATCGTTCAATACTTCACCGGCGCGGGCTAACGGACTCCATGATTCAGTCACGATGCCCTGTTCTTCATGCCATTGCCGCTGCTGCTGCTGATTAAAAGCGGGATGCAGTTCAATTTGGTTGATGCCTGGCTTTACGCCGGTTTCACGTTCGAGCCGTTCGATATGCTCAGGCAGGAAATTGCAGACGCCGATGGAGCGGATCAGGCCCCATTTTTTCGCATCAATCAGTGCCTGCCATGCTTCTGTGTAGCGGTCTTGTTTCGGATTCGGCCAATGGACGAGATACAGGTCATAGTAATCCAGACCGGCGCGGTATAAAGATTCTTGAATGGTTTGTACAGCTTTGTCATATTCATGGTAGCGTCCCGGAAGCTTGGACGTCACGTATAGCTGCTCTCTCGGAACAGAGCTTCTCTTGATAGCTTCTCCGACCGCCCCTTCATTTTCATAGTTATAAGCGGTGTCAATCAGACGATAGCCGATATCAATGGCGCTGGTAACGGCATGAACGCCGTTGTTTCCATGAAGAGCGTATGTACCGAAGCCGATCGCGGGAATGCTTGTCCCATCCAGCAGTTTCTTTTGCGGAATTGCTGCAGTCATCTTAAATCCCTCCTTGTTTTCTACTTTACCATTCTTCTTACAAATGAAACATCTATATTGGAAGAAAATGAGATAATCTGCATATAAAAAAGCTGGCGGAGAACCGCCAGCTTTAAATTTGAAACATCCATGCTACGACAGGGCCGAAGACCGACCCTAACACGGCGCAGAGCGTCATGGAGACAGAACTCATGGAGACCGTTAATTCTCCGTATTCCATTGCTTTTGAGGTGCCGAGCGCATGGGAGGCGCTCCCAAATGCAATTCCTTTCCCGAGTGAGCTGCGGATGCGGATCCACTTGAGAAGCAGCGGCCCTAAGATGACGCCGGAAAACCCTGCGATCATGACGAACACGACTGTCATGGAAGGAACACCGCCGATGCCGGACGCGATCTGAATGGCGACGGGAGTCGTGATTGATTTTGGGATGATAGACAAAATCAAACTCCGGCTGATGCCGAACAGCTCTGCAAATAACAGGCCGCTGACCATTCCGGAGAATAAACCGGCCAATACGCCGCCGATAATCGGAAACATATACTTGATTAATACCCGGCGCTGCTTATAAAGCGGGTATGCCAAAGCTACCACGGCGGGGCCGAGCAGTGAATTGATCCATTGTCCGCCGACCATATACTCTTTATACGGAATATGAAAAACAAGCAGCACGGCAATAATGAAAATCGTAGTCGTCAACACGGGTATGAGAAAGGGATATGGAAAGCGCACATATAATTTCACCATGGCCAGATAGGCGGCGGCCGTGAACAAAATTATAAGGATTGCGATACATGCTTGCTGCACTTCTTTTTCTCCTTTCTCTGATTGGCTTTATGCTCTAACAGCTGGCTCGCGTACCCTGCGGCGATCATTGTGACGATGGTGCTCAGCACGACGATTAAAAACAGGGCCGCCCCGCTTGTGGAAAACAGTGACGGATAATTGATGACGCCCGTCATGGCCGGAATGAATAGCAGCGGAAGAAAAGACAGCAAAAATCCGGCTCCGTCTTCAATCATTTTGGCGGGAATGATCTTAACCGATAAACATATGATGAGCAGGATTAAACCGATGATACTGCCGGGAATGGGCAGGTGGAAGAGCTGCTGAACGGCTCCCCCGATAAAGGAAAATGCGAATAAAATAATGATTTGCAGTATGATGCGTATGATTTTCACAACGATGCTGTTCTTTGGAGAAGAGCAGCTTCCCCCTTTCTTGTTGCTTCGATAAGTTTCTTTACTTTCGGCACATATATTTGTACTATACAAATATATGTATGCAAAATCTTTCTATATGTTTTCTGAGTAAATGTGCATATGTTTGTATTATACAACTAATGTTGCTGTTGTCAATGTAAGGAGTGAGGCGTTTGTCAAAACAAGATCCGATTGAATTAATTGAATATGAGCTCACCACTTTTATCAGGAGGGCTGTTTATCTCGATAACTCCGACCGCAAAATCGGACATCTGGAAAGAGCTGCGTATTTGTTATTACGGCAGCTTGATGAATTTGGGCCGGCGCGTGTGAAGGAATTGGCCGAATCCTTTAAACTGGATATATCTACGTTGTCTCGACAGGCCGCGGCCTTGGAAACGAAGGAGCTGATCCAGCGCTTCTCCGATCCTTCTGACGGGCGGGTCAGTCTGTTTGCGATTACGAAGCTTGGCAAACAGAGGCTAAAAGCTGATAAAAAGATGCGTCTTGAGCGGTATCATCGCATGCTTGATGATTGGTCCGGCGAGGAGAAAGAAATGTTCGGCAGGCTTTTGCTGCGGCTGAATGAGGCATTTATCGATTAGTGAATGATTTTTGCCGGGGTAAGCAGGATGATGGCGTATGAGAGGGAGAATGATAGAGAGTAAGGCTTTACGCCATTCTGCTTAGCAATATTTATAGAATAGGGGGGTGGAACCTTTTCTCCCGGGAAATACTGTTTCTCGGAAGCTGCGGTATTTATTATCTTAATATTCTTAATTTAGTAAAAATGAAAGCGCTTTATTTTGAGTCTCTCGGTCTAGGGTGCAGGGTGTTTACCTGAAAAAAACAATTGTGTTTTCCACGAAAATTTATTATGATGGAATAAGGAAATTGGAGACTATATAACAATAGGAAGATAGAATATTTCTAATATTGCGGGAAATGAAGATTGAGTTAGGTTCAACAGATGCGCCTTCTGCTTCATTATTTCACATATATCAGAGCTGTTAAGAGGAGGAAGCGAAGTGGCAAACAAGGAATTAAAGAGAGGCTTAGGCGCGCGTCATATACAGATGATTGCGCTGGGCGGCACGATCGGTGTCGGTTTATTCATGGGGTCATCCAGCACGATTGGATGGACAGGGCCGTCTGTTCTGCTGGCTTATGCGATCTCGGGTATCTTTATCTTTTTTATCATGCGTGCGATGGGCGAAATGCTTTATGTAGAGCCGAGTACAGGGTCGTTTGCGACATTCGGCCATAAGTATATACATCCGTTAGCCGGCTATATGACGGCGTGGAGCAACTGGTTTCAATGGGTGATCGTCGGGATGTCTGAAATTATTGCCGTCGGTTCGTATATGAAATATTGGTTTCCTGATCTGCCGGCATGGATTCCCGGCCTTATCGCCATGGCCATACTCGGTGCGGCGAATTTGATTTCGGTAAAATCTTTCGGTGAGTTTGAATTTTGGTTTGCCATGATCAAAATCGTCACCATTATTCTGATGATTGTTGCGGGTATCGGCATTATTTTCTTCGGTTTCGGCAACGGGGGTCATGCGATCGGATTATCTAATTTATGGTCGCACGGCGGTTTCTTTACAAATGGTTTTACCGGGTTTTTCTTTGCTTTGTCTTTGGTTGTTGCGGCCTATCAAGGGGTTGAGCTGATCGGGATTACGGCAGGAGAAGCGAAAGATCCGCAAAAAACGCTGCGAAGCGCGATTCAGAGCATTATCTGGCGGATTTTGATTTTCTACATCGGTGCGATTTTCGTAATCGTTACCGTATATCCGTGGAATGAGCTTCACTCACTCGGCAGTCCGTTTGTTTCGACATTTGCGAAAGTCGGGATTACGGCGGCGGCCGGTTTGATTAACTTTGTTGTGATTACCGCTGCGATGTCCGGCTGCAACAGCGGGATTTTCAGTGCGGGACGCATGCTTTATACATTGGGCGTGAACGGACAGGCGCCGAAATTCTTTAAGAAAGTTTCATCGAGCGGTGTGCCGATATTCGGTACGCTTGCGGTATTAATCGGCCTTGTGATCGGTGTCGTGCTGAACTACATCGCGCCTCCGAAAATATTTGTCTATGTCTACAGCGCGAGTGTGCTGCCGGGAATGATTCCGTGGTTTGTTATCTTAATCAGCCATCTCGGTTTCAGACGAGCGAAGGGCGCTGAGCTTGATCAGCACCCGTTTAAAATGCCTTTTGCGCCGTTTACCAACTATTTGACGATTGCTTTCTTAATCATGGTATTGGCCGGCATGTGGTTTAACAAAGAGACGCGGATATCTTTGGTCGTCGGGGTGATTTTTATGGCGATTGTGACGATCAGCTATTATGCGTTCGGCATCGGCAAGCGCATGTCTGATGAAGACTCGAAAATAGAAGACGCTGTATAATTCAAAAAGACACCTCTCTTAAAGGGGTGTCTTTTTCGGCTTGTCCGCGAGTGGTATACTGGTTAAAAAAAGCAGAACCGGGGGAAACATCGATGAGTCACTACCGTACGTTATTATTTGATATAGACAATACGCTGCTGGATTTTACCGCTTCAGAAACCGATGCTCTTCAAAAATTGTTTCAAGGTTCAAAGCTGGAACTGACGGCAGAGGTGGAAGCCCGTTATAAAGCGTTAAATCAAGGGTTGTGGAAGGCGTTTGAAGAGGGGGACATGACCCGCGATGAAGTGGTGAATACACGGTTTGCCCTTTTGTTTAAAGAATACGGCCTCGAGGCGGACGGCGTGCTGATGAATGAGGCGTACCGCCGATACTTAGAAGAAGGACACCAGATGATAGACGGGGCTTATGAGCTGATTGAAAAGCTGAGTCCTTTATTTGATTTATACATCGTGACGAACGGTGTATCAAGATCACAATATAAGCGGCTGGGTGATTCCGGTCTTTATCCGTTTTTTAAAGATGTGTTTGTATCTGAGGATACGGGTTTTCAAAAGCCGATGAAGGAATACTTTGATTATGTATTTGCGAGAATTCCCGGTTTTGCTGCCGAGCGCGGGCTTATTATCGGCGATTCACTGAGCGCGGACATAAAAGGCGGTCAGATGGCGGGAATTGATACATGCTGGTTTAATCCCGGAAAGAAAATAAATGATTCCGGGGTCATTCCGACGCATGAAATTCATTCGCTTGATGAGCTGTATGATCTGCTGAACGTGGAGCGAAAAGCCGCCGCCCATCTGTAAGGAGAATACGATGAAGATTGCACATACGAAGTTACTGATCAGGGGCTTTGCGTTACTATCAATTTTTCATGCGATTCTTCAGCTTCCTCCCGGCCGGGGGGAGCTGAAGGTTTTTTTGTCTGTACTCGTGATGCTGCTTGCGGCGAATGACTGTCTGCGGCCGATATATATGAAGAGACGGTCCGCCATCTATCACGGATCTTTTCTCCTGAGCAGCGTCATGGCGGGAGTTCTGCTGTACAATGTCTATTGTACGGGGACACAGGCAATAATGGTGCTTTTATTGGTGGAGGTGCTTATTACTGATAAGCAGATTTCGGCTGTTTTGTTAACGATGAACGCCGCCGCATTTGCCGCCGCTTTATACGCCTCCGGAGCGGGTGTCAGTGATATCGTGCTCCCTTACTTCATCATGTTTACGGTGATTTATTTATACCGGAAGAATCTGAAGGAGAAGTCAAAGGTTGAATCGCTGAATCGAGAGCTGAAGACGGCCAACGCCACACTGAAGGAATACTCAGAACGCATTGAAGAACTGGCGGTTACGAAAGAAAGAACAAGAATTGCGCAGGAGTTGCATGATTCTTTAGGTCATTATCTCGCTGCTCTGAAAATGAATTTAGAGTTTGCCGGGAAGACAGCCGGGCATCAGCCGGAAAAAGTAAAGCAGATCATTCATAAGGCGCATGATCTTACGAAAGAATCGATTTTAAAGCTTCGCCAGGCCGTGATGCTGTTGCAGGGTTCTTTGCCGGGGCGGGGATTTGAACAAGCGCTCCGTGACATTTTCAGCCATTTTCAAGAGGCGGGAGGGATACACTTCGAGCTAGAGATGGACGAGGCCATAGAAGCGGCGCAGCCTGATGTGAAGCACTGTCTTTATCAAACCGTCCAGGAAACGATTACGAACGCGGTGAAGCACGGACATGCGTCATATGTTTCTGTCCGGATGAAAAAGGACCTGAACATGATATTGGCGCATATTCATAATAACGGCTCAGCGTGCGGAACGATCATAAAATCAAATGGTCTGAAAGGAATTGAAAAAAGAGCGGCCGCGCTTGGCGGAGAAGCTGTTTTCTCTTCCGGAAATGAAACGGGTTTTGACGTGAAAATAAGGATACCGTGCAAGGAGGAATGATCTAGTGAATGTCATGATCGCAGACGACCAATCCATTGTCAGGGAGGGGCTCAAAATGATTCTGAGCCTTCACGAAGGAATTCAAGTATCGGGAGAAGCTTCTTCCGGCGAAGAAGTTCTGCAGCTGCTTCCGCAAACCGAAACCGATGTGATTTTGATGGATATCAGAATGCCCGGCATGGACGGAATCGAAGCGACAAAAGCGGTAAAAGCCAGCTATCCGTCCGTAAAAGTCATCATTCTGACAACGTTTGAGGATGATCACTATATTTTTGCCGGGCTGAAAAGCGGGGCTGACGGCTATATCTTGAAAGATGCTGATTCAGAAGAAATCATTGCCTCTCTTCAGGCCGTTTATGAAGGGAATATGATGCTGAATCCCAAGGTTACGGTTCAAGTCGTAAAAGCGCTGAATCATATCGGCATCCCGGCCGTTCAGGAGGAGCCGCAGCCAAAGCTGACGGAGATTCTCACGCCGAGAGAGCTTGATGTCGCAAAACACATTATGGAAGGCAAAAGCAATAAACGCATTGCTGCAGACTTATTCCTGACTGAAGGCACTGTGAAAAACTATGTATCCAGAATCCTCGATAAACTCGAAGTGACAAACAGAACTGAGCTTACATTATATTTGCAAAACATGATATAACCCCGCTTCACCCCCTCTCTCTTTTCATCACCAAACATATGACGAAAGTAATACTCATATCGAGTACAAAAGTGAATAGAAAACAAGGATCGCCAAGAGTAGAATAAGTGCAGACATGACACAAGGAGTGCTGCACGAATGCTTGAATTAACCGATTTGACAAAGAAGTACGGCGATTTTACCGCTGTCAATCATATATCGCTGCACGTCGAAAAAGGAGAGATATTCGGTCTGCTGGGACCAAACGGCGCCGGTAAATCAACAACGGTGTCAATGATCAGCACCGTGCTCTCACCGACGGACGGAACAATTTGCATTAATGGAATGTCATTACAAAAACAGCCTGCGGCCATAAAAAAAGTGATGGGTATCGTCCCGCAGGAAATAGCCTTGTATCAAGCGCTAAGCGCAAAGGATAATTTGGCTTTTTTCGGGAGCCTGTACGGACTTTCCGGTAAGGAGCTCGATAAGCGGGTCGATGAAGTGCTGGACATCATCGAATTAATGGAACAGCGAAATCAAAGGGTGTCTGAATTTTCAGGCGGTATGAAAAGACGGGTGAATATCGGTGCTGCCCTGATGAACGAACCGAAACTATTCATTTTAGATGAACCGACCGTCGGAATTGATCCGCAATCCAGACACCATATTCTTGAAACCGTTAAGACGTTAAATCAAGAAAAAGGAATGACCGTCATCTACACGAGCCATTACATGGAAGAGGTCGAATATCTATGTGAAAGAGCGGCGATCATGGCCCGCGGCTCAATCATTGCCTGCGGAACGAAAGACGAATTGAAACAGTCAGCGGAAGCCTCTGATACCCTGATCGTGAATGCAGAGGGTCTGAATGATGATGCCGTACAAAAAATCCGCCGCATTCCCGGTGTTTCCGAAGCCGCCGTCAGCCATCAGACCATTTCGATGCTCGTTTCCGCGGCAGAGCGGAATATCCTTGATATTGCGGATGATATCAGAAGAACCGGTATCACCATTAAGGGCATTCATTTCGAGGAAGCCAATCTGGAAAGCATTTTCCTCCGGCTTACCGGCAAAACGCTGCGGGATTCACAGGGGGCGTCATGAAAACATTGCTCAGGCTGATTTTATTAGATTTTCGTTTAATGGCCGGAGAAAAGTCCTTCTATATAAAACTGATTCTATTTCCGGCGCTGATGATTTTTATTTTAGGAACGGTTTTTCACGGCGATTCGAAAGCGAAGTCATTTAAAATCGCGTTTTATAATGCGGATCACGCGGAGAGTGCTTTGGGAGACACATTAAAGAATGACGTTCTGAAACAAAATGATCTCATCCGTGTAAAAGACATAAGCGGTTATCAAGCAGGGAAACAGCTTGTCGAAAGCGGCAAAGTCTCGGTTTTTGTATACGTGCCGAAAGGCTTTGCAAGAGCGGCGGAACACAATGAAAAAACAAGTATCAACGTCATCTCAGACCAACAAGGCTCTGTAAACGGAGACATTGTTGAAATGATGGCCGATTCATTTGTCACCAGAGTAAAGATGGAAAGCAGCGAAGAAAAAACGGTGCTGAAACAGTCGGGACATCTGTCAAAGGAGGAAGTCGGTAGCATAATGAGCGGACTTTCCGCTGAGCGCGGACAGGCTGTGGCCATTCCGAAACAGTCGGCCGGCCATCACGCGGCTCCGATTGATGCGATGCAGTATTATTCAATCGCGATGGTCGTCATGTTCTCTATCATGACCGCTTTTGCGCTCATTCACGGCATAGTGGAAGAAAGGCAGCAGCACACATTCTTCAGAATCAAATCAATGCCTGTATTACATATCCAGTACGTGGCTGGAAAGCTTTTGGGGATCATGTTTGCCATCCTTATACAAATGGCTGCCGTCATCATCGCAAGCAGCATCTTGTACCATGTGAAATGGGGCAATTTGTTTGAAATATTGCTGGTTACGATCGTTTATTCATTTGCGATCGGCAGTATCGTGCTTCTTTGGGGGGTTACTGCAAAAAACCACGAGACCGTCTCAAGCATGGCGGCTCCTATTCTGTATGGCTTCAGTTTTTTAGGCGGAAGTTTTATCGCGAAAGACAGCATGCCTGCCGGTTTGAAAATCGTGCAGGAGCTGATACCGAACGGCAAAGCGATCAACAGCTACGTAAGTGTCACGCAGCATGCCGGCCTGAGCGGTATTTCGGCGGATTTGGCAGAGCTCTCCGTCATCGGCGCCGTGTTTTTATGTCTGACCATCTGGGTGTTTAAGCGGAAGGAGGCTGTTTCATGACGCAGCTGTTATTCATGATCAGACATCAGCTGAAACTGATGTTACAGAATCGGATTGCGATCTTTACGACCATTTCCGTCCCGCTCCTTCTCACATATTTCTTTTCCCTTTCTGCGGATGGCAGTCAGCAGAAGGAAGTCTATGTGGCTGATAAGGATCAGAGCGTCTTTTCAGGACAATTGATGAACATGATTCAGACGGCCGGCCATGTAAAAGTCACGAAGGTCACGGAGGATGTTTTAAAAACAAAGGTTAATCATCAGGATATTTCCTTCGGATTGCTGATCGGAACTCATTTTGAAGAGACATTATTTTCCGGAGATGAATTGAACGTTTCATTCATTCAGAATGAAGAAAAGGGTGATGCTGTTTTGACAGAGCGGCTGATTGCGCAGCAGGCGGGCACGCTGAAAAAGATCGTCCGCGATGCGGCAGTGATGTCCCGCACGCTGCACACTGACGCTAAGCAGGCGGCGGCTGACCTGTTGAAGGATACCCAAAGCCATTCTGCCGTAAGCGTTGACCGCCAGCACGTTTATGCAGGCGGACAAGCGGCTGACAGGCTTATCGGATTTTTAGTGATGTTTATCTGGTTCGTTGCGGTTCAAAGCTTGCGATCATTTATAGACGAAAAAGAAAATCATACATATGCCAGATTGCTGAGCGCGCCTGTTTCATATACGGCATATGCAATCTCTAAGTTTGCGGCGGCGTATCTTTTCGGACTTCTCCATATTATCGTGATTCTCGGTGCCGGAACATTCATGCTGCGTATCCGTTTTGCCGATCATGTTCTTGCTGCGGGAGCGATACTTGCGGCCTGTGTATTTGCGCTAACTGCTGCAACGATGGCGGTGATCCCGTTTATGAAGAGCCAAAAGCAATTCACATCGCTTGCTTCTGTTTTTATCGCTGTCACGGGTTTATTGGGAGGGGCTTTCTTCACTTTAGATGCGGCTCCGGAGTATATGCGGACGCTGTCGTTGCTTACCCCTGAAAAATGGGTGATCGGCGCATTTCAAAACAATGGCGGAGACAGCCCGCAGATTGCCCCCTTGAGCCTGTTTCTTGCCGCCGGCGCAGCGGCACTGGCCTTATCACTCTATTTGATAAACCGCAATATGAAAAAACACAGTTAGGAGGATGGCTGCTTTGTATATGGCAGAAATCATCGGAATGATAGAATTACTCGCTGGAGCCGCAATGAACGTATGGATCGGCTGGCTCGGAAAAACCTTTTTCGGTAAAGATGACAGAAGTTCAAGAGTCGTGTTAAGAATCTGCGGCATCTTTCTGATCATCAATGGTGTTTCCAGAGCGTTTCATATCTAGTTCACAAAGTTTTCCAGACTCTTTTTTGGAATGTAATCTTTTTCCTTTGGAATCATGTAAAATAGAATAGAGTTCTATGAAAATATGACAAGAGGAGGAAGAAACATGAAAAAGAGAATCTTGATGTTATTCGCCGCGGCCGCCGCTGTTTTGTTGCTTGTGAGCGGGTTGTGGATGCCGTCAGCGTCTGCGGCGCCTGCTCCTGCTTTAACACAAATCCGTATTATCGGTGTGACGTCTGACGGACAGAATTATCAATGGGAGAATATCGGCCCGAACCAAATCAGCGCATCAAAACCGATGAAGGGCACAACGGGGTATTTAGCTGTATATTTCCAAGGGTATCCGAACAATAACACGATTCAGGCGTTTAACAACGGAACGAATATTACAAATCTCACGGCAAAAGCGCTGGAAGATGAATATACGAAAAACGGCAATATCGTTACAGGCTACATTAAATATTACAGCGTTCCTCTTTCTTATGTCAGTTCAGGAACGTTCTCTTTCTCCGCAACGGGGCTGAATGGGCCGTACACACCGTTAAGCAGCGGATTTTTCTCCATTCAGGTACAGAGTTAAAACAGCCGCGCTTTCATGTATAGTTTTTCTCTCTTTCCGGGAAGCTATTCCTAAAGAAAAGGGAGGGCTTACATGATGGACACGACACTCGGGTATTTGCGCGAGTCGCTTTCGAACCACTTGGAGCATGATGTTTGCCGCGGGATTTATAAAAAGCTGCAGGTGAAGCCTTATGCAAATGAGGGCGAGTTCGTGAAGGATCTTAATGATCTGGAAATGGATGCGCTGAATCAGGTGCTTGAGAAGGAGATCAAATATGCTGAGAACGAGCAGGATGAGAAGCGTACGATGGAATTGAATGAAGTGTATGAACTGCTGTTTTAAAAAGCCTCCCGCTGACGGAGGCTTTTTTTTGTGCCGGAAACATTTTACAGTATCATCCAACCCTTTGTATAATGGATTGCTGTAACAAATACAGATGGAGGAGAAAAATGAACGAAATAAAAAAACAGACGGTTCTTGAGTTGTCATCGGTTGAGAAAGCTTTGATTTTCCTTGTGCCGCCATTATTGGGTCTGGTCATCGGCTGGTTTCTGCCGGTCATTGCGAAATGGGCCGTTACATTGGATTGGCTGCCTTTTCACGGGGTGCTGGAAATCATCGCATCTTTTCACGGATGGAAGGCTGCGGCTGCAACCGCCGTTATCGGCTTAATTGGGGGAGTGTGGCTGACGCGGGCAGCTTTTAAAGAAAGTCTTGTGGCAGTCGTGACGGACAGCGAGGTGTCCTTAACCATATATAATGAAGAAAGCGTGTTTTCGAAAGACAGCATTTCCGGTGTGTTTACGGATGGGAAGTATCTTGTCTTATTGGGGACTGAAGGGCAGGAGCTTTTTCGGGAAAAGCTTGAGCCGGCGGTTGAAAAAGCGGCTGATGCGTTTCGCGGGCATGGGTATGTCTGGCTGGGGACGGAAGATCCTTTTAAAGAAGAGTACAAACGGTGGGTGCCGGACATGCCGGATTTGGAGCCTGGGGCAAACGCTCTCTTAAAAGCGAGGGAAAAGGCGCTGAAGCAGGATGAAACCGCAGATGCGAAAGAACTGAAAGCGGAAATATCCAAACTGGGCATTACCGTGCGGGATCAAGGGCCGCGCCAATATTGGCGGATCTATAAGAAGCCGTCTGCATAAAAAAGCTGCCGCCGTTTATACGGCCGGGCAGCATGGGAACAGATTATTTCTTCTTGTCATCGTAGTATTGAACCGGATACATGGAGCCTTCGGATACCATTTTGTTATCTTCAATATCTTCGGGATGCGGGTTGCCTGCTTTGTGGACGGGAAATGATTCAATATCGTGCTTCCCTGAAAGCGATGTTTTCATATTGCGGATAAAGTCCTTCACCTTTTGGCGGTTTGATTTATCTTTGAGAAGGTAGGAAGTCACTCCGACAGTCGACACGGCAAGTCCTGAAATGAGCAGTTTTTGTTTCATGATAAAAACTCCTTTCTATTTCTGGCTTGCAGTAGTTATTCCCGCTTGACGGCTGTTTAAACATCAAAGGGTAATTTTGGATTCCTGCTTTAATGCGATAAAGATTGACAAAACTATTTTCAGAATAATATTATAAATATATGATAGCGCTGGAGTCATATTTTAATTGAAAGGTGTTAACTTTATGAATCAATTACATCGCAGAATGGGAACGTTTGCACTCATGATGGTCGGACTTGGGTCAATGATTGGCTCTGGCTGGTTATTCGGGGCATGGCGGGCGGCTCAGATTGCGGGACCTGCCGCAATTATTTCTTGGATTATCGGTATGATCGTTATTTTGTTTATCGCACTTTCTTACAGTGAATTAGGTTCAATGTTCCCGGAAGCCGGGGGAATGGTAAAATATACTCAATATTCTCACGGATCATTTATTGGATTTATCGCAGGATGGGCAAACTGGATAGCGATTGTTTCCGTTATTCCGGTGGAAGCGGTCGCGTCCGTTCAATATATGAGCTCATGGCCGTGGGAGTGGGCGAAATGGACAGGCAATCTCGTTCACAACGGCACACTTACGGGAGAGGGTCTCGGCTTTGCTTCCGTATTGCTGATTATTTACTTTTTACTGAATTATTGGACAGTTAACTTATTTTCAAAAGCGAATTCATTGATTACTATCTTTAAAATCATTATTCCGGGGCTGACAATCGGAGCGCTGCTGTTTACCGGTTTTCACGGCGGAAATTTCACATCCGGGTCAAGCATTGCGCCGAATGGCTGGGCGAGCGTGCTGACAGCAGTGGCCACATCAGGTATCGTCTTTGCGTTTAACGGGTTTCAAAGCCCGATTAACATGGCCGGAGAAGCAAAAAATCCCGGTAAATCGATTCCGATTGCGGTTGTCGGTTCGCTGTTGGTCGCAACCGTCATTTACGTCCTGCTGCAAATCGCGTTTATCGGTGCGGTTGAACCTTCTATGATCGTTCACGGCTGGAGTCACCTGAACTTTAACTCTCCATTTGCCGATTTGGCGATCGCCTTGAATATCAACTGGCTTGTCATTATTCTTTATGCAGATGCGTTCGTATCTCCGTCAGGAACCGGTATCACTTATACCGCTACGACGTCCCGCATGATTTACGGCATGGAAAAAAATAAATATATGCCGAGCATTTTCGGAAAGCTTCATCCGCTGTACGGCGTGCCGCGCCAAGCGATGATTTTTAACCTGATCGTATCGTTTATCTTTCTGTTTTTATTCAGAGGATGGGGCGTGCTTGCTGAAATCATTTCCGTTGCGACATTGATTTCTTATATCACAGGTCCTGTGACGGTGATGACGCTGCGGCGGACGGCGGCGGATTTGTACAGGCCTCTCCGTCTGAAAGGCCTCAGCGTGGTTGCTCCGCTCGGCTTCGTGTTCGCGTCTCTCGTGCTGTATTGGGCGCGCTGGCCGCTAACGGGGCAGGTGCTGTTTATCATTTTGATCGGCCTGCCGATTTACTTCTACTACCAAGCGAAAGCGAAGTGGAAAGGATTCCGCAGAAACTTTAAAGGCGGCGTCTGGATGGTTGTCTATCTGCTCAGCATGATGACCATTTCATGGCTCGGAAGTGAAAAATTCGGCGGTCTGAACATCATTCCGTACGGCTGGGATATGGGGCTGATCGCAATCGTTGCCCTTGTCTTCTATACGTGGGCGCTGAAGAGCGGATTCAAGACTGAGTATTTGAAAGACGCCAAAGCAATCAACGATCAACTAAAAGGCGGACAGGCCGAAGCCGCTGCCGGAAAAGAATAATGATTGATACAACCCTTGCGGACATTTCCCGCAAGGGTTTTTTGATCGGGCAAAAAAATATGGGTTCGGCATCATCTCCGAACCCATGCTGACTCGATACAGACGTGACGATGAATGAGCAAGCCTAACGACAGAACAAGCAAGGCCAGTATTCTTTTTTTCTCATAATTTCTCCGTCTTATCAATAACTGTCTTCCATACTAAACAATGAATGCAAAGATGTGTTGGGCAACTATCAACTATTAATCTTTTATATTTCTTTCTTCTCCGTAACTTTCTCCGTTTTCCTTTACTCCAAGTCAAAGTTTTTGAGACATGGCAAATAATTAACCGCAGAGAAAATACAGTACGTAAGTTGTGTTTACAATAATTGTATAATAAATTAAAATATAGGAGAATAAACAAATAGTTGGAGGTAATAAGTATGAAAATGCGAAAATTTTTTGCGACATTATGCATCGTTACTCCCTTAGTGTTTGGAGGTTTTACGAGTGTTAAGGCTGTAGACTCGTATAATTCAGAAACAGTAAACTACATATTGAAAATGAATCCGAATCTGTCGAAAAAAGAATTAATTGAATCTGTTAATGATCTAGTTAAACAAGATAATAAAACATCTAATGAGATCTTAGAGGAAATTAAAACTGAATTAAAGAAGCAAGAAAAGCTAGATAAAGAAGAAGATAAAAGCAATAAAATGAGCACAAAGGGCAAGAATAGCGGGCCAAAAATTATAGGATCCAGCTCTAAAGGTAATGTTTACTATACACCTGCCTCTACTTTTGGGCTTCCACATGGACATGTCGGTATGTATTATAAGGGAAATCAAATTGTCGAATCGATCCCTAAAAAAGGTGTACGTGCAATAGCTTCCTCGAAACGTAAGGTCGAAAAAAACGCTGTAATTCAAAATGTCAAAGTTTCTAGTTCTAAAAAAAATAATTCAGTAAATTGGGGTTACAGCAGGGTTGGGAAGGATGGTTATTCATATAATTTTGCAACAAATAGAAAATCGAGTCATTATGGTGATAAAAACTGTTCAAAACTATTATGGTCAGCTTTTAAGCTAAAGGCTGGTATAGATATGGATAAAGATAAAGGTCTGGGTGTCTATCCAAGAGATATCAGAGATTCCAATTATACAAAAACTATTAAAACATTTTGATGAATTATTTTCACTCCCTAAGTTTATTTAGGGAGTCATATTATTTTAAGGAGTGAGATAATATTTGAACAAGATTAAGTTGCTTATTATAATTGCGGTCATAGTATTAATAGGTATATTTATATGTATCGGAACATTTAAATATACTAATTCAATTTCTGATGTTAAACAAACTGAAACAGAAAAAGAAAAGAATTTCTTGAATGATAAAATTGCAGCTATATATTATTCAGCAACAATAGATTACCCTAAAGATGGGAGTTACACTGTATATATTGATGAAAAAGGAGCAGCAACAGCTGTAAAAGGAGATGCTATTGAGGTTGGAACCATTGCACAAGATGAAAAAAACATAGTTAGACAGGACAAAAAAGAAGTATATATGATAGGCGATAGCTTTAAGAAATTCCCGATGCAACATCAAGTACATACAAGTTATGGGCAGTCATCGGGTCATTTAACAAAAGGAAATATCTTTTATTTTTTGAATAATCAAGAAGTTGGTAAAAACCATTATAATAGCTTAATCAGATGGGGTAACAGCAATGGATTTCATGAAAAAATTATTCCGGGTTTCTATACAAGTACCGGTAATGACGGTGAATATATTTACGTGATAAATGAAGATTCTTCAATCAAAACACCGACTTTCCAGGATGTTAAAATAGATAAAGATAAAGTTACAGTAGGGAAAGGAACAACAATTCCTATATTAAATGAAGAAAATTGGAGTGTTTATTCACAAATAATAGTTAAAAAAAGCTCAGCCTTTTTTATACTATATAACCAAACGGATAAATCAAACAAAGTACAATTCAAAGTAGCAGAAATTGATTTAAAGCATAATAAGTTTAAAGGGGCATATCCTTTAGGCAGTTATCATATCCCTGATGAAATTTCTCAACTGGCAATTCCTCTTTCCACTAATAACTTTTTTGTGAAAAATGACACTTTATATCATTTGGCAGCTAATTCAATACTTTATACTTTTGATCTGAAAAGTATGAAGCCGAAGAAAAAACTCCCATTACATAGATCGACAAAATTTGAAAACCAAGCAAAATTCACTTATTTTGATGAGTCTGAAATTTTCTTGTTAGAAATAAGCAAGGGTGGGAAATATGTGATTAATTCTTACTCTTATAAAAACGGAAAAAAATTAAAATCTACTCCTATCAGAGGACTTGAAAAAATTATTAACAATACCCATGTTTCTGAATATGACTTTTTTATGATTAAGAAAAACAAAGAAGTATGGGGTGATTAGATATAAATGGCTAGACAGCTGAGTGAGTATACTTAAGGGGAAATTAAATTCACAAAGGAGAATAATAATGGATGAGCTAGATCTTGCTTTTGGTATCTTACCACTTTGCATTATCGTTTTATCGATTATATTCACTTATATTTTCAAAAAAGTGTATATAATGCCGATTGTCAGTATAGTTGTTTCAGTCATATTAATGTTCACTGTTTTTAATCTATCCTTCTGGGGATGGGTGGTTGTCTATGGTTTAGTATCACTTGTATTATCGTCTATTACTAATAGTATAAGAAAGAAAATAGATAATAGAAATAAATAATTATATTCCTTTGTTTAAAAAGGTATCACAAGTAATTCATCATTACAGTGATACCTTTTTACAATTAAGGTGAGTCTCAGCCTTTTAATAATATGCTCCGCCCGCTACATAACTCATGATGGCGTTTGCATTATCGGGAAAAACATGGATTCGGCATCATCTCCGAACCCATGCTGGCTTTATGATTTGTATTCTTTTTTGACCTTTTGGAATATATCCGCATAGTTGGTGAACACACCGGTTACGCCCCAATCCAGCAGGCGGCGCATGTCCGCTTCCGTGTTTACGGTATAAGGGTGGAGCAGAAGGCCGTGGCTGCGTATGCTCCGGACGTTTTGAGCGTTCAGCGCTTTGTAATCCGGTCCGATTCCGACGGCATAGGTTTTGATGTCCGCTAAATCAGCGTCAGTCATTGACGTCATCTGATCCGCTTCAAGCAATTGGACGGCGGGAAGTTTTGGATCGAGCTTTTTGATTTTCAGAAGGCTGTCCCTGCTGAAAGACTGAATGATAACTTGTCCAAGTTTCGCATGCTTACCTGCCAATTTGTATTTTTTCAGTGAAGCGATCAGTTTTTCTTCCATACCCGGATACGTTTCAGGCGCTTTCGTTTCAATATAATAATTTGCGTGTCTGCCGAATCGTTTTAACACGTCATCAAGTGTGGGAACGTGAAGTCCGGCGTATTGCGGTTTAGCTTTTTCCGGATAGGCTTTATTGAACCAAGAGCCGGCATCGAGCTTTTGAATCTCGGCTGATGTATGGTCCTTCACCCAGCCGTGTCCGTTTGTGGTGCGGTCCAGTTTTTCATCATGCATGACGATCAGCTTGCCGTCTTTTGTCATTTGTAAATCCAATTCAATATAGTCTGCCTTCATTTTTTGCGCAGTTTCATAAGAAAGGATCGTGTGCTCCGGGACATACCCCGAAGCACCGCGATGGGCAATGGTTAACATTCTGTCAGGAGACAAAAGGTTTCCTTTTCCCGCCGCCGATACAGGCGTGACGATGAATGATAATAAACCGAATGAAAGCAACACTAAAGCAAACAACTTATGTTTCCGCATGTTTTCTTCCCCCTTAAAAAATCAATATCTGTCTCTAGCGTAGAAAATCGTTGTAAATTCTGTACTGCAAAAATATTAATCTTTTATGTTGTTTTCTTACACATGCTCCGCCCGCTTGCCGGTATTCCACGTCATAGCCAAGAAGACGATGGACAGCGCGCATGAGGTGACAAGCATGATAAAGCCTCCGTTCCAGTCAAAGCGGTCTACAACATAACCCATGATGGCGTTGGCGAAAGCCGAGCCTCCGATGTAGCCGAAAAACCCGGTTAAACCGGCTGCCGTTCCCGCCGCTTTTTTAGGCGCAAGGTCAATGGCCTGAAGCCCGATAAGCATGACAGGTCCATAGATTAAGAACCCGATGCTGATGAGCGCGATATTGTCGATGAGCGGATGACCGGCAGGGTTAAGCCAGTAGACCAATACAGCGATAAATACGCCGGCCATGAACAGTACGCCAGCTGGCGCACGGCGGCTTTTGAAAAACCGGTCGCTGATCCAGCCGCACAAAATCGTGCCCGGAATTCCCGCATATTCGTAAAGGAAATAAGACCATCTGGAGTCTTCAGGAGAGAATCCTTTCGCTTCCGTCAAATAAGTCGGCGCCCAGTCAACGACTCCGTACCGCACGAAATAAACAAACACATTGGCAAATGCGATATACCACAGAAATTTATTATTCAGCACGTATTTAAAAAGAATTTCTTTGGTCGTCATTTCTTTTTCCTGGTCTTTAAACGCATGTTTCGGATAGTCATTCCGGTATTCTTCAATCGGCGGCAGCCCGCAGGATTGCGGCGTGTCACGAACGAGAAGAACGATGACAAATGAAATGACAATGGCGATAATAGCCGGAAAGAAAAACACGCTTTTCCAAGTAACAAACATGGCGATGCCGAGAGTCACGAGCGGGGCGAGAATACCTCCGCCGATGTTATGGGCGACATTCCATATCGACATTTTCGTGCCGCGTTCACTGATGGAAAACCAATGAGCCATCGTCCGTCCGCAAGGCGGCCAGCCCATCCCTTGAAACCACCCGTTAATAAACATAAAAATAAACATAATCGTCACGCTTGATGTGACCCATGGCATGGAAACAAATAAAATGTTTACGACACCTGACAAAAACAGACCCGTTGCAAGGAAATATCTCGGGTTGCAGCGGTCAGACACCATCCCCATAATAAATTTGCTGAAGCCGTAAGCGATTGATACGGCCGCAAGCACCAAGCCAAGTTCCCCTTTTGAAAACCCTTGCTCCTGAAAGTAAGGAATAGCGAAGGCAAAGTTTTTGCGGAGCAAATAATACCCGGCATACCCGATGAAAATCCCCAAAAATACTTGCAGCCTGAGCCGTTTATAGGCCGCATCCGTCTTTGAATCATCCAATCTCTCAATATGCGGAGCCGGCTTGAACAACTGAAACATCATATCCTCCCCTTTGCTGAACGTCTATCATGATGTATGTATGACTCCTTTCCTTAAAAATAACAAAAAGAACCAGAAATCACCCTCGTGAAAGGGCGGGGTTTCCTGGTTCTCCTCATCTCCATCCAAAAATCATTAACTTGTATATGATAGCGCTTTCTTAAATTATCACAGTCTGCCATAAATGTAAACGCTTTAAGAAAAGTTTTCATTTTTTTGAATAAATAACCGAAGGGAATATCAGCGTGAGCGCGAAAGGATTTGAAGTACTTGTTTTTGTACTCAGGCATAAGATGTGGTAGGCCGAATTAAGAAAAGGGAAAGGAGTGCATCTGTTGATTGATGAATTGGATTTTGCGTTCGGTGTTCTGCCGCTTTGTATCATTATCTTGTCAGTCGCCGGAACATATCTGTTTAAAAACGTGTTTATTATGCCGGCTGCCGCTTTGGCCGTTTGCCTTATATGCACTTTTACCGTATTGAATTTCTCGTTTATCGGATGGGCCGTTGTGTACACGCTTGTCTCTTTCGCGTTATCGCATATTACGATGGTGGTGATCAGTCAAAATAAAAAATAGGATCGGCGGCAGCCGATCCAGCTATGATAAGCAGAGATGAGGCTCTGCTTTGTTTTATTTATGAATGTTCAGGAAGTCCTTGATGACAGCGGTCTGTTCTTCTTTCGGATAGCTATTGTACAGATGGCTGGCCAAGCGGACGGGGTCACCGAAGAAGTACCGCTCATATTGTGTCTGTCTTGTTCCGAAGGGGCTCATGGTCAAATCCCATGCCAGACGGAACACTTTCACCCGATCCTCAGCATTCAATTCGGTTGCCTGTAAATATTGGTCAAGGTCTCCTCTGATGTCTGAATGAAACGCTTTTTCAGTCGGCAAAGTCACCATTCCGCTTGCCCCGATCAGCTGAATGATCTCTGTGAAGCGCGGGTAGATGTCAGGGAAGATCGCGCTGACCACACGAAGCGGAGTCACACTCGGCCGCATATATCCCCATTCATCTGTTTCGGCATCATTCTCCGACTTTTCCAAAAGGGCTTTCATCGTTTCCAGACCGGTGATGATTTCAGCCATCTTAGCCTGAATATGCTGAAACTCGCTGACATCTATCGCATCGACAAGCGTTTGGGCAAGACCCAGGAGAAACTCCGTCTTTACAATTTGTCTCGTGATGACTTGATGAAATGCGAAGGCGTTAAAAGAGCTTTTCATATTGAAGTCATAAGCCGCCTCGTAATTATCATAAAAAAATACGCGTTCCCAAGGGACTAAAACGTTATCGAATACAACGATGGAATCCATTTCTTCATATCTTGAGCTGAGCGGATAATCAAATGATGATTTTCCCAGTACGAAAGATTCCCTGCAGATGAATTTTACGCCCTTTGTATTGGAAGGAATGGAAAAAGCGAACGCTTCATCTGATTCAAAATACATCTTAGGCAGGGAAACCACGAGCACTTCATCCGTCAGGCCGCCTTGTGTGGCCAAAATCCGGGCGCCGTGAATGACGAGGCCTTTTTCATTTTTTTCGACGACTTTTGCGGAGATCGGTGTTGGTGATACGTTTACGCTCATTTGTGAACGATTCACCTGAGGGGTGATAAACGTGTGTGTAAAAGAAAGATCCTGTGTGACAGCGCGTTCGTACAGCGCCTGAACATGCTCCGGAAAACAATGCTCCCGGTCTTTCAAAAGCGCGGCAGAGGAGGCGAAGCTCATCAGCACGGTATTCATGTAATCCGGGCTTCGTCCCATCATGCCGTGCGTGTGCCTGGCCCAATGCTCGAACATCTTTCTTCTTCTTTTGACGTCTTCTTTCGTTTTCGGCTGCAGGTATGAAAGCCCGGCCCGCTCTTTTTTACCGGGGAGACTGTATGTCATCTCGTCTTTCATGCCCGGTTTCGTTTGTAAATCATAAAGAGAGCGCTTCGTTTCCAGAAGGCCCTTAAATGCGGGATGTTCAGAAATAAGTCCCTCGATCTTTTCACCGTCAAGCCAAATCTCATTTTTAAGCCGGTTCAATCGGTCAATATACATTTTGCCATTAATGATACCCATCATGTAGCCCTTCTTTCTTTACAGATCCACTACCACATTATATTGAGAATGAAATTGGGTGTTCCGGTTATTTCCAGTGGGGAAGAGCCTTTTTTGGCAAGGGGGAGGAAAGGATTGCATAATAAAAACCCCTTAAGCGGAGGGGTTTTTTAACTGATCATGTCTTTGTATCTTTGTTCAAGGACAAAGTCTATCATTCCGGTAATACGGGTGTTTTCAGATTTTTGTCTGAAACGGTCAGACACTTGGATTTTCCTTGAAAACGGAAATACGGCAAAAATCCAAACAAGGCCGGCCAGACCAAAAACCATTTGCAGCGCCATTTCAATCAAATCATTAAAATGAGTGCTGAAAAAAAAGATATATAACGTGATGAATGTGACGGTGCATACAATCTTGACAGTATGGTTGAAGGTGAGCTGCGGTTCAGTGAAACACATCTTCATTTGATTGAGTGTGAGCGAATCTTGTGTCGTTAAATATGTAAGCAGTTCTTTGTCATTTTGACTTCGCGGAAGCAAATCGCTTTCTATTTTTTGAACGGTTTCCTTGTATGTCTGCATGTCAATCTTCATACGAATCCTCCTTAAAAAATAACTCCAAGAATACTCATTGAGCATTCCCGGAGCAAGGAGCTGCCTGTTCAATTATAGAAATAGTGATAAAACCGTGCTGAACAAGGCTGCAGCTCCCCCTAATTCAGGCGCTAAAACGACTAAAGCACCGATACCTACAATAACAATAATTCCTGCGCCTGCAATGGCCATGGTATTCACGACAGAATCCCAATCCGGAGAGTAAACCTCTTCGGAATCCGGCAGCCTGAAGCTCTTTTGTTTTATTTTAAATGTAATGGTCGTTGTTAGTCCAGTTGTAGCACTGTCACCGACCGGAATATCAGGTGTATAGATTTTAAATTGGATATTCAGCGATCCCGCAGCCGGATTGACGTATACTTCTAAATAACCGTTGCGGACTGACAAGCTTAGACTGTTAAGCAGGTTTTGATAGGAATCAATTTGTGATGCTGTAAAAGAGACTTGTGAATCTCCCATCAGACCGGTAATATAAGCTCCCGGTTTGCCATTTGTAATGGTAACTGTGTTGGGAGAACCTTCACTCGGCACTGTTGCCAAAAGAGAAGTTGATAATAGAATATCCATTTCAGGTGATGCATAAATGGTTTCAGTCTTGTCGAATTCAAACATGGCATTCGCAAGATTCGGTACATTTTCTAAAGCGGGAATGGTTGTTAAAATGTCCGTCAGTGTACGCAGTCTTGCGTCATACACAGGATCAGAAGGCGGATGGACGCTGCTTACACCTGAGTCTTTTCCGGAGTAACCGTCTTTGTCAATGGCGACTTTTCCCGCTCCGCTTCCGATCGTTCCTTCATAAAATTGATCAAAAGCCCAGTTTTTCGGCATCGGGTATCCGAGGTTGCCGCTGAATCCGGTCGACATGTTAGCTGTAAAGCTATATTTGGTCAGACCTGCTTCTGCCGTACGGATACAAATGTTTCTCGGTCCGTATACCCCGATTTCATATTTCGGCGCAGTTGAAAACGCCTGCATTTTCATAAAAGCTGACTTGATTTCTTGAAAGTAAGGGATGATTTTATCTGTGACTTCATAATCATACGCATCGAAATCGACGGCAAAGTAGATGGTCGTGCCTGACGGAAAACCTAATCTTCGGGCGGCTGATGCAGCGCTGTACGCATCTCTCGTTCCTTGATCTTTTACAAAATAAGAAGATTCATAGCCGCCGTCCTGATAAATCGGAAAAACGCTTAAGCCGGCATCGAAAATAGTGGAAAGCTCTTTTGACGTCAAGGCCTTCGATGTCAGTCCGCTGCTTGTCCGCACATTCCCGGTCAAATATCTTCCCACGATTTTATAACCATTCTCACGCAAAGTTTTAGCCGTATCTGCCGTTATAATTGCAGCAGTGTCACAAGCCGAAGCAGCCCGCGTTGTGTCGCCTGAGCTTGATAATAAAGCTTTAATCGTCGGCATGTCCGCATAACCTGTTTGCGGCAGGCACATAAACTCTTGGAAAGCTTTCACTGCCGATACAACGCTGACGCCGTATTTTCCGTCGAATTCACCGGGGTCAAATGATTTCCCATTACAGTAAAGCGCGTATTGAACAATCAAAACAAAGCCTGTCCGTGAATCGCCGGGAGTCAAGGTAGGACATAAGCTGGTCGTTCCGTTCCCGAAAAATCCATTGGCGACGCTTGTGCTCATGCCTTCTTCTTTTTGGAGGGCATAAATGAGAGCCTTGTTTGTATCGCGGGCATATAAGCCGTCACAAGGCATCAATCCGATGTAGTCATTGTAATCCCGGTTCAGGTTCTGCTGGATTTGGCGAATTCTTTTGTCGCCTCCCGCTACTAACCGAAAAGCGCTCATATCCAGCAAGGCTTTCATAATGAGTGCCGTGACGATGCCGTCTTGGTTAGTGAGCCCGGCCGCTTTTTGAAACTCTTTTACAGCACTTTCGGTATTTTCATAGAAAACGCCAGAAAATCCGCCCGGGTTAAATCCTTTACACCAAAGCGCCCCTTGCAGAATGTAATTCATGTTTGTCGGCTTAGAATCGGGAGCCTGCTTTTTCAACGGTTTAAACAATCTTTGTGTCGTCGGTCCGAAGTTATCGGCAGGTTCAGAAATACCAAGCTCGATTTGAAGCGCCCGTGTCAGACCGTAAATGGTATCCCAGCCCGTTTTTCCGTTTTCCGGCACTTTGCTGTACCCGTGTCTGCCTTTGTACGTCTCATTCAGCCATTGCTGTGTTTCCAGGACCATTTCGTCCATTGCAATCCCTCCATTACGTGTAGTGTGCGTTCATTTATAGATGGCAAACGTATGACAGCTTGTCTGCGCCTCTGAAACTTCGGAACGTCAGGGCGGGCATAGGAGACATTTTCAAAAAAGGCAGTAAGCGATCCCGCATCAATCGGAATCGCTTGCTTTATTTACACGTTTTCAGTATTCTGCTTTGGATTTGGTTTCATTTCTGACCTATTAAGTCCGCATAAAATGAGTGCCTCAGCAAGTGGCGATCCAAGTCATTTTTCTTGAAGGAATATCATAGATGGAGATTATCATGCGCCATTCTGCTCTCATCTGAATTCAATTTCACACTGCTTATCGATTTAAGTATAGTTCAATTTTTTTTGTTACTTGTTTTAACCATTCCAAAGGTGATATTTCGTAGTATGGAAAGTAAACTCCATCGGCACATTCATCTATGAGAGTATTTTTTTCTTCAATTGTCCAATCACTATTGATAAAGTTTCTCAGAAGAGGAACCAGAGATATTAAGTATTGTCTTGATTCTTCATTCAGCAATTCTTCGTATACGGATTCCATTGAATCATAATCCTGGTGAAAGTAACCAGATAAAAAATTGCTTACTTCCTCTAAACTCTCATTCTTTACCTTTTCCATTTTACTCACCTCTATTTGATCGGATAGCCAGTTAGATAAAACTGCCATCTGTTTTTCTTTTTAATACAATTTTAGCGTTTGTCATTTCTATTATACGAGTTGACCCTTACAGTGTCCTTTCGCCTGATTTTCTCCGACCGTATTTTACCATGAAGATGCCAATTTCTGTTCGTGAATTGAGAAAAAGAGGAAAAGGGTACTTTTTTACCGATTCTTTTGATTCATTTAAAAATGTTCCGATATAAAAATGGCGTCACGCGGTGTAAAATGGCTATATTGATAAATATGGAGGTTGAGATGGATCAAGATTATATGACTGAGCTTGTCTCGGTCCAGCTGAAGAAAATCCGGTCGGAGAGAGGCTATACGCAAGAGAAAATGGCGGATGTGATCGGTCTTTCCAAAAAGGCGCTGGTGCAGATTGAGAAAGGGCGGGCGCTTGCGGAATGGCCGCATGTTGTGGCGGTTTGCGCGCTTTTCAGATCAAGTGAAACACTGCAATCCGTATTAGGAGATGATCCGCTGGAGGTCATTGAAGCGGTTGCCCATCGCACAATTGACAGGCCGAAGGGGAAGACGATGGGCGGCAAGGTGTGGTGGAAAACCATCGAGAAAAAAGGTGAGTTCCGCTTGCAGCAGCATTTGATTTCCCACCATTACCGCATCCTGGATTCTTATGATGATCTGTGGTTCAGCAGTTTTGAAAAGGCAGAGGCTTTGGAGCGGCTTGATGAGCTGTTTTTGGAGGCGGAGGAAGCGAAGCGCTGACGCACCTCCGGTTGATGTATTTTCTGACAAGTGAGAAAATATATATAAATTCCAGCCAGAGGAGGGATTCGAATGAAGCCTGAAGATATCGTGCGAAGCGGCCCGAATCAATATATATGTAAGGAAGGAATCGCAAAAGAGCTTCCGGGGCTGCTGGAGACATTCAGAAAACCCGTGATTGTGACCGGAATCAAATCCTATCAGGCGTTCTCCGATTACAGCGGCGGTTCTTCCTGGGATGTGATTCAGCATAAAGGATACTGTTCACCTGAGGCGGTGCGTAAGGTCTGTGAGCAGGCGGAAGATGCGGATGTGATCATCGGTATCGGAGGCGGCACGATGTTGGATTTGGCAAAAGCGGCGGCAGACCGGCTTGATATTGAGGCTGTGATGGTTCCTTCCATCGCGGGAACGTGTGCGGCAAGTACGCCGTTAAGTGTCATATATGATGAGAGCGGCAATTTTATCAGAGTGGATTATCATAAGCGTTCAAGCTACTTGACGATTGTTGATCCGCTGTTTTTGCTTTCCTCTCCCATTGAATATATGAAAAGCGGGATCGGTGATACGCTGGCGAAATGGTATGAGGCCGAAGCGGTCATCAGAAATACGGGGATGGCGCCGCTGATGGCTCAGGCGGGGCTGAGACAGGCGGAATATATCCGTGATCTGTTATTGCGTAACAGTGAAGCAGCCGTCGGAAGCATGGAGAAAGGCGAGCTGTCAGTACCGTTCATCCAGACGGCGGAAACGATTATTATGCTCGCGGGAACGGTCGGCGGCTATGGGGGCCGTTTGTGCAGGATGGCAGGGGCGCATGCGGTGCACAACGGACTCAGCTTTATTCAGGAGACACATCAGGTGCTGCACGGCCAGAAGGTTGCTTACGGCATATTGGTGCAGCTTGCGCTTGAGAATCGGAGACATGAGATTGAAGAGCTGCTTCCGTTTTACCGCCGGCTCGGATTTCCCGTCAGTCTCCAAGATCTCGGCATCGGTGACATGCATGAGGAAGCCAAGCGCCGCATCTCTTCTCACGCCTGCCGGGCGGAAGAATCGTTATGCTTAATGGGGCAATATGGCGAGAAGGACGTGTCAGCGGCGATTGAATCGCTCGAATCAGCGCAAAAGACAGGATAGAGCTTGGTTATCTGTCTTGTCTTTATTTTTTGAATATTTCCGTTATAATGAGGGAGGTATAGAAAGGGAGGGGCCAAAGGACATGTATCAGGCGAAAAAGATGTTGTTATTGGGATCAGGCGAGCTGGGGAAAGAAGTCGTCATTGAAGCGCAGCGGCTCGGGGTTGTCACTGTAGCCGTTGACAGCTATGAGCATGCCCCTGCCATGCAGACCGCGCACAAAAGCTATGTCATCGATATGCTCGATAAAGCGCAGGTCAGAGAAGTCATTGAAAAAGAAAAACCGGACTTGATCGTACCGGAAGTGGAAGCCATTGCGACGGATGAGCTTCTGAAGCTTGAGGAAGAAGGCTTTCACGTCATCCCGAATGCGCGTGCGGCGAAGCTGACGATGGACCGTGAAGGCATCAGACGGCTTGCGGCGGAGAAGCTGCACCTTCCGACTGCCGGCTATGAATTCGCGAATACATATGAAGAATTTAAAGAAGCGGCAGAAACAATCGGCTTTCCGTGCGTGGTGAAGCCGCTGATGAGCTCTTCCGGAAAAGGGCAAAGCGTGTGCCGCTCGGCTTCCGGGCTGGAAAGCTGCTGGAATATGGCGATGGAAGGCGGCCGGGTGAAAAACGGCCGGGTCATCGTTGAGGAATTCATTCCGTTTGAATCCGAAATCACTCTTTTGACAGTGCGCGCGGCGAACGGTACATCCTTTTGCGCACCGATCGGACATGAACAAAAAGACGGTGACTATATTGAATCATGGCAGCCTCATCATATGACAGAACAGCAGATCGAAGAGGCGAAACACATTGCGAAAAGCATAACGGACGAGCTCGGCGGATACGGTTTGTTCGGAGTTGAGCTTTTCCTTACTGAAGATAAGGTATATTTCAGCGAAGTGTCTCCCCGTCCGCATGATACGGGGCTCGTCACACTTGTGACGCAAAATTTGTCAGAGTTCGCGCTGCATGTCCGTGCGATAATGGGGTTCCCGATTCCGGAAATCACACAGCTGTCGCCGGGGGCAAGCCGTCCGCTGAAGGCGCCCAAAGAGCTTGCTGATTACGCGGTTGAAGGTGTGGAGAAGGCGTTGGCGGTAAAAAGCACTCAGGTCCGCATATTCGGAAAACCCGTCACGAAAGCCGGACGCCGTATGGCGGTTGCGCTTTCTGCAGCCGAGACGGCTGAAGAGGCGAGAGAAAGAGCGGCCGAAGCACTCAGTTATTTATCTGTTACATAAACCTATCTTAAGAGGCGTTTTTACCGTAATGGTAAGGCGCCTTTTTTGTGTGGGCAGACTATATACTGGAAAACGGGGTTGTGAGATAATGTATGAGGCCGTTTTGTGCCGGCTTTTCAATTCATGAAACTTTTTATGTCCGCAATCGTTATATGTCATGTTCTCATTTAACGGAGAAGGAAATAACTATACATCATACGGCTTTTCATTCGTGAAGCGCGGACAGACCGTATCATCAGCATGTAATATTTAAACAGGGTCATCCGGAATAGAGATAACCCCGATTGCTTACCTTAATATGAACGGCGAAAAAACAAAAATCACCAGATTAGATTGTTCAAATAACACCAAATGCTGTATAATAAAAGAATTTGAATGATAGCATTGAAAGAATTTCATTTTATGTTTCCGTAAAATGGAGTCTTTATGCATACGCAGTCCGATTTGATATGGTTTTAATTGGAGGTTTGTGTAAACTGTGAATTATATACCTAGTATGATTACAATTGGAAATTTTATTTGCGGGCTTCTATCGATTCATTCCCTTTTGTATCATAATATTCACTCCGCGGTGATCTTTATTTTCACCGGGATGTTTCTTGATTTTTTTGACGGTTTGGCCGCCCGTAAGCTGAACGCAGTATCGGAGATGGGAAGGGAGCTTGACTCTTTTGCTGATCTCGTGACGTTCGGCGTAGCGCCGTCCATGCTCGCTTACAGTGTTTCACTATATACGATTCCGTTCGTCGGAATTTTAATCGCGCTTTCCTACAGCATCTGCGGGATGATCCGGCTCTCGAGATTTAATATCGGACAAAGCAAGCTGCCGACGTTTATCGGCATGCCGATTCCATTTGCGGGGATGTGTCTTGTCATTTTGAGCTTCATCAATAACGCCTTTCTTCTGGGGGCGGGAACGATTGCGCTCAGTTATTTAATGGTCAGCAATCTTAAATTTCCCCACTTTAAAAAACAGGCGCCTGAAAACCTGGAGAGCAGAAGATGGAATTAGTTCAGCAATTAATTTCCGATTACGGATATATCGCGATTTTTCTCATGCTGACACTCGGTATTATCGGATTGCCTATTCCGGATGAAGTCATGATGACGTTTGTGGGCTACTTTGCCCATATAAAAGTGCTGAATTACGAGCTCTCCATTCTGATCAGCTTTATCGGAGCTCTCGTGGGGATGATTATCAGCTACTTCATCGGAAGAAAAGCCGGCCGGCCGTTTATCAATAAGTTCGGGAAATGGGTCGGCCTGAAGGAAAAGAGGATGGAGAAAGTAGACAGGTGGATGAAAAAGTACGGGCCGTACACCATTATTTTAGGTTATTTCATCCCAGGCATCAGACACGTGACCTGCTACTTTTCCGGAATCGGCAGAATGGAATTCAAAACCTACTTATGCTTCGCCGCCATCGGAGCGTTTTTATGGTGTTTTATTTTTATTACTATAGGAAAATTCATAGGAGTAATCAATGTTTAATACTGCTGCTAAAGTTCTTTATCGTTCATTGATTGAACTGACTAATAATCCATTGACGTCCCATCTCATTAAAAACTTCTGTGAATCGAAACTGAGCAAGCCGATGATTCCGCTGTTTTCCAAACACTATCGCATCAACTGGAATGAAACGGAACGGACAGCCTCTGACTTTGATTCACTGGCGTCATTTTTCATTCGTGATATTAATTTGAATCTCCGCCCCGTGGCAAAAGAGAAGAACGCCATCGTCAGTCCTGTGGACGGCGTCGTTCAGACGGTAGGCATGATTAATCCGAATCAAACCTTCATGGTAAAAGGGAAGGATTATTCGTTCGCTGAACTGACGGGGTTTAAAAACGCCGATCACAAATATAACGGCGGCAGTTTTGCCGTGCTTTATCTGAGCCCGAGACATTACCACCGCTTCCATTCCCCCATCAGCTGCACGTATCAGAAGCTGGCCGAGCTGGGGAAACGCTCCTATCCTGTCAATACGATGGGATTGAAGTACGGGAAAGACGTGCTCTCAAAAAATTACCGTTATGTGTACGAGCTCACCCGTGGTGACCGGCAGATGCTCATGATTCCGGTAGGTGCGATGAATATTAATTCCATCGTTCAGACAAACACCGGAAACAGGCTTGAAACGGGTGAAGAGCTGGGCTATTTTTCATTTGGATCGACCGTTATTTTAGTATTCGAGAAGGATATGTTTACCCCTTCGGATAACCTCATTGAAGGCCGGGAATTACAGGTCGGCCAGATCATCGGTTATGCGGAGTCACAGGAGGAGGCGTCCGCTTTATAAAAGCTGCTCCTCTTTTTTATATGGTGTAAGGAAGTGAACAATATGGAAGAAAAGGATTTGGCAAAGCTGATAGAGCAATACCGGCTTACAGGCAGTCAGCAAGCTCTGGAAGCCGTGCGGGGTGCCTGCTGGCCTGTCATCGAGTCGCTCATCTCGGAACTGGGTGAAGACAGCGCCGATGTCCTGCGGGAAAAAGGCCGTGACCGTTTTCCGTTTATCATCGGCAAGTATCAGACTGCCGCCGGCCTTTCGCTTGAAACCTTTTTGCGCAATACGTATCGGTTTTATTTTCAGCAGATAATAAAAGGAGAAGCGTGACTGGAAGAAAGAGTCCGGACGGAAATGTTCATCTTTCGCCCGTTTTCCTGTATGATATAGTAGAGTGTGTGATCATTAATATAATTGAACAGGGTGTATAAATCATGGAAAAACAATATAGAGTTTTACTTTATTATAAATATGTAAAGATTGATGAGCCTGAGGAATTCACGGCTCAGCATTTGAAGTTTTGTAAGGAGCTCGGTCTGTTAGGCCGTATTTTGATTTCTGAGGAAGGCATTAACGGTACGGTGTCCGGAACGGTTGAACAGACGGATCAATACATGAATGCGCTGAAAGCTGATCCGCGTTTTGCCGACATGCCGATCAAAATTGATGAGACTGACGGACATGCGTTCCGCAAAATGTTTGTCCGCCATAAAAAAGAGCTGGTGACGCTTCGTCTCGAAGATGATGTTGATCCGAATACCACGACGGGCAAACACTTGAAACCGAAAGACTTTTATGAGCAAATGCAGAATCCTGACACGATCGTGATTGACGCCAGAAACGACTATGAGTATGACCTCGGTCATTTCCGCGGAGCGGTCAGACCTGATATTGAGGCGTTCCGTGAGCTGCCGGACTGGATTGAAGAGCACAAAGACATGCTCGAAGGCAAAAAAATCCTCACGTACTGCACAGGCGGCGTACGCTGTGAGAAATTTTCCGGCTGGCTGCTGAAGCAGGGCTTTGAAGACGTGTCCCAGCTTGACGGCGGTATCGTCACTTATGGTAAAGATCCTGAAGTCCAAGGCAAACTGTGGGACGGACAGTGCTACGTATTTGACGAAAGAATCAGCGTACCGGTCAACCGCGTAGAGCATGTCATTATCGGAAAAGATTATTTCACGGGCGAGCCGTGCGAGCGTTATGTGAACTGCGCAAATCCGGCATGTAATAAAAAAATGATCTGCACACCTGAGAATGAATACAAATACATGCGCAGCTGCAGTCACGAATGCCGTACGAACGCACGCAACATGTATGTGAAAGAGCACGAAATGACTCAGGAAGAAATCAATGAACGCCTTGCTTTGATTGAAAAAGAAGATCATGCGGCGATTGATTAATAGAAAAGACCACCAATAAGGTGGTCTTTTTTGTGTTTACATACTTTCTGTCCGGGCGGTCTGATCCGCCGTGACGGGCCCTTTATATGTGAAGGCTTTTTCCCATTTGGATACGACGATGCAGGCGACCGCATGGCCGGGCACGTTGACGCCGGTTCTCGCCATGTCCATGACGCGGTCGACACCGGCAATGATGGCGACGCCTTCCGCGGGGAGACCGACGGCATTCGCTGTCGCCAGGAGCACGACGAGTGAGCCTGACGGGACGGCGGCAATGCCTTTGCTTGTCATGACGAGCACAAGCATCATCAGAAGCTGCTGAGAAAGCGGCATCTCCACATGAAAAGCCTGCGCCAGAAAAATACATGACACCGATAAATAGAGGCTGGAGCCGTCACAATTCAGCGATAAGCCTGACGGAACCACAAAGGAGACGACCCGCTTTGGGCAGCCGTATTTCTCCATCCGATCCATCAGCTGAGGCAGAATGGTTTCTGTGCTTGTCGTGGAAAAAGCAATCAAAAACAGATCCCAAATCATTTTCAGCACTTCAAAGTACTTGATTTTAAAGATAAGCCCGACAATCGGAAACAGAACGAAGAGTATCAAAAACAGCCCAAGAAACACAGTGCCGATCAGCTTCAGCATCGGGAGCAAAAGCGCGATTCCGAATTGTCCGACTGAGGCGGCCATAAGGGCAAGAACGCCGATCGGAGCGGTGACCATCACCATCTGCGTCAGCTTGAACATAATATTTGCCGTTGATTCAAAGAAATTCATGACAGGTGCGGAGGCTTTGCCGATGCCGGCTGCGGCAACACCGAATAGGATCGCGAAAAAGATGACGGCGAGAAGATCGTTTTTCGCCATAACGTCAATGATATTAACGGGGATAATATCAAGAAGCATTTGTTTCAGGTCGACTACTTTTTCCGTATAGCCGGAAAGCTCGTGAATGTCTTTTTTAGCAAGGTGAGAGAGGTTAAGGCCGACTCCCGGCTTCAGGACGTTTGCCAATAGGAGGCCGAGCCCCAGAACAAGTGTCGTAATGACTTCAAACCAAATAATCGTTTTGATGCCGAGACTGCCCATCTTCTTCATACTGCCGCTGCCGGCGGCTCCGATGACAATGGTCGAGAACACGATCGGCACGACAATCATTTTAATCAGGCGGATAAATCCGTCTCCCACGGGCCGCAGCGCCATCCCGAAATCCGGGAAGAAATGGCCGATCAGTGCTCCGATGGCTAAGGCGATCAAAATCTGAAATGCGATAAATTTTTTCAAGCGAATCCCCCTTTTACTTGCGCATTTCTTACGTAATTCGTGAAGCAGGCGGCAACCACCTTCCTCTCCGCCATAAATTTGTCACAAAATTGACTTTGCGAAAGAGAGGATTTCTTTACATTATGTAAGCGCAATCATTTAATATGACAGAAAGTCCTCATTGAAAAAAATGAAGGAGAATAAAATAAAGTTAGATTTTCGCTTGAAAATATCAAAAATTGTGATAATTATCCTCTTATAAGTGGTATATTTAATATGATACGGTCAACTGCATCCTCATATATCTGTGCATACACGATTCAGGCAGAGAAAACAGGCAGCTTATAAAAGACTGAAAATTTAAACAATTACAAGAAAGGTGTGCTTTTGTTGAATCAACTGATTGAAAGGCGTAAGGTCACAGCTAGAAAAGAAAAACCGGATTCCGCTTCATTGGGATTTGGCAAGTACTTCACTGATTACATGTTTGTCTTGGATTACGAAGAAGAAAGAGGCTGGCATGATCCGAGAATCACACCATATGAACCGGTTCATCTTGATCCGTCCGCATCCGTTTTCCATTACGGGCAGGCCGTATTTGAAGGGCTGAAGGCTTACAGATCAGAAGACGGACGGGCATTGATGTTCCGTCCTGACCAAAATATAAAGCGGCTGAATAAATCGCTGCGGCGGATGAGCATGCCGCCTCTCGATGAGAAGCTTGCGCTGGAAGCATTGGTACAATTGGTGGAGCTGGAGCAGGAATGGATTCCGAAAGAAAAAGGAACCTCTTTATATATCCGTCCGTTTGTAATCGCGACCGAGCCTTCTTTAGGCGTCCGGCCTTCCAAGCGTTATAAATTCATGGTTGTCCTGACGCCGGTCGGTTCGTATTACGGCGATCAGCTGAAACCGATCCGTATTTATGTCGAGGATGAGTATGTGCGCGCCGTCACCGGCGGAGTGGGCGATGTTAAAACGTCCGGAAACTATGCGGCCAGCTTACAGGCTCAGCGGAAAGCCGAAGAGCTGGGTTATGATCAGGTGCTTTGGCTCGACGGAGTGGAAAAGAAATATGCCGAAGAGGTAGGCAGTATGAATATCTTTTTCATTATAAACGGAGAGGCTGTAACGCCGGCGCTAAACGGAAGCATTCTCGGGGGCATCACCCGCGCATCTGTGATAGAGCTCTTAAAAAGCTGGGGCATCCGTGTCAGGGAAGAACGGGTTGCCATTGATGACATCTATCATGCCGCGATGAGAGGCGAGGTGTCAGAAGTATTCGGTACGGGAACCGCAGCGGTCATCTCACCGGTCGGCGAGCTGCACATTCACGGAGAAACAATTGAGCTGAATAACGGCTTGATCGGTGAAGTGTCAGAAAGGCTCTATGAAACGATTACCGGCATCCAGGTCGGGAAGGTGCCGGATTCGTTCAGATGGGTGGTTGAAGTATAAACAAAAAAAGAACCCTTGCGCGGCAGGGTTCTTTTTTTGTTTATTGAGATTTTGCGGCTTGAACACGGGTGCGGCTGTTCCGGTTTTTTAAGTAATAAACGCTGTAACAGACGGCCATAAAGGCAATTCCGCAATAAAGGGCGATGGCCTGGTTCGGATCAAAAGCAATGCCGATACAGGAGGCAAGGCACAGGATAAAGGCCGCTATCGGCACGGCCGGATATCCCGGTGTCCTGTATTTCAAGTCTGAAAGCTGATGGCCTTCTTTAAGAAACCGCCTTCTGAACAAAAATTGCGATGCGGCAATGCTCATCCACACCGCCACTACCGCAAATCCTGAGACAGAGACGAGAACAAGATACACTGTATCCGCTGCAAACACGCTTGACAGCAGTGACAGAATGCCGCCGATCATACTGAAAATCAGGGCGTTAAAAGGAATGCCTTTAGACGTCAGCCTGGCAAAGGCGGGGTGAAGCTCACCTTCTTTAGACAGGGACCACAGCATTCGTGATGATGCGTACAGCCCTGAATTCGCCGCAGACAGAAGCGCCGTCAAAATGACGAAATTCATCAGATCGGCCGCATACGGCACGCCGATTCTGTCGAATACCGTAACGAACGGGCTTTCAATCACACCCGCTTCTTGGATGGAGATCATGCCCGACAGCACAAAAATCGTTCCGATAAAGAAAAGCGCCAGCCGCCAGACTGTAGTCTTAATGGCGCGCGGAACGGTTTTTTCCGGATCAGCGCTTTCCCCGGCGGCAATTCCGATCAATTCCGTCCCTGAAAAGGCGAAGTTTACTGACAGCATCGTCATCAGTATCGGAAAAAAACCATTTGGAAAAAGACTGCCGCCATCCGTAAAGTTCGACAGCATAGGTGCGGCTTCACCGCTTTTCATCGGGACGATGCCGAACATCGCCGCTCCGCCCAATAAAATAAACAGCAGGATGGCTAAGACTTTAATGCTTGAGAACCAAAACTCCGATTCAGCAAAAAATTTCACGGAGAAGGCGTTTAATAAAAAGATGAAAAGAGCGAATACGGCACTCCACATCCAAACCGAAGTATGCGGGAACCAGCGCTGCATGAAGAGCCCGGCCGCCGTGAATTCAGAGCCCAGCGCCACCGCCCACGTCAGCCAGTACAGCCATGCGACCGTAAAACCCGTCGCCGGCCCGATATAGGTTTTCGCATAGGTGTGGAAGGAACCCGTGACCGGCATGGCCACTGACAGTTCACCGAGGCAAAGCATGACAAGATAGACGATGCCCGCGCCCAAAAGGTATGCAAAAATGGTACCCGCCGGACCCGCCTGATGAATGGTATACCCCGAGCTTAAAAACAGCCCCGTTCCGATTACACCTCCGAGTGAGAGCATAAAGAGGTGCCTGCTTTTCATACTTCTCTGAAAATTCGTCTCGTTCTTGTTGTTCATTGTTTTCCAACTTTCTGCGAGAGCCGTTCTAATAAAAAATCTCATGCCGGCGAACGGCACGAGATTCCGGCGAACCGGCTTTTTGAATAGAATATACAAACTATTCCGATTAGTCAAGTTGTTTTTAAGGTTTTGGCCCAAGCCGCAATGGCCTGAATATCCGCGGGCTTCGTCCGGCAGCAGCCTCCGATCAGGCTTGCGCCGTTTTCGTACCAGCTTTGCGCGCTCTTTCCGAAATGTTTTGCGCACGCTTCGCCTTTCCAGGTTTTTGTTTCCGGGTCATATTGTTCGCCTGAGTTCGGATAGACGATAATCGGCTTGGACGCTGCCCGTTTGATTTCTTCTATCAGCGGCGGAATATGTTCGATCGGTGTGCAGTTGATGCCGATCGCCGCGATTTGATTGCAGGAGCCGAGCAGGGCCGCGCATTCGGAAATAGGCGTGCCTTCGCTGATATGCCGTCCGTCTTTGGCGCTGAAGCTCATCCACGCATAAGTGTCTGGGAATTCCTCCAGCAGCCTTACGATCGCTTTTGCCTCTGACAGGCACGGAATGGTCTCGCATGCCAAAAGATCGGCGCCGGATTCTATAAGGGCTTTCATCCGGGGGCGGTGAAAGCTGATCAGCTCATCCTCCGTCAGTCCGTAATGCCCGCGATATTCAGAGCCGTCGGCAAGGCTCGCGCCGTAAGGTCCGATAGAAGCGGCGATCAAAGGTTTGGGACGGTCTGAACGGTTTTCTTCATGCGCCCAAAATTCATCGCGAGCTTGGACGGCGAGCTCAACTGATGTCTGTATCAGGCGGATCGCATCGGTTTCTGAGATGCCGCGTGCCGCAAATCCTTCAATCGTCGATTGATAGCTGGCAGTGATCGCGCAATCAGCGCCGGCGGCAAAATATTCGGCATGCACCTGTTTGATCAGTTCGGGTTTCTCCAAAAGAATTTTGGCCGACCACAAATCGTCATGTAAATCACAGCCCATCCGTTCAAGCTCGGTTGCCATTGCTCCGTCTATGATCATAACCGGGTATTCATCTAATATGTGTGTAATGGGGTTCATAGGCGCTCCTTTCTGACTTTCTTGAAAATATATGAAAAGGGTAATAGACGCTTTCCTCTTTGTCAATGAACCGGCAGAAAAAAAGATGTTCAGGACGCTGCCCGAACACCTTTTGTTTAGGAAATATGTTTGCCTTTCGCACTTTTCGCGATGTCTGAATACTCCCAGCAGTCGATCCCGTCATCATCAGGGAGCACATCTCTGTAAAAGACGGGGTCCTTTCCGGCTTTCTTTTGCCGGGCATAATCGCTCAAAGCGGCAAACGCTTTTTTCGACAGAAGGAAAATCGCAATTAAATTCACGACCACCATTAAGCCCATGAACAAGTCAGCCATATCCCACACAAGCTGGACTTTGGAAATGCATCCGAACAGAACCATTCCGAGTACACAGATGCGGTAAATGAACAGCCATTTTTTGTTCTGGCTTAAAAATCCGATATTGGTTTCTCCGTAATAATAGTTGCCCATCAGAGCGCTGAAGCCGAACAAAAGCATTAAGACGGCAAGGAAACCTGATGCCCACGCGCCGACATGGTCGCTCAAGGCAGCCTGAGAAAGCGCGATGCCGCTCAGTCCCGGCTGGTGATAAGCGTCTGAAAATAAAATGATAAGTGCCGTGCTTGTACAAATGACGAGCGTATCCGTCAGGACGCCGAAGGCCTGAATGAGCCCCTGTTTCACCGGATGGCTCGTCGTAGCTGTCGCCGCCGCGTTCGGAGCGCTTCCCATTCCCGCTTCATTTGAGAAAATGCCGCGTCTCACACCTTGCATCAAAGCCGCACCTAAAGCGCCGCCCGCTGCCTGATCAATACCGAACGCATTTTTTACGATAAGCGACAGAACGCCGGGCAATTGGGTGATGTTCGTCAAAATGACAAAGAAAGCGACACCGATATATAAAACGGCTAAGACGACTACGATGTATTCCGCCATTTTCGCAATTCGTTTGACGCCGCCGAAAATCACGCCGCCGAAAACCAAGATTAAAATAATGCCCAATGTAAGCCGGCTGGTGCCGAATGCGTTTTGAAAAGCGACGCTGATCGTATTGGACTGAACGGAATTAAAGACGACTCCGAATGACAGCGTGATTAATACGGCGAACAGCGCGCCCATCCAGCGTTTCTTCAAGCCTTTTTCCATGTAATAGGCCGGGCCGCCGCGGAATCCGTTTTGATCTTTTACTTTATAAATTTGGGCCAGCGTGCTTTCAACAAAGCTTGAAGCCGAACCGATGACAGCGATAATCCACATCCAGAAAATAGCGCCCGGGCCGCCGAGTGCGATCGCAATGGCGATTCCGGTAATATTCCCGGTTCCGACACGCGCCGCCATGCTGATGCAAAATGCCTGAAACGGGGAAATGCTGTTTTTTGACCGGGCGGCCGCGCCTTCTTTCAAAACCCGGATCATTTCCCTCAGCATGCGGACTTGCAGACCCTTTGATCTGAACGTAAAAAACAGTCCCAGAGAAAGAAGCAGTACGATTAACAGTTTTGACCATAAAAAATCATTTGCCGAGCCGATTACATTTTCAAGGAATTCCTGCATCCAATCACCTCTTGGTTCGTTTGATTAAAAAATACTGAGCTCCCACTCCTGTGCGATATGTTTCAGCAGCATGCCGCCGGTCAGGCTGTTGCCGTATTCATCAATGGCCGGACCGTAAATGCCGATGCCGCAGCCGTTATGAAAAGGCTGTTCTCTTCTGGCGCTTGGGGGAACCAATGCCATAATGCCGCCGGATACCCCGCTTTTGGCCGGGACGCCGACGAAAGCCGCATATTTTCCTGACGCATTGTACATCCCGCACGTCAGCATCAGGGCTTTGGCGAGTTTTGCGACATCTTTCGGAATGACCTGTTCCCTGCGGATGGGATGGTAGCCGTCATGCGCAAGAATCAATCCGATTAAAGCGATGTCCTCGGTTGTCCCCTCCATGGCGCATTGCTTTAAATACACTTCAAGCGTTTCTTCCACATCCGCCTCGAGAAAGTTCGTTTCTTTTAAATAGTAGGCGAGCGCTCTGTTCCGGTGTGCGGTCTGCCATTCAGAGCGGAAGACCTCCTCGTGTATGTGAGGCCGTTTTCCTATCAATTTTTCAAAAACGGAAAAGAGATATTCCAATTTCTCATGCGCCGTTTCACCGGGAAGAAGCGAGGCGACGGTAATGGCGCCGGCATTGATCATCGGATTGAAGGGCTTCCCGGGTTTATGGATTTCAAGCCGGATGATAGAATTAAACGCATCACCTGTCGGCTCCACGTCCACACGATCGAGTACATAAGGAATGCCCCTGGACATGCAGGCGGCAATAAAGCTGATGACTTTTGAGATGCTCTGCAATGTGAACGGCACATTCCATTCACCGGCATGAATCATTGAGCCATCCGGCTCTAATATGCAAATGCCCAGCTGAGAGTCATTGATTTCTCCGAGGGCGGGGATATAATTTGCGCTTTTTCCATTGACGGAAAACGGTCGGTAATGTTCGACCCAATCTTGTAAAAGTGAAGCCAGTTCCTCTTTTTCAAGGCGCTCTCTGACCATATCTTTCATAACATTCCTCCTCTATTACAAGCCTGTCCGCAAGCGGAACCCGGTCTTGGAAAACGTTTTCAAATATAGCGTGTTCCATGTTAATGTATAATGACATCTACAGAATCATATAAAATACGACAAAATCATTCTTAAAATAAGCCGATAGATTTATAAATCTGCAGGAGCGTCCCGCCATACGGGTCTAAAGAAATTTGCGGACTCACTCGGTCTTATTCAAAATAGATAGAAGAAGGAAGTGATTGTGATCAGGCTCGACTATTTACTAAAAAAAGACGGTTATCTTTTCGCTCTTATGCTGATCACCGTGCCGCTGGCGGGGGAACTGAAATTTTACCCCCTGAATGAGGTGTACCGGATCAGCTTCGGCGCCCCGGCTTTTTTCTTTTTTCTGCTGCTGCTGCGGCATGTGCCGGCAGTATTGTCAGGGCTGTTGACAGGTGCAGCCGTTGTGGCATTCCGGATCGGCCTGGCGTGCTGGGGAGGAGAGCATGACGGCTTTACGGAGGCTTTTTTCAGCCAATATCCCAGTTTCTTTTTTTACTTTACATATGCCTGCTTGTTTTATGTGCTGAGGGTCAGGTTCTTTCGGGATCGGCCGCTCATGATCGGATTCCTCGGTTTTCTCATTGAAATCGCTTCCGACACCGTTGAAATGGCGGTTCAGTTTTCAGGAGGCCGGCTGATTATGATGCCGGGCAAACTGGCGGATATTGCGGTCATCGCCGTTTCTCACACATTTATTGTGCTGAGCTTTTTCAACGTGATGAAGCTGCACGAATCCCAGGTCAGGGAAAAGCAAACGAGAAAGCAGCATGAACACATGCTGATGATTGTGTCTAACTTATACGAAGAAACGATTCATTTGAAAAAAACGCTGAAAACGACGGAGCATGTGACGAAAGAATCCTATCAGCTGTATCGGGAAATGAGCGGGAACGACCGGGAGCTCGGCAGCCGAATGCTGCGCCTTGCGGGAGAAATCCATGAAGTGAAAAAAGACAATCAGCGGATATTCGCCGGCCTGTCGAAGCTGATTTCAAATGAGAGATTCCGGGATTACATGGATGCCGCCGCTCTGATCGGAATCGTCATCCGAATCAATGAAAAATACGCCGAATCTTTAGGCAAGGATATTCAGTTCCGGAGCGTGATTGAAGGAGATCATCCCGATTATCACGTCTTTACCGTCCTGTCGATCTTGAATAACCTGACCGCCAATGCCGTAGAGGCCATGGGGGACAGAGGTGAGATCCGCCTCACGCTGCGCAGGGCGGAGGGGGAGATGGCCGAATTTCAGGCGGAAGATGACGGTCCCGGCATTTCGGAAAAAATCGGAGAGGTAATCTATGATCCCGGATTTACGTCCAAATACGATGAATTCGGCACCCCTTCAACGGGCATCGGGCTTTCATACGTGAAGGAAATCGTAACCGAACTTGAAGGCGGCATCTCCTTTCACAACAAGCCAAAAGGCGTCATATTTACGATTCAGCTGCCGGTGAGGCATTTAATTGCAGAAAGGGTGAGTTCATAATGCGCTTTTTTATAGCTGATGATGACCGGGCGATCCGTTCCATTTTGAGACAGATCATTGAAGATGAGGACTTAGGCGAAGTCGTCGGCGAGGCGGAGGACGGAAGCCAGATTGAAGGGCATTATCTCCATTTTAAACAAGTCGATATTTTATTAATTGACCTGCTGATGCCGGGTCGGGACGGGATTGAGACGATACGGCATCTTCAGGATTCGTACACCGGAAAAACGGTGATGATATCCCAGGTAGAAGCGAAGGAAATGGTGGGAGAAGCCTATTCTCTCGGTATTGAATATTTTATCCACAAACCGATCAACAAAATTGAAATCATCACTGTGCTCCGAAAAGTGAAAGAGCGGATCGAACTGGAAACCTCGATCGGCGACATCCAAAATTCGCTTAGACGGCTTGTTCAGCGCAATGAACCGCAGCAAAGCCGCTCTTTTAAATCCTGCGAAAAATCCGTGAAAGAGACCGGGAAATTTCTGTTATCAGAACTAGGGATTGTGGGAGAAAGCGGCGCGCACGACCTGATGGCCGTGCTGCATTTTTTATTTGAGGATGAGCAGGCGCAAAAAAGCGTCCCGTCGCTGAAGCGTGTGTTTACAAACGTCGCGCTGCGGAAACTGGGACCCGCGGCGTCGGAAGCAGACGTCAGCAGGGAGACAAAAGCCTCCGAACAGCGGATCAGAAGAGCGATCATTCATTCGTTAAACCATTTCGCCTCATTGGGCACAACTGATTTTTCAAACCCCAAATTTGAATATTACGCCTCGAAATTCTTTGATTTCCCTGCCGTCAGCAAGAGAATGAAAGAAATGCATGCGAAAGAAACCGTGCCGCTTTCTCCGGTTAAAGTGAATATGAAAAAATTTATTCACGTCTTCTATTTGGAGGCGAAAGATTTACGCGAAGGATCGAAGTTTGTCAGCGGAGGGAGCAGGTAAGGCTTCAGACAGGGTAAGAGGAGCATATGCAAATGGCGCGGGAAATGCTCGGCTTATCCGATTCGAAAGGTTATTGACTTCGGCTGGAAGACAGCGTATGATACATGTTAAAATCAACGAACGGATGAACAATGCTGAGGAAGAGTAAGTACGCATCAGCGCACGGGGTTCAGAGAGTCGGTGGCCGCTGTGAACCGATCCCCGTCCGGTGCCGAATGGGCTTCTGAATTGCTGCGCTGAAATGACAGTAGGCGGTGCCGGGATTCTTTCCCCGTTATCAAGAAAGGAGTATTGAAACCGTGTGTTTCCGTACTTTTTGAGTGAAGGCTTTACAGCCGTTAATAAAGGTGGCACCGCGAAAACCTCGTCCTTTGATGGACGGGGTTTTTTTGTATCGTTAAGGAGGTGATGGCCATGGAAAGTGACTGGAGACGGACAAACAATCAAAAAAGGAGGGATATTCATGGTGATCGCCACCGACGATCTTGAACTCACCTGTCCGCATTGTGAAGGAACCGGGGCGGAGAAGGAAGGCGCGCCCTGCCCGAAGTGCGGCGCGAAGGGGGTCATTTTGACGGCTCAGGGAAACACGCTGCTGCATTTTATAAAAAAGCATCTTGATCAGTGAAATCAAACGAAAAAGGCCGTTATCGGGCCTTCAGGCTGTCGAGAAAATCTCGACAGCCTTTATTTTCCCCTTAAAATATCAATTTCCCCGAATTCGTCTGCTTGACCAACTCATCAAAGAGGATCACCTGCTTTGAAAAATTGATAAATACATAGACTTCTCTTTCATCATTGAAAAGTTGCCATACCCAGCTAAGCAAGGCTAGGCATGCGGGAGTGCTTTTTCTTCACCTGAAATCAAATGAATATATTAAGAAACAGCACAAAACAAAAAAGCTTGTAGAGAAACATCATTTTCTCTACAAGCTGCTTTTTCATTCTTCAAAATAAGGATTCACATGGATGAGCACTTCTTCAACATCTGAAAAGTGTCTTTTGATGTCATTTCGGATTTCGCGGGCAATATCGTGTCCCTGCTTAATCGTCAAATCATGATCTAAAGATAACCGGACATCAAGCAATTTATAGTGGCCGTGTTCTCTCGCTCGGATTTTATCGAGCCGTTTGACTTGAGGACAATGCAAAATAACCGCTTTATATTCCTCTATCAGTTCGGGATCAACACTTTTTTCCATGAGAACGTCAACAGACGGCCTGATTAATTCCATTGAAATCTTAAAAATGAGGTACGCCACGATGACACTGGCAATTGCATCGGCGTACAACAGATAGGACCACCCGCGGGCGTTCCCGATAATCGCCAATAGGACGCCGATAAAAGCGGCAAGAGAGGCAACGATATCGCCTTTATGATCGTATGCAATCGCTATAATCGCTTTACTGTTCCATTTTTCTCCTTGTTTGATCGAATAACGATATAAGATCTGCTTAGCCGCATAGGATATCAGAGCCGCAAACAATGCGCTGTATTGCGGGATGCTTGGACCTTCAACAAAGGACGAAATCGCTTCTATTAGAATATACACGGAAACGAGCACTAATATTATTCCTACAATCGCTTCGCTGATGACCTCAGCTTTGCCATGCCCGAAAGGATGGTCTTGATCGGGCGGCTTATTAGAAATGCCGATGACGGCCAGGACAGCAATCGAGGCCACGACATCTGCTGCAGAGTGTATACCGTCGGCAAAAACGGCTTCACTATCGCCTATCAGTCCAAAAAAGATCTTTCCTGCCATTAAGATCAGATTGGCTATCAATGCAATCAAAGCAACTTTTTTGCTTATTTGTTCTCTTTCACTTGTCATTTTGTCCTCCTATAAAACTGCGCAAAAAAAGAGGAGCGCTTTTGATTCGCTCTCCGTATCCTTTCTTGTGTAATCACTTTGCTTATCATACCAATTCAGTTTCGAGTGGGTCTATAGCAAGGTTTTTTCCTGTTTACTAATAAATAAGGTGACAGAAAAAAAGTTGGAGCAGGGCTAAACAGTACGCAGACAAAATGGCGCTGAATTTAAAAATGAACTGTTGACATTTAAGTATTTATCCTTTATTATTATCTTGAATTCAAGATATTTTAATTCGAGATAATTTAATTAGAGTGCAGGATAAGAACCTGCCGATCGCTTGAATCACGAAAAGATTAGTGAAGAGAACGTTTCATTTTTTGATTATATGCTATTTGATTTTTTATACGATAATATCTCGAATTCGAGATAAAAGGGAGTGCGAGAGAAATGGCTGAATTTGTACAGCTAGTGAATGAAAGAAGATCTGCAAGCAACTTTCTTCCGGATCATCCAATCACAAGAGATGAACTCAATGAAATGTTTGAATTGGTTGCGTTGACTCCATCAGCTTTTAATTTGCAGCACACAAAATATGTGACGGTTCTTGACCCGGATGTAAAAGAAAAGCTGAAGCAGGCCGCAAACGGACAATATAAAGTGTTTAGCTCATCAGCGGTTCTTTTGGTTTTAGGGGATAAGCAGGCATATCAGCAAGCGGCTGACATCTATGAAGGATTGAAGATGCTGGGGGTATTAAATAAACAAGAGTATGATCATATGGTTCAAGACACCGTTTCGTTTTATGAAAACAGGGGAGAACCATTTAAGAGAGATGAGGCGATAAGAAATGCTTCACTTTCTGCGATGATGTTTATGCTGAGTGCTAAGGAAAAAGGCTGGGACACCTGTCCGATGATAGGGTTTGATGCTGAAGCCGTGAAACAGATTTTGAATATAGATGATCAATTTGAGGTCGTCATGATGATTACAATCGGGAAAGAAAAAACAGAAAGCAGAAGGCCGCGCGGCTACCGAAAGCCTGTGAATGAGTTTGTGGAGTATATTTAACTATTTGTAAAGGAGCGGATAAAAATGGCTAAAAAAACGATGGGAATCCATCATATTACAGCAATTGTCGGTCACCCTCAAGAGAATGCTGATTTCTACGCTGGAGTGCTGGGGCTGCGATTGGTCAAGCAAACGGTCAATTTTGATGATCCGGGTACGTATCACCTTTATTTTGGGGATGAAGGCGGGAAGCCGGGAACAATCATCACATTCTTTCCGTGGGCGGGCGCCCGCCAAGGCATCATTGGAGACGGACAGGTCGGCGTGACATCTTACGTCGTGCCGAAGGGTGCCATGGCGTTTTGGGAAAAGAGACTTGAAAAGTTCAACATTCCATACACCAAAATCGAGCGTTTTGGAGAACAATATATAGAATTTGATGACCCGCATGGCCTGCATTTAGAAATCGTGGAAAGAGAAGCAGGGGAGGCCAATATGTGGACTTTCGGAGATGTAACCCCGGATGTTGCCATTAAAGGCTTTGGCGGTGCGACCCTGTTATCAGCACAGCCTGAAAAAACAGGTGAATTGCTAGAAAACATCATGGGGCTTGAGCGAGTCGGTAAAGAAGGAGACTTCGTTCGTTATCGTTCTGCCGGTGATATCGGAAATGTGATTGACCTTAAGTTAACGCCTATCGGCCGCGGACAAATGGGTGTCGGCACGGTCCATCACATCGCTTGGCGGGCTCAGGATGACGAAGATCAATTAGATTGGCAAAGATTCATTGCTGCGCACGGATATGGTGTGACTCCTGTTCAGGATAGAAACTATTTTAATGCGGTTTACTTCAGAGAACATGGGGAAATCTTATTTGAGATCGCAACTGATCCGCCGGGCTTTGCCCATGATGAGTCCCAAGAAACAATGGGCGGAAAACTGATGCTCCCTGAGCAGTATGAACCGCACCGGGCACAAATTGAACAAGGGCTGCTGCCGTTTGAAGTGAGAGAATTAGATTGATTTATAGATGAACGTGAAGCATGAAAAAAAATAAAAAGACATACATTTAACAGATGTTTGCTGGAAGCGGCTGTTGGTAAACAAGCTGCCTTGCAGCACATCCTATAATATGAAAAATAAGGAGAGATAAAAATGGAAGATGCAGGACTATTACTTATTCGAATCATGATTGGTGTGGTGTTTCTGTTTTACGGATCACAAAAATTATTCGGCTGGTTTGGCGGATACGGAATTAAAGGAACCGGACAATGGTTCGAGTCAATTGGAGTTAAACCAGGCAATGCCGCGGCCGCTTTATCAGGTCTTGGGGAACTCGCAAGCGGAATTTTATTTATTTTAGGTGTATTCCTCCCGCTCGGAGCTGCTATCATAACGATTATTATGTTAGGTGCTATCGTAAAAGTTCATGGAGCGAAAGGGTTTGCGAACGGTGCCGGCGGTTTTGAATATAACTTGGTGCTGATTGCAGTCTCCATCGGAGTTGCACTCATCGGTTCAGGAGCTTACGCTTTGCATTTTTAATATAAGGATCTAAGAACAGTTACTGAAAAACGGTAACTGTTCTTTTATGTTTCAAGCACAACGTTCAGGTGCTCTGAATAGCAAAAAAGCGGATATGTTCAATATAAATGTGTATAGTGAATGATATGCATATTGAAAGTCATGAAAGACGAGTCAATTGAAGGAGGAATTTGATGAAAGAGATGGCAGAATTACATTCATTAGATTCTATCGAGAATTTTATTAAGCAGCATCAATTCAGTTTTATTTACATTTCAAGACCCGCCTGTACAGTATGTCACGCTGTTCTGCCGCAGCTCAGAAAAGTATTGGATCAGTTTCCGAATATCAAATTGGGGCATATCAATGCTGACGAGGCAGAAGAGGTGGCCGGCAGATTTTCAGTCTTCACTGTTCCCGTGCTTCTTTTGTTCATTGATGGGACTGAGTTTCTGAGAGAAGCCCGCTTTGTTCATTTTGAACAGCTCGAGGAAAGGCTGAAAAGGGTTTATCAGTTATATCAAGATGTATAAAGTGTTTATACTTTACCAATAAAAAGCCCCCTTTAAGGGGGCTTTTATCCGGCCTTTTTTGCGTTATTCGGACCGGGGCTCTAAAAAACGGGACCCGCCCAAGTCTTTTCTCATCAGATAAATATGGAAAAAATATTCTCCGACCGCGATGATGATGGCGGAAATAAGAGCGGCAAACGCCAGTCTTCCTCCTGAAATGCCCATGGACAGCGGCATTCCCATCAGCCAGACAACAAGAAACGCGATTCCGAAATCAGCGGACGCCGCCGTGATATTATTCCATCTCGGAAGCACGTACAGGTCGCCCGTAAAGTAGGAAACAGCTCCCAACACAATGGTCATCAGCAGCACGTCGCCGAATGTAAAGCGAAAACCTAAGCCGAGTACGAGATACAGAATAATAATGGTCATGATGCCTTTAATGGCAAGCGCTTTAATATGTTCCATGCGAATTCCTCCTTATGGAAATCATGTTAGTATGTTTCCTCATCACGTGAAATATAAACCTTTTTTTGTGAACATTTGTTTTCTGGCTTTTGGCTGTCATCACTGGGCCGCGGCTGAATATGATGAAGGGAGAAAAACGGGAGGTGTCATGATGGCAGTCGTAAAAGCGTCGAGCGCCGATGTCGATCTAATGGCAAGGCTGCTCAGGGCGGAAGCGGAAGGCGAAGGAAAGCAGGGAATGCTTTTGGTCGGCAATGTGGGCATCAATAGGGTGCGGGCGAATTGTTCTGATTTTAAAGGCCTGCGCACCATCAGACAGATGGTGTTTCAGCCGCACGCGTTTGAAGCGGTGACTCACGGATATTTTTACCAAAGGCCGCGCGAATCAGAGCGGAGGCTTGCCCGCCGTAATATTAACGGAGAACGGTTTTGGCCGGCTAAATTCAGCCTGTGGTATTTTAAGCCGCCGGGAAACTGCCCGCAGACTTGGTATGGTCAGCCGTTTGTCGCCAGATTCAGATCCCACTGCTTCTATCAGCCGACAGGGGAAACGTGCGAAAACGTGTACAATACATTTTAATCCCGGGGCACCGTTCTCAGAATGAACGGTGTTTTTTTAATTTCTTGTGAAGAAAAATAGGAACAAAGTGCGCTTGACGGATGAAAAGCCAAACAGAAACAGAGGGGGATTTCTCCCGGACGGGAAAGATTTGTCGAAACAATGTGAAAAATGTCTCCCGCCGTTCACTTTCCGCCCTTACAAATCCTTCACACTTCTTCATAACGGTTTAACATTTCTTTTCTATAATGGGGGCGATCAATGAGACGAAAGGGGAACTGACATGACACATGACGGCCGTTTAGATGAATGGATCAAGGAATTGGAGAACAAAAGCTTTCAAAACAATACGTTTGACCGCCGCGCATTTATACAGGGCGCCGGGAAAATCGCAGGCCTTTCCCTCGGGCTGGCGATCGCGCAATCCATCGGCGCGTTTGAAGTGAATGCCGCTCCGACATTTTCAAACTATCCGTTCACCCTCGGCGTGGCCTCCGGTGATCCGCTGTCTGACAGCGTCATTCTCTGGACACGTCTTGCCCCGGACCCGCTGAATGGGGGAGGAATGCCGAATCAGGCCGTTCCGGTTAAATGGGAAATCGCCACTGATGAACATTTCCGCCATGTCGTTAAACGCGGAACGGAAATGGCTAAACCGAATCTCGGACATTCCGTCCATGTTGAAGCGGACGGGCTTAAGCCCAATAAAGTGTACTATTACCGATTTAAAAGCGGGCATGAGCTCAGCCCCGTCGGCCGGACGAAAACGCTGCCCGCTCCCGGTGCTGACGTATCCGCCATGACGTTTGCGTTTGCCTCTTGCCAGCAGTATGAACACGGCTATTATACGGCGTATAAACATATGGCGAAGGAAAAGCTTGATCTCGTATTCCATCTCGGAGATTACATTTATGAATACGGGCCGAACGAATATGTGGCAAAGACGGGGAATGTCAGGACGCACAGCAGCGCCGAAGTATACACGCTGTCAGATTACCGCAACCGTCACGCCCAATACCGCTCTGATGCCAATCTGAAAGCCGCCCACGCCGCTTTTCCGTGGGTCGTAACTTGGGACGATCATGAGGTGGAGAACAATTATGCCAATGTCATTCCCGAAAAAGGCCAATCGGTTGAAGCATTTGTGCTCAGAAGGGCTGCGGCTTATCAGGCTTATTATGAACACATGCCGCTCAGACGCATGTCGCTCCCGAACGGCCCTGATATGCGGCTGTACAGGCAATTTTCTTATGGCAATTTAGCGTCGTTCAATGTGCTTGATACAAGACAGTACAGAGATGATCAGGCCAACGGCGACGGGAATAAACCGCCTTCTGATGAATGGAGAGATCCGAAGCGCACATTGATGGGGACAGAGCAGGAGCAATGGCTCTTCGACAACTTAGCCGCTTCAAAAGCGAAGTGGAATGTGCTGGCCCAGCAAATCTTTTTCGCGCAATGGAATTTCGGAACAACCGACAAGCCGATATTCAGCATGGATTCATGGGACGGCTACCCGGCGCAGCGGGAGCGGGTCATCAATTTTATAAAAAGCAAAAATCTGAACAATGTCATCGTGCTGACGGGTGATGTTCATGCAAGCTGGGCGTCAAACCTGCATACCGATTTTAATCAAACGAATTCAAAGATCTTCGGAGCCGAATTCGTCGGGACTTCCATCACATCGGGAGGAAACGGGGCGGATAAACGGGCTGATACGGATCAAATCTTAAAACAAAACCCGCATATTAAGTTTTTCAACGATTACCGCGGCTATGTCCGCTGTACGGTGACGCCTGCCCAATGGAGAGCGGATTACAGAGTGGTGCCGTATGTTACGGAGCCGGGGGCTGAGGTATCCACGCGGGCTTCATTCATTTATCAAAAAGACCAGACGGGGATTCGGAAGGTCTCTCAAGCGGCGGTTGCAGGCGGCTTAAAGCAGTCAAATGAGGTGGAAGAGGATCGTTTCTTCGCCCATAACAGTGCGCATGAAAAGCAAATGAGAAAGAAACGGGCCAAAATTTCACAATAAGGGGGCATACTTATGTTTTCAAATATCGGCATTCCCGGGTTAATCTTGATTTTTGTCATCGCTCTGATCATTTTCGGGCCTTCAAAGCTTCCGGAAATCGGCCGTGCCGCCGGCCGCACGCTGCTTGAATTTAAAAGTGCCGCAAAAACACTGGTCTCAAATGAAGAGCCGGACAAGCAGCCGGCTGAGAAAGACAAAACGGCAGGCTGAATCCTGACACGGGGGCAGAGATCCGCTTCTGCCCCTTCTTTGATATAAGGAGGATGTACGATTGGATAAAAAAGAAACTCACTTGATCGGGCATTTAGAGGAAGTCCGGCAGCGTCTCATTAAAACCGTTATCGCCTTTCTCGTGTTTTTTATCGGCGCATGCTGGTTTGTGCAGGATATTTATGACTGGCTGATCAAGGATTTGCATGGAAGGCTGGCCGTTTTAGGGCCGAGCGAGATTTTATGGGTGTATATGATGATTGCGGGAATATGCGCCATTACGGCAACGATTCCGGTTGCGGCCTTTCAGCTCTGGCGTTTTACGGCGCCGGCTTTGACCCCGTTTGAGCGCCGCGCCGCTTTGCTTTACATTCCGGGGCTTTCGTTTTTGTTTATTATTGGAATTTCCTTCGGGTATTTTGTGCTGTTTCCGATTGTGCTCGGATTTTTAACACAATTATCCGCCGGCCATTTTGACATGGTATTTACGGCGGACAAGTATTTTACTTTTATGCTTAACATGACATTGCCGTTCGGGTTTTTGTTTGAAATGCCTCTGACTGTCATGTTTCTGACGCGGCTCGGGATCGTGAACCCATCCCGGCTGGCAAAGGCGAGGAAGCTTTCGTATTTCGTGCTGATCGTCGTCTCGGTGCTGATTACGCCGCCGGATTTTATGTCTGACTTTCTCGTCATGATTCCGCTGCTCGTCCTCTATGAAATCAGTGTGACGCTGTCCCGCATCGTTTACCGAAAGAAGAAATGGGCCGAGACGGCGTCAGCCGCTTAGTGGAGCTCGCCTCCGCCGGTTTCAATATCGTCCTCATGCGCCGCGGCGGTCACCGCGGCGATTTTGAGCGCTTTTGTGATGTGATCCAGGCTGAGGCTCGGCGCGGACTTCTGCAAGGTTTGTTCCGGAATGTACGGGATGTGAATAAATCCGCCGCGGATGTGCGGATGATGGCGGCTGATTTCATCCATCAGTCCGTAAAAGAGATGATTGCATACAAACGTCCCCGCCGTGTAGGATACAGCCGCGGGAATGCCTTCCTTTTTTATTTCTTCAACGATCCGTTTGATCGGAAGGCCGGTCCAGTAGGCCGCGGGACCGCCTTGAGAAATGTCTTCCCCGACAGGCTGATTCCCTTCGTTATCCGGTATGCGCGCCTCATTCAGGTTGATCGCGACCCGTTCCGGCGTGACCTGCATTCTGCCGCCTGCCTGTCCGGCACAGATGATAATGTCGGGCTGATGTTTCTTGATTGCCTCCCGCAGCACGGCAAGGGACTTATGAAAAACGGTCGGCACTTGTTCAGATACGATAGCAGCGGGGCCTTCAGCGATACCGTCCAGCCGTTTGACCGCTTCCCATGAAGGATTGACCGTTTCTCCGCCGAAGGGGTCGAAGCCTGTCAGCAATACTTTTTTCTCCATCATAAACCCTCCTTTTCTTTTTACCATACTCTATAATGGACATATATTCCTGCCGAAGGGGGAAACATGTCTTGAATTCGTCTCTGGTGCCATACCGATCTTTATTTCCGGCGCTCCGCACACATACGATGCTCGCCAGCTGCTCCCAAAGCGCTCTTGCCCGGCCGGTTTCAAAAGCGATCAATGACTACCAGGAAAGCCTGCTTCAGAACGGCGGAAACTGGGATGAAGCCATGGGCCGCACGGAGCAGGCAAGGTGTGAATTTGCGAAATTAATCGGCGCTCAGCCTGAAGAAATCGCCATTTTATCTTCAGTAACGGCTGCCGCCTCTGCCGTCGTCTCAGCTTTACCGGATTGCCGAAAGAAGCAGGCGGTGTATACGGAATTGGATTTTCCGGCAATCGCCCACATTCTGAAGGCGCAGACTGAGATGGAGCTTTCAGTCATCCCGTCTGAAGAAGGAATGATCCCGTTAGAGCGTTATGAAACGTATATCACGGAGCAGACGCGTATCGCCTGTGTTCCGCATGTGTCCTATACATCCGGTTTTGTCCAGGATATGAAGCGCATTGCCGAGATATCCGCAAAGAAGGGATCGCTTCTTTTTGTCGATGCTTATCAATCGGCGGGGCACATCCCGATTGATGTAAAAGAATGGGGAGTTGATATGCTCGCCGCGGGCGCGAGAAAGTATATGCTCGGCATACCGGGAACAGCGTTTCTTTATGTCAGAAAGGAACTTGCCGAACGGATGAAGCCGAAAGTCACCGGGTGGTTCGGACAGCAGCGGGAGTCAATGCTGGATTTGACCGGTTTTTCTTATGCGGACGGAGCCAAACGCTTTGAGACCGGAACCCCGGCATTTATCAGCATATATGCGGCACAGGCGGCTTTATCCCTTTTAAACGATGTCGGCACAGACCGCATTCATCGGGAAGTAAAAAAACTCAGCGCATTTGCGTATGAATACGCTTCTGAAAAAGGACTGACTCTCACAGGCCCGCCGTCTGCCGATGACAGACCCGGCATGATTTCTATACGGGATGAAAAAGCGGCGGAGACCGCTGCGCTTTTGAAGCGGAAAAACATTGTATGCGCACCCAGCGGACAAATCATCCGGCTGGCGCCTCATTTCTATAACACAGCAGATGACCTTATCTGTGCGATTGATGAACTGGCTGAAGCGCTCATGATATAAAAAACAGCAGACCCGCGGGGAGTCTGCTGTTTTCTTATGAGTGATTCACTTTGACCCGTTTCATAAAGAAAGCGCTGATCAGACCGATAACGGCGACAATCATCGCGAAGATAAAGGCGTGCTGGACGCCCGCAATCAGCGCGTGAGAGTATGCGGAAGGATCATTCGGGTTTTTCGCGGTGCTCATATAATTCTTCTGGCCGGCAGCCATGATGCTGACCGCCACCGCAGTGCCGATTGCGCCGGCCATCTGCTGGAGCGTATTCATAATGGCTGTTCCGTCCGGATAAAATTCCGGCGGCAGCTGATTTAAGCCGTTCGTTTGCGCCGGCATCATGATCATGGAAATTCCGATCATCAGGCATGTATGAAGCGCGACAATCAGAAGCGCCGTTGAAGCGCCGTTAATGTTTGAGAAAAAACAAAGCACGGTGGCTGTGATGACAAACCCGGGAATGACAAGCCACTTCGGCCCGTATTTATCAAACAGACGTCCCGTCACCGGAGACATAAAGCCGTTTAAAATACCGCCCGGAAGCAGGATGAGCCCGGACGTAAACGCCGTCAGCAGCAATCCGCTTTGTAAATACATAGGCAAGAGAAGCATTGTTGATAAGATAACCATCATACAGATAAATACAATCACGACACCGAGAATAAACATCGGATAGCGGAAAGCGCGCAGATTCATCATCGGCTGCTTCATTTTCAGCTGCCTGATGGAGAATAAAATGAGCGCGATCGCACCGACAGTAAGCGAACCGATAACCGTCGGGCTTGACCAGCCGCCTGATCCTTCGCCCGCATTGCTGAAACCGAAGACGATGCCGCCGAATCCGATCGTGGACAGAATAATGGAAAGCACGTCAATTTTCGGCTTTGTAATGTCGGATACATTCTGCATGTAGGCGATGCCGAATAAAAGAGCCAAGACGAGAAACGGCAGGGAAATCCAGAAAATCCAATGCCAGTTCAAATGCTCTAACACAAGCCCTGAAAATGTCGGACCGATCGCAGGAGCGAACATGATGACAAGCCCGATCGTCCCCATCGCCGCTCCGCGCTTATGCGGCGGGAAGATGACGAGGATCGTATTAAACATCAGCGGCAGCAGCAGTCCGGTTCCTAAAGCCTGCACGATTCTTGCCGCCAAAAGAAACGGAAAGCTCGGCGCAAGCGCTGCAATCAGCGTGCCGATAATGGAAAAAGCGAGTGAAACGATAAACAGCTGTCTCGTCGTAAACCATTGCAAAAGCAGACCTGAAACCGGGACAAGAATACCGAGAACGAGCAGATAGCCCGTCGTCAGCCACTGGACGGTCGCGGGAGTGATATGCAGCTCCTTCATCAGGTCGGTCAGGGCAATATTCAGCGCCGTTTCACTGAACATGCCGATAAATCCTGCCATCAGCAAAGAAATCATGATCGGCATAACTTTATATTGTTTGGAAGGCTGAGCGTTTTCCAAAATCATTCTCCTCTCTTTCTTTACGTAACATGTCTCTTGTATTTTATGTCTTCAGCAGGTTGGGGATTTGTTTGGAAATATGGATGATCGGCATTTTGTCTTTTTTTGCTAAAGACAAAATGATGCCGCCTTCTATCATGGCATTTAAAACAGTGCTGATTTCCGCCGCTTTCTCATCGGAAAAACCGGCTGATCTCAATTTGCCGGCGAACAGATTCTCCCATTCCTGATAAGCACATTGACAGGCCTGCTGGAGCTTTTCGCTCGTTAAAGCCGTCTCGGCAGCCAGTAAACCGACAGGAAACCCTTCGAAATTCTCCGGACATGTGAATTGGCTTGATAAGTCCTGTAAAAACGCTTGAATGCTTTCCGCAGGGTCGGGATAGGCATCAAGGCTTTCTTTTATTTTCATACGGATATAATGGCTCATTTCTTTGACAGCCTCAATGGCGAGCTGCTCTTTGCCGTCCGGAAAATGATAGTAAAGAGAACCTTTCGGCGCGCCGCTTTCTTTAATAATCTGATTCAGTCCCGTGCCGTAATACCCCTGAAGCTGAAACAGCCTGGTTGCCGCAGCGAGGATTTTTTCACGAGAATCTCCATAACTCATAATGTTCCCACCTTACTGATTGATGACAAATTTAAAATATAGTGACTGGTCTATTATCTTGATTTCCCATGACGGTGTCAAGGATTTTTACAGTTATTTTCTTCGGAAGATTGCCTGACAAGCGCGTTGACCGATGAGAGGGAAATCTTCATAAATAAAGAAAAGGAGAGAAAAGAATGAAAAAACAATTCATGCCATTCATTACATTTATCACGGCTCTATTCTTCATAGCGGCCGGCTGCTCCCAATCTCCTCAGGCGAAAGAAACACCGCACCAGATGGCAGCCGCAACCTCAGCAAAAAAAGACAGACTGCCGAAGATTAAAATTCTTGCCACCGGCGGCACAATTGCAGGGGCTGCTCCTTCAAAGACGTCCGCCACGGAGTACACCGCAGGGGCAATCGGAGTTGATGCCCTGATTCAGGCCGTTCCGGAGATGAAGGAAATCGCGCATGTCAGCGGAGAACAGATTGTGAATATCGGCAGCCAGAATATGAATAACGAGACCCTGCTGAAACTTTCAAAACGGGTAAATAAGCTGCTCAAGTCTGATGATACAGACGGCATTGTTATTACACATGGAACAGACACACTTGAGGAAACCGCCTATTTTCTCAATCTGACGGTCAAAAGTGACAAACCCGTCGTTGTCGCCGGGTCAATGAGGCCGTCCACGGCGATCGGAGCTGACGGGCCGTCCAACTTATATAACGCGGTAAAAACCGCGGCTGCGCCTGATGCGAAAGGCAAGGGGACGCTTGTCGTATTAAATGACAGAATCGCTTCGGCGCGATATGTGACAAAAACCAATACAACCGCGGCCGACACATTCAAATCGGAAGAAATGGGTTATATCGGTACGATTGCTGATGACGTCTATTTTAATAACATCATGACCCGAAAGCATACGAAAGATACAGATTTCCAGATCGATAAACTTGATAAACTGCCGCAGGTCGATATTATATACGGCTATCAAAATGACGGAAGCTATCTCTTTGAAGCCGCCGCAAAATCAGGAGCGCAAGGCATTATTTTTGCAGGTCCGGGAAACGGCTCAATGTCTGATGCGGCGCTAAAAGGCGCCGTAAAGTCGGTCAAAAGCGGGCTGGCGGTCGTCCGCTCCACAAGGACGGGAAACGGGGCGGTAACACCTAATCGAGAGTATGAGAAAGACCATCTGACAGCTTCAAACTCTCTCAACCCTCAAAAAGCGCGGATTCTGCTGATGCTCGCGCTGACAAAAACGCATGACCCTAAGCGGATTCAAACCTATTTCAATGAGTACTAGGAGAAGAGCACCATGTGTTCTCTCCTTTTTTTGTTTGCCGTATTAAAGCATAAGTGTGCTTTCGGGAAAGGGGCGTCTTTCTCATTTTTCCGCCTCTTTTTCAATTGTTGAAAACAGGAAAAAATACTCTATTTTTTCCTTTTCTTCTCTAATAGAATGAAAATTGCAAAAAATTACATAACAGGGGGAAAGTTCATGAAACAAATCAAAAGCAAAATCCTAGCGATTCTTACAGTCTGCATGCTGTCCGTCATTTCCGTATTTGCCTTCCAGCCGACCGTATCGAAAGCCTCCTCAGAGCATAACCCGGTTGTCATGGTCCACGGAATCGGCGGGGCGTCCTTTAACTTCGCGGGAATCAAAACGTACTTGGCATCCCAAGGCTGGTCAAGAAATGAGATGTACGCCATTGATTTTCTGGACAAAACCGGAAACAACAGACACAATGCACCGAGACTGTCAAATTACGTGAAAAAAGTGCTCAGCGAAACAGGCGCGAAAAAAGTCGATATCGTCGCGCACAGCATGGGCGGCGCCAACACGCTTTATTACATTAAAAATCTTGACGGCGGGGACAAAATCGCAAACGTCGTCACACTCGGCGGAGCGAACGGCCTTGTGACCAACAGAGCGCTTCCGGGAACTGATCCGAACCAAAAGATTTTATATACATCGATTTACAGCTCAGCGGACTTAATCGTCCTGAACCCGCTGTCACGGCTGATCGGCGGGAAAAACGTGCAGATTCACGGTGTCGGGCACATCGGACTTTTAATGAACAGCCAAGTAAACGGGCTGATTAAAGAAGGTCTGAACGGCGGCGGACAAAATACAAATTAACTGTTTCAAAGCCCCGGAGAAAGAGAAACTCCCGGGGCCTTTTTTTCTTCCAAATTCTTTTTTAGCCGTAAACCAAGCTCTCTGAAGTTATTTTTGTTAAAATAATAAAGTTATATCAGAATTCGGAGGGTTTATTGTGGGAAAAGTGAAAAGAAATGCCCCTTGCCCATGTGGCAGCGGGAAGAAATATAAAAAATGCTGCGGAAGTAAAGCAGCAGCCATTCCGGCAGACATCGCGGCAAAAGAAGCGAAACAGATTCAGGAAAGCCTAATGGAGTACGCCTTTACAGCACATAGAGACGGCATATCATCATTTATTAACCAGCACGAGTTCATTGCGGAGCTGGACAGACAGACAAAAGACATCGGAGTCTTCAACCTCGGCATCTGGGGGATTTTCTTCCGACCGCTGGCAGGCGGCAAGACGATTTTTGAAGAATACCTTCAGAAAAAAGCCGGCGGCATCAACCGTCCGAAAACACGGGAAATCGTTGAATCATGGAAAAGCATGACACCAGCGGTTATGGTGCTTGAAGATGTGAAAGAAGGAATGATTCACTTTGAAGATGTGATGACGAAAAAACAATTCAAAGTGGAAATGGACGTCAGCCAGCAGGATCTTCCGCCGGAGGGAAGCCTGATTCTCGGCTATCCGATCCACGAAGCGGAAAAAGCGGAGTTCTTCATGCAATTTACGATCTTCCCTGTGAAGCGGACCGAAGCTTTGATCAGCAAAGTGAAAAAGGCGGCGGCCCCGGCCCTTGCGGAAGGAAAATCGCCTGAGCGCTTTATGGAGGAAAACTTCGACACTGTGCTGGCCGCTCTTTTAGGAACTGCGGAAGAGCCTGAGCAGGCTGCTGAAGAAAAACAGACAGAGTGGGCAAACGACATGGAGAAAGAAACGGCAGACGCCATTGAAAAAGGCCTGAGCGGGGATGAATACCCGGCTGAGCTGGTTCCGGCCGTTATTGATCTGTGGAAAACGTTCTGTGTCAAAAAAGCACCGACGATCAGAAAGCCGGAAGCCTTCGCGGCTGCGGTCGAATATTATGTAAACAGCATTTCTCTGAACGGCGCGTCCGTTTCTCAAGCGAAGCTGGCGAAGAAGTACGGCGTCAGCGCCTCAACGATTTCCAGCCGCTATAAGGAAATCGAGGGTGCTCTCACGGATGAAGCCGAACGCTTCGCCGCAGCTCTGACATCTTAATACACGGCAAAAAAACCTTGAAGGGCAAACGCTTTTCAAGGTTTTTTCTGTAGATAGGCTCTCAGGCAGGATAATTCTTACCGTCTATCTAATACTAAACAGAGGTATAAAAGGAAGGGGACCTGAGCAATGGAGGAAACACGTACGCTGGGCAGGACGGATTTACGGGTAAAGCGTATCGGTTTTGGCGCAAATGCGGTCGGAGGACATAATCTGTTTCCAAATCTCAATGATGAAACGGGAAAAGAACTCATCCGCACAGCATTGGATGGCGGCGTCAATTTTATTGATACGGCGTTTATATACGGTTTGGGGCGGTCAGAAGAGTTAATCGGTGAAGTTGTCGCAGAGCGCGGCGTGCGGGACAGCCTCGTCATTGCCTCAAAGGGCGCGCACAAAGAAGTCAGCGGGCAGATCGAACTGGACAACAGCCGTGAATTTCTTCGAAGTGAGGCGGAAAAAAGCCTGAAGCGGCTGAAAACAGATGTGATTGATCTGTACTACGTTCACTTCCCTGACGGAAAAACACCGCTGTCCGAGGTGGCGGGCACGTTAAAAGAACTGAAGGACGAAGGGAAAATCAGAGCAATCGGCGCGTCCAATCTCAGCTTCGGGCAACTGCAGGAGTTTAACGCGGACGGCTATTTAGAGGTTTTTCAGTCGGAATATTCACTGATTCAGCGTGAGGCGGAGCGCGATCTGCTGCCTTACTGTGAAAAGAACGGCATTTCCTTTATTCCTTATTTCCCGCTTGCTTCCGGCTTGCTGACGGGAAAGTTTACAAAAGACACAGTCTTTGAGGACAGCCGAAAGAACAGGCCGCCGTTTCAGGGAGAAGCTTTTCACCAAAACCTGGAGAGAGTGGATAAGATGCGGGCCATTGCCGAAGAAAAAGGCGTGCAGACAGCGCATATCGCACTCGCGTGGCTTCTGTCACAGCCTGCGGTGGATGCGATCATTCCCGGAGCCAAACGCCCCGACCAGCTGAAACACAATCTGGACGCGCTTGATGTGCAGTTAACCGAGGACGAGGTTCAATATATCAGTGACATCTTTAAGTGAAAATAAAAAAAGGAAATAGCCTGCGCTATTTCCTTTCTTGTTGTCAGGACGTTTTCAAAAACGCTTCCGTCAATCCTTCCAGATCGGCATCTGTATCCAGATACCACTGGCCGCGGGCATTTTTCTTCATTTCAATTTCTTTTGTCACTGAAGAAGAAGCCGGTTTCAGGCGCATAAACTCTTCTGGATAGACAGAAAGCAGGTGGCTGACAATTTCGTTTTCATCAGCATCGGGGTGCTTTCCGGCATAGTCTTGCACGCGGTCTTGCAGCCGGCCCGCAAGCGGAGACATATCAAGCGGCGTCACATTGGCTTCAAGGACGGCTTTTTTGCCTGACATGGATTTGGTATGCACCTTGAGCTCTGTGTTATCCCGCAGGGCTGATGACATGGCGTCAATAATAGCGGAAATGGCTTTTGAATCCGCCTGTTCCTGTGAAATGCCTGCTGAAGCGATAAAGCTGGCTTTCGCTGATTCCTGATATGCGGCGGCCGTCATTTTTTCATTTACACCGGTCAGGCGGGTGAAATCTTTATTGTGCTTGCCGTACAGCATCACATCAATGTATGCGGATAATGCGTCCGCCGGTTCAGGTTTTGCTTTTGAGGCTGTGCCTTTGACTTTCAGTTTATAAGATAAAGGCTTCGCGTCTTTTGTCTGCGGCTGATATACCAATTCATATGATTTGCCTTCGTCAGCCGTGAAGTACAGGTTGCCTGTCACTGTCTTGCCCGCATGAAGCGTGCCGCTCTGCATCTGGTCTTCCTTATCGGCCGCCGCTGTTTTCGCGTCATCCTGGTAAAGCGAGAAGTCGCTGCTTTTGACGGTAAGCGGGTCTTTGCCCGTATTTTTGACGGTGACCGTTACGTTAAGCGCGGCCGGATGTTCGGCATCGTCTGAAGCGGCCCACGCCGTATCTTTTATATTCACTTTCGCCGTGCCGCTTTCCTGGCCGCTGCTCGTTTTGCTGCTGCATGCGGCGGTAAATGCCGTGAGAAGCAAAATGAAAAACACGGCGCTCATTTTTTTGATGGACATCTGGTTAACCCCCTGTTGTTGTAATGGTTGATTCAATAGTCATGAAGAAAGGCAGGTTAATTATACTAGATTTGTTTAAAAGAGTCTTGGTAATCATGAATCTTTTTGGAAGAAAAGGAAGTGTTATGATGAAAAAAGAAGAATTGAAACAGCTGGCTCTCAGAATCGGAAACGTACCTGCAGGCTACGAGAGTAATGTGGAAGAATACCAGGAAGATGAGGTTCTGTTTTGGTGGGAAGACAAGAATGATCCGGAAGCCGGCATCATGGTCGAATTGGACTGGGACGGAAAACTGAAATCCTTATCCCGTCCGGCTTTCCGGACTGATCTGCCGCCTCTTTCGGAATCGGACTTAGAAGAACGGATGCGGGCGTTTATAGAAACCCATCGTCCGGGGGCGTTGGCTGAGTTCGAATTGGAGAAAAAAAGCTCCGTAAATGATGGTGATGTAAGATATTCCTATGTTCAGATGGCTGATGGGCTGCCGCTTCCGATGACCGGGTTTTACGTTGACCTGGCTGTGACAGGGGAAGTAACCGGCTTTTCTTATCATGGGAGGGCGGATGAGCTGTTAAGACCCGGGACAATTGCGGACAAGCGGGATGCATTGGATCACTTTGTCAAACAAATAGAAGCTGAGCTATTGTTCGCCGTACTGCATCAGTCCGTCTATGTGCAGGGGGATGACAAGCCCCATCTCGTCTATGAAATCGTGTCTCCGACGCGGCCGATATCGGCTGACCTGAAGGAAGAGAATGAAGAAATAGAAGAGTATGAAGAGCTGGAAGACGACGACACGCGGCCGTATTTCCCGATTTCACGCCCTGCACCTGAAGCGGAAAAGCTGAGCATCAATGACATGATCGGGCTGCATGACGGTTTTTATAAAGAGAGGGAAACTGATCTTGGAGACGGCCGCATCGGCATTGCCTGGCGTCCAGAAAAAACAAAATCCGTACGGGAAGATAAAAGTTTAGAAAGTCTGTTCAAAGAACGGATTGAACACGTATTGAAAACAATGCATGATAAAGAATCGGGCCGGCTCACCGGGGTGATGTCATTTATACAAAGTGAAGGCGAACCGGCGTTTTCCGAGGAAGAATGCCATCACACGGCCATCCGCTTTTTATTTGCCATGTTTCCGGAAGCGGATCAGTATTTCCGGGTTCAATATGATGAACCGGATGATGAAGGAGAAAACGCGGGACTTACATATAAGGCTTGTTCGGGCGGCGTTGATTTGCGATTCGGAGAGGGGAGAATCTGTGTCAGCAAAAAGACGGGTCTTGTCACTGTATATATGCCGCCGGAAATTGATCCGAAAGAGCTTGATCATATCGATCCCGTTCCTTCATTGACAATGGAAGAGGCGAAGGACGCGATCCGCCGGAATATCAAAGCCGAGCTTGCTTGGGATCGCTGTTACGATGACGACAGCGGCAGAAATGTATACCGGCTCGTATACAAGCCGGTTTTCCCGCGGTTTATTGAGGCTCATACGGGAGAAGCGATTATGAGTTTAATAGGCTGAAGGTCATAGGCGTTCGTCCCGGGGCTTTTGCGGGAAGTGTGACATTTGTATGAAAAACAGCCGCTTTGAATACGGCTGTTTTCCCTCTTTGCTAAAAATAGACACATAAAAGGCACTTTCTTCCCTTTAAAAGGATAAGGCCGTTTTTATATAATAAAAAACAGTTCTTTTTTATACACTCTTCTGAAAGGATGACCCCATTGCTGAAAGAACATCTGAGAAAAAAAGCGCTGGAGATCGGGAACATACCGCCGCACTATGAGCTTGAAATAGAAGATTTTGATGAAAAACAAAAAACGAGAGCCTATTATATATGGAAAGATCGTAACCATCCGGACAAAACGGTGACGATTGAGCTGGGCGGCGACGGATCTTTGCTTGCATATTCGCGCAATGACCGTCCGGATTCAGACATTCAGCTGTCAGATGCTGAATTAAAGCTGACGGCTCTTCAGTTTGCGGCCAGACACCGCCCGCTTACTTTTATGAACTTCACTTTTCAGGCGAGGGAAGAACGCAATGGGTGCATCCGTTTTAACTATACAAAAAAAGTGTTCGGCAGGCCGCTTCCCGCTTCGGGTTTTTTCGTTGATGTAACCGAGAGCGGCTTCGTCGTGCAGTTTATCTATTATGGGGATAAGGGTGAAGCGCCCGTCCCGGAAACATTCGTCGATCAGGAGAAAGTGATCTCGCATTATATGAGCGGGCTGTCATTCAGCCTCGTCTATGACGTTGTCAATTTTGAGAAAACGCCGCGTCTCGTCTATGAACCGATCCTGCCGGCCTACAGCTATCCCGCCGGAGAAGATGAAATCGTTCCGGATCAGCCGCTTTGCGAAGACAGAAACGAACCGGCAAAGCCGCTTCCCGCGCTTAAACATAAAGGGGAAGCCAGCATCTATGAATTGATGGGGTTTACCGCGGATATGATTCAGACGCGCCGCCGCGGCCTCGGAGATGAGATCGGAACGACATGGCGGAAAGGGTCAGTTCCGGAACGGAAAGATTTGAGTATAGAAAGCTATTTTGAAAGCAGCAACAAAAATACAATGAAGATGAAAACGGACAAAAAGACAGGGAAAATGACGGCCTTTAAGTCTTTTATTGAGCATGCGGGCCCGGCCGTTTATTCAGCAGAAGAGTGTGAGGAAGCCGCACTTCAGTTTTTATACAAGCTGTATCCGAGAGCGGACGAGTTTTTTAAAATGAATCCGCTGAAAACGGACGGCAGGGGCCGGTTCCGCTTCCATTTTTCCGTATGGTATCGGGATATTCCGCTCCGGTTCGGCGCTGCGAGGATCATTGTCAGTCCCGTAACCGGGCTTGTGGAAGCTTACATGGCGCCTGATATTGATCCGGAACAGCTGGAGCGGATCAATCCGGTGCCGGCCGTTACCCTTGAAGAAGCAAAGGCCGCTTTTTTATCTGATTTCCATCTGCAGCTGGAATGGCAGCGCGATTTTACGCCGTCCGGCAGTGAAGGGTATAAGCTTGTGTACAGGCCTGTATATCCTCCGTATATTGATGCGCAAAAGCGAAAAAAGAAAAGGTTTTATTAGCCAGGGATCATTTGTAAATGAGGATAATCTTTAAAGCCTCTCCAATCGCCTCCCCAATCAAAACCGAGCGTTTTGGCAATCGATACGACCTCAAGCCAATCGGGCGTGCCGTTTCGGTTTCCGTCGTACGTCATATCCCAAATCAGGCTGCCATCCTTTTTCTGCAGGGCGAAGTCGATGGCAAGGCCGTAATTGTGGTATGATTCTCCGCCTTTTGCGTAGGTGACGATGTTTCCTTTTTTTGAACGTCCTTGACGATACAATTCGTTTTGTTCCTCAATTGATCTGAAACCCTCTGTGATAATGACGGTGATGCCTTTTTTCAGTGCGGCCGTCTGCAATAATTGCGCATTCTGTTTAACGAGCGGATGAAGATCGCTTGGTATGTCTCTTTCCTGTAATGCCGTTTGCGGCCTCAGTTCTTTCTGCACATAGGAAAAACATAGGTCTGCGGAAAAGAAGAGGATGAAAATCAGCGCTATTCTGGCTGGTAATCTCATGGCGGAATACTCTCTTTCTTTAATTGGTTAAAATCTTTGTTTGCGCACTGTTATAAATTTGCTATGATAAAATATAACATAATTAGTAGCCGGAGGAAGGAGGCAAATCTATGAAATCCAAGATTCCATCTGAAGAAGTAGCCGTAAAGATGAATGAATGGTATAAGCTGATCCGCGCGTTTGAAGCCGATAAAGCTGAAGCGCTGAAGCGGGAGATTCAATATGAACTCGAAGATATGGAAGAGAACCAGGATTTATTATTGTATTTTTCATTGATGGAATTTCGGCACCGCATCATGCTGGATAAATTAAAACCCATGAAAGACTGCGACGGCCGGCCTCCGTTCTCTGAAATGCTCACTGAGATTGAGATGAACCAGCAAAAGCTGACCGGTTTACTGGAATACTATTTTTACTATTTCAGAGGAATGTATGAATTTAAGCAGAAAAACTTCATCTCAGCGATTTCTCATTACAAACGGGCTGAGGAAAAGCTTGAATATGTGGAAGATGACATAGAGAAAGCCGAGTTTTTGTATAAAATTTCTGAAGTGTACTATCATATCAAGCAGACTTTTTTTTCGATGAATTACGCGGGACAGGCGCTTGATATTTACAAGAAATATGAATTATACGGAATGAGAAGGGTGCAGTGCAAGTTTATCATTGCCGGAAATTTGATGGACGCCCAGCAGCATAAAAAAGCGCTGGAATACCTCGAATGCGCCTTGGAGCACGCGGAGCGGCTTGATGATCAATATATGATTGCTGCGGCCTATTATAATATCGGGCACTGTATGTACAGTCTGGGTGACTTTTGCAAGGCGGCAGATGACTTTGAACGTGCGGCTGCCGGCTTTGAAGCGCACAGCTTCCAACAGATCATCCAGGCTGTTTTTTCACTCACGCATATATACTTTAAAATGGAAAAATACAGTGAAGCCGCCGCCAGCTACGCGCGGGGCATGAAAAGCGCGGCGGAGTGGGAAGATGAGATCTATATGACAAAATTCCGTCTGATTAAAGAGCTTTATCAGGGGGAAGGCGGGCAGGATTCGCTCAAAGAGTATTTTGATATTCTGGAATCAAAGGAACTGTTGGCTGACACGGAGGAGCTGCTTCAGGATGCGGCCCATTTCTTTCATAAACGGGGGAACTACAAAGCGGCATCTTATTTTTTCAGCCGGCTTGTCGGCGTGCAAAAAAGGCTGCAGATGAACAACTACGCATAATGAAAAAAGAACGGGGGAACTTCGGTTTCGTCGTTCTTTTTATGATCCCTTTTGTTTTCAGCCGATCAAAACCGGGTACATCCCCTGTAATAACATCAGGGAGGAATTGAGACAATGTATCAGAATTTACAGGGAAAAACAGCGATTGTAACAGGTTCTTCGAAAGGAATCGGAAAAGCCATTGCCGAACGCTTCGGCAAGGAGCGGATGAATGTGGTTGTAAACTACCTCGGTGATGCTGCCGGAGCAGATGAAACGGCGGACATCATTGAGAAAGCGGGAGGCAGAGCCGTCACCGTAAAAGCCGATGTATCCTCAGAGAAAGAGATTCAGGCGCTGTTTGATGCCGCACAGGAGCATTTCGGCGGAGTGGACGTGATGGTCAACAATTCCGGCTTTAACGGTGTCGAAGCGATGCCCCACGAAATGAGTCTGGAGGATTGGCAAAAGGTCATCGACGTCAACGTGACCGGCACCTTTTTGGGGGCGAAAGCGGCCCTTAAACATATGCTCGATCGCGGGAAAAAAGGAACAGTCTTAAACATATCGAGCGTCCATCAGCAAATACCCCGCCCTGAAAACGTGCAGTACTCAGCATCCAAAGGCGGGATCAAAATGATGACGGAAACGATGGCGCTCAATTACGCAGACAAAGGCATCCGGGTCAATGCCATCGCTCCCGGCACGATCGCCACGGAGTCTAATAAGGACCTGGAAGATGAAACACATAAACAGGCCCAGCTGAAAAAAATTCCGATGAACGCCTTCGGAAAACCGGAAGAAGTCGCAGCCGCCGCCGCTTGGATGGTGTCGGAGGAAGCAAGTTACGTGACCGGAACGACACTTTTCGTAGATGGAGGCATGACGCTTTATCCGTCTCAGCTGGAAAGATAAAAGAGGAGGGAAACCTTCTCTTTTTTGTTTAGGTAAGGATTATAAAGGAAATGGTTCTCTAAAAAACAGGAGGACTCCAAGATGGCGAATGACTGGTGGAAAGACGCCGTTGTCTACCAAATCTACCCGCGGAGCTTTCAAGACACGAACGGTGACGGCATAGGCGACTTGCGGGGAATTATCGCGCGTCTCGATTATATAAAAGAGCTTGGCGCCGATGTGATATGGATCTGCCCGATTTACCCGTCGCCAAACGTTGACAACGGCTACGACGTGACAGATCACCAAGCGATTATGGAATCTTACGGAACGATGGAGGATTTTTGCGATCTGCTTACGGAATGCCGCAGCCGTGGATTAAAGCTTGTGATGGACTTCGTCTTAAATCATACATCCACAGAACATCCTTGGTTTAAAGAGGCGGAAATGAATCCCGACAGCAAATACCGCGATTATTATATTTGGCGGCCGGGCACCGCGGACGGCCCGCCGACCGATTGGGTGTCGGCTTACGGACAATCCGTCTGGCAGTACGAAGAACATACGGGCGAATATTATCTGCATATGAACGCCGTCAAACAAGCCGATCTGAATTGGGAAAATCCCGAAATGCGGCAATCCGTGTACGAGATGATGAGATTCTGGCTCGATAAAGGCGTGGACGGCTTGCGTATAGACCAGCTCCATTTTCTGTCCAAAAAAGAATACTTGCCGCCGTATGAAGATTATATCGCTCGCCGGGCCGATCCGAAGCCTTTCCGGCCAAACGGAGCACGGATACATGATTATTTAAAAGAAATGACGAAAGAGGTATTTTCCAAATATGACGTGATGTCGGTTGGCGAGGCCGGATCAGTGACGCCTGAGGAGGGGCTCGTTTATACGGGAACCGATGAGCATGAGCTGAATATGATTTTTCATTTTCAGCATATGGAGCTTGACCAGAAGCCGGGCCAAGAGCATTGGGATGTAAAGCCGCTTGAGCTGGCCGATTTGAAGAAAGTGCTCACAGACTGGCAGAAAACACTTGAACATCAGGGCTGGAATACGCTGTATTGGTGCAATCATGACCAGCCCCGGATCGTATCCCGCTTCGGAGACGAAGGCAAATACCGAAAGGCATCAGCCAAAATGCTTGCCGCCCTGCTTTATTTCATGAAAGGCACGCCATACATTTATCAGGGAGAAGAACTCGGCATGACAAACGCCCCGTTTGACAGAATTGAGGACTATCAGGATATTCAGACCGTCAATATGTATCACAAAAGGGTATTTGAAAAGGGCCGTGACAGAGAAGAAGTCATGGCGTCCATTATGGCAAAAAGCCGTGACCATGCCCGTACACCGATGCAGTGGGACGGCAGCAAGAATGCCGGATTTACAAAGGGAGAACCGTGGCTGAAGGTCAATCCCAATTACAAAACCGTCAATGCGGCCGAGGCTCAGGATGATCCCGATTCTGTATTGAACTTTTACAAAAAACTGATCCGCCTGCGAAAACAGTATGCTGATGTCATAAAAGGCAGCTACACGCTGCTGCTTCCTGATGACCCGCAGCTGTTTGTATATGAAAGACAGGCAAACGGACAAAAGCTCATCTCCATCAGCAACGTATCGAAAGAAGAAGCCGTCTTTTATTGGCCTGATGGCTCCAAACCTGAAAGCGCCGAGCTTCTTCTCAGCAACTATGAAAATGGCGGCGCGGAATCCCGCATCACATTCCGCCCTTATGAAACAAGAGTCTATCTGCTGGCCTGCTAAGAGTTAGACCGCCCCTGTCCTTACCTGACGGGGGCTTTATAGGTAAATCGGATATCAATTTAGAAAAAATATCTTGCAAAACGTAATTACTTCGTTTTATTATGGTAAAGGTAACAAATGAGCGAGAAAGTACGATTTGGAAATCGTCATCATTCTGATTTGGAACAGGGGGAAACGGCTTGTTTAAAAAATGGAGCGGAATCATCGTTATTGCGGCATGCTTTTTAATTGCGGCGGGCTGCGGCAATTCATCTTCAAAAGGTTCGTCAGGTTCTTCGAAAAACGGCAAACTGCACGTCGTGACGACCTTTTATCCTATGTACGAATTCACAAAACAAATTGTAAAAGACAAAGGCGATGTAGACATTCTCATCCCGTCTTCGATCGAACCCCATGATTGGGAGCCGACGCCGAAGGATATCGCCGGCATTCAAAACGCCGATCTTTTCGTATACAACAGCGAATATATGGAGACATGGGTTCCGTCAGCGGAAAAAAGCATGAGCTCTGATCATGCGAAGTTTGTAAAGGCGTCAAAAGGGATTGACCTGCTCAAAGGCTCGGATGAAGAGGAAGAGGAGCATGAACACGGCGGTCATGACCACAGCATGGACCCTCACGTCTGGCTGAGCCCGGTTCTTGCGCAAAAAGAGGTCAAAACCATTACAGAGCAGATCGTAAAACAGGACCCTAAGAATAAGGCATACTATGAGAAAAATAGTAAAGAATATATTGCAAAACTGAAGGATCTTGATAAACTATACCGTACAACATTAAATAAAGCGGCGAAAAAAGAATTGATCACACAGCATGCGGCGTTCAGCTATCTCGCTAAAGAGTACGGCTTGAAACAGGTTGCGATTGCAGGCCTTTCTCCTGAAGAAGAGCCGAGTGCGGCCAAACTGGCAGATCTCAAAACGTTTGCCAAACAGCATGATGTGAAGATCATCTACTTTGAAGAAGTCGCATCGCCTAAAGTTGCAGATACACTTGCCGGTGAAATCGGCGCGAAAACGGAAGTGCTCAATACACTGGAAGGTTTAAGCCAAAAAGAACGGGATAAAGGCATCGGATATATCGACATTATGGAGAAAAACCTCGATGCACTGAAAGATTCGCTATTGGTTAAATAACATAGTGTGCGCCGCAGGGTGCACACTATTTCTATGCGGGAAAGGAAGGTCAGCATGAATCTCGTTACATTAAAAGATATCGTTTTTGGTTATTCGCATACACCGGTGCTTGACGGCGTGTCGCTGGAAATCAAAAGCGGCGAATTCGTCGGCATTACAGGGCCGAACGGCGCGTCAAAATCGACGCTCATCAAAGTCATGCTCGGCATGCTCAGACCTTGGGAAGGAACGGCCGAGATCAGTAAAAAAAACGCAGCCGGAAAACGCCTGACAATCGGCTATGTTCCGCAGCAGATTTCTTCATTTAACGCAGGGTTCCCGAGCACGGTCCTTGAGCTTGTGCAATCCGGCCGTTATACGAAGGGAAAATGGTTTAAACGATTGAACGAAACGGATCACCACGAAGTGGAGAACGCGCTGAAGATGGTAGAAATGTGGGATTTCCGCAACCGGAAAATCGGCGACTTATCCGGCGGACAGAAGCAGAAAATCTGCATTGCGAGAATGCTTGCGAGCAATCCGGATCTGCTGATGCTTGATGAGCCGACAACAGCGGTTGACTATGAAAGCAGACAGGGTTTCTATGAATTTATGCACCATCAGGTGAAAAATCACAACCGCACCGTCGTCATGGTGACACACGAACAAAACGAAGTACAGCAGTACTTGGATAAAGTCATACGGCTTGAGAGGGGGGAAAAAGGCGGATGGAAATGTTTGACTTGGAATTCATGCGACGAGCTTTTCTAGCGGGAAGCATGATCGGAATTATGGCGCCGATATTGGGCGTATATCTCGTGCTGAGAAGACAGGCGCTGATGGCGGATACGCTGTCTCATATTTCATTGTCGGGCGTCGCCATCGGTTTTTTTCTCAGTACCAATATTACGGCGGCGAGCATCGTGGTCGTCACGATCGGGGCCATCGGCATCGAATATATGCGGCGGGCATACCGTACATATTCTGAGGTATCCATCGCAATCTTAATGGCGGCCGGGCTGTCGTTTGCGATGTTTCTGATCAGCCTGTCAAAAGGCGGCGCGTCGATGAGCATCGATCAATATTTATTTGGATCGCTTGTGACGGTCAGCCAGCAGCAAGTCTATATTATCGGCGGAATTACCCTGCTGATCCTGCTTTATTTCATTATTTTAAACAGGCCGCTCTATCTGCTTACCTTTGATGAAGCGACGGCGAAGACATCCGGCATTAACACCAATCTTCTGTCAATGTCTTTCAGCATCGTGACGGGGCTTGCGATTTCGGTCATTATTCCGATTATCGGCGTGCTGCTCGTTTCCGCGCTCCTCGTATTGCCTGCGGCTTTTGCGATCCGTATCGCCAAAGGATTTAAATGGGTGTTTACGGCAGCCATTGCCATTTCTCTGTTCAGTGTGTTCACGGGGCTGACGTCCTCATACCAGCTCGGAACGCCTCCGGGGCCGTCAATCACTTTACTGTTAATCATTCTGCTTCTGCTCGGCTTTACGCTGCAGGGGATTTGGAATGCGTTTAAAAAAGGAAAAGAACGAAAAAACCGCCGTTAAGCGGGGCAGCAGGCTCATCTGCTGCTCCGTTTGACGGCTTTTTTTTACAGAAATACATCAGCGAGACGTTCATATGACTCTTTTTTTGCTTCGAAATCAAAGACGTTGCACAGCATCATCATTTCTTTTGTCTGATAACGTTCGGAAAGTTCAAGCAGACGGCGTTTGACTGCGGCGGGAGAGCCGATCACCATCCGCTTCCTGTTTTCTTCAATCTGCTTACGGTCCTCCGGCGAATACGGGTAAGCCTTCGCTTCTTCCACACTCGGCACGCGGCTGTCGGCACCTTTGCCGACACGAAGCAGCCATAAATCCTGGCTTAACGCGAGTTCTTCCGCTTTCTCATCCGTAGCCGCGCATATGACGAAAATGGCACAGAGCGAGGCGGGAGTGGAGAAATGGGCGGAGGCCCGGAAATGGTCCCGATAGATCTGAAAAGCTTTTTCCCCGCGTTCCGGATTAATGAAATGGCCGAAGACATAGCCCGCACCCTGAAGAGCGGCTCGCCTGGCGCTATTCTCCCCGAGGCCGAGCACCCAAAGCTGCGGGGCTGTTTCAATCAAAGGCGCTGTTTTTATTCCGGCATAAGCATGGTCCGAGGGAACCGAATCTGTCAAAAAGGATGACAAATCCTGAAGCTGCCTGTTGAACTCGGTCATGCTTTTTTTTACCCCGTCTGTGAGGGCAAGCCGGATTTTTGTCGTGCCGCCCGGTGAGCGTCCGACCCCCAGATCAATCCGGTTCGGATGGAGCGCCTCAAGCTGGCGGAATGTTTCCGCGACTTTATAAGGGCTGTACTGCGGCAGCAGAACGCCGCCTGAGCCGACCCGGATAGTCGTTGTGGCTGCGGCGGTATGAGCGATCATAATTTCCGGCGAAACGCTTGCGAGCCCTCTTGTGCCGTGATGCTCGGCAAACCAGTACCGCTTATAGCCCCATCCTTCGCTGAGGCGGGCGAGCTCCGCGGAATGGCGGAGCGTCTCGTGCGGCCCGTTTCCTTTGGATACTGGCGCCTGATCAAGTATGCTTAAATCAATCACTCGTCTGCCCCTTTCCTGACATGTATTGATACAAGGATAGGAAAAATGTTCAGTCCCCGTCAATTTCTTTGTTTTTTCTATTCTCTCCGGAACGAAGGAGAATATAGGAAGTGATTTTTCGCCGATTTTCGTCAAAAATTCTTATGTTTTATGAAACTTTGATATAATAAAAGACGTATATCTTAATAAATACCGGGATTCATGTCCCGAATTTTTGTGAAAATGCGCACTTGCGGCGTGCTTAGCGGCACCCTTACAGAATAGGAGTGAATCATATGGCGATCTCTTTACAAAAAGGCCAGCGGATTGATTTAACAAAAGGAAAAGCCGGCCTGTCAAAACTGCTGGTCGGACTCGGCTGGGACCCTGTATCATCCGGAGGCTTTTTCGGAAAACTGTTCGGCGGAGGCGGTGCCAATATCGACTGTGACGCTTCCGTACTGATGCTTGAAAATGATAAAATGACAGACAGTAAAAACGTCATCTATTTCGGCAATCTGAAAAGCCGATGCGGCGGTGTCGTACACACGGGTGACAACCTGACGGGAGAAGGCGACGGCGATGATGAACAAATTCTCATCGATTTGGCGAAAGTGCCCGCTCAGATTAATAAACTTGTGTTTGTCGTCAATATTTACGACTGCGTCAGACGAAAACAGGACTTCGGCATGATTCAAAACGCGTTCATCCGCGTTGTTGATCAGGCTAACCGCGAAGAACTGGTGACTTACAATTTAAGAGATAACTATTCAGGCAGAACGAGCCTGATCGCGGCTGAAATCTACCGCGAGGACGGCGAGTGGAAATTCGCTGCGATAGGTGAAGGCACAAACGATACGAAAATCGGCGATATCGTTAACCGATACGCCTAAACGAAAAAAAGGAGAGTGCACACATGGCAATTTCATTGGCAAAAGGACAAAAAGTAGATTTGACTAAAACAAATCCGGGGCTGTCTAAAGTCGTTGTCGGCCTTGGTTGGGATACAAACAAATACGACGGCGGACATGATTTTGATTTAGATTCCAGCGTCTTTCTATTAAATGAAGCAGGAAAATGCGCATCGCCCGATGATTTCATTTTCTATAATCAGCTTGAAGGTGGAAATGGCTCTGTCGCACATTCAGGCGACAACCTGACAGGCCAGGGCGAGGGCGATGATGAAAGCGTAAGAGTCAACCTGAGCGCAGTGCCTGCCGCTATTGACAAAATTTCATTCGTCATCACGATTCATGAAGCGGAAGCGCGCGGCCAAAACTTCGGACAAGTTTCCAACGCGTTCGTGCGCATTGTCAATGAAGAAACAAATGAAGAGCTGATCCGCTACGATCTGGCTGAAGATTTCTCAATTGAAACAGCCATTATCGCAGGGGAGCTTTACAGACATAACGGCGAATGGAAATTTTCCGCGATCGGATCAGGCTATCAAGGCGGACTGGCCCGTATTGCGACAGATTACGGTCTGCAAATCGGCTGAACCATATCAAACACAGAAGGGAGAGACGGCACATGGCTATTCAATTAGCGAAAGGACAGCGTGTTGATCTGACAAAAACGAACCCCGGCCTTACAAAAGCGGTGATCGGCTTAGGCTGGGATACGAACAAGTACTCCGGAGGGCATGACTTTGACCTTGACGCGTCGGCTTTTCTGGTCGATGCCCATGACAACTGTGTAAATGATCTTGATTTTGTTTTCTACAATAATCTGGAACACCCGAGCGGCGGCGTCATCCATACGGGAGACAACCGGACGGGCGAGGGTGAGGGAGACGATGAACAAATTATCGTCGACTTCTCAAAAATACCCGCAAATATTGAAAAGATCGGTATTACCGTCACGATTCATGATGCGGAAGCGCGCGGCCAAAATTTCGGACAAGTTTCCAACGCGTTCGTGCGCGTCGTCGATGAAAACACCCAGAATGAACTGCTTCGTTTCGATTTAGGGGAAGACTTCTCGATTGAAACGGCGGTTGTCGTTTGTGAGCTTTACCGCCATGGGGCTGAGTGGAAATTTAACGCCATCGGCAGCGGATTTTCCGGCGGTCTGGCATCACTTTGCCGGAATTACGGCTTGCAGGTGTAAGCAGGAAATTACCGTTTTACTAAATAGGAGGAAAAAACTTGGATTTTCTACATCATATTATGTCGACCTACGCTTCCTTTTTTGATTGGAAAATGTGGGGTGAGGTGCTGACTGACCCTGTATCATGGGGGCTGATCGGTTCTCTGGTTCTGCTGGAGGGGCTGCTGTCGGCCGACAATGCGTTAGTGCTTGCGGTTATGGTAAGGCATCTGCCTGAAAAACAGCGGAAGAAAGCATTAACGTACGGATTGTTCGGGGCATATATTTTCCGTTTTATCTTTATCGGAATCGGAATGCTGCTCATTAAGTTCTGGTGGATCAAAGTGCTTGGCGCGCTGTACCTGGCTTGGCTCGTCATTAAGCATTTCTGGATCGGAGAAGGTGATGACGATACGGAAGGCATGAAGAAAAATTCATGGATGGTCCGTACGTTCGGAATTTTCTGGGCTACTGTCGTTTCAGTTGAGTTAATGGATTTGGCCTTCTCTGTTGACAGCATTCTGGCCGCGTTTGCGGTATCGGAAAAAGTGTGGGTGCTCTTGATCGGCGGTATGCTCGGTATTCTCATGATGCGTACAGTCGCAAAAGTATTCCTTGTTTTAATTGATAAAATCCCTGAGCTTGAAAATACGGCTTTTGTGCTGATCGGGATTATCGCCGTGAAAATGGCGGCGAGCGCCTTTGATTATGAAATGCCGCACGTGGTGTTCTTCGGAATCATCATCGCTGCATTTGTGGTGACGTTTATCATCCACTATTTCAACAAACAAAAGCAGGTTCAGGAGCAGACGGCTGCATCTAAAGAAGAATAAAACCAAAAAAGGAGGGAGAGTTCATTTCCTTCCTTTTTTGTACCGATTATCATGAAGAGAAAGGAGGAAGATCATGAGGCAGGAAGAATTGGTGATCCGAAAAGCCGAGCCGGAAAACGATGACTGGGAAACGTTTCTGATGCAGCCGCTTCCGGAACGCCCCGGTTACGAGCGGGAAAGCGGGCTGGCGTTTACCCGTCTAGCCGTCCGGATTCTGGGCACTCCTTATGATGAGACGGAGTACTACAATAAGCTTTTCGAGCTGTCTTCTCATGAAAACATTCATGTGTTGAGCGAGACACTGGATAAGACCATCGCGCCGGAAACGTTTCAGGCGCTGCAGCACATTCATTCGGTCAATCAAAAGGAAAAAGGCCTTTCTGTTTCCAGATTTGTCGCGTTTCTCGACGGGGGCAGGCTGCTTGCCAAACATGCCGATCCGCTTATGCACCGCCGGCTGAGAACCGCGTTTATGACGCTTTTGGAAACCTTTGCAGGCCGGCATGAAAACGGGCTGAATCATCCCGACTTCAGACGGGTGCTCTTAGATGTGTCAAAGTTCTCGCTGAACCACCTGAATCCATGGCTCGAACAAGCCGATATAGAGCGTGAGATGCCGAAGGTGGTGTGGTATGGAGACGCGACCAAAAGCCAGCTTTATTTTCTCTATTATCTCATGCTGATCGGCTGTGATGTCTTATTGTTTCATCCGTCAGCGGAAGATCCGTTCAGCATGATTGATCCGGATGAGGAGCTCAGCTTTGTGATAAAGCTTCCCGCAACAGGCGGCCTTAAGCCTTTTCCGAAAGAAAAGCCGGACAGAACGTCCACGACGGCCTACCGGTCAACGAAAGAAATTGAGCATGTGCTGAACCATGAGGAATCCATGATGTATAAGCCTTGGCAGTTCAGGGAGCACACCCCGCAGTCCGTGACCTTAAAAACGACGTATGATGAGTTATTTCTCATTGCGAAGGAGCGGGCGTTTATCCGGCCGCAATTTAAAGCGGACAGGGAGCGGGTGGCCGTTCCGAACCTTTTTGCGAAAGTGATGGGGGTTTCCAAAGATACGAAGGAATATTGGAACAGACTCCATACCGCCGCGGACTATCAGGAGACACACATGATCCGCAGTTTTCCGTTTACGGAAGAGCTGAAAGCCAACTACCAGTATCACTACAGTCAGGTTTTAAACGAAGAAGGAGCGATTGACGCGGACAGGCTGCAAAGAAGCAACATCTGGCAGTACAAGCATCTCCCGTCAGGCGTGCAGAGCGCGATCGCCAATGTGATTTCAGACATGTGCAGAAACCCAGGGCTGAAGGCTTTGCCCGGGGAGCAGGCAAGGGATGCCGCAATTTATTTGTTCCGCCAGGCGACGAACCTGCCCGCCTCGCTGCTGCAATTGATTCAGACGTTTGATTACGCCCAAACCGTTCCGAAACTTGTTTTATATCATACCGAACAAAATGGCGAACTCACACGTTCGGACGCAGCCGCTCTTTTGTTTTTAAATAAATTCGGGGTTGATATCATCTTGTATAATCCGCCGGGGCATCAAGACATCGAGCATTATATAGAAGAAAGCCAATTCGATGTCCATTGGCTGGAGGACATGGTGTTTCGGCAGGAATATAAAGAGCCGTCACTCGTAAGAAAGCTGTTTAGAACCATTACGCAAAAGCAGGGAGAGTAAATAAACATGACAGAAAATCAAAATCCGCTTGTTCTTGATAAAAATGAAGAGATTTCTGAACAAAAAGCAGATGACATCAGAGTGCAGCTGCGCCAAGACCCTGAGGTGCAGCGCATTGCGCAGCAGATTGACGTGAAAAACCAAATGGAGCTGCTGGAGTACGGAAAAGAACCGGCAGTTGAGATCTCGAAGTTTTCCGACCGCATCTTAAATATGATGAAAACAACAAGTGTCACAGATTCAGGCACAATGCTGACGCAGCTCGGAAAAATCATGGACCGTTTTGACAAGAATGATTTCGATGAACCAAAAGGATTCCTCGCTAAAATGTTCAAGCGCGGCAACAGTATGATTGAAAAGATTTTTCAGAAGTACCGCACCCTGGGCGGAGAAATTGAAAAAATCCATGTTGAAATTTCGAAATACAAAGATGAAATGGCAAAGACGAACCATACACTTGAAGAGATGTACGAAAACAACATTAACTACTATATGGAGCTTGAAAAATATGTCGTTGCCGGGCAGATGAAGCTTGAGGAAATGCAGGCGCTCATCCCTTCTTATGAAGAAAAAGCGGCCGGCGGGAACCAGCTTGCGCAAATGCAGCTCGATACGCTGCGCGACGGGCTTCAAGCGCTTGAGGAACGTGTGTATGATTTAGATATGGCTCGGATGGTGGCGCTGCAAACGGCACCGCAGATCCGCCTCCTTCAGCGCGGGAACACGAAGCTCATCGGGAAAATCAATTCCGCATTCGTCATTACGATTCCGATTTTCAAAAACGGCATCATTCAGGCTGTCACCGTCAAACGCCAAAAGCTTGTGGCTGATTCAATGAGCGAACTGGACCGCCGCACGAATGAAATGCTGAAGCGCAACGCTGAAAATATTTCAAACCAAAGCGTGGAGATCGCCCGTATGGCAGGCCGTCCGAGCATTGACATTGAGACGATCGAAACGTCTTGGAATACGATTGTCAGCGGTATGCAGGAAACAAAACAGATCGAGGAAGAGAACAGACGTATCAGAGAAGACGGAGCGAAACGGATTCAACAGCTTCAGGATAATATTAAAAACGCAGTCTTAAAGAATTAATTCACACCCCGCTTGCTTACGGCAAGCGGGATTTTTTTGTGAAAAAGATAATGACAATGTGTAAAGACAGATGTAAACTTATACGGTAATCATTTTCGATTTGAGGTGCTGCTTATGAACAAACAACCTGCCGTTACTCCGCGCAAACTTCTGGCCATCGCCGGAATGGGCTGGCTGTTTGATGCAATGGATGTCGGAATTTTATCGTTTATTATCGCCGCGCTTCACGCTGATTGGAATTTAACGCCTGATCAAATGAAATGGATCGGAAGCGTCAATTCCATCGGTATGGCAGCGGGCGCCTTTGTATTCGGAATGCTGGCTGACAGGATCGGACGGAAAAAAGTGTTTATGATCACGCTGTTGCTCTTTTCTGTCGGAAGCGGCATATCCGCTTTCGCAACGGGATTGACAGTTTTTCTCATATTGCGTTTTCTGATCGGAATGGGGCTTGGCGGGGAGCTGCCTGTCGCCTCGACGCTCGTGTCAGAAGCGTCCGCCCCTGAAAAGCGGGGGAGGATCATCGTGCTGCTTGAGAGCTTTTGGGCGGCGGGCTGGCTTCTTGCGGCGGTTATTTCTTACTTTGTCATACCGGCATTCGGGTGGCAGGCCGCGCTGCTCTTAACGGCGCTGGCGGCGTTTTATGCGCTGTATTTGCGGAGAAGCCTTCCGGAATCACCGGCGCATCAGGCTTTATCGCAGAAAAAAAGTATACGCGGCCAGGCGGGAAGTGTCTGGGTGAAACCGTATATCCGGCCGACGGTTCTGCTGTCTGTCGTTTGGTTCTGCGTCGTCTTTTCCTATTACGGCATGTTTTTGTGGCTGCCGAGCGTGATGCTGATGAAAGGCTTCAGCATGATTGAGAGCTTTGAATACGTGCTGCTGATGACACTTGCCCAGCTTCCCGGATATTTTTCAGCGGCGTGGCTGATCGAAAAAGCGGGGCGGAAGACCATCTTAGTCATCTATTTGCTCGGAACGGCGGGCAGCGCTTATTTCTTCGGTGCCGCAGATTCATTGGGTATGTTATTGGCGGCCGGCATGCTGCTGTCCTTCTTCAATCTCGGCGCGTGGGGCGTGCTTTACGCCTATACACCGGAGCAGTATCCTGCGGCGATCCGTGCGACCGGCTCCGGGACAACGGCGGCCGTCGGCAGAATCGGCGGTATTTTCGGCCCGCTTCTCGTCGGATCGCTTGCAGCCCGGAACGTTTCGTTTACAGCTATTTTTGCCGTCTTTTGTGCGGCCATTCTGATTGCCGTCATCACCATTCTTATTCTCGGTAAAGAAACGAAACAGACAGAGCTTGCGCAATGAGCACCCTTTAGGGGTGCTTTTTTTTGGGACCTATATTTTTCCTTAATATTCCTTATTTTTAGGAGGAGGAAACTCCTTTAACTAGGACAATGTCGCAAAGAAATTCTTTTAATTGTAAAAAAAGGATAGGAAATCAGTTTGCAGCAGATTCGATGGAAACGTTCCCAAGCCTGATAAAAGCCCGGTTTCCTTTGTGATTTATCCTCATTAAGGAGGATTAGAGAGTATTTAGAAGCATACCAGAGGAAAATCAAACACATGGATGTTTTTAAAGTAATGATACAAAATAACAGGGATTATGATGTTTGTTTGACTTATTACAAACGTGTTACGGTATTAAGGATTGCTTATTATGGAGGGAAAATATGAATTCGGATGAGAAACCAATTAAGATAAAAGTCGAAAATGTATCCAAAGTTTTCGGAAAACAGACAAAAAAAGCCATTCAGATGCTGTCCAGCGGAAAAAACAAAAAAGAGATCCTGAAAGCTACCGGATCAACCGTTGGTGTCAATCAAGCAAACTTTGATGTTTATGATGGGGAGATATTTGTCATCATGGGTCTATCGGGGAGCGGTAAATCAACTTTAGTGCGGCTGTTAAACCGGCTTATTGAACCGACTGCCGGGAATATCTATATTGATGGTGACATGATAACAAATATGTCAAAAGACCAGCTCCGGGAAGTGCGCCGGAAAAAAATCAGCATGGTCTTTCAAAAATTTGCGCTGTTTCCGCACAGAACGATTCTTGAAAATACGGAATACGGTTTGGAGCTCCAAGGCGTTGACAAAAAAGAGCGTGAGCAAAAAGCGCTTGATTCGCTTAAGCTTGTCGGTCTTGAAGGCTTTGAACACCAATTCCCCGATCAGCTCAGCGGAGGAATGCAGCAGCGTGTCGGCCTTGCCCGCGCATTAACGAATGATCCTGACATTCTTCTGATGGATGAAGCTTTCAGTGCGCTTGATCCGCTGATCCGTAAAGATATGCAGGATGAGCTTTTAGACCTTCATGACTCTGTCGGCAAAACGATCATCTTTATCACGCATGACCTTGATGAAGCATTGCGCATCGGCGACAGAATCGTGCTGATGAAAGACGGTAACATCGTTCAGATCGGGACACCTGAAGAAATTCTGATGAGCCCGTCCAATGAATACGTTGAAAAATTCGTTGAAGATGTTGATTTATCAAAAGTTCTGACAGCGGGCCATATCATGAAGCGCGCTGAAACTGTGCGGATTGACAAAGGGCCTCGTGTAGCGCTGCAGCTGATGAAGAACTTGGGTATTTCTTCTATTTACGCCGTTGATAAACAGAAACAGCTTCTCGGCGTCATTCACGCGGCGGATGCGAAAAAAGCGGTGGAATCCGACTTATCGCTTCAGGATATTTTAAATACTGAATTTACGACTGTGCACGAAAGCACCTACTTGACGGAAATTTTCGATGTCGTGTCTGATGCGAATATTCCGATTGCCGTCACGGACGATAAGAACCGCATGAAAGGCATTGTCGTAAAAGGCGCATTAATCGGCGCGCTTTCAGGCAATAACGATTATATAAATGTTGAAGATTCTGCTGAACAAGCTCAGGATTCTTCTGTTCAGGGGGTGAAGTAAATGGACAGATTGCCTAGAATTCCGTTAGCAGATATCGTTGACCGGTTTGTTGACTGGCTTACCATGACGTTCGGAGGTTTCTTTGACGGAATCTCAAACGGTTTGGCCGCTTTCGTAAACGCGATTGTGAGCGGATTGGGTTTCATCCCGTCTATTTTATTGACTGTTATTTTTGCAGCTCTCGCTTGGTGGATCAGTACGAGAGGAATTGCACTCTTTACGTTAATCGGATTCCTTGTTATTGATTATTTGGGTTATTGGTCGCCGATGCTGCAAACGCTGGCGCTTGTCGTCACATCTGTTTTGATTTCCATTATTATCGGGGTTCCGATCGGCATATGGGCGTCTCAGAAAGAAACGGTCCGCCGCATTGTCACACCGATTCTGGATTTAATGCAGACCATGCCGGCTTTCGTATACCTGCTGCCTGCCATTTTCTTCTTTAATATCGGGGTTGTGCCAGGCGTTGTGGCATCTGTTATTTTCGCGATGCCTCCGACGATCCGCATGACGGTTCTCGGTATTAAACAAGTTCCGGCTGATCTGATTGAAGCCACTGAAGCGTTCGGTTCAACGACGTCTCAGCGTCTGTTCAAGGTTCAGCTTCCGCTTGCCACAAAAACCATTCTTGCCGGTATTAACCAAAGCATCATGCTTGCTTTGTCAATGGTCGTTATCGCGGCCATGGTCGGAGCGCCGGGTCTCGGTTCTGAAGTATACAGCGCCGTGACACAATTGAAAACCGGTGTCGGAGTGGAAGCGGGTATCGCGATCGTCATCGTAGCGATTACACTCGACCGTATCACGCAGAACATTAAAGTGAAGAAAAAGAGCAGGGGGAATGCCTGATGCTTAAGAAAATCATCGGTGTCGGCGTTACCGCTGCGCTGGCTCTTTCTTTGGCTGCCTGCGGTTCGCAGACTGATGGTCAGGCAACGGCTGCGGATCAGGTGAACAAAACCATTATCGGTATTGATCCGGGCTCGGGAATCATGGCCCTGACGGATGAGGCCGTGAAGGATTACGGATTGAAAGACTGGAATGTCGTCACAGCATCAAGTGCCGCCATGACGGCGACATTAAAAAAATCATATGACCGGAAAAAGCCGATCATCGTAACGGGCTGGACGCCGCACTGGATGTTCTCCAGATATAAGCTGAAGTTCCTTGATGATCCGAAAAAAACGTACGGAACTGCCGAGCAGATTCATACGATTACAAGAACCGGCTTCAGTAAGGAACAGCCTAACGCGGCCAAGGTTCTCAGCCAGTTCAACTGGACGCAGGACGATATGGGAGAAGTCATGATTGCCGTTGAAGAAGGCGAAAAGCCGGCCAAAGCCGCTGCTGAATATGTGAAAAAACATAAAGATCAAGTAGCTCAATGGACAAAAGGCGCTCATAAAGTAAAAGGTGATAAAATCAACCTGGCTTATGTGGCGTGGGACAGTGAAATCGCAAGTACGAACGTGATCGGAAAAGTATTTCAAGACCTCGGCTATGACGTGAAGCTGACGCAAGTGGAGGCAGGCCCGATGTGGACTGCGATTGCGACAGGCAGCGCGGATGCGTCACTGTCTGCTTGGCTTCCGAACACTCATAAAGCATATGCGTCTAAATATAAAGGCAAATATGAAGATGTGGGAACGAGCCTGACAGGCGTCAAGATGGGTCTGGTCGTTCCTCAGTATATGAAAAACGTCAATTCAATTGAAGATTTGAAGAAATAACGAAGAAAAGCAGCCCTGTGACGGGCTGCTTTTTTTATGCTTCAAACGATGCGAGGACGGCGGCTGTTAATATCTCAACACCTGTAAAGATGGCGCTTCGGTCAAATGTCATATGAGGATGGTGGAGCCCCGGCTGAAGTCCGCATCCAAGGCCGAGCATCGTCGTTTTCAAGTTCGGCACCTTCAGTCCGTAGAAATGAAAATCCTCTCCTCCGGTTGTCACGAGAGGCTCATCCACATGTTCTTCTCCGAGAATGCCGCTTATTGCAGACGCCATGATGGCTTCCGCTTCTTTGTTTCGCTCGGCTGCCGGGAGGCTGTGTTCTTTTTGCAGTTCGATCTTTGCGCCGAATGCGGCAGCTGCCGCCTCGCAGGCTCTTTCGGTTTCGGCGGTTAATTTCTCCATGGCGGCATTGGTTTGCGCGCGGAGATCAAGGCTGAAGGAGGCTTTTCCCGGAATGATATTGGAACTCTCTCCGCCTGCCTGAAGCTTTGTCATCTTCACCGAATGCGGAATGCCGGGATCGAGATGAATGAAGCTGAGTTTCTGCACGAGAAGGGCGGCGATTTCAATACTGTTAAGCCCGAGATGCGGTCTCGCGCCGTGGGCTTCTTCTCCGATAATCAGGCCTTCAATATGCTGGCTTGAGCCATGCAGAATGGAGGGGGCGCATCGGCCGTTTGCCGTTTCCTGTACGGGGCGTACGTGCACGCCGTATAAGTAGTCAACATCATCAAGCACGCCTTTTTCAATCATTTTCAGCGCCCCGCCGCCTTTTTCTTCTGCCGGCTGAAAAATAAAGCGGATGGTTCCCTTCGGAAGCTTCGGCTGACTCTTTAAAAGCATCATCGTGCCGAGCGCCATCGTCATATGTGAATCATGTCCGCATGAATGGTTGGCCTGAAAAACACCGTCCACTTCCTGCCACAGCGCGTCAATATCCGCCCGGACAGCCACAACGGGGGAGCCTTCTCCGATTTCGCCGACAACTCCGGTACAATCATCAAACGTGCGGGTCCGGCAGCCGGCCGCTTTCAGTTTTTCAGCCAGATATTCAGTCGTTTGATATTCTTTCCAGCTTACTTCGGGATGGGCGTGCAGGTGGTTAAAAATATCCATAATGACTTGTTTGTCATGCTCTGTGAGTCTGTTCATGCCGTAAGTCCTCCTTCAAAAGCTGTCTGTTTTTTATTTTTGATATTGAAAACAGGCAATCGGTCTGTATATAATATAGCACATATCTGTATTTTCTGAATAGTTTATAAATTTAAAGCGGGATGGTGATGTTATGGCTGTGCCGAAGACCGAACCTGTATTGAAAAAGAAAAAAATGTTTGTCATGCCTGATGCTTATGTGCTGCTGTTCATTGTCGCTTTACTTTGCGCGATAGCGTCGTACATCGTTCCCGCTGGAGAATTCGACAGGGTGACAAAGGGCAGTGTGACATCTGCCGTCCCTGGAAGTTATCATTCTCTGGATCAGTCCCCTGTCAGCCCGATCGCCTTTTTTACCGCGATTCAGGAAGGGATGACAAGTTCCGCACCGATTATCTTTCTGATCCTGTTTACGGGCGGCACCATTGCAATTTTAGAGAAAACGGGCGCCATCAGTGGATTGATTAATAACGTGATCAGTACGTTCCGCACAAAACAGCTGCTGTTTATTGCGATTGTCGGATCTCTATTTTCGCTTCTCGGCACAACCGGCATCGTCGTCAATTCCGTGATCGGTTTTATTCCGATCGGCCTGATCGTCGCCCGTTCGCTGAAATGGGATGCCGTGGCCGGAGCAGCCGTCATTTATATCGGCTGTTATGCGGGGTTTAACGCGACGATTCTATCACCTTCACCGCTCGGGTTATCACAAAGCATCGCGGAGCTGCCGATGTTTTCCGGCATCGGCCTGCGGATTGCCGTCTACATTTGTTTTCTGCTATCATCTATTTTATATATTTATCGGTATACGAGAAGACTCAGAAAAGCAAAGGACGCCAGTCTGTTAGGGAACGATTGGTTTCCGGCGGCAGGCTCAATCCGGCAGGTTTCTGATCAGGAGGACAAGCATGTCCCGTTTACTGTCCGCCATAAGCTGATTCTGGCTGTTGCAGCTTTGTCGCTTGCCGGCTTTTTGTACGGTGCGCTAACCCTTGGCTGGTCTGATTCAGAAATGGCCGCCGTGTTCATTTTTATCTCGATCGTGTCCGGACTGATTGCGGGGATGGCGGCAAATGATATCGCAAAAACGTTTATCACAGGCTGCCAGGGTCTCGTTTACGGCGCGCTGATTGTCGGAATGGCGAGAAGCATTTCCGTTATCCTGGAACACGGAAAGCTGCTTGATACGGTAGTTAATGGACTTGCGTCACTGCTCCACGGTTTCAGCCCGATGGCAGGCGCAATCGGAATGTATATTTCCAGTGCCCTGCTTCATTTTCTGATTTCATCAGGATCGGGGGAGGCGGTCGTATTTATACCGATTTTGGCTCCGCTTGCCGATCTGATGGGCATCACGAGACAGGTGGCAGTTGAAGCGGTCATGCTCGGAGAAGGCGTTGTAAACTGTGTCAATCCGACATCGGGCGTATTGATGGCCGTACTGGCCGCAAGCGGTATTCCGTACGTAAAGTGGCTTCGCTTTATGGTTCCGCTGGCGCTGATCTGGTTTGTGATCGGACTGGTGTTTATCTGCATAGGCGTTTTGATCAAATGGGGTCCTTATTAAACGTTTTTGTCAATGATATTTCGGTTTATCATTATGAATCGGCAAGATATAATGGGAGTTGTAAGCCATTCTTAAAAGTACGGGAGGAAGTCATGAATCAGCGTCGGAACCGACTTTCAAACGTGAATGGAAAGAGTGAGAGTGTGAAAGAGAAAGAACGAATGATTTGGTCAGAAGTCGGAATGCTTGTGGGCACACTGTCTTTGCTTGATATCATCGTACGCGGACTTGTCCTGAACTGTCCGTTTAGGGAATGGGCCGGAAGCTTGGCGGTTTTCTTCATTATAATTGTTTATTATTGTATCAGAGCAGGAGCGGCGGGAATGCTCATGCCGAGAATAGACACCAAGGAAGAACTGCGAAAACGAGTGAAGCAGCAGCGGATCGATTCAATTGCGGTCGCTTTTGCGGCAGCTGCGCTTACGATATACGATAGGGGGCTGCCCCATACATTCTTTGCTTGGCTGAAAATGATCTTTCTTTTTATCGTCTGCGGAGGCGTTCTGTTTTTGCTTCGGTATGTCATTGTGAAGCTGTCTTACAGAAGAGCGATAAAAGAAGTGAAAAAGAAATCATCTTGATAGGTGGTTTCTTTTTTTGTTGATCTGATAGGAATATAGATTTGATTTCACTCTGCCACGTTGCTTTGATAGAGAGAGTGTGATAAGTTGAAATGAAAGCGTTAACAAAATTCTCCAGTCTTCACACCATTCGAAAGGAGGAAGCTGAAGAAAGGGTAAGAGGAATTTTTGACTCCGCAGTCAGTCTTAAAAAAAATCAAATAAGGAGTGTCAAAAATGTTTGAAAAACGATTCAAAACCTCTTTACTGCCGTTATTCGCCGGATTTTTATTGCTGTTTCATTTGGTTTTGTCAGGGCCTGCGGCTGCAAACGCTGAAACCGCAGACAAATCAAATGAGGTGACCGCATCTTCAGTCAAAAGCGGAACCATCCTTCATGCCTGGAATTGGTCGTTCAATACGTTAACACAAAATATGAAAGATATTCGTGATGCGGGCTATGCGGCCATTCAGACGTCTCCGATCAACCAAGTTAAGGAAGGGAACCAAGGAGATAAAAGCATGAGGAACTGGTACTGGCTGTATCAGCCGACATCGTACCAAATCGGCAACCGTTACTTAGGAACTGAACAAGAATTTAAGGACATGTGCGCAGCCGCAGAAAAATATGGCGTAAAAGTCATTGTCGATGCGGTCATCAATCATACGACCAGTGATTATGGCGCGATTTCTGACGAGATTAAGCGTATTCCAAACTGGACCCATGGAAACACACAAATTAAAAATTGGTCGGACAGATGGGATGTCACTCAAAATTCGCTGCTGGGGCTGTATGATTGGAATACTCAAAATACTGAGGTGCAAACCTATCTGAAACGCTTCTTGGAAAGAGCATTAAATGACGGAGCAGACGGATTCCGCTATGATGCCGCCAAGCATATAGAGCTTCCGGATGACGGGAATTACGGCAGCCAATTTTGGCCGAATATCACAAATACAGCGGCGGAATTCCAATACGGAGAAATCCTGCAAGACAGCGCGTCCAGAGATACTGCTTATGCGAATTATATGAATGTGACCGCTTCAAATTATGGGCATTCCATCAGGTCCGCCTTGAAGAACCGCAATCTGAGTGTATCGAATATTTCCCATTATGCATCTGATGTGTCTGCGGACAAATTGGTCACATGGGTGGAATCCCATGATACGTATGCCAATGATGAGGAAGAGTCTACATGGATGAGCGATGACGATATCCGTTTAGGCTGGGCAGTGATCGGTTCCCGCTCAGGAAGTACACCTCTTTTCTTTTCCAGACCTGAGGGCGGAGGAAATGGTGTAAGATTTCCCGGAAAAAGTCAAATAGGCGATCGCGGGAGCGCCTTATTTAAAGATCAGGCGATCACTGCGGTCAATCTATTTCACAATGTCATGGCCGGGCAGCCTGAGGAACTCTCGAATCCGAATGGAAACAATCAAATCTTTATGAATCAGCGCGGCTCAAAAGGCGTTGTGCTGGCAAATGCAGGATCGTCTTCCGTTGCCGTCAATGCTTCAACGAAATTACCTGACGGCAGGTATGATAATAGAGCCGGCACCGGTTCATTTCAAGTAACGAACGGTAAACTGACAGGCACGATCAATGCCAGATCCGCGGCTGTTCTTTATCCTGACGATATCGGAAATGCGCCTCATGTCTTCCTCGAGAATTATCAAACGGGGGCAGTCCATTCTTTCAACGATCAGCTGACGGTCACCCTGCGTGCAAATGCGAAAACAACAAAAGCCGTTTATCAGATCAATAATGGGCAGCAGACGGCGTTTAAGGACGGGGACCGATTAACGATCGGAAAAGGAGATCCAATCGGCACGGCATACGATATCAAGTTAACCGGAACGAACAGCGAGGGTGCAGAGAGAACCCAAGAATACACGTTTGTCAAAAGAGACCCGTCTCAAGCCAACATCATTGGCTATCAGAATCCGGACCATTGGGGCCAGGTAAATGCTTATATCTATAAACATGATGGAGGCAGGGCCATAGAATTAACCGGATCGTGGCCGGGGAAAGCCATGACTAAGAATGCAGATGGAATTTACACGCTGACGCTGCCTGAGAATGCGGATACGGCCAACGCCAAAGTGATTTTTAACAATGGCAGCGCCCAAGTGCCCGGACAGAACCAGCCCGGCTTTGATTATGTGAAGAATGGTTTGTATAACAATTCTGGTTTAAATGGCTATCTTCGGCATTAATGAATAGAGAAATCAGGATTTCTCAGAATGCCTGACTAAGCGCCGCCTTCAATAATTTTTAATCAAGCTGAAAAGATGACAGAATCCTAAAACCCAACCGTTTTAGGATTCTGTCAAAAATCTGAGGGGGTTTTCAAGACAAAACTTTTCTCTTGCAAAAGTTTGTGAAATAGTGCACAATATAAATGTGAAATACTTCACAATAAAACAGACACCACGAAACACTGGAGGATAAGCATACATGATGAACGAACGAGTGAACAAAGTAGCATTAATCGGAGCAGGTTTTGTTGGAAGCAGTTATGCATTTGCGTTAATTAACCAAGGGATCACAGATGAGCTTGTGATCATTGATCTAAATAAAGAAAAAGCCATGGGAGATGTCATGGATTTAAACCACGGAAAGGCATTTGCGCCTCATCCGGTGAAAACGTCTTATGGAACGTATGAAGATTGCAAGGATGCCGATATCGTGTGCATCTGTGCCGGAGCCAACCAAAAGCCGGGCGAAACGAGACTTGAGCTGGTCGAAAAAAATCTCGCCATTTTCAAAGGCATTGTCGGTGAAGTCATGGCAAGCGGATTTGACGGCATCTTCCTCGTTGCCACAAACCCGGTCGACATTCTCACTTATGCGACATGGAAATTCAGCGGTCTGCCGAAAGAACGCGTCATCGGCAGCGGCACGACACTGGATTCTGCGAGATTCCGTTATATGCTGAGTGAATATTTCGGAGCCGCTCCGCAAAACGTACACGCCCACATTATCGGCGAGCACGGCGATACCGAGCTTCCTGTATGGAGTCACGCCAATATCGGCGGAGTGCCGGTGCAGCAATTGCTGGAGAAAAATGCAGCTTACAAACAGGACGAGCTGGATCAGATCGTTGACGATGTGAAAAACGCCGCCTATCATATTATTGAGAAAAAAGGCGCGACATATTACGGAGTGGCGATGAGCCTCGCCCGCATCACAAAAGCGATTTTGCGTAATGAAAACAGTATTTTAACCGTCAGCACATATCTGGACGGGCAATACGGTGTAAACGACGTCTTTATCGGCATTCCGGCCGTCGTCAATCGGAACGGCATCGCCGGTGTAACGGAACTTGAGCTGAATGAAACAGAACAGGCTCAATTCAGCCATAGCGCAAACGTGCTGAAAGACATTCTCGCTCCGCATTTCGCGGAGTAAACAAAAAAGCAGTACATGGCAAATGCCATGTACTGCTTTTTTTAATTCGCTTTTTTCGCCATTTCCTGAGAGGTTTTCACTCTCGCTTTTCCCATAAACAAAATGGTGATGGCCGCGATGACGATCGGCGCCAGAGCAAGCGTGAATACATACGTGATGCTCTGCGACATTGCGTCAATAATTTGATCCAGAATGTGCGGCGGAATATGAGCGCGCGTGCCGGCCTGGAAAATGTCCTGAGGATTTCCGATGTTCTGCATCGCGCCGCCCGCTCCTTTCATGCCGCTGAATGAATCGGTCAGCTTGTTGGTAAACACATTCGTCTGGATGGTTCCGAAAATCGTCACACCGAGTGTCATGCCGAATGATCTCAAAAACGAGTTTGTTGAGTTGGCGCTTCCGCGGTAGCGCGGCTCGAGATCGTTCATGGACGCTGCCGGCAGCAGTGAGAAGTTGAAGCCGACGCCGAATCCAGAGATCAGCATGAATACCGTCAGCATCGTGCGCGCCGTATCCGGAGTCATATTGGAAAGCAGCAGCATTCCGATAAAGAAAGCGACCACGGAAATCAGCATCAAATTACGGAACCGCACTTTCGTCTGGAAAATCCCGCCGATCATACTTCCGATAACAGAACCGATCATCATCGGCGTCAAAATAAAGCCCGCGCTCGTCGCGGTGCTGCCGTACACAGCCTGAACGAAAATCGGGATAAATACCGCTAAAATCACAAATGTCGCTCCGTAAAGGAACGCCAGAATCTGTGCCGTGGCAAATAAACGGTTTTTAAACATCCAAAAAGAAATAATCGGTTCTTCCGCTTTTCTTTCTACAATGAAAAAGGCGATAAAGAACACGGCGAACACAGCGAACAGACCGATGATCTGAACGGAGTCCCAATCATACGTTTTCCCGCCGAGCTCAAGAGCGAACATCAGACCGACAATGGAAACCACCAGCGTAATCGCGCCGGCCCAGTCGATTTTCTGTTTCTTGTGCTCAAGTGATTCTTTATAATAACGAAGAATGAAAAATAACGATAGGATGCCGATCGGCACGTTGATGTAAAATACCCAGTGCCAGCTGATGGAGTCGGTAATGAGCGCGCCTAAAAGCGGTCCGAGAACGCTGGACAGGCCGAAAACGGCGCCGAACATCCCCGACATTTTTCCGCGTTTTTCAGGCGGAAATAAATCAAAAATGATGGTGAAAGCGATCGGCATCAGCGCGCCTCCGCCGATTCCCTGAATGACGCGGTAAATAATGAGCTGGTCCATTGTTTGGGCGATTCCGCATAATGCCGATCCGATTAAGAAAAGAATGAGACCGAATAAAAAGAAACGTTTCCGCCCGTACATATCGGACAGTTTGCCGTAAATCGGCATACCGGCCATTACGGCTACCATGTATGATGCCGTCACCCATGCGAACTTATCGAAACTTCCGAGGTCCGCCACGATATTTCCCATCGCGGTGGCAACGATTGTATTGTCCATAGCCGACATTAAAATGCCCAGCAAAAGGCCGATGACGACAAACTTCGTCGAGGCGTCCTTCGCGGCTGTTTGTTCCATGCTTTTTCCTCCTATACTTACTTTTGATCATCAAATTTGCTATGATCATATTAGATTTGCCGAAAATTATCTTGATCGTCAAGATAAATTGATTTTATAGGGAGGCCTGTCACTTGTCAACAAGAAATACCAGAAGCGAGACGGAGGAAACCGCGATACAGTTATTCCGGAAGATGGCCACAAGGACGATCCTGTTTCATCAGGCAGCCGCTCAATCTCTCGGTCTGTTTCCGACCGATTTGAAATCAGCTGATATTTTAAATGAAGCAGGCCCAATGACCGCGGGTGAGCTTGGGAAAAAAACCGGCCTCAGCACAGGTTCGGTAACGGCGCTCATTGACCGGCTCGAAAAAGCGGGATATGTCATGAGGAAAAAAGATCCCGAAGATAAACGGCGGGTGATCATTGTGCCGCTGACAGCGGGAAAAGCGAACGTGAAACAATTGTTCAGCTCCTTATCCCAGTCCACGATCAGCCTTTGCCGGCAATATCAAGAAGAAGAACTGCACCTGATATTCGATTTTCTCAAAAAAGTGACGGACATAATGGAAGATGAGCTTGAGAAATTAAAATAATATATCATAGCCCGGCCCATTCATGAATAATTTGTACAAGTTGCATGAATGAGGGGGAAGCCAATGAACATCTTTTTAAGCTACATCGTTCTCGGGCTGTCATTGTCAGCACCTGTCGGCCCGGTCAATGCGGCGCAAATTGACAAAGGCATTAAGAACGGCTTTTGGCATGCATGGATCTTCGGTCTTGGCGCCATGGCGGCAGACGGGCTGTATATGATTCTGATTTATTTCGGGCTGTCTCAATTTTTGACGGCGCCTTTCGTGAAGACGTTTTTGTGGCTTTTCGGTTTTTTCGTGCTGACCTACACGGGCGTCGAAACGTTAAAAAATATAAGGGAAGCCATGAACGTCAGAAGCGGAAAAGGAAAACCGGCTTTTTACAAAACATTCGGTGCGGGGTTTTTTATTTCTCTTTCCAATCCGCTGAGCATTTTATTCTGGCTCGGCATATACGGCAGCATTCTCGCCAAAACCGCTGAATCCTTTGATGCGAACCAGCTTTTGATTTACAGCTCCGGCATTCTTCTCGGCATTTTGATCTGGGATTTCTGCATGGCGATTGCCGCAAGCACTTTCAGAAACCTTCTCCACGAAAAAGCGCTTCGCTGGCTGACGGGAGCGGCAGGTGTGTCTTTGATCGTTTTTGGTTTTTATTTCGGATGGCAGGGGATTCAAATGCTCATCTCATAAATAGAAGGACTGTCACCCATCGCCTATCTCCATCATAACGTATCATGACGATACTGGAGGTGGGCCGATGGCAAGCGGGCTGTACACAAAAAGTTGCCTTGAGGAAAAGTTATTGGATCTGCCAAATTGGCAGAGAATCGCTTTTGAGCTTCTATCAGAAAAAGTAGGCGATGAAGCGGACACCTTTCCGTGCATACCCGGACGTCAGGGATTTCTGACAGATCAGCTTCGGATATCCTTTGCGGGTGATCCCCGTGAGCAGGGGACCCCGGAGGAAGTGGGGATGCTGCTGTCCGAATACGGAAAAATCTCAAGGGAAACCGGAAGATACGCGTCGCTGCTTGTAATTTTTGATACGCCTGAGGATTTAGCTGAACATTATTCCATTGAGGCGTATGAAGAGCTGTTCTGGTCTTTTTTAAACCGGCTGAGCGGCTGCGACCCGAAAGACTGGCCGGAAGATATGCCGGAAGATCCTGAACATTATAAATGGGAGTTCTGCTTTGACGGCGAGCCGTATTTTATTCTGTGCGCAACGCCTGCACATGAAGCGAGACAAAGCAGAAGCTTCCCGTTTTTTATGCTGGCGTTTCAGCCGAGATGGGTTTTTGAAGGATTAAATGATTCAACCGCGTTCGGACGCAATATGAGCCGGCTGATCAGAAAACGTTTAGAGGCGTATGATGAAGCCCCTCTTCATCCCCGATTGGGGTGGTACGGAGGAAAAGACAATTTAGAATGGAAGCAATATTTCCTCCGTGATGATGAGACGCAAGTATCAAAATGTCCTTTTTCCTATTTGAAAAGATTGTTTAAGCTATGATCCGGCAGGGCTGTGTCCCTGCTTTTTTTGTACGATCCATGTCACGATCGCAATGACGGCAAGAAAACAAAGGCTGACCAGAAAACCGGGCCGGCTCGATTTCTCAAACAGCGTCCCGGAGACGGCTGCCGCAATCAGCACCAGAGCGATAAAAATCTGTGCCGTTCCTACTTTTGTCGGTTCGATCAATTTCTTGCCTGAGAACAAAATGAACAGCCACGTATACAGAAGCATCAGGCCTGCTGCGGTGGTCATGTGTTCATATATATTTTTCGGCAGCACCAATGACAGGATGATGGAGACGATGAGTCCGGCGAATGTCAATCCGAGCGCAGGCCAGCAGATTTTCTTATTTTCCTTCAATCTGAAGCATTTCGGCGCATCTCCGTCATCAGCCATCGTACAAAGCAATGTCGTCACGGCAAACAGCGAGGCGACGAGCGTAGAAAACCCCGCAATAATAAAAATCCCGTTAAAAATATCAAGAATGACATCTAAATGAAAGCCTTTCAGAGATGTAATAAACGGGCTGTCCTGTTCGGTGAATTTGCCCAGAGGCACTAACAATAGCGCCAGGCCGAGAGAAATGACGTAAATCACTGCAAGAACGATAAGCATCAGTCTGCCTGATTTTGAGGCTTCCTCCGGCTTTTTCAAATGTACGGTCATCAGCCCCAAGACCTCAATTCCCCCGAAAGCGTAAAACGCATAAATCAGCCCCGTCCACAAACCCATCGCTCCGTGCGGGAACAAATCCTTTGATTCATTCGGCACCTGGACATCCGGTTTATGAGAAAATATACCGCACAGCGCCAAAATGGCGATGACGATAAACATAAAAATGGCCGCCGTCTTGACAACAGCGAGCACATTCTCCGTTTTTTGAAAAACGGACAGCCCCGTAAAAATAATTAAAAGACCGAGCACCGCATAGATGGAGGCGAGAATCCACAGCGGCATATTCGGAAACCAATGCTTCGTAAACAGCGAGATGGCTGTCAGCTGGCTTCCCGTAATCAGCATTTCAGACGACCAGTACACCCAGCCGTTGCTGAAACCGGCCCAAGAGCCGAAAGCCTTTCTCGCATAAGCGCAAAAAGACCCCTTTTCGGGCTGCTTAGCCGAAAGCTTCGCGAGCTGCTCAAAGACAAAATAGGTGCCGAGCCCGGCAATGAGAAATGAGATCAGCGCGGAATATCCGCTTTTGACAATAGCGATACTGGACCCGAGAAAAAAGCCCGTCCCGATTGTGCAGCCGACGCCGATTAAAGAGAGCTGCCACCAAGCGAGATTTCCTTTAGGCTGGTCCTGTGATTTACCCATGTAATTCAACCCCTTTATTAAAGCTTAGATTGCAGCCGGCAGAACGGGAATATACATCCAATAAATTGCTTTACATGAAACAAACGGCCGGGGTTCATAATAGAAGAAAAAAAGGAGCAGTCTGATGACACAGCAATTTATCGTACCGCCGAAAAAAGGGCTCGGCCTGAAGGTTCACAAAGGGCAGATTATAAAAGTAGTCGATGTGGAAGGACAGCAGGTGGCTGATTTTACGGCGTATCATGCCAAGGACTTCTATGAGCATCTTGATCAGGGCGCGACGATTGATGCCAATCAGTCCATTCATGTAAAAACAGGCGATCATATTTATTCAAATTTATATAAGCCGATGCTGACGCTGATTGAAGATACTGTCGGCAAGCATGACCTGCTGCTTCCCGCCTGCCGCCCGGATATGAACAGGCTTTTATACGGAAAGCATAAAGACGAGCTCCAGGATACGTGCTATGACAATATGAGCGGGGCGCTTGAACCATTCGGGGTGCCGCGGCCGCCTATGCATTACCCGTTTGCCATCTTTATGAATACAGTGCTTGATGAGAAGGGGAACTTGTCAGTCGAAACGCCTCTGTCTGACGCGGGTGATTACGTACGGCTCCGTGCGGAAATGGATCTCGTCGTCGCGTTTTCATCCTGCCCGATCGAAAAAGGAAAATGCAACGGCGACAGCATTACGGCGCTTCGGGTGGAAATCAGCTGATCCCGGTGTGTATTTGATTCACTTAAAAACTGCACCTGTGCTATATTTAACAGAGAGTCGTACATAGTGGCATGATTCATTTTCAGCATGAACGGGAAATGAATCATAAAGAAACAATGCAGGAGGAGTGATTGGGATGAGCATCCAGAAACAAATTATGAATGATCTCCACGTAAAACCCTCAATTGATCCGAAACAAGAAATTGAGGACAGAGTGAACTTTTTGAAACAATATTTGAAAAAAACAGGTGCTAAAGGCTTTGTGCTCGGCATCAGCGGGGGGCAGGATTCCACGCTTGCGGGACGCCTTGCCCAATTGGCGGCTGAACGCATCAGAGAGGAAGGCGGAGACGCGGAGTTTATCGCCGTCCGTCTTCCGCACGGCGCACAGCAGGATGAGGATGACGCCCAATTGGCACTCAAATTCATTAAGCCTGATCAATCATGGACGTTTGATATTAAGTCCGCTGTCAGCGCGTTCGCCGATCAGTACAAAAAAGAAACGGGCGATCAGCTGACTGATTTTAACAAAGGAAATGTAAAAGCCAGAATGAGAATGATCGCGCAATATGCCATCGGCGGACAAGAGGGGCTGCTTGTCATCGGTACCGACCATGCGGCTGAAGCGGTGACCGGTTTCTTCACGAAATACGGTGACGGCGGAGCTGACCTGCTGCCGCTGACCGGATTAACGAAACGGCAGGGCAGACGTTTATTAGAAGAGCTCGGCGCACCGGAACGCCTGTATTTGAAATTACCGACGGCCGATCTGCTCGATGAAAAACCGCAGCAGACGGACGAGACAGAGCTCGGCATCACATACAATGACATTGATGATTATTTAGAAGGCAAGGACGTTTCTTCCGAAGTGATTGAGGCGCTGGAAAAACGCTATCTCAGTACGGAACATAAGCGTCAGGTGCCGGCCTCAATGTTTGATGATTGGTGGAAATAGAATGAAAAAACCTCCTTTTTGGGGACTGACCCCCGTTTTTGAGACAGGGATCAAAACACCTTTAAGCAGCCAGCTGTCGGTATGTGACCGGCGGCTGGTTGTTTAGTTTCGTTTGAATACGAATGTTGTTATAATAGTGTATATAGGTTTCGACAGTTTGTTCTACGATGGTCGTCGTAGTGCTTTCCAACCTGTCGAGGTAGAACGTTTCAGACTTTAGTGAGGAATGAAACGATTCGATGGAGGCATTATCAGCGGGCGTCCCTTTGCGGGACATGCTCATGGTAATGCCTTTTGTTTTAACAGCTTTCTGATACTCATAAGATGTATAAACAGAACCTTGGTCACTATGTAACACGCAGTTCTCTGGCAGTGCGGGCAGCTGATCAAGTGTGTGTAAGACAAAGTCTGTGTCCTGTCTATCGCCAATCGTAAAAGCAATCACTTCTCCATTGTATAAATCCAATATACTGGAAAGATACAATGGTTTCTGCCCATAAGGCAAATATGTGATATCCGTTACTAGCTTTTCCAGAGGGCGATCAGACTGAAAGTTCCGATCCAATATATTCTCGGCCACGGCATATGGCTGCCCATTCTTCTTGCGCTTTTTCACTTTAACCCGGCATTGCCACTGATTCTTCTGCATAATGCGCTGAACCGTTTTATGATTCATACGCATTCCCTTTTTTAATATGGCTGTGATTTTCCGATAGCCATATCGATACTTGTGTTCTCGGCACAACGTGCCGATTTGTTTTTCTAAATGGTATTTAGGGTTATCTTTCATCAGATTCTTCTTCCAACGATAATAAGATGCTCGTGAGATACCTAAATGAATACAGATATCCTGTATGGTCATTGTGCCGCGCAATGCTTCTACAAGCTCGACTGGCGTTTCGCTATCAGCTTCCTTTCCAATTCGTTGTACTTTTTTAACACTTCATTCTGTTGTCTCAGATAACGATTTTCTGCCTGCAGTTTCTCTAATTCGGAAGAATATTCTGGACCTTTTCCATAAGAATACTGCTTTCCGACAGGTTGTTCGAATCGATGTGTATCCCCAGCTTTATACCACCTGACCCATGTCTGAATCTGCGTCTTATTCTTTATATTCAATTCCTGCATGATCTCCTTCACAGGCACGCCCGCCAATCTCATTTCTACAGCCTTCTGTTTGACTTCAACCGGATAACTCACTCTTGTCCTCATAGAAAAACACCTCCAAGTCTAATTTCGGATAACAACGATCCGTTTTCAAACTTGAAGGTGTTTTTTGTTTGTCTCATATTATGGGGTCAGTCCCTTGAAAGGGAGGTTTTTTGTTTATCTCATTTTTATTTATCTACACTTTCATAAACCCCTATCCAAATCCCTCTGCCGCTGTCATAAGTTTTGCTTTTGAAAATCCACGTTGTTCCGTTTAAAACGAAAGAAGCAGCGAAATTGCCGTCAGGGCTTTGAACGAGCTTGACTGCATTAATGCCGGCATCTGCTTTCGTTGAGATTGGGCTATTTTCCACGGATGAAGATGCTGTTGGTGATGCGGCAAAGGCAGGAGCGGCAGACATCAGTAAGGCAAGAGACAGCGCAGAACCGGTTAACACTTTTTTGAATTTCATTTCGAACACTCCCTTTTCAAATGAAATGCATTACAGTGTTAATAATTAGACAATTATCCATAAAATTCCTTCTCTGTTTCTAAAATTTTTTTCTTAATTTGAAAAAACATCCCTTCAGAGGGGATGTTTTTTTATTTCTTAAAGCAGTGCCTGATCTCATTCAGAGATTCTTTCATATGCGCTTCAGCATGACGACCGAAGTATTCGAGTGACACGAATCCGCCGTATTGCTTGTTCAACAGTTCTTTCAGAAAGGGTTCCTGCCGTAAATCGCCTTGCAGAACAGACACCGGCTTGCTGAGATACCAGTTGTCAAAATTCCAGTGATAGTTTTTCAGGTGGATATGGCTGACGGTATGATACAGTTTTTCTAAAGCAGACATTTGGTCCACGTGATTGACGTGAAGGTTGGAGCCGTCAAAAATGATGCGGACCCGCGGATGTCCGACATCCTCTAAAAATGCCAGCGCCGCTTCCGGTGTATCCGCGTACGTATCGTAATGAATCTCAAGCCCGATATTGACGTCATAGTCATCTGCGAGCAGTGCCGCCTCCTGAAATTGATCCACCGCGCTCTGCCACTTTTCCGGTGACGTCCGGTGCGAAGGCAGGTTGCCCGCAAAGACTCTGATCAGGGGGCTGTGCAGCTGCCTCGCCGCGCTTAATGCCCTTTGAACATCCTTTAACGCCTGCCTTTCATCCTGAGTGGCGAAGTCAGTGTACAAGCTGACAGCGGGCACTTCGAAGCCTTCCTCCTGAAGCTGCTGATCAAGCCTGTCGAGCGGGCCGATTTCCTTTATATATTGTTGGGCGTGTCCGTCCCACAGTTCGATTCCGTCAAAGGAGTGCTCTTTTGCGAAAGAAATGACATCGAGAATATGCTTTTTTTTAAACCCTGTCGTGCAAAAGCTCAGTTTCATCAGTAATCCTCCCGTTAACTGTCTATCCTATATGTGTTTTTTCCCCGGATAAGCTGCGGATAAACAGACGAAAAGGGTAAACACTTTTTTTATGGAAGCGGTGCAGTATTGAACACAAATTGTTTAGCGCTTTTTTGCGTCAAAGTATTAAATAATTGCTCGAAGTGTTGTACAATTAATGTCATTCGAGTAAGGGGGAGAAGCCATTGAAAAATGAAACGGAGCTGACGGACTTCAGGCCCGTCCGCAATAAACCGACTCGCGCTCGTTATGTGATACTGATTCTTTTGTTTTTTATCACTGCGATTAATTATATAGACCGTGCAAGTGTATCCATCGCCGCCCCGTCCATTCAGACTTCGCTGAACATAAGCCCCGCGCTTTTGGGCGTCGTATTTTCCGCATTCAGCTGGACCTATACGGGTATGCAGATTCCCGGCGGGCTTATTTTGGACAAATTCGGGTCAAAACGGACGTACGGAGTTTCTTTATTTGTCTGGTCGGTTTTCACCGGAGTGCAAGCTTTTGCGGCCAGTTTCGGATTTTTATTCGGCTGCCGCCTGATTATCGGGCTGGCTGAATCGCCTGCCTTTCCCGCAAACAACCGGATTGTCACGACATGGTTTCCGAGGAGGGAACGCGCCTTTGCGACGGGTGTTTACACAGCGGGGGAATATGTCGGACTGGCGTTCGCCACACCGGTTTTATTCTGGGTATTAACGGCATTCGACTGGCGAGCCGTCTTTATTTCCTCAGGGCTGCTCGGGCTTGTTTTCTCCGTTTTCTGGTTTAAGATGTATCAGGAGCCGAACCGGTATCGGAAAGTGAACCGGGAAGAGCTTGAATATATTAAAGAAGGCGGCGGGCTGACAGAGGTGTCTGAATCAGCCGGCAGGATCACGTGGCGGGATTTCGTCCAGCTTCTTAAATACCGCAAGCTTGTCGGCTTGTATATCGGGCAATTCGCCGTAGCGTCCACGCTGTTCTTCTTTTTGACATGGTTTCCGACTTATCTGGCGGAGGCAAAGCACATGGCTTTCTTAAAAGTCGGCTTCGCCGCATCAATCCCGTATATCGCCGCCTTTTTCGGCGTATTGTTCGGCGGATTTTGGTCTGACGGCATGATGAAGCGGGGCGTATCAGTGAACGTTGCCCGAAAGACGCCCGTTATCCTCGGTCTTCTGCTGACGGGCTCCATCGTGCTCGCGAATGTTACGGATTCTTCCCCGGCGGTTTTGGCGATCTTATCCATTGCTTCTTTTGCGCAGGGCATGTCCAATATTTCCTGGACGATGCTGAGTGAAGTGGCGCCAAGCGAGACAATCGGATTGGCAGGGGGCGTGTTTAACTTTTTCGCCAATATGGCCGGTATTATCACGCCGCTTATTATCGGGTTTATCGTCTCTGCGACCGGTTCATACAACGGTGCGATTCTGTTTGTCGGCGCTGTCGCCTTTATCGGGGCGTTTTCTTATATTTTCATTGTCGGAAAGGTGGAACGCATTACGCTCCGGTAGATCGAAAAACTCATCGTATTATCTCTATATTTCAATATGGAGTTATCATATAATAAACATAACTTTTTCATTCCTTAGGAGGATTTCGCCGAAGATGAACGCAAAACGTGCCATTCCCGTAAGAGAAAGAAATATTGTACTGATCGGATTCATGGGTGTCGGTAAGACAACAATCGGCCAGCTGGTCGCTAAAAAATTATACAGAGACTTCATTGATATTGATTTGCAGATTGAGAAAGATTTCAACATGTCCATCCCGGAAATGTTTGAGAAAAAGGGTGAAGCCTTTTTCCGTCAGACTGAAAAGGACTATATATTAGATATTTGCCGCAATACGAAATTCAAGATCGTGTCTCTTGGGGGCGGTTCGTTTAAACAAGAGGAAATCAGACAATGCTGCCTGGAAAACTGTCTTGTGCTCCATCTTGATTTATCATGGGAGAATTGGAAGCAGCGGGCTGACCTGCTGATTGAAAGCCGTCCCGTTCTGCATAACCGTTCAATGGATGAAATGCAGCAGCTCTTTAACGAGCGCCAAAGCATCTATGATAAACATAATTCAAAAGTGACAACGGATAATCTGGAACCTGAAGAAATTGCCGATTATATCGTTGAAACGTTAAAAATCGGCTGGGACCTGTATCAGCCGATGTAAAAAGAGCTGTGCCGCTGTGAGCGCACAGCTCTTTTTTGTTTTCTGTTAAACAAACGTTTGATAAAAAGTGAAAGCATCCGCCGATCATTTATAAAAATGTTTAGAAAATAAGGGTAAAATCATGTTAAGATAGAGTCAGAAAATTAAATCTTATAAAACAAAGGAGAATAATCGGATATGCAATTATACGACTTGCCGCTTGACCAACTGCAAACCTATAAACCAAATAAAACCGCTCCTCATGACTTTGCGGATTTTTGGGCATCATCATTACATGAGCTTGCAAAGGAAGAGGCAAAGCCTGATTTGATGCCTGAAAGCTATCCGGCTGACGGCGTGAAAGTATTCCGGCTGAAATACCGAAGCTTCGGCAAGGCGGAAATTGAGGGATGGTATGCCGTTCCCGACCGAAAAGGCCCGCATCCGGCCATCGTGAAATACCACGGCTACAACGCAAGCTATGACGGGGATATACATGACATCGTAAATTGGGCGCTTCACGGATATGCCGCGTTCGGGATGCTTGTCCGCGGCCAGCACAGCAGCACAGATACAAGCGTCTCACCGCACGGGCACGTTCCCGGCTGGATGACGAAAGGGATTTTAGACAAAGATACATATTATTACCGCGGTGTGTACTTAGACGCAGTAAGGGCTCTTGAAGTCATCAGCAGCTTTGATGAAGTGGATGAAACGAGAATCGCCGTCATCGGGGGGAGCCAGGGAGGCGGGCTTTCCATCGCCGCGGCAGCGCTTTCCGACATTCCGAGAGCGGTTGCGGCTGATTATCCGTACTTAAGCAATTTTGAGCGGGCGATTGATGTCGCACTAGATGAGCCGTATCTTGAGATTAACTCCTTTTTCAGAAAAAACGGCAGCCCTGAAACGGAGAAGGCCGCAATGAATACACTGGCCTATTTTGATATCATGAATCTGGCGGACCGCGTAAAGGTGCCGGTTCTCATGTCCATCGGGCTGATTGACCGGGTGACTCCGCCGTCGACGGTATTTGCCGCTTACAATCATCTGGAAACGGAAAAAGAATTGAAAGTTTACCGGTATTTCGGCCATGAATATATACCTTCTTTCCATACGGAAAAGCTGGCCTTTCTGAAAGCGCATCTGAAAGGCTGACAGCAGTGAAAAGCCCAAGTGTTTGGGCTTTTTTCATGAATGATGACGGAAAAGGACGGATACAAATGAAACAAAGGATCATTGAAGAATTAAAACGAATGGAGGCAAAGCACGACGTTAAGGTGCTTTACGCCGTAGAGTCGGGAAGCCGCGCATGGGGATTTCCGTCAAGCGAAAGCGACTACGATGTACGGTTTCTCTATGTGCCGAAAAAAGAATGGTACTTTTCCATTGAACCGCATAGGGATGTCATAGAAGAGCCGATCCATGACATGCTTGACATCAGCGGCTGGGAACTGAGAAAAGCCCTGCAGCTCTTTAAAAAATCAAATCCGCCTCTTTTGGAATGGCTTTCTTCTGAGATGATCTATTATGAAGCTTTCACAGCGGCTGAAAAGCTCCGAAAACTGAAAACCCGCGCCTTTTCGCCCGAAGCATGCCTCTATCATTATCTCAATATGGCAAAGCGGAATGAAAAAACGGAATTGCGGGGCAGTGCAGTGAAGATTAAAAAGTATTTTTATGTCCTGCGGCCTCTCCTTGCCTGCAAGTGGATTGAAACGTTCGGCACCGTACCGCCGATGTCATTTTCTGTACTGGCAGATGCCCTATTGACGGATGAAGCGCTCATTTCTGAAATCAGCACACTGCTTACAAGGAAAAAAAGCGGACAGGAACTGGCTCCGGAACCCGGAAATATGATCATTCATGCCTTTATAGAAGAGGAAATAGAACGCATCGGTCAGTATGCCAAAACGGTCAAAACACCGAAACCGGATATAACGGACGAACTGAATCAGCTTTTGATTCAGACCGTCGAAGAGGCTTGGGAAGAAAAAGGCGGGAATTGACGATTTCTGTCATTTCCGTCCGCCTTTTTTCGGCATGATCCGCCTGCTCTCTAAGAAGCTGATTGTGGAAAAACCACAAAAATTTATCAGAATCTTTGTATTTTTAGAATATTGTGAGAGGATGTTTTGTCCATTTACAATAGACTCATACAAATACTTCTTAGATTGCGGGGTGTTAAGGTTGGAAGTGATTACAAGAGATTTTTTCTTATTTTTATCCAAGAGCAGCTTTCTCAATAAGATGGCGCGAGGCTGGGGAAGCCGTGTGGCAGCCGGCAAAATCATCGGAGGAATGGATATCCGCAGTTCTATCCCGACAATCCGACATTTGAACAGCCAAGGGCTGTCAGTTACTGTCGATCATTTGGGTGAATTTGTCAACAGCGGTGATGTCGCGAAAGAACGCACCGAGGAGTGCATGCAGACCATCGCTTTAATCGCTGATGAACAGCTGAATTCCCAAGTGTCATTAAAAATGACGTCTTTAGGTCTTGATATAGATCTCGATCTCGTCTATGAAAATATGACGAAAATCCTCCAGACGGCGGAAAAACATAAAGTCATGGTGACGATTGACATGGAGGATGAGACGAGATGCCAGAAAACGCTGGATATCTTTAAAGACTTCCGAAGCCGGTATGAATACGTAAGCACCGTAGTGCAGGCTTATCTGTACAGAACGGAGAAGGACCTTGATGATCTTGACCCGCTGAATCCGTTTCTGCGCCTTGTCAAAGGAGCCTATAAAGAATCGGAAAAGGTGGCCTATCCTGAAAAAAGCGATGTAGATGAAAATTATAAAAGACTCATCCGCAAACAGCTTTTAAAGGGACATTATACGGCAATTGCCACGCATGACGACAAGATGATCGAGTTCACAAAGCAGCTTGTCAAAGAGCACGGCATTCCACACGACCGCTTTGAGTTTCAGATGCTGTACGGTATGCGCTCGCAAACCCAGCTCAGCCTAGTGGAAGAAGGATACAACATGAGAGTCTACCTGCCTTACGGCGATGATTGGTACGGCTATTTCATGAGACGGCTCGCTGAACGCCCCTCAAATATCGCATTCGCCTTTAAAGGAATGACTAAGAAGTAAAAAAGGGAGAGATGACAATGACTACACCTTATAAACACGAACCATTCACGAATTTCCAAGATCAATCGAATGTTGAAGAATTCAAGAAAGCGCTTGCGAAGGTAAGCGAGTATCTGGGAAAAGATTATCCTCTTGTCATTAACGGTGAAAGAGTGGAAACAGAAGCGAAAATCGTTTCAATCAACCCGGCTGATAAAGAAGAAGTTGTCGGCAGAGTGTCAAAAGCTTCTCAAGAGCACGCTGAGCAAGCGATTGAAGCGGCCGCGAAAGCGTTCGAAGAGTGGAGATACACATCTCCTGAAGAAAGAGCGGCTGTCCTGTTCCGCGCGGCTGCCAAAGTCCGCCGCAGAAAGCATGAATTCTCCGCCCTGCTCGTCAAGGAGGCGGGAAAGCCTTGGAACGAAGCTGATGCGGATACCGCTGAAGCCATCGACTTTATGGAGTACTATGCGCGCCAAATGATCGAACTGGCAAAAGGCAAACCGGTCAACAGCCGCGAAGGCGAGAAGAACCAATATGTCTACACACCGACAGGCGTAACGGTCGTCATTCCGCCATGGAACTTCCTCTTTGCGATTATGGCGGGAACGACGGTGGCACCGATCGTAACGGGCAACACGGTCGTTCTTAAACCGGCAAGCGCGACACCGGTCATCGCGGCGAAATTCGTAGAAGTGCTTGAAGAATCAGGCCTTCCGAAGGGCGTTGTCAACTTTGTTCCGGGAAGCGGAGCGGAAGTGGGAGACTATCTCGTCGATCACCCGAAAACAAGCATCATTACATTTACGGGATCACGTGAAGTCGGTACGAGAATTTTTGAACGTGCGGCGAAAGTGCAGCCGGGACAGCAACATCTGAAACGCGTCATTGCAGAAATGGGCGGTAAAGATACGGTTGTCGTTGACGAAGATGCGGACATTGAATTGGCGGCGCAATCCATCTTTACATCAGCATTCGGCTTCGCGGGACAAAAATGTTCTGCCGGTTCCCGCGCGGTTGTGCATGAAAAAGTATACGATGCCGTCTTGGAGCGCGTCATCGAAATCACTGAATCAAAAGTGACGGCAAGCCCTGACAGCGCTGACGTGTATATGGGGCCTGTCATCGACCAAGGCTCTTACGATAAAATCATGAGCTACATTGAAATCGGAAAAGAAGAAGGCCGTTTAGTAAGCGGCGGCACCGGAGATGATTCAAAAGGCTACTTTATCAAGCCGACGATCTTCGCTGACCTTGATCCGAAAGCCAGACTCATGCAGGAAGAAATTTTCGGGCCGGTCGTCGGGTTTTCTAAAGTATCAAACTTTGATGAAGCGCTGGAAGTGGCAAACAATACCGAATACGGTTTGACAGGAGCGGTCATTACAAATAACCGCAAACATATTGAACGGGCGAAACAGGAATTCCATGTCGGCAACCTGTACTTCAACCGCAACTGTACGGGAGCGATTGTCGGATATCATCCGTTCGGAGGCTTTAAAATGTCCGGCACTGATTCAAAAGCGGGCGGCCCGGATTATTTGGCCCTCCACATGCAGGCGAAAACAATCAGTGAAATGTTTTAAGAGGGACTGAATGGGCATCCTCCTCGAGGGGGGTGTCCATTTCACCATAAACATATAAAGCGGAGGAGGAAATGCCATAGCAAACATTCAGTTGATTATATCCATTTGTATTTATATGGCGGGCATGCTGTTTATCGGTTATTTCGCCTACAGACGGACGTCAAATCTGACGGATTACATGCTCGGGGGGCGTTCTTTAGGTCCTGCCGTCACAGCGCTCAGCGCGGGAGCGGCGGATATGAGCGGATGGCTCTTGATGGGGCTTCCGGGCGCCATGTTCTCAACGGGGTTAAGCGGAGCTTGGATTGTCATCGGCCTTGTGCTCGGAGCATGGGCGAACTGGCTTTTCGTGGCGCCGAGACTGAGAACGTATACTGAACAAGCGGGGAATTCCATCACCATTCCGGGTTTCCTTGAGAATCGTTTCGGTGATCATACGAAGCTTCTCAGACTGTTTTCGGGTCTTGTCATTCTCGTCTTTTTCACATTTTACGTATCATCGGGCATGGTGTCCGGAGGCGTTCTATTCAACAGCATTTTAGGGTGGGATTACCACACCGGGTTGTGGGCCGTGACAGGCGTCGTTGTCGCCTACACCTTGTTCGGGGGCTTTTTGGCGGTAAGCTGGACGGACTTTGTCCAAGGGATCATCATGTTTGCGGCGCTTATTCTCGTGCCGATTGTGACGATTTTTCATACGGGCGGCCCGGGAGAAACCGTTGCCGATATCCGTTCCGTCAACCCGGAACTGTTTAATATGTTCAAAGGAACGACCGTCCTTGGCATTATTTCTTTATTTGCGTGGGGGCTCGGCTATTTCGGGCAGCCGCATATTATTGTGCGCTTTATGGCGATCACATCTGTGAAAGAAATCAAACGCGCCAGACGGATCGGAATGGGATGGATGATTTTGTCTGCACTAGGCGCGCTGTTTACGGGTCTTGCGGGAATCGCGTATTACCATCAGCACGGACTGAAGCTGGCTGATCCGGAAACCATTTTTATTCAGCTCGGCAACATTCTGTTCCACCCGATTATTACGGGATTTCTCATTTCTGCGATTTTAGCGGCCATTATGAGTACGATTTCGTCTCAGCTGCTCGTTACGTCCAGTTCTTTAGTAGAGGATTTGTATAAGTCCATGTTCAGGCGTTCGGCTTCTGATAAGGAACTCGTATTTCTGGGGAGAATGGCAGTGCTTGCGGTGTCAATCATCGCCTTGGTGCTCGCCTGGGAGAAAAACAACACGATACTAGGTCTTGTCAGCTATGCATGGGCGGGATTCGGCGCGTCATTCGGGCCGGTCGTACTGCTCAGTTTATTTTGGAAACGGATGACGAAATGGGGGGCACTCGCCGGCATGATTGCGGGAGCGATTACCGTAATCATTTGGGCGAATGCCGGTCTTTCAGACTTTTTGTACGAAATCATTCCGGGCTTTGCTGGAAGCCTTGCCGCTGTATTTGTCGTCAGCTTATTGACACAGGCTCCGTCAAAAGATGTCACAGATCAGTTTCATGAGTACCGTGATACACTTTCTCAATAAAAGCAAGGAACGAGAGGAAGAAGGGACCGCCCTTTTTCCTCTTTTCACGATACAGAATTCCGGATTATGCTGTTTTGGGAATATATGAATTTTTTTCTATACAAAAAGTCACCCCTCAGAGTATGATAAAGATAAAAAGAGCATAGGAGAAATAGGTATGGAAGAGCTTTTAGAGAGAGTTTTTTCATTTACGGACATTGATAAATTAATTGATTTCATCAGTTACGAATTGCAGAAGCCCGTCATTCTGGAAAGTGCGGATTTCTTTTTGCTTGCCTATAATTCTTATTACATTAATCACTTCGACTCCGCCAACCAGCAGACGATATTTTCAAAAAAATGCCCCGTGCAGATTTTTGAGAGATTTCTGAAGGACGGGGTGATCGAAAAACTGAAAACCGTTCCTGAACCGTTCCGTGTTGAAAAAATAGACAGTATCGGGCTGAATCAGAGGGTGGTCGTAAGCGCAAAACATAAAGGGGAAGTGATGGGCTACATCTGGATTCAGGAGCTCGACCGCGATTTGACGGACGAGGAGCTCGACTTTTTATATGAAACCTCATTCCATGTCGGAAAAATCATCTATAAAACGAACCGGCTGAAACAGGAAAAGGAAGAGAGAGCGGAAGACCTGGTGAAACGGGCAATCTTTCAGCAATTCTCCTCTGAAAAGGAGTTCAGGCGGGAGGCGGAAAAGATGAACGCCGTGCTGCCGTCGGTTTTCTCGGTGGTTGTCCTGCATGCCGCAAATGGGGATGGGGAGGCAGTCGAAGATTTGAAGGAAAATATCAAATCGTACTTGAATTTGCGGGATAAAGTCAGTCACGTCTTAACCATTGATTCTAATATTGTCATCGTCGTCGCAAGCTTCTCGCAAAAAAGCTCCGGCACTTCGGCAGCATCTGAATTCATCCACAAACTGCTGACTCATTTTCACTTTCAGAAGATCCCCACTCCCATTTATATCGGAATCGGCAATGAATACAGCAGCATCCTGAAGCTCGGGAAAAGTTATATAGAAGCCCTTGAAGTCATAAAGGCCGCAGAAATTACCGGAAACCAGGAAAATATCCCGTACGAATACAGCAAGCTCGGGATCTACCGCTATCTTGAAAGCATCGAAGAAAAAAACGCCTCACTGGAATATGTAAACCATGATTTAGCTTTATTAAAAGCCAAGGATAGAGAAAGCAGCACCGAACTGCTGAAAACGTTAGAAATCTATCTCCTCAATAACTGCAAAACAAAACCAGCCGCAGAACAGCTTTTTATTCATCAAAACACATTGAACTACCGTATCAAACAGATTCTTGACATGACATCAATTAATTTAAACGACTTCAGGACAAGGTGCCAGCTGTATCTTGATATCATGCTGATGAAAAAGAAATAAAAAAGAAACCAGTCGCCGTACTGGTTTCAGCTTTAATACCCTCCCGCTTATCAATCTCAGAACCTCAGCCCTTTCCCAAGATGAGAAATGAATGAACACTGCTCCTCAATGTATGTTATACTCTTAGTGATATTGATTCTCAATTAGATATGTTTGAAGTATAGATATAAACGGGAGGCAGAATAATGGCGGGAAATCATGAGGTGTATGACGTCACGATTATAGGCGGGGGCCCGATCGGCCTGTTTACGGCTTTTTATTGCGGGATGCGCGAGCTGAAAACGAAAGTGATTGAATTTTTGCCGCGGCTCGGGGGGAAAGTGTCTATGTTTTTCCCGGAAAAAATTATCCGTGATATCGGCGGAATTCCGGGGATCGCCGGGGCACAGCTGATTAAGCAGCTGAAGGAGCAGGCGGCGACATTTGAGCCGGATATCGTGTTGAATCAGCGGGTGACCGGATTTGAGCGGCTGAATGACGGGACCATTGTGCTGGAAAGTTCTGAAGGGGAAAAGCACTATACACGCACCGTGATTTTGGCTGTCGGCATGGGAACGCTTGAGGTCAATGAGCTCAACAGCGCGGATGCGAGCCGTTATTCAGGGAAAAACCTTCATTATAAAGTGGAGAAGCTGGATGCGTTTGAAGGTAAGCATATCGTGATCTCCGGAGGGGGAGATGCCGCGGTTGACTGGGCGAATGAGCTGGAACCGATTGCGGCGTCTGTTACCGTCTTGCACCGCCGTGAGGAGTTCGGCGGTTTAGAAAGCAGCGTGGCGAAAATGAAGCAGTCTTCCGTGCGGGTGTTTGCGCCGTATCGTCTGAAGCATCTCAACGGCACCGAAGAACGGATCGAGAGCGTCACCGTTTGTCATACCGAGTCTGGCCTTTCTGAAGACATCAAGCTTGATGAGCTCATTATTAATCACGGATTTAAAATTGATCTCGGCCCGATGAAGGATTGGGGGCTTGAGATAGAAGAAGGCAGGATTAAAGCCGACAGACATATGCGGACGAATCTTCCAGGCGTGTTTGTTGCAGGTGACGCCGCCCATTATGAAAGCAAGCTCAGATTGATTGCCGGCGGGTTCACGGAGGGACCGACCGCCGTGAACAGCGCCAAAGCATATTTGGACCCGCAGGCGGATCAGATGGCGATGTATTCGACTCATCATAAGAAATTGGTGACACAATAAAAAAGGGAATGGCCCCCGATGTTGAGCCGGGGGTCAGCTGTGAACGAGTATGTCTTTCATTTCATTTTGTATAAACGCAAATAACTGTTCCTGATTTTTCACGGCGGTAAATCCGTAACCGGCGGGTATGTCTTCACCGATGCAGATGACGGGAGGACGGTTTGCTGTCGGATTGGGTGATATTCCGATCTGTTTTCCGGCGCTGAGCAAATGCTGAGCGGATTCTTTGCCCGGACAGATAATCATTTGCAGAGGAGACTCACTGATTGTGCGTTCGATCATCGAAGTGAACCGCTCATCTGCGATATGTTCATGAGTGATATAAAACGGGCATGATACTGAGTCTGGCATGTTTTCTGCCGCTTGACGGCTTCCGACAATGAGCGAATGCGGAGAATCACCTTGATGGCCGGATAGGCGGAAGCCCCGTTTTGTCAGTTCCGTCTTTGCCGCTTCAGTCGCTGCATTCAGGTTTGCTGTCACCCGGCGGATGTCAATCTGCTTGAAAGCCAGTGTGTCAAAAAATTCACAGACCGCACGGCGTGATGTGAAAAAGATCTGTTCAAAAGTGCTGATCCGCTTCAGGATGTTTTCGTTTGCAGGCATTTTTTTAATCATCCGCTTCGGCCATTCGATAACATCAGCGCCATACTCGCGCAGTTTGCCTGTCAATGTATGTTCATCATCGCCATGAGTGACCACCATGATATGCCGCCCGATGAACGGTTTGCTTTCAAACCAGCTGTATGTTTGAAGATTTACGATATCTCCGATGACGATAATGGCGGGGTTGGTGATGTTTTGGCTTTGTACTTTTTCATAAATATCCTGAAGCGTTCCTTTTACGCTGCGCTGCCGGCCCCATGTTCCCCATTGAATGACGAGTACGGGGACGGAGGGGGATTTCCCGTGCTCCATAAGCTGCCGGCATATAAATGACAGATTTTTAACGCCCATATAAAACACAAGCGTTTGAATGCTTCGGGCCAGCCCTTCCCAGTCGAGATTCGGCCTGCCTTGTAATGATGTATCATGAGCGGTGATCATGGCGAAGGACGAAGCGCAATCACGATGGGTGACGGGGACGCCCGCATACAGCGGCGCCGCGATTCCCGAGGTGATGCCGGGCACCATCTCGTAGCGGATGCCGTGCCGATGAAGCGCCTCCGCTTCTTCGCCGACTCTGCCAAACACGCTTGGGTCTCCGCCTTTCAAGCGGACTACGGTGAAGCCTTCCGCCGCTTTTTCAATCAGCAGGGCATTTATCTCCGACTGTTTCATAAAATGGCGGTCGGGCAGTTTTCCGCAATAAATGAACCGGCAGTCTGGAGAGGCATATTCAAGAAATATTGGGTTTGCAAGCCGGTCATACAAAATGATATCCGCTTTCTCCAGAACCTGTTTCCCTTTTACGGTAATCAGCCCCGGGTCTCCAGGTCCGGCACCGACAAAATATACAATTCCGTTTCTCATGGTGGCGTCATCCCTTCATCAATTTAAAAAGTGATCCGACCCTTTGATCAATACAGGAGGTATACATTCTCTCCTTCGATCAGTGTTTCGTATGTTTTAATACAGCCATGATCCGGCTCTTGGACTTTTCCGTCTTCTAAGGAAATTTTCCAGTCATGCATCGGGCAGAAGACGTATTCTCCGCTGACGATGCCTTCAGCCAGGACGCCCCCTTTATGAGGGCAGCGGTTTTCGACGGCGCGGACGCTTCCGTCAGAAAGCTTAAATACGGCAAGCTCTTTCTCTTCTATATATACGGTTTTTCCTAACTCCTCAGGTAATTCGTTTAACCTGCCTATGCAAACCTTTGTCATATCTTTATTAACCATGTCCGTTCCTCCTTACTGTTTTATGAAGTCGTGACGACATTTTCAAATAAATCTTTAGAAGCTTTTTTATCTTTAAGGAAATATTGCCACGGATCTTTGTGAACAGAGAGTGTTTCATTCATCCTGCCGTTGAGCTCCTGCCGTTTTTCAGGATCGTTCAACACAGATTGGACATGAGATAAACCGACTCGCTCAAGCCATGCGGATGTACGCTCCAAGTAGTTAGCCGTTTCTCTGTAGTACTGAAGGTAAGCGCCCGCGTATTCTAAGACTTCTTCATTCGTTTTCACTTTCATCAGCAAATTACCGGCGCGCAAATGAGTTCCGCCGTTCCCCCCGACATAAAGCTCCCAGCCTCCGTCGATGCCGACAACACCAAGGTCTTTAATGCCGGACTCCGCACAGTTCCGCGGGCAGGCAGACACGGCCATTTTAACCTTATGAGGCGTATTGAGCCCTTCGAATTTTTTCTCAAGCGCAATGCCCAGTGCCATGGAGTCTTGTGTGCCGAAGCGGCAGAATTGTTCGCCTACGCACGTTTTTACCGTGCGGAGTGTTTTTCCGTACGCGTAGCCTGAAGGCATATCAAGCTCGGCCCATACTTTCGGCAGGTCTTCTTTTTTGACGCCGATGAGATCAATTCGCTGGCCGCCTGTCATTTTAACGAGCGGGATCTCATATTTGTCGACGACATCGGCGATCTTACGGAGATCCTGAGAGTTGGTCACGCCGCCGTACATCCGGGGCACGACTGAGTATGTTCCGTCTTTTTGAATATTGGCGTGCATCCGTTCGTTCACAAAACGGGATGTTCTGTCATCCTCGTATGTAGCCGGATTGATCATGCCTAAGTAGTAGTTGAGGGCAGGCCGGCATTTGGAGCAGCCCTCCGGCGTTTTCCAGCCGAGCACGTTCATGATTTCTCTCGTATGTGAGAGCCCTTTGGCTTTGATTTCTTCCACCACTTCATCTCTCGAAAGCGAGGTGCATCCGCAAATCGCTTCTTTTTGCGCGGATGCGTCAAATTCTGAACCCAGTGTATATTGAAGAATGTCTTCCACGAGCGGTTTACAGCCTCCGCAGGAACGGGATGCCCCAGTACATGCTTTGATTTCGTCCGTTGATGTGCAGCCTTTTTCCTGAATGGCTTGAATAATCGCGCCTTTTGATACACCGTTGCAGCCGCAGATGATTTCATCGTCGCTCATCGCCGCGGTCATGCTTGCGCCTGCTTCCTGATCAAGAGGCTGTAAGATTGATATTTTGGAGGTTTCAGAGATATCGGCTTCTTTTTGAATCATGGAAAACAGGCGGCCGCCCTCGCTGCTGTCTCCGAATAAAACAGCGCCGACAATTTGATTGCCTCTCAGGACGATTTTTTTATAGATGCCGTCCTGCTCATCGAAAACTTTAATCGCTTTTTTCTCCTCTGTTTCGTTAAAGTCACCGGCAGAGAATACCTCGACGCCTGATACCTTTAATTGAGTGGAGAGAACGGAGCCTTCATACGGTTTTGTTTCAATGCCGCAAATATGTTTGGCCAGCACTTTTGCCTGTTCATAGAGCGGCGCCACAAGACCGTATGCGATTCCGCGGTGCTCGGCACATTCACCGACTGCGTAAATGTGCGGGATTTCAGTCTGCATATAATCGTTAACAATGATTCCGCGGTTAACCGGAATGCCGCTTTCCGCGCCAAGCTGTGTATTCGGGCGGATGCCGACCGCCATGACGACTAAATCAGCTTCGATGCTTGTGCCGTCTTTAAAGCGTACGCCTTCGACACGGTCAGTACCGACAATTTCTTCGGTTTGCTTTTCAAGTAAAAAGGTCATGCCTTGTTTTTCTAATTCGTTTTGCAGCAGGCGCCCTGCAGTTGGATCAAGCTGGCGTTCCATCAAGTATGGAGCGAGGTGGATGACAGACACGTCCATTCCGAGATTCAGCAGCCCGCGAGCGGCTTCCAAACCAAGCAGTCCTCCGCCGATGACGGCTGCTTTTTTATATTGTTTTGACGCAGCGAGCATCGTGTCGGTATCTTTTATGTCCCGGAATGCCGTGACGCCTTTTTTATCTGCGCCCGGAATCGGAAGGATAAAAGGGACAGAGCCTGTCGCCAGGATGAGTTCATCATAGGGCTGGATTCTGTCTGCATCTGTAATGACGGTTTTGCTGTCTTGGTCCACTTTGATGACTGTTTCACCGGTATGCAGCTGAATGTTGTTTTCTTTGTACCAGTCCCAATCGTTTAATGTAATATCTTTAATATCTGTATCGCCTTGAAGCACTTTTGACAGAAGGATTCGGTTATAGTTGGGATGAGGTTCGGCCCCGAATATTGTAATCTCAAATTCGTCTTTTGAAACACGCAGTATTTCTTCAATCGCTTTTACCCCGGCCATTCCATTTCCAACAAGGACTAGCTGTTTTTTTCCCATCAGATGATCCGCTCCTTACCTATGTTTTCTTTAGCGTAGCACAGCGAAAACAGATATTTAAGATACATGTTATGAGATGTAACAAAAAATACTAAAAAATCTAAAAATTTTATGAAAATTATTTTGGGCTGATACGTGCAGCGCACATCTTAAAACCGGGCATTTTTACAGTCCGGGTCCAAGGCATTGCCTGGTGCGCAACCCACAACAGCTTCGCGCTGCTGATGTCTCAGGCGGGTCCGGCGGTCTCAGTTGAGCCTGTCTCTTATTGGGTGGCGGCGATGCCGAAACTTGAGCAGGAGCAGATCAAACAGCAGGAACCGGAGATTCTGGAGGATTGGGACGCTCAATTCGGAGACCGTCATACGAATCTGGTATTTATCGGGATTAATTTAGATGAAGCAGCCATTACAAAGGAATTAGATCAGTGTCTGCTCACGCCGTCTGAGTTCGATTCTGACTGGTCTCAATTTGAAGATCCTTTTCAATGGGACATTCAGCGGGCTGAATAACATACCAGCCAAGTTTAGAAGCATGTGAGAAGGGAAGGAGTGATGAAAAAGGAGCTGAACAATGTGAAAGCACTGACATACCAAGGAAAAGAACATATGGAAGTGAAAGAAGTCCCTGCACCCGTCATTCAAGATGAGAGGGATGTCATCGTTCGAATCACCGCAACCGGAATTTGCGGTTCAGACCTTCATTTATATAAAAACGGAATACCCGCCGATCCGGGTTACATCGTTGGGCACGAGCCAATGGGAATCGTTGAAGAAACGGGCAGTCAAGTGAAAAAGCTGAAAAAAGGCGACCGGGTCGTGATTCCTTTTAACATCGGCTGCGGAGAATGTCATTATTGCAAGCACCAGATGGAAAGCCAGTGTGATGAATCAAATCCCAATCCTCATACAGATGCCGGCGGCTTATTCGGTTTCTCGGAGTTTAACGGTAATTATCCCGGCGGGCAGGCTGAATATTTACGAGTGCCCTATGCTGATTTCTCTTCTTTTCTGGTTCCGGCAGACAGCGAGCTAGAAGATGAACAGGTGCTGCTTCTGTCAGATGTCATGCCGACCGCCTTTTGGAGCGTCCAGCACAGCGGAGTGAAAAAAGGAGACACAGTCGTTATTCTGGGCTCAGGTCCGATCGGTTTAATGGCGCAAAAATTCGCTTGGAGAAAAGGCGCAAAGCGGGTCATCGCAGTCGATCAAGTCCCGCACCGCCTTGAACATGCGAGACGCATAAACGGGACAGAGACCTTCAATTTTTCAGAGCATGAGGAGATCGGGAAACTGCTGCATGAACAAACGTCAGGGGGCGCGGATGTTGTGATTGATTGTGTCGGAATGGACGGCACGCCGCTTTCAAAAGAAAAAGAAAAGCAAAAACCGAATCAGTTCGGAACCATCAGTCCGATTCTGACAGCGTCAGAAGCCGTTAAGAAGTTCGGTACCGTTCAGCTCACAGGCGCATATATTTCCGAAGCGGACGGTTTTCCGATCGGTGATTTTTTCACGCGCAACGTTTCTCTAAAAATGGGCCAGGCACCCGTTATCCATCTGATGCCGTTGCTGTATCAAATGGTCGAACAAAATGAAATTGATCCGACGGATATTATTACGCACAAAATGAGTCTTGCGGAAGCCCCTGCTGCATATGATATATTTGACAAAAAAGAAGATGGCAACATTAAAGTGATTTTGAAGCCATAGAGCGAGGGGAAACACAATGAATATTTACAGACCGGCGGGATTTTGGATCAGATTGGGAGCCGCAGTACTCGACTATTTAATTATTTCAGTGCCTTTGGCGATTATTTATATGCTGGCAACGGGAAAAGATCCGGAGGAGAGCGCAATGATCAGCATCATTTTGACTCTTTATTCTATCTTGCTTCCTGTATACTGGAACGGTTATGTTATCGGCAAAAAGATCTGCGGTATCCGCATCGTCAAAAAAGACGGCACTCAGGTAGGCTTTCTCACTATGATTTTAAGAGTGCTTGTGGGCGCCTTAATATATGGTGTGACGTTAGGAATCGGTGTGATCGTGAGCGCATTTATGGTCGGAATGAGAGAAGACAAACGGTCGATCCATGATTTTGTAGCAGGAACGTATGTCACATACGCATTGCCGGACGAATCGATTGAAAAGAGCGAATAATTTCGCTCTTTTTTTTGCATAAAAACTGGATGGAGGCACAACATATAACAAACGCTAAAGGAGGAAAAAGTCATGAAAAAAGCTGCGTTATCATTGGCTGCGTTTTTCATTACGGCAATGATTTTTATAATGCCGGCACATGCAGTTGAAACAAAAATGCCTTCAACAATGTCACTTACGGTACAGCAGAAAAAAGAAATTGAATCTCTTGAAAAGGAAATACTCGAAAAACGTAAACATGTCATTTCCAAATATGTTGAATACGGTGTCCTGCCGAAAGAAAAAGCAGAGCATATTAAACAGCATTTGGACAGGCACTTTAATATGATGAAACAAAATGGCTTTATCCCGAAGCCTCCTCCTCATAAATTGGAGAAGCGGCATCATCATTCTTAAGCATCCGGCAAGCCGGATGCTTTTTTGTTTTATCGGGATTGCTCTGAAACGCGTTTCATAACCTATGATATCAAATCAGACGCATCAGGAGATGAAACACATGAGACATGAAAAAACGGGTTTTTTACCGGATATATTTCTATGGGGATCGGCATCAGCCGCCTATCAGGTTGAAGGGAGCCTGGAATACAGACGGTAAGGGTTCCTCAGTCTGGGACCATTTCGCAAAAATAACAGGTAAAACGTTTAAAGGCTCAACCGGCGATACAGCAGCCGGCCATTATGAACGGTATAAAGAAGATGTCGCCTTGATGGCAGAAATGGGTTTGACAGCTTACCGCTTTTCTGTCAGCTGGCCGAGGATTTTTCCGAGCTTCGATTATTCATCGGCTTATCCGCTTACAAGTCACTCTGAAGACAGTAAGAGTTCCCTGAGAGAAATATGTTTCTCTCAGGGTTTTCTTTTACATTGCGGCCGCATCGATAATATACGTATCTGCATGCAGATCGGATAATTCGGCTGGCACTGAATAACAAATAAGGCTGTATCGGCCTTTCGGAAGATCGAAGAAAAGCCGTTTTGACATCACGCTTTCAATCTCAATTCCATCTTTTACAGCTTCAAAGGAAACAGCCGCTTTTTTCTCATAGGATGGCACCGGTTCATTTGTATTAAGCCTGAGGACAATAAATGCCTTCGTATTTCTCCTTGCTTCAAAAGAAACAGCTCCGTCAGCCTCCGCAAATCCTTTTTCAATGGCTTCATCCGTCCAATCGATAACAGGCGGTTCGGAATCTTTTTGGAAGATTGTAAATTGATGATAAGAAATGATAAGTTCTTGCGGTTTCCATGATTTAATCAATGCGCTGCTCCTCCTGTTTTGTTACTTGATTTTAAATAATACTCTCGTTCCATCTGGATCATTGGTAAGCTGGTGTCCGACCCAAGAGCCGGCCCCGCGGTTGTCTGCCGGAGAAATATATTCTATGGAGGCATTGTTTCCGCCCTGTTTACAAACCGCCATCGGCCATTCATCTCTGTCGTACCCCGTTTTTACAGGCACATGTTTAAGAGATTGCTCACGCCGCTTATGTACTCCGTCTCTGTCAATGGTGCATATGCTGGGATGTCCTTCTTTTATCGCGTCCTTAATATGCTTTGCTGTTTCCGGATATCGATCGGACGGAAATAGGATTACTTTGTCGTAATCGCTTTTCTGAACGGTCTGCTCGTTATCTGAGAAAATATCACCCTTGATCAGGGCCGCAACTGCTCCGGCAATGATGATAAGAACAAGCAGCAGTGCTTTTAATGTTTTCAAGAGTATCAATCACCTCCAGTTTTAAATTGCTGTAAAGCTGGTCCAAGAATAAAGCAGAATCGGCCCGCTGTAAAGCTGTTAAAATATATTTTTCAGCTTCAATTCAACTGAATATCTGTAAAACCGCCTGCACAAATCAGTTTTATCCAATAAAAAATCGGTCAGAAAGTCTTTTTTGCAGTTTCTCTATCCAGAAATGAATGATTGCGGCCGTCTGAATAATTGGCTATTATAGCGATAAGCTCACCGGCAGGGTATCTTCGTCAGCGAATTTCCGGGTGAAAACCTGGCCGGATGTAATCGAGCGCCGCAGGACGATAAAAAGACGGCCATCTGATAAGAAGGCCGTCAGTATATCATTCCAGATTTGCATGATTTGCAAACATGTCTGCCGAATTCAGTTCTTTTTTCTCCATGATTTTTAGAATAACCGCATCGTAAAACAGCAGGAGAGTCTGTTCAAATAAAGAACCCATCGGCTGAATCGTCTTTCTGTCTCCGCCGGTCTCCTCCTTAGGAGAGCCGGAAATCGTTATCGTAAGATCCGCAAGTCTGCCGAGACTCGAATCAGGATTGATCGTTAATGCAGTGATGATGCCATTAAGGCTTTTGGCTTTTTCAGCAGTATGAAGCAGGCTTTTTGTTTCGCCTGAGCCTGATCCGATGATGACGAGACCGCCTTCTTGGAGGGGAGGGGCAAGCGTCTCACCGACGATGTAAGCGTTCAGCCCGATATGCATCATCCTCATGGCGAACGCTTTAGCCATAAAACCGGAACGGCCCGCTCCGGACGTGAAGATCTGATCTGCAGCTAAAATCTGATCCGCAAGCTTGTCAGCTTCATTGTCGGCTATTAACGCTGCAGTACGGGATAATTCATTTAGGATTTCATGTAAGTATTCCGTCGTTTTCATGATCCTTGTGTGATCAGCTGTTTCATTTTAGAAGCAGTATCCGCTTTATTGTCAGCTCCCGTAATGCCTCCGCCGACAATGATTAAATCTGGGTTTTGTTTGATGGCTTCAGGAAGCGTATCAAGTTTAATGCCTCCGGCAATTGCGGTTTTAGCGCTCTTGACCGCTTTTTTAATCGCCGTCAGTTCCTCGAATGAATTTTTTCCTTCTGCTTGAAGATCATAACCTGTGTGGACACAAATATAATCAACACCGAGCTGGTCAATTTCTTTTGCCCGTGTTTCAAGGTCTTTTACGTTGATCATATCGACGAGGATTTTTTTCTGCTGTTTTTTTGCTTCGGCAACCGCTCCTTTGATCGTCGAGTCATCTGTCGCCCCTAAAACGGTGATGATGTCGGCGCCTGCTTCTGCCGCTTTCATAATCTCGTAACCGCCTGCATCCATGATTTTAAGATCGGCAAGCACTTTCAGGTGAGGAAAGGCTGTTTTCATTTCCTGCACGGCTTTCAGTCCTTCATTAATGACGACGGGAGTGCCGATTTCTACAACATCTATATATTGTTCGACCTCTTTCACAAGTTCAATTGCTTCAGGGATATTCACTAAGTCTAATGCCAGCTGTAATTCCACTGTATATTCACTCCTCTTCTTAATGTATCTACATTCTATAGAGTGCCCTGCATGTTGAAAAGTACGCACTTTAAAGTCTAATAGTTACTTTGAGGATACTGTCCCCCGCAGGCAATGTGTTTTGTCTCAGCAAAACTGCGTGGTAGTATAAATGGATGAAAGCTCTGTGAAAAAGTAAGCAAGTGTTTATAGATGATCAACGTACGAAAAGTAAGAGGAAGGAGAATAGCCCGTGAGCCGAATGGATAAGAAAACGTTTAATTGCGAAAAGGAATTGACGCTTGCCGTGATAGGCGGGAAGTGGAAAATGCTGATTATGTGGCACCTGGGAAGAGAAGGGACAAAACGATTTAATGAACTGAAAGCTTTAATTCCTGATATTACGCATAAAATTCTTGTGAATCAGCTCAGGGAGCTGGAGCAGGATCTGATCGTTCACAGGGAAGTTTACCCTGTTGTTCCCCCGAAAGTGGAGTACTCATTAACGGAGCAAGGAGAGACCCTTATGCCGATTTTGGACGCTATGTATAAGTGGGGAAAAGAATATATGGAATTAATCAACATTGATAAAACTGCAATAAAGGAATCTTTTTGAAGCGCTCTATGTAAAATAGAGCGCTTTTTTTTGCGGTTTAATGAAATCATATTGCGAACGATTAAATCTCCTGTTTCGGTTCTTGCGCTGTTTTTTCCCCATCAGCTAATATATGAAAACTATTTTCATTCTGCCATAACTGGATATTTGAAAGATTTATACAATAGTTTAAAGATTTTTAATTTTACATAAATAATATTTTTATAAATAAATTGCGGGATGCCGCAAAATACCCTCTGGAATTGTCGGAATTTTTTTCGGTGTGCCGCATGAAACTTTTCACCCATTTTTCGGTGATAAAAACAATAATTTCATATAAAGTGAACGTAAGTAGATATATAGTAATTCATGAAGAAATAGGTAAACCCTGTTGCTTACAAACATTGGATTCTTGTCTTGATTTCTCATAAATTTGAGCCGAATTTCGGACTGTGCGGGTGAATGGATTGCGGATTTCGGCGGTGATTAAATCGGGATCGTTTTGGAGGTAAGTGGTTCTTTTGGCTTGATAATGAGTTAGGGACATTGAGGGAGGCTGTTTCTAAGGGAGAATTGACAAATTTATCTTAAAAAGGGGAGGCGCACACATATGGAAATAACTTTTTATCCTTTAACAAATGCACAAAAACGTATCTGGTATACAGAAAAATTCTATCCGAACACAAGTATTTCAAATCTTGCGGGTTTCGGAAAGCTCATTTCTGAGGACGGCGTACAAGCTCATATCGTTGAGAAAGCGATACAGGAATTCGTCCGTCGTCATGAGTCGATGAGAATCCGTCTTCGGCTTGATGATGAGGGGGAGCCCGTTCAATATGTGAGCGAATACCGTCCGCTGACGATCGAGCATACAGACATCAGGCAAGCCGGCTGCTCTGCGGAAGAGCTGTCAAAATGGGGACGTGACGAGGCAAGCAAACCTCTGGCGTTATATGATCAGGATTTATTCCGTTTTTCCGTGTACACCATCAGCGAAAATGAGGTCTGGTTCTACGTTAATGTGCATCACGTTATTTCAGACGGAATTTCCATGACGATTCTGGGCAATACGATTACTGATATTTATTTGGAGCTTTCAGGCGGAGCAAGTGAGAACGAGGCGGAGATTCCTTCCTTTATCGAGCATGTGCTGACAGAGCAGGAATATGTGCAGTCGAAGCGGTTTAAAAAGGATCGGGATTTTTGGAACGGACAGTTTGAGACCGTACCGGAGCTTGTGTCTTTAAAACGGAGCCAGGCAGATGCGGGTCTTGATGCGAAACGGTTTTCTCAAGAAATTCCTCATGACCTGTACGGCCGGATTCAATCATTTTGCGGGGAGCATAAGGTCAGCGTTCTTTCTCTGTTCCAGTCAGCTCTGATCGCTTACCTCTACAAAGTGACAGGCCGGGATGATGTCGTCACGGGTACGTTTATGGGAAACCGGACGAATGCGAAAGAAAAGCAGATGCTCGGGATGTTCGTATCCACGGTGCCTGTGCGGACAAGCGTTGACGGAAGCCAGCCGTTCTTGGAATTCGTCAAAGGCCGGATGAAGGATCTGATGAAAATTCTCCGTCACCAAAAGTATCCGTATAACCTGCTTGTCAATGATTTGCGTGCTTCAAAAAGTTCGCTGAGCAGATTGTTTACGGTGGCTCTGGAGTATCAAGTGATGCAGTGGCAGAAAAAAGAGAATCTGTCCTTCCTGACAGACCCGATCTTCAGCGGAAGCGGAACAAATGATATATCGATTCACGTGAAGGAACGATGGGACACCGGGAAATTGACGATTGATTTTGACTATCGCAGTGACATATTTAAGGCGGACGAAATTACTTCTGTTTCTGAACGTTTGATCACGCTGATTGAAGATGCGATATCATCTCCTGACCGTGTAATTGATGAGCTCGCTCTTCTTTCAGAATCCGAGAAAGAGCTGCTCCTGAAGCGTGCTGCCGGCAATCCGGTCGCTTATCGCAAGGAGATGACGATTCCGGCGCTGTTTGAAGAGAGAGCGAAGGCACTGTCTGACAAACCCGCGGTTGTATATGAAGGCTGGACATTGTCCTATCGCACATTGCATGAACAGTCAGGCCGTATCGCCGGGCGCCTTCTTAAATCCGGGATATCAGCTGATTCTCCTGTCGCTGTGCTGCTTGGCCGATCTGACCGTGTTATTGCGGCAATATTGGGAATTTTGAAAGCGGGCGGCGCATATGTGCCGATTGATCCTGACTTTCCGGCGGATCGGATTCAGTACATCTTGGAGGATAGCGGAGCGAAGGCTGTTTTGACAGAGGCGGGAATACAGGCGCCTGAAACGAATGCCGAACAGATTGATTTTGATGAGGCCGTTCAGTATGAGACGGCCGCTGACGGTGTCGGCACACAATCAGACCGGCTGGCTTACATTATCTATACGTCCGGTACAACAGGGCGGCCGAAAGGCGTGATGATTGAACACCGGCAAGTTCATCACCTGGTTCAATCATTGCAGCAGGAGATTTATCAGTGCGGTGAACAGACATTAAGAATGGCGCTGTTGGCCCCGTTTCATTTTGATGCGTCCGTTAAACAGATTTTCGCCTCGCTTCTTTTAGGCCAGACGCTTTATATCGTGCCGAAAACAACCGTAACAAACGGCTCGGCACTGCTGGACTATTATCGTCAAAACCGGATTGAAGCCACTGACGGAACGCCTGCGCATCTGCAGATGATGGTTGCGGCGGGAGATGTCAGCGGAATTGAACTGCGCCACATGCTCATTGGGGGAGAAGGCCTGTCTGCCGCTGTTGCTGAACAGCTGATGGCGCTGTTTCATCAATCGGGCAGAGCACCTCGGCTGACAAATGTCTACGGGCCGACGGAAACGTGCGTAGATGCGTCCGTGCATGAGGTGTCACAAGATAACGGAATGAATCAGCAGGCGGCGTACGTTCCGATCGGAAAACCGCTCGGCAACGCCCGGCTGTATATATTGGATAAGCACAAACGGCTTCAGCCCGACGGCACGGCCGGTGAGCTGTATATCGCGGGAGACGGTGTAGGCCGCGGCTATTTAAATCTTCCGGATTTGACCGCAGAGAAGTTTTTGCAGGACCCGTTTAACGAAAGCGGCCGCATGTACCGCACGGGTGATATGGCTCGCTGGCTGCCGGATGGAACAATCGAATATATCGGCCGGGAAGACGATCAAGTGAAAGTCCGCGGCTACCGTATTGAGCTGGGAGAAATTGAAACGGTGCTCAGGAAAGCTCCGGGCGCGGCGGAGGCCGTCGTGCTGGCACGGCCGGATCAGCAGGGCAGCTTAGATGTTTGCGCATATATCGTTCAGGAAAAAGGAACCGAGTTTCACCCTGCCGAGTACCGGGAGTATGTGTCCAAGCACCTTCCTGATTACATGGTGCCCGCTTACTTTACAAAAACGGATAAAATTCCGCTTACGCCGAGCGGGAAGGCAGACCGCAAAAAGCTGTTTGCGCTTGATGTGCAGGCTGTCAGTTCGTCAGAGTATGCAGCGCCGAGAAATGAGACGGAGAAAACGCTCGCCGTCATCTGGCAGGAAGTCCTCGGAATGGACAAAGCGGGTATTTATGACCATTTCTTCGAGTCTGGCGGTCATTCCTTAAAGGCAATGACGCTTTTGACGAAAATTCATAAGCAAATGGGTGTGGAAATCCCGCTGCAATACTTGTTTGAGCATCCGACGATCGCGGCGCTTGCCGATTATGCGGTAAGCCGAAACGAAGGGCCGGATTACAGTGCGATTAAGCCGGCTGAGAAGCAGGCGAGCTATCCGCTTTCGCTCGCCCAGCAGCGCATCTATATCGCGAGTCAATTTGAAGATGCGGGGGTCGGGTATAACATGCCGGCAGCAGCCGTTATCGAAGGCGCTTTAGACCGTGAAAAACTTGAGCGTGCATTTTCTGTCTTAATCAGCAGGCATGAAGCGCTCAGAACATCGTTTCAATCAGAGGACGGCACGCCGAGACAGGTGATTCACGAGCATGTTCCGTTTCATATTGAAATGATCGAAGCGAGCGGGAGAACGAATGAACAGGTAATGAAGGATTTTGTGCGCCGTTTTGAGCTGGCGGAGGCGCCTTTGTTCAGAATCGGCCTGCAAACACTCGGTCACAATCGCCATATGCTGCTGTTTGATATGCATCACCTGATTTCAGACGGAGTGTCAATTTCCATCATGCTGAAGGAACTGGCAGACATCTATAGCGGAAAACAACTGCCTGACTTGCATATTCAATATAAAGATTACGCCGTCTGGCAAGCGGAACGGGCGGAAGAAGGCTACAAGAAAGAGCGGGCGTATTGGAAAGAAGTCTTTAGCGGCGAACTGCCGGTGCTTCAGCTGCTCCCCGATTACCCGCGGCCGCAGGTGCAAAGCTTTGAAGGTGACCGCGTATCAGTCAAGCTGCCGAAAGAGCTGCGGGACCGGCTGCAGAAGCTTGCCGGGAAAAACGGAGCCACCCTTTATATGGTGCTGTTATCGGCATATTATACGCTGCTTTCTAAGTATTCAGGACAGGAAGACATCATCGTGGGAACACCGTCAGCGGGAAGAAATCATTCCGATACCGAGGGACTGATCGGGATGTTTGTCAACACGCTTGCGCTGCGAAGCTCCGTGAAGCAGGATCAGACATTTACAGGTTTGTTAGGTCATGTTCGCAAGCAGGTGCTGGACGCGTTTTCTCACCAGGACTATCCGTTTGAGTGGCTGACCGAGGAGCTGAATGTGCCCCGGGATATGAGCAGGCATCCGATATTTGATACGATGTTCAGTCTGCAAAATGCTTCGGACGGAATTCCGGAGATCGGCAATCTTACGCTGTCTCTTCATGAAACCAACTTCAATATCGCCAAATTCGATCTGACAATGCAGGCCCGGGAAACAGCGGAAGGCATTGCGCTCGATCTGGATTATTGCACGAAACTGTTTAAGCGCTCGACGGCGGATCGCCTGCTTGCGCACTATGTCCGCCTGCTGGAGAGTGCGGCAGCTCAGCCGGATGCGAAAATCAGCGAATATGATTTGCTTTCTGAACGGGAGGCTTTGAATCAATTACAGCGGTTCAATCCAGAGCGCACGGCATACCCGAAAGAGCAAACGATCGTGCAGATCTTTGAAGAACAGGCCCGAAAGAACCCTGACCGGACGGCTCTTCAGTTCGAAGGGGAAACCCTGTCGTATCAGCAGCTGAATGAACGCGCCAACAGGCTTGCGCGGCATATTCTTTCGGTCGGTGGCGGCGGAAAAACCGCGGCTGTTTTATGTGAACGGTCAATGGACATGATTGTTTCCATTATGGCTGTATTAAAAGCAGGGTCAGCCTATGTGCCGATTGATCCTGAACATCCGGTTCAGCGGATTCAGCATTTCTTCCGCGACAGCGGGGCGAGTGTGCTCCTGACTCAGCGAAGCCTCAAGCCGATTGCGGAAAAGGCCGGTTTTCAAGGCGTCATTGTGCTTGCTGATGATGAGGCGAGCTATGAAAAGGACTCTCACAATCCAGCATTGCCGTTTGATTCCAAGACGATTGCCAATCTCACTTATACATCAGGAACGACGGGTACGCCGAAAGGAAACATCGTCACACATGCCAACATTTTGCGGACGGTAAAGAACACGAACTATTTGACCGTTTCTGAAGAAGATACTGTGCTCGGACTGTCAAACTACGTCTTTGACGCCTTTATGTTTGATATGTTCGGTTCGCTGTTAAACGGTGCAAAGCTTGTGATCGTCCCGAAGGATACAGTGCTGGACATGAACCGCCTGTCCCGCGTGATCAAACGGGAGAATGTAAGCATTCTGATGATTACGACGGCCCTGTTCCACCTGCTTGTTGATATGGAGCCGTCCTGTCTGACGACGCTTCGGAAAATCATGTTCGGGGGCGAAAGGGCGTCTGTTGAGCATGTCAGAAAGGCGCTGGCGGCAGTCGGAAAAGGAAAACTGCTTCATATGTACGGTCCGTCTGAGAGCACGGTGTTTGCGACATACCACCCAGTGGATGTGATTGAAGAAGATACGCTCTCCGTTCCGATCGGAAAACCGGTCAGCAATACGGAAATCTTCATCATGAACACGGCCGGACGAATGCAGCCGGCAGGTATCCCGGGCGAGCTGTGCGTCAGTGGGGAAGGTCTCGTGGAAGGCTATTACAACCGTCCTGAACTGACGGAAGAAAAATTTGTGAAGCATCCGTTTAAAGAAGGTGAACGGATGTATAAAACGGGCGATTTGGCCAGATGGCTGCCGAATGGCGATATCGAGTTTATCGGACGTATCGACCATCAGGTGAAAATCCGCGGCCAGCGGATTGAGCTTGGCGAAATTGAGCACCAGATCCAAAGCCATGACCAAATTCAAGACTGCATCGTGCTCGCTGTGGACCAGGGTGCGGGTGACAAACTTCTTTGCGCGTATGTTGTCGGCCTCCGAGAAATCTCTTCCCGGGAGCTGAGGGAGCATACGGCGAAGGATCTTCCGGCTTATATGATTCCGGCTGTCTTTATTCAAATGGATGAACTGCCTCTTACAGGAAACGGGAAGATCGACAGACGGGCGCTGCCGATGCCTGATGTGACCGCAGCGAATGCTGTTTCATATACGGCGCCGCGCAATGAAACAGAACAAAAACTGGCGGATATTTGGGCTGAGGTGCTGCAAATGGAGCGGGTCGGCGTGCACGATCAGTTCTTTGAGATCGGAGGCCATTCGTTAGCGGGAATGAAACTGCTTGCTCTCATCCAGAAGACATTCCGCGTGCAGCTTACATTAAAGGATCTGTTCACTTCTCCGACGGTTGCGGGACTGGCGCAGCTGTTTGAAGGCGCTGAGAGGAAGACAGCTGAAAGCATCGTACCGGCGGCTGTGCAGGAAACGTATCCGGTTTCTTCACCGCAGAAGCGGATGTTCGTGCTTCAGCAGCTGGAAGGCGCTGAAACAAGCTACAACATGCCGTCTGTGCTCCGCTTAAAAGGGAAGCTTGATGCAGAAAAGCTGAAATTTGTGATGAAACAGCTGACAGAACGCCATGAAGCCTTCAGAACGACGTTTGACATAAAGGATGGAGAAACGGTTCAGCGTATATGGGCCGAAGCTGATATTGGCATGGAATATTACGAAGCCTCTGAGGAAGACGCTGGACAAATTATTCAGAGCTTTATCCGGCCGTTCCGCCTGGATCAGCTTCCTCTCGTCAGAACGGGGCTGGTTAAGCTGGCTGAACATGATCACCTGCTGCTGTTTGACATGCACCATATCATTTCGGACGGCGCTTCAGTCGGCGTGCTGATAGATGAACTGTCCCGCCTGTATGGCGGCGAAACGCTTGAGCCGCCGCGGATTCATTATAAAGACTATGCGGTATGGCAGCAGAAATTTATTCAATCAGAGCAGTATCGCAAGCAGGAGGAGCATTGGCTTCGGGAGCTTGACGGCGAGCTTCCGGTATTGACGCTGCCGGCTGATTACAGCCGTCCGGCTGTGCAAACCTTTGAAGGAGACAAGCTGGTCTTTTCTCTGACTGAGGAACAGACGTCGGCTCTTCGCAGTCTTGCGAAACAAACGGATTCTACCATGTACATGGTGCTGCTGGCGTCATACAGCGCTTTTCTCTCAAAATTGAGCGGACAGCATGACATCATTGTCGGCTCCCCGGTTGCGGGACGGTCACATGCGGATCTCGCTAACGTCATCGGCGTGTTTGTGAATACACTCGCGCTTCGGACGTATCCGGAAGCGGACAAAACGTTCACAGATTATCTTGAAGAAGTAAAACAAACCGCTTTACGTGCATTTGATGCGCAGGATTATCCGCTTGAGGACCTTCTGCAAAAGATTGAGGTGCAGCGTGATACGAGCCGAAATCCGCTGTTCGATGCGGTATTCTCAATGCAAAACGCAAATGCGGAAGATCTGGTCATGGAAGGAATTGAGCTGAAGCACCATCCGTTTGACAGAAAAACAGCCAAGTTTGACCTGACGATGACGGCTGATGACACAGACGGAGGCTTAACGTTTGTGCTTGAATATAACACTGCGCTGTTTAAACCGGAAACGGCAGAGACGTGGAAGCATTATTGGCTTCATTTGTTAGAAGCCGCCGCGGAAAATCCGGCAGCGAAGCTTTCTGAGCTTTCATTGGTGAATGAAACAGAAAAACAAGCCCTCCTTGACGCATGGAAAGGAAAAACAATTTCCGTGCCGCGGGACAAAACGGTTCACCGTCTCTTTGAAGAAACGGCCGCCCGCCACGCAAACCGTCCGGCTGCGGCATATAACGGCGTGAAATGGACGTACGGCGAGCTGAACGCAAAGGCGAACCGCATCGCGCGCATTCTCATGGACTGCGGCGTTACGGCTGACGAACGTGTCGGCATTTTGACGAAACCGTCCTTGGAAATGGCCGCGGGCGTACTTGGCGTCCTGAAAGCAGGCGCGGCATTTGTGCCGATTGATCCGGATTACCCGAAAGAGCGCATCAGCTACATTCTGCAGGACAGCGGGGCAAAACTGCTTCTCACGCAGGAAGCGCTCGACGTGCCGGAAAGCTACACAGGAGATACGATCCTGCTTGACGGCAGCCGATCCATTCTGAGCCTGCCGCTTGATGAAAATGATGAAGCGAACCCGCAGACGGAAACAACGGCGGATCATCTCGCTTATATGATTTACACGTCAGGAACGACCGGACAGCCGAAGGGTGTCATGGTCGAACACCATGCGCTGGTGAACCTGTGCTTCTGGCATCACGACGCATTCGCCATGACGGCGGAGGATAAAAGCGCCAAATACGCGGGCTTCGGTTTTGACGCCTCCATCTGGGAGATGTTCCCGGCATGGACCATCGGCGCGGAGCTTCACGTCATTGACGAAGCGATCCGGCTGGATATCACCCGCTTAAATCACTATTTCCAAGAGCACGGCGTGACGATCACCTTCCTGCCGACACAGCTGGCCGAACAATTTATGGAGCTGGAAAATACCTCTCTCCGCATGCTTCTCGTCGGAGGCGACAAGCTGAAGCGGGCGGTGAAACAGCCGTACACGATCGTCAATAACTACGGCCCGACGGAGAACACCGTCGTCGCGACAAGCGGCGTCATCAATCCGGAGGAAGGATCGCTTTCGATCGGACGGGCGATTGCCAATACGAGAGCGTATATTCTCGGCGACGGCGATCAGGTGCAGCCGGAAGGCATTGCCGGTGAATTGTGCGTGGCAGGCCGCGGACTTGCGCGCGGCTATCTGAACCGTGAGGAAGAAACGGCGAAGCGGTTTACCGCAGATCCGTTTGTACCAGGCGAGCGCATGTACAGGACCGGCGACCTCGTCAAATGGAACGCGCAGTGCGGCATCGAATACATCGGCCGCATCGACCAGCAGGTCAAAGTGCGCGGCTACCGGATCGAGCTTTCAGAAATTGAAGTCCGTCTCGCCCAGCTTGCGGACGTTCATGACGCAGCGGTGACGGCGGTGGAAGACAAAGCGGGCAATACCGCGCTTTGCGCCTATGTCGCACCTCAGCAGGACGATATCGAAGCGCTCAAAGCCGCGCTGAAAGACACGCTTCCGGACTATATGGTCCCGGCGTTCTGGGTGGAGATGGACGAGCTTCCGGTCACCGCAAACGGAAAGATTGACAAAAAAGCCCTGCCGGCGCCGGACATTGAAGCGGGAAGCGCCGCGTACAAAGCGCCGGAAACGGAGATGGAGACGCTGCTTTCTGACATTTGGCAGGAAGTGCTCGGACTGGATCAAATCGGCGTAAGCGATAATTTCTTCACGCTCGGCGGCGACTCGATCAAAGGCATTCAAATGGCGAGCCGCCTGAATCAGCACGGCTACAAGCTGGAGATGAAAGATCTCTTCCAGCACCCGACTATTGAAGAGCTCGTCTCTTACGTAGAGCGGACGGAAGGCAAGCAGGCCGACCAGGGACCTGTCGAAGGCGAAGCGGAATTAACGCCGATCCAGCGCTGGTTCTTTGAGAAAAACTTTACAGACAAACACCACTGGAACCAATCCGTCATGCTTCACGCAAAAGACGGCTTTGATCCGGTTCTGGCGGAAAGAACCCTGCAAGCATTAATGGAACACCATGATGCGCTGCGGATGGTTTACCGTGAGCAACAGCCATATTACAGAGGGCTTGAGGATGCGTCTGTTGAACTGAACGTCTTTGAGCTGAACGGACTCAGCGAAGATTATGAAGACCGTATCGAACGGGAAGCAGACCGTCTTCAAAGCAGTATTTCACTGGAAACAGGACCTCTGCTGAAGGCCGGGCTCTTCCGGGCGGAAGACGGAGACCACCTGCTCCTTGCGATCCATCACTTAGTCGTAGACGGTGTATCTTGGCGGATTTTACTGGAGGACTTCACGTCCGTTTATACACAGCTCAAGCAAGGCAATGACCCGGCGCTGCCGCCGAAAACACATTCATTCGCCGAATTTGCTGAGAGAATCAAAGAATACGCAAATACGAAGGCGTTTCTGAAAGAAGTTGATTACTGGAAAGAGCTTGAGGAGAAAGAGGTGTGCACTCAGCTCCCGAAAGACAGGCAGTCTGGGGATCAGCGCATGAGACATACAAGAACGGTCAGCTTCTCTCTGACGGCTGAACAAACTGAACAGCTGACGACAAACGTCCATGAAGCCTACCACACGGAAATGAATGATATTCTGCTGACGGCGCTCGGACTGGCGCTCAAGGAGTGGACGGGTGAAGACACGATCGGCGTTCATTTGGAAGGCCACGGACGCGAAGACATTCTTGACGGCTTGAATATCACCCGGACGGTCGGATGGTTTACGAGCATGTATCCGATGATCCTTGAGATGAAACACGCCGACGACCTTTCATATCAGCTGAAACAAATGAAAGAAGACATCAGGCATATCCCGAACAAAGGAGTCGGCTACGGCATTCTGCGGTATGTAACGGCGCCTGAGCATAAAGAGAATCTTTCATTTGAGATTGATCCGGATATCAGCTTTAACTACTTAGGCCAGTTTAACGAGATGTCGGATTCCGGCTTATTTACAAGATCCGATATGCCGTCGGGACAATCGCTGAGCCCAGACACAGAGAAGCCGAATGCGCTTGATATTGTCGGATTTATAGAAAATGGGCAGATGACGATGACGTTTGCCTATCATTCTCTCGAATTTCATGAAAAAACCATTCAATCGTTCAGTGACAGCTTTAAAGGGCACCTCCTGAAAATCATAGATCATTGCCTGGCTCAAGACGGTCCTGAACTTACGCCTAGTGATCTTGGTGATGATGATCTGACGCTTGATGAACTTGATAAATTAATGGAAATTCTCTAACAGAAAAGACAGAGGTGACATATGAGCAAAAAATCAATCCAAAAGGTGTATGCACTCACACCGATGCAGGAGGGAATGCTGTATCATGCGCTGCTTGATCCGCATTCTTCCTCCTACTTCACACAATTAGAGCTTAGGATTCACGGAAGCTTTCAGCTCGAGCTTTTTGAAAAAAGTGTCAATGAGCTGATCCAGACATATGACATCCTGCGAACGGTATTCGTGCACCAGCAGCTTCAAAAACCGCGCCAAGTCGTATTGGCCGAGCGGAAGACGAAGGTGCACTATGAAGATATCAGTCAATTAGATGAAGCTCGTCAAACCGAATATATTGAACGCTATAAACGCGACGTGCAGCAGCAGGGCTTTCATCTGGCGAAGGATATTCTTTTTAAAGCGGCGGTATTCAGACTCAGTGAGAAGGAGCTGTATCTCGTCTGGAGCAATCATCATATCGTCATGGACGGCTGGAGTATGGGCGTTTTGATGAAAAGCCTGTTTCAAAACTATGAAGCGCTTCGTGCCGGCCGGCCTGCCGGAGGAAGCCAGGGCAAACCTTACTCTGACTATATCAAATGGCTCGGAGGCCGGGATTATGACGAGGCGGAACAATATTGGAGCAGCCGCTTGGCGGATTTCGAACAGCCGAGCCTGCTCCCGGGCCGTCTGGCAGCAGAAAAGAAAGACTATCAAAATGAAGAATATTCTTTTGTCTGGGATGAAGAGCTGGTTTCGCAGATTCAGCAGACCGCCAACCGGCATCAAGTCACGGGGCCTAACCTGTTTCAAGCGGTGTGGGGCGCAGTGCTCAGCAAATACAACTATACAGACGATGTGGTGTTCGGCACTGTTGTATCAGGCCGTCCTTCAGAAATCAACGGCATAGAAACAATGGCCGGGCTGTTCATCAATACGATCCCCGTCAGAATCAAGATTGACAAAGAAGCAGCCTTTTCTGACGTGATGACGGCAGTTCAGAAAAACGCCGTGGAAGCCGAGCGCTATGATTATGTGCCGCTCTATGACATTCAAAAGCGCTCCGCTCTGGACGGCAGCCTTTTGAATCATTTGGTCGCCTTTGAAAACTATCCGCTGGACAAAGAGCTGGAAAACGGGGGCATGGAGGAAAGACTCGGCTTTTCCATTAAAGTTGAACATGCTTTTGAGCAGACGAGCTTTGATTTCAATCTCATCGTGTATCCGGGAAAGACGTGGACTGTCAAAATCAAATACAACGGAGCGGCTTTTGCTCATGATGCCATCGAACGAACGGCGCACCATCTGACCCGAATGATGAAAGCGGCGGTCGGAACGCCTGACACGCCCGTGCGGGATCTCGGCCTTGTTTCAGGCGAAGAAGAGCGGCAGATTGTTGACATATTCAATGATACGAAAACGGCGCTTCCGGAAGAAGAGGCCGTTCACCGTTTGTTTGAAGCACAGGCAAACCGGACGCCCGCAAGCATCGCGATAAAAGAAGAGGGGCGCGAATGGACGTACCGTGAAGTGAACGAAGCGGCCAACCGCCTGGCGAGACATCTTGTGAAGAACGGGCTGGAAAAAGGCCGGACCGCCGCTATTATGAACGAGCGATCTGCGGAAACCGTTATCGGCATGCTTGCTGTCCTAAAAGCAGGCGGCGCATATGTGCCGATTGATCCTGCTTTTCCGGAGGACCGTCTCCGCTTTATGGCGGAAGACAGTTCGATTCAGATCGTGCTGACAGTTCAGGACTATCAGGAACAAGCGGGCACATTGCAAGTCCCGGTCATCATGCTGGATGAAGGCGCGGATGAAACGGTAAGCGGAACAAACTTGAGTCTCCCTGCCGGCGGAAACGACTTGGCGTATATTATGTATACATCCGGATCGACCGGCAAACCGAAAGGCGTCATGATTGAACACAGAAATATCATCAGGCTCGTCAAACATTCGAATTATGTGCCGGTTCATGAAGAAGACCGTATGGCGCAAACGGGAGCCGTCAGCTTTGATGCCGGAACCTTCGAAGTCTTCGGCGCATTGCTGAACGGAGCTGCGCTTTATCCTGTTAAAAAAGAGACGCTGCTTGACGCCGGACAATTCGCCCAATTTTTGAAAGAGCAGCGGATCACGACCATGTGGCTGACGTCTCCGCTTTTTAACCAGCTTGCCCAAAAGGATGCCGGCATGTTTAACACGCTCCGGCACCTTATCATCGGCGGTGATGCGCTTGTACCGCATATCGTCAGCAAGGTGAGAAAGGCGTCACCGGAGCTGTCTCTTTGGAACGGCTACGGGCCGACGGAGAATACGACGTTTTCGACGAGTTTTCTCATTGATCAGGACTACGACGGCTCGGTCCCGATCGGGAAGCCGATCGGAAATTCCACTGCGTACATTATGGACGAAAACCGCAACCTTCAGCCGATCGGCGCTCCCGGTGAGCTGTGCGTCGGGGGAAGCGGAGTGGCAAGAGGCTATGTGAATCTGCCTGAACTAACGGAGAAGCAATTTGTCCGCGATCCGTTCAGACCGGGTGAAATGATATACCGGACGGGGGACTTGGCGAAGTGGCTTCCGGACGGCACGATCGAGTTTCTCGGCAGAATTGACAATCAAGTAAAGGTCCGCGGTTTCAGAATCGAGCTCGGCGAAATCGAGGCGAAAATCAGCCAGGTGCAGAATGTGACGGAATCTGCGGCTGTGATCCGGAAAAATAAAGCGGATGAAAATGAAATCTGCGCTTACTTTACCGCAGACCGGGACCTTTCACCGGAAGACCTGCGCAAAACACTTTCGGAATCACTTCCTGAATACATGATTCCCGCGCACTTCATACAGATGAGTCAGTTTCCGCTGACGGCGAACGGAAAAATTGATAAAAAGGCGCTGCCTGAACCGCAGACTGAAGCCGTTCAAAAAGAATACGAAGCGCCGAAAACGGAAGCGGAGCAGAAACTCGCAGACATTTGGGAAGGCATTCTCGGCGTAAAAGCGGGTGTGACTGACAATTTCTTCACGATTGGCGGACATTCTTTAAAAGCCATGATGATGACCGCTAAAATTCAGGAGCACTTTCAAAAAGAAGTGCCGATCAAAGTGTTATTTGAAAAGCCGACCATTCAGGAGCTTGCGCATTATTTGGAGCATGAGAGTGAGGAGGAGCAGCAGTTTGAACCGATCCGGCAAGTGCCTCATCAGAAGCATTATCCTGTTTCCTCAGCACAGCGCAGGATGTATATCCTTAATCAGCTCGGACAGGCCAGCACGAGCTACAACGTCCCTGCTGTACTTCTGCTGGAAGGATCAGTAGACAAAAACCGTCTTGAAGAGGCCATGCAGGCATTAATCAACCGTCATGAGACACTGCGTACATCGTTTGACATGGCGGATGGAGAAGTCGTGCAGACCATTCATGAAAATGTGAGCTTTCAGCTGGAAACCGCCGAGGGCCGGGAAGAAGATGCGGAAGAGCTGATAAAAGCCTTTATCAGACCGTTTGCGCTTAACCGTGCGCCGCTCGTCCGTTCGAAGCTGATCCGGCTTGAAGCTGACCGTCATCTTCTGCTGATTGATATGCATCACATTATTACGGACGGAAGCTCTATGGGCATTTTTATCGGTGATCTGGCGAAGCTTTATCAAGGTACGGAGCTTGCGCTGCCAAAGATTCATTATAAGGATTTTTCAGTCTGGCAGCGTGAAAAAGCAAATCTGGATCAGCACGAGGCTTACTGGCTCGAAACGTTCAAAGGCGATCTGCCGGTGTTGGACCTGCCGCTTGATTTCCCGCGTCCTGCCGAGCGCAGTTTTGAAGGGGAACGCGTCATCTTCGGGCTTGATAAACAGGTGACGGCGCAGATTAAGACATTGCTGGCTGATACGGATACGACGATGTACATGTTCTTGTTAGCCGCTTTTCAAGTGCTGCTGTCCAAATATTCAGGGCAGGAAGACATCATAGTCGGATCTCCGGCAGCCGGAAGACAGCATCCTGATCTCCAAGAGGTGCCGGGCATGTTTGTCAACACAGTCGCGCTTCGGTCACATCCTGCCGGCAAAAAAACGTTCAAGCAATTCCTGGACGAAGTGAAGACGGCGAGTCTTCAAGCTTTCGAGCATCAAAGCTATCCGCTTGAAGAATTAATTGAAAAACTGCCGTTAACGAGGGACACAAGCAGGAGTCCGCTGTTCAGCGTGTTATTTAATATGCAGAACATGGAGATCCCGTCTCTGCGGCTCGGAGATTTGGAGATTTCTTCTTACTCCATGCATCATCATGTCGCTAAATTTGATCTTTCTTTAGAAGCGGCTGAGCGCGGAGATAAGGTCGGATTGAGCTTTGATTACGCGAAAGCCTTATTTGCGGACGAAACCATCCGCCGCTGGAGCGCTCATTTTGTCAATCTGATTAAAGCCTGCGCCGAAAATCCGGATATTCAGCTGGCCGACGCAAGCCTGTTATCTGAACCTGAGCGGGAAGCGCTCCTCTCTGATGAAAAACGTACGGAAACGGATCTCCCTGAGGGCACTTTTGTTTCGCTGTTTGAACGGCAAGCGCAAAAAACGCCTGATCTCACGGCGGTTACAGGCGGAACAAGTCTGACATACCGGGAGCTTGATGAACAGTCGAACCGGTTTGCGCGCCATCTTCAGGCGTGCGGAGCGGGCAGTGAGGACGTCGTGGCTATTATGATGGATCGTTCGGCCGACTTGATTACCGCGATTCTCGGCGTCATGAAAGCCGGAGCGGCATTTCTCCCGATTGATCCGGAGACGCCTGAAGAGAGAATCCGCTATTCTCTTGAAGACAGCGGGACGAAGCTTCTGGTCGTCAATGAGAGAAACATGACCGCGGCCGCCGTTTATAAAGGAAAAACGGTCGTAATGGAAGGCGGAGAATGGCAGAACGAAAGCGCCGATCGGCTTGAAACAGAACCCGGCGCCGACCAGCTTGCATATATCATTTATACCTCGGGAACAACGGGCAAACCGAAAGGCGTCCAGCTGGAGCACCGCAATCTAGTCAATTATGTCACATGGTTCAGCCGTGAAGCCGGTTTGACCGAAGCTGACAAATCCGTGCTGCTGTCTTCTTACGCATTTGATCTCGGATATACAGCCATATTCCCGATTCTTCAGGCGGGCGGCGAGCTGCACATTGTGCCGAAAGAGACGTACACTTCGCCTGACCAGCTTGGTGAATATATACAGAAAAACGGCATTACGTATATGAAACTGACGCCGTCATTGTTCCATATGATCGTCAATACTGCCCGTTTTACGGCAGAACGCCGTTTCAGCCCGCTTCGTTTAGTGGTGCTCGGCGGTGAAAAAATCATCACGTCCGATGTCCGCAAGTTTCATGACGTATACGCCCATACTGACTTCATCAATCACTACGGGCCGACAGAAACGACGATCGGCGCCATTGCCGGACGGATCAATATGGAGCGGCTTGATCAATATGAGCAGCGTCCCGTCATCGGACGCCCGATCGCAAATACCGGCGCCCTGGTGCTGGACGGATCAATGCAGCTCGTTCCTCCGGGCGCAAGCGGCGAGCTTTATATTACCGGGAAAGGGCTTGCCAGAGGATATCTTCACCGTCCGCAGCTGACGGCGGAGAAATTTCTCCCTCATCCTTTTTCACCGGACGGCCTCATGTACAAAACGGGAGACGTCGTCCGAAGGCTTTCTGACGGGACGATTGAATTTATCGGCCGCGCGGATGATCAGGTGAAAATCCGGGGCTACCGTATCGAATTAAAAGAGGTTGAAACCGTGCTGTTAAGCGTAAACGGCATTCAGGAGGCGGTCGTTCTCGCAGTCAGCGAAGGCGGACTGCCGGAACTGTGCGCGTACTATAAAGCCGACAGCGAGCTGAAAGGCTCTGAGCTTCGCAAACAGCTTTCCGAAACACTGCCGTCTCATATGCTTCCGGCTTATTTCATGCAAGTAGACCGCATTCCGCTCACAGCCAACGGAAAAACAGATAAAAACGCCCTTCCGAAACCGGGCGCAAGCCAGACGGCGCAAACGGCTTCAGCCTTGCCGGAAACGGAGCTGGAAGAGAAGCTTTGCCGCATTTGGAAAAAGACTCTCGGTGCGGATACGCTCGGCATTGACGATAATTTCTTCGATTATGGCGGGCACTCTTTAAAAGGCATGATGCTCCTTGCCAATATCCAGGCTGAACTGGACAAAACGGTTCCGTTAAAAGCGCTGTTCGAACAGCCGACGGTCCGTCAGCTTGCCGCATATATCGAGAATTCAGCGGTATCTGAGAAATATCGGATGATCTCACCGGCAGACAGCGCTGACGCGTACCCTTTATCATCCGCCCAAAAACGGATGTACGTCCTGAACCAGCTTGACCGGGACACAATCAGCTACAATATGCCGTCCGTTCTTCTGATGGAGGGAGAAGTCGATATTTCAAGGCTTCAGGAAGCGCTCAATCAGATGATCAATCGTCACGAATCTTTGCGGACGTCCTTTATCGATCAAAATGGCCTGCCGATGCAGCGGATCACAGAACAGGCTGACATCGAGCTTCACATCTTTGAAGCAGCGGATGAAGAGAAAGCCGATCCTATCATTCGGGCATTCATTAAGCCGTTTGATTTGAGTGCGGCTCCGCTCATTCGGGCCGCTCTTGTCAGACTGAATGAACAGAAACACCTGCTGCTTTTGGATATGCATCATATTATTGCTGACGGCGTGTCCAGAAGCATGCTGGTCAAAGAGCTCGCTCAGCTTTACAAAGGCGGAAGTCTGCCGGCGCCGAGACTGCATTATAAAGACTTCGCCGTCTGGCAGAATGAGCCCGGGCAGGCCGAACGGATGAAAGAGCATGAGCAATATTGGCTCTCCGCGTTCTCCGGTGAGCTTCCTGAACTGAACCTGCCGACCGATTTTCCGCGTCCACCGGTTCAAAGCTTTAAAGGACAGTCCGTCCGCTTCAGAGCGGGGCGTGAAACGGAAAAAGCGGTGCGTGAATTAATGGAGCAATCGGGAGCGACTCTTCATATGGTGCTTCATGCCGCGTTCCATGTCTTTTTAGACAAAATCACGGGACAGCGCGATATCATTATCGGCTCGGTGACTGCCGGAAGAACGAGCGCCGAAGTTCAGGAAATGCCGGGGATGTTTGTCAATACGCTTGCGCTTCGCAATGAAACGCGCAAAGAGCAGACCTTCGCCGGGCTGCTCGAACAGGTGAAACAAACCAATCTCGACGCGCTGGCGCATCAGGATTATCCGTTTGAAGATCTGATCGGAAAGCTTGACCTGCCGAGAGATATGAGCCGAAATCCGTTGTTCCAAGTCATGGTGACGACAGAAGATCCGGATAAAGAAACATTGGAACTGGAGAACCTGCGCATCACTCCGTATGAGTCGAACCAAGGCACGGCGAAATTCGATCTGACACTCGGCGGCTTTACGGATCAAGAAGGCCTCGGTCTTCAGTTTGAATATGCGACTGATCTGTTTAAAAAAGAAACAATTGAAAAGTGGAGCGCCGGGTTCCTGCGGATTTTGAAGCAAGCGGCAGAAAACCCGGACAGAAAGCTGCCTGAGATTTCCCTGATCAGTGATGCCGAGAAACAAGCCCTCCTTGACGCATGGAAAGGAAAAACAATTTCCGTGCCGCGGGACAAAACGGTTCACCGTCTCTTTGAAGAAACGGCCGACCGCTATGCAAACCGTCCTGCCGCGGCATATAACGGCACGAAATGGACGTACGGCGAGCTGAACGCAAAGGCGAACCGCATCGCGCGCATTCTCATGGACTGCGGCGTTACGGCTGACGAACGGGTCGGCATTTTGACGAAACCGTCCTTGGAAATGGCTGCGGGCGTACTCGGCGTCTTGAAAGCGGGCGCGGCATTTGTGCCGATTGACCCGGATTACCCGAAAGAGCGGATCAGCTACATTCTGCAGGACAGCGGGGCCAAGCTGCTTCTCACGCAGGAAGCGCTCGACGTGCCGGAAAGCTACACAGGAGATACGATCCTGCTTGACGGCAGCCGCTCTATTCTGAGCCTGCCGCTTGATGAAAACGATGAAGCGAATCCGCAGACGGAAACAATGGCGGATCATCTCGCTTATATGATTTACACGTCAGGAACGACCGGACAGCCGAAGGGTGTCATGGTCGAACACCATGCGCTGGTGAACCTGTGTTTCTGGCATCACGATGCATTCGCCATGACGGCGGAGGATAAAAGCGCCAAATACGCGGGCTTCGGTTTTGACGCCTCCATCTGGGAGATGTTCCCGACATGGACCATCGGCGCGGAGCTTCACGTCATTGACGAAGCGATCCGGCTGGATATCACCCGCTTAAATTACTATTTCGAAGAGCACGGCGTGACCATCACCTTCCTGCCGACGCAGCTGGCCGAACAATTTATGGAGCTGGAAAATAGCTCTCTCCGCATGCTTCTCGTCGGAGGCGACAAGCTGAAGCGGGCGGTGAAACAGCCGTACACGATCGTCAACAACTACGGCCCGACGGAGAACACCGTCGTCGCGACAAGCGGCGTCATCAATCCGGAGGAAGGATCGCTTTCGATCGGACGGGCGATTGCCAATACGAGAGCGTATATTCTCGGCGACGGCGATCAGGTGCAGCCGGAAGGCATTGCCGGTGAATTGTGCGTGGCAGGCCGCGGACTTGCGCGCGGATATCTGAACCGTGAAGAAGAAACGGCGAAGCGGTTTACCGCAGATCCGTTCGTGCCCGGCGAGCGCATGTACCGGACCGGCGACCTCGTCAAATGGAACGCGCAGTGCGGCATCGAATACATCGGCCGCATCGACCAGCAGGTCAAAGTGCGCGGCTACCGGATCGAGCTTTCAGAAATCGAAGTCCGCCTCGCGCAGCTTGCGGACGTTCATGACGCGGCGGTGACGGCGGTGGAAGACAAAGCGGGCAATACCGCGCTTTGCGCCTATGTTGCACCTCAGCAGGACGATATCGAAGCGCTCAAAGCCGCGCTGAAAGACACGCTTCCGGACTACATGGTCCCGGCGTTCTGGGTGGAGATGGACGAGCTTCCGGTCACCGCAAACGGCAAGATTGACAAAAAAGCCCTGCCGGCGCCGGACATTGAAGCGGGAAGCGCCGCGTACAAAGCGCCGGAAACGGAGATGGAGACGCTGCTTTCTGACATTTGGCAGGAAGTGCTCGGACTGGATCAGATCGGCGTCAGCGATAATTTCTTCACGCTCGGCGGCGACTCGATCAAAGGCATTCAAATGGCGAGCCGCCTGAACCAGCACGGCTACAAGCTGGAGATGAAAGATCTCTTTCAGCACCCGACCATCGAGGAGCTCGTCTCTTACGTGGAGCGGACGGAAGGCAAGCAGGCCGACCAGGGACCTGTCGAAGGCGAAGCGGAATTAACGCCGATTCAGCGCTGGTTCTTTGAGAAAAACTTTACGGACAAACACCACTGGAACCAATCCGTCATGCTTCACGCAAAAGACGGCTTTGATCCGGTTCTGGCGGAAAGAACCCTGCAAGCATTAATGGAACACCACGATGCACTGCGGATGGTTTACCGTGAAGAAAGGGAAGGCATCATTCAGACATATCTCCCTGTCAGTGAATGCAAGGCAAGCTTTGAAATCGTTGATCTGTACGGAACAGACGAAGACATGCTGAAAAGCCAGATTCAGCGGCTTGCCGATCAGCTTCAGGGCAGTCTTGATCTGAAGAACGGCCCGCTGTTAAAAGCGGAGCAATATCGGACAGAACAAGGCGATCATCTGTTAATTGCGGTTCACCATCTCGTCGTGGACGGGGTTTCATGGAGAATTTTGCTTGAGGATTTCGCTTCAGGTTATAAACAGGCGCAGCAGCAAAACAGCATCGTCCTCCCGCAGAAAACCCACTCCTTTAAGGATTGGGCAGAGGCGCTGAGCATGTTTGCGCAGTCAGAAGAGCTGAAGAAGCAGGCGGATTATTGGGCGCAGGCAGATGCAGAAGAACTCCAGCCGCTGCCGAAAGACCATGAGCCGACAAAACGGCTCGTCAAACATACGGCGGCCGTGAAATGTGAACTAACTGAGGAAGAAACGGCGCAGCTGCTTACAGATGTTCATCATCCGTACGGAACGGAAATCAACGACATTCTGCTCAGCGCGCTCGGCTTAACGATCGGTGAATGGACGGAAAACGGTAAAGTCGGCATCAACTTAGAAGGACACGGCCGGGAAGAAATCATACCGAATGTCAATATATCACGGACGGTCGGCTGGTTTACGGCCCAATATCCGTTGATTCTGCAGTTCAGCAAGGAAGACGGCGTCTCTTCCGTCATTAAAACGGTAAAAGAGACGGTGCGGCGCGTACCTGATAAAGGCGTAGGATACGGGATTCTCCGGTATCTGTCATCCGATGAAACAGAAAAAGGCATCACGCCTGAAATCAGTTTTAACTACCTAGGGCAGTTTGACAATGAAGTGAAAACTGAATGGTTTGAACCGTCTCCATATGATATGGGGCGCCAAGTCAGCGAAGAGTCAGAAGCGTTATACGCACTGAGCTTCAGCGGGATGGTTACAGGCGGCCGCTTCGTCATTTCCTGCTCATACAATCAGGAAGAATATGAAAGAAGCACCGTCGAAGCACAGATGCAGCGGTTTAAAGACAACCTCTTAATGATCATCCGCCATTGCACGGCCAAAGAAGAGAAAGAATTTACGCCGAGCGACTTCAGCGCGCAGGATCTGGAGATGGATGAAATGGGAGACATCTTTGACATGCTTGAGGAGAATTTAACGTGATAAAAACAGTTAACAGAAGGGGGGAGCGGAGCAGATGAGCCAGTTCAAAAAAGATCAAGTTCAGGACATGTATTATTTGTCGCCGATGCAGGAGGGAATGCTGTTTCATACTCTCCTGAATCCCGGCCAAAGCTTTTATATCGAACAAATGACAATGAAAGTAAAAGGCAGCTTGAATATCAAATGCCTTGAAGAAAGCATGAATGTGATCATGGACCGGTACGATGTATTTCGTACCGTGTTCATTCACGAAAAAGTAAAAAGGCCGGTCCAAGTCGTATTGAAAAAACGGCAGTTTCAGATAGAAGAAATCGATCTGGCACACTTACCGAGCAGCGAGCAAGCAGCCAAAATCAATGAATACAAAGAACAGGATAAGATCAAGGGGTTTGATTTGACGCGGGATATCCCAATGCGTGCGGCTATTTTTAAAAAAGCTGAAGAAAGCTTTGAATGGGTGTGGAGCTATCATCACATGATTTTAGACGGCTGGTGCTTTGGCATCGTCGTGCAGGATCTGTTCAAGGTATACAATGCCCTGCGCGAACAAAAGCCATACAGCCTGCCGCCGGTCAAACCATACAAGGACTATATCAAGTGGCTTGAAAAGCAGGATAAACAAGCATCACTGCATTACTGGCGCGAGTACTTAGAGGAATTTGAAGGACAAACGACATTTGCGGAGCAAAGAAAGAAACAAAAGGACGGCTATGAGCCGAAAGAGCTGCTCTTCTCACTGCCGGAGGCGGACACAAAGGCGTTTAACGAGCTTGCAAAATCACAGCATACCACTTTGAGTACGGCGCTGCAGGCAGTGTGGAGTGTATTAATCAGCCGCTACCAGCAGTCCGGCGATTTAATCTTCGGTACAGTCGTTTCCGGGCGTCCCGCAGAAATCAAAGGCGTTGAACATATGGTCGGGCTGTTTATCAATGTTGTCCCTAGGCGGGTGAAACTGTCTGAGGATATCACATTTAACGGATTGCTCAAGCAGCTGCAGGAGCAATCGCTGCAGTCTGAGCCGCATCAATACGTGCCGCTCTATGACATTCAAAGCCAGGCCGATCAGCCAAAGCTGATTGACCACATCATTGTGTTTGAAAATTATCCGCTTCAGGATGCAAAAAATGAAGAAAACAATGAAAACGGGTTTGAAATGGAGGATGTCCATGTTTTTGAGAAGTCGAATTATGATCTCAACCTGATGGCTTCCCCGGGAGATGAGATGCTGATTAAGCTTGCCTATAATGAAAATGTGTTTGATGAGGCATTTATCCAGCGCTTAAAATCACAGCTTCTCACAGCGATTCAGCAGCTCATCCAGAAGCCGGATCAGCCTGTTCATACGATCAGTCTTGTTGATGAAAAGGAAAGAGAGTTTCTGCTTACAGGCTTAAACCCGCCGGCTCAAAACCATCAGGCGAAGCCTCTGACGGATTGGTTCAAAGAGGCGGTGAATGTTCATCCTGATGCGCCGGCGCTTACGTATTCCGGCCAGACTCTTTCCTATCGCGAATTAGATGAGGAAGCGAACCGCCTTGCACGCCGTTTGCAAAAGCAAGGTGCGGGTAAAGGCTCCGTTGTCGCGTTGTACACGAAGCGCTCGCTTGAACTGGTGATCGGGATTCTCGGCGTATTAAAAGCAGGAGCGGCTTATCTCCCGGTTGATCCGAAGCTGCCGGAGGACCGAATCTCGTATATGCTGACTGACAGTGATGCAGCCTGTCTGCTGACACATCAAGAGATGAAAGAAAAAGCAGATCAGCTGCCGTATACAGGAACAATACTCTTCATCGATGATCACGCACGGTTCGAAGAGCAGGCAAGCGACCCTGCAACCTCAATTGAACCCGATGATCCGGCATATATTATGTATACGTCCGGCACAACCGGAAAGCCGAAGGGCAATATCACCACTCATGCCAATATTCAAGGATTGGTCAAGCATGTAGACTACATGGCATTTTCTGAAAAAGATACGTTCTTATCCGTTTCCAATTACGCCTTTGACGCATTTACCTTTGATGTCTACGCGTCAATACTGAATGCGGCACGGCTCATTATCGCGGATGAACAGACACTGCTTGATACAGAACGGCTGACTGATCTGATCCGGCAGGAGAATGTCAATGTCATGTTTGCGACGACCGCACTTTTCAATCTTCTCACCGATGCGGGAGAGGATTGGCTGAAAGGGCTTCGCTGTGTGTTATTCGGGGGTGAGCGCGCGTCTGTGCCTCACGTCAGAAAAGCGTTTGAGATCATGGGACCGGGCAAGCTGATTAATTGCTACGGGCCGACTGAGGGAACAGTGTTTGCGACAGCTCACGTCGTGCATGATTTACCGGATTCCATCTCTTCATTGCCGATCGGAAAGCCGATCAGCAATGCCAGTGTTTATATTCTTAACGAGCAAAACCAGCTTCAGCCATTCGGAGCTGTCGGTGAACTGTGCATCAGCGGAATGGGTGTGTCAAAAGGGTATCTGAACCGTCATGATCTGACAGAGCAAATGTTTATCCCAAACCCGTTCAAGCCGGGAGAAACGCTTTACCGCACAGGGGATCTAGCACGCTGGCTGCCGGAAGGGACGATTGAATACGCCGGCCGTATTGACGATCAGGTCAAAATTCGCGGACACCGGATCGAGCTTGAAGAAATTGAAAAGCAGCTGCAGGAATACCCGGGTGTGAAAGATGCGGTTGTTGTTGTTGACCGCCATGAGTCTGGAGATGCATCAATCAACGCCTACCTTGTGAACCGGGCGCAGCTGTCAGCCGAAGACGTAAAGGCGCACCTGAAAAAACAGCTTCCTGCTTACATGGTGCCGCAAACCTTTACTTTCTTAGAGGAGCTTCCTTTAACGACAAACGGGAAGGTCAATAAACGGATGCTGCCAAAACCGGATCCCGCTCAGCTGGCGAAAGAATGGATTGGGCCCCGAAATGCGACGGAAGAAACGATTGCACACATCTTGTCCGAAATTCTCGGCAGACAGCAGATAGGCATTCATGATGATTTCTTCGCGCTCGGAGGACACTCCTTAAAAGCGATGACGGCTGCGTCCCGTATTAAAAAAGAGCTCGGTACGGATATCCCTGTGAAGCTGTTGTTCGAAGCGCCGACAATCGCAGGCATTGCCGATTATCTGCTTCACGGGGAAGAAAAAGGGATGAAAGACCTCACCATCATGAATGAAAATCAGTCTGACACACTGTTTGCGTTCCCGCCTGTTCTCGGTTACGGACTGATGTATCAGCCTCTGGCAAAACAGCTGTCCGGCTACAGAATCTGTGCGTTCGATTTTATCGAGGAAGACAGCCGTATCGAACGTTACACAGAGCTGATCAATCAGCTGCAGCCGGAAGGCCCGGTCAAGCTGTTCGGATATTCGGCAGGCTGCACACTCGCTTTTGAAACCGCCAAACGGCTTGAAGCCGGGGGACGTAAAGTGGAGCGGCTGATCATGGTTGATTCCTATAAAAAACAAGGCGTCAGCGACTTGGAAGGCCGCACCGTAGAAAGTGATGTCGAGGCGCTGATGAAGGTAAACAGGGACAATGAAGCACTGAATAACGAAGCCGTCAAAGAAGGGCTCGCAAAAAAAACAAATGCATTTTATTCTTATTTCGTGCATGCCGTCAGCACCGGCACCGTCAATGCGGATATAGATCTATTAACATCAGAACCGGACTTTGCGATGCCGCCGTGGCTCGCTTCGTGGGAGGAAGCTACGAAAGGTGAATACCGTGTGAAAAAAGGCTGCGGGACTCACGCAGAAATGCTTCAGGGTGAATATCTCGAAAGGAATGCGGCATTTTTGCTCGAATTCCTAAGAAATGAACATCTGAAGCTGACAACTTCACGATAGAAAAGGAGGAAGCCGCCAATGGTCCAGCTCTTTAAATCGTTCGATACCACAGAAAAAACGCAGCTCATCTGTTTTCCGTTCGCAGGAGGCTATTCCGCATCATTCCGCCCGCTCCACACCTATCTTCAAGGTGAGTGTGAGATGCTTGCCGCGGAACCGCCTGGACACGGGACAAATCAAATGTCCGCCGTTGAGGATTTTGAACAGCTCGTCAGCTTGTACAAGCAGGAGCTGAATCTCCGTCCTGACCGTCCGTTTGTGCTGTTCGGGCACAGTATGGGAGGCATGGTCGCTTTCAGGCTGGCGCAAAAGCTGGAGCGGGAAGGCATTTACCCTGAGGCCGTGATCATCTCAGCCATTCAGCCGCCGCATGCGGAAAGGAAAAAGGTTTCTCATCTTGATGATGAAAAATTTCTCGCCCATATTATCGAGCTTGGCGGAATGCCGCAGGAGTTAGTGGAAAATAAGGAGGTCATGTCATTTTTCCTGCCTTCTTTCAGATCCGACTACCGCGCGCTTGAAAGCTTCCGGCCGTCTGATCTTCACACCATTCAATCACCCGTCCATATTTTTAACGGGCGGAAGGATAAAAAATGTATCAAAGATGCGGACGGATGGAAAAAATGGGCCGCAAATCCCGTATTTCACGAGTTTTCCGACGGCCACATGTTCATATTAAGTGAAACTGCAAAAGTAGCGGAACGAATCTATGAGATTATTAACAGAAGCACTGCAGGCCAATTGTTATAGGTTATGACAGACAGCATTCGCTGTCTGTTTTTTGTAACAAAATCTGCCCGATCGTTTTCTCATTTATCAAAAATTTTATGTTATGATTTGATGGAATATAATTTTGAAGGGATTGTCGTACATGAATGATGCAGCAAAAGAGCTGAACAGAACATTATCTGAAGAAAACCCGCACGTGCTTCATATGCTTTCTGATTTGGGCAAAGATTTGTTTTATCCGAAAGGGGTGCTGACACAATCCGCAGAAGCGAAAGCCAAGGCCGGAAAGTATAATGCCACGATCGGAATCGCCACCTCACAAGGGGAGTCCATGCACTTTTCCCATATTCAAGAGACATTGTCCGCCTATAACCCCGATGATATCTACGATTATGCTCCGCCGCAGGGAAAAGAGCCGCTCAGACAGGAATGGCTGAAAAAAATGCGTCTCGAAAATCCTTCATTAGCCGGCAAAGACATCAGCACGCCGATCGTGACAAACGCTTTGACACACGGGCTGAGTATTGCCGCCGACTTGTTCGTCAATGAAGGGGATACGCTCCTTCTGCCTGATAAATATTGGGGAAATTACAACTTCATTTTCGGTGTCCGGCGCAAGGCATCTATTGAGACGTACCCGCTTTTTCAGCACGACGGGCGTTTTAATGCGGCAGGGCTGTCCGAGCTGCTGAAAAAGCAGGAAGAGAAGGCGATTGTCGTGCTGAATTTCCCGAATAATCCGACAGGCTATACGCCGGGAGAAGAGGAAGCGTTAGAAATCGTGAGCGTGATCTTGGAGGCGGCGGAGGCCGGCAAAGAGATTGTCGTGCTCGTAGACGATGCGTATTACAATCTGTTTTACGATGAAACGGCCATTCAGGAATCCATCTTCAGCAAACTCGCCCAAGTCCACGACCGGGTGCTTTGCGTGAAAATAGACGGCGCGACGAAGGAAAATTACGCGTGGGGCTTCCGCGTCGGTTTTATTACGTACAGCACAAAAAGCGAAAAAGCGCTGCGCGTGCTCGAGGAAAAAACAAAAGGGATCATCAGGGGAACGATTTCAAGCGCCCCGCACCCTTCCCAAACGTTTATGCTGCGGGCGATGCAGTCACCGGAATACGAGAAAGAAAAATCGCTGAAATATAACATTATGAAAAAACGGGCTGACAAAGTAAAAGCCGTTCTTGCAGAAAACAAGCACTATGAAGACGTATGGACGCCTTATCCGTTTAACTCGGGCTATTTCATGTGTGTCCGGCTGAAAGATATAAGCGCCGGTGAATTGAGAGTCTCATTGCTTGAAAAAAGAGGAATCGGGACGATATCCATCAATGAGACGGATTTGCGAATCGCATTTTCATGCGTCGAAGAAGAACACATCGCGGATGTGTTCGAAGAAATTTATCAAGAAGCAAAGCAGCTGCAGAAACAGGCGGAAATATCAGGCTGACAAAAAAGGAGGGGGACACCCTCCTTTTTCTATGCTTACCGCAGCTCTTCATACGTTTTCATCTCAATTCCGTCACAAAAATCGGGATGAGCCGCACAAACGGCCAGCTTATATTCCTCGTCCGCATCATATGTGCGGATGAAACAAGGTTCATGTCCGTCCGGGAGCTCAATGGACACATGGCCGTCGTCTTTGAGGCGGACGCTGAATGAATCAAGCGGCAGGGAAAGCCCTTTTCCGGCCTGTTTGATAAAGCTTTCTTTCATCGACCACAGGTGATAAAAATAATCGGTCTGCCGGTCGGGGTGTTTTGCTTGCAGATCATTGTATTCCGTCGGCGAAAAAAAACGTTTGGCGATATCAATCGTGCCGGGCTTCATTTTTTCAATATCAATGCCGATCGGTTTTGAATCAACGGCACACACGACCCAGCGCCCGGAGTGGGAAATGTTAAAGTGCATGTCCGGAAGCGCGGGGATATACGGTTTTCCGTATTCCTGGACGCTGAATGAAATCGCGGCCGGATCAAGTCCGTAAGCCTTCCCCGCGGCGGTGCGGATCAGCATATCGCCGATCAAGGTGCGGTGAGCATCCTCCTTATGGTAAAAGCGCCGGCATTTTTCCCGCTTATTGGCGGACACGGCCGCCATCATCCGATCTTCTTCTTCCGGAGAAAGCGGCCGGTCCATATATACTCCGTAAATCTTCATGTCCAGATCCTCCGTCTGCAAATATTGTCAAAACCATCCTATCATATCAGACGCAAGCTGTCCGAAAATAAAAAAACAAAACCATTTCGGCTTTGTTTTTAATGAATGGACGTTGCCCGCCCGGAGATCGCATATGTTAACAGTTTAGAGGACTGCGGCAAAGAAAAGCGCAGAATCAGCCCGGTTAAAACCGCCGTAATAATCGTTCCGGCTCCGATCGGTCCGCCCATCGTCCAGGCTGCGGCCAGAACCGTCAGCTCAATGCCGTTCCGCACCCATTGCACGTTCCAGCCCGTTTTTTCAGATATCAGCATCATCAGAGAGTCACGGGGGCCCGCACCGAGCCCGGCTGATACGTAAACCCCGACGCCGCAGCCGATCAGCAGCAATCCGAAAGAAAAAAACACGGCTGCTAAGGAAAAAGCGTGCGCCTCAGGAAGCAGAAACGAAAAGAAATCAATAAACATTCCCATCAGCACCATATTCAAGATGGCGCCGATTTTCGGGAGCGTTCTCGTGAACAGGCAGGTTAAAACGACGATCACCGCCCCGACCAAGATGGACCATTGGCCGACGGAAAGCCCGAAATGCTGAAAAAGCCCATAATGAAAGGCATCCCAAGGGCTGATGCCGAGAGCTTTTCCTTTAATGGTTAAAGATACCCCGAAAGACAAAATCAACAGACCGGCAAAATAAAACGTCCAGCGCATCACGAATTCCCGCTTCAAAGAGGTCCCTTCTTTCATAAAATTTCATTAATTGTCATTGTAGCATAAACGCCGAAAAAAAGAAGAAGCGAAATCAGTGTTTCGCTTCTTCTCCGGCTCCTACAAAGGATTCAGTATACGATTTAAGAACCGCTGCGTACGTTCTTCTTTCGGCGCGGAAAAAATTTGGGCCGGCGGTCCTTGTTCCACAATGACGCCGCCGTCAATGAAGATGACTTCATCGGCCACTTCCTGCGCGAATTTGATTTCGTGCGTGACGACAACCATCGTCCACCCTTCGTTCGCCAAATCCTTAATGACTTTAAGCACCTCGCCGACCAGCTCCGGATCAAGCGCTGACGTCGGTTCGTCAAACAGCATCAGCTCGGGCTGAATCGCAAGCGCGCGGGCGATGCCGACACGCTGCTGCTGACCGCCGGAAAGCTGGAACGGGTATAAGTTCATTTTGTCTTTCAGCCCGACTTTTTCAAGAAGCTCCATCGCTTCTTTTCTGACTTGCTCCTTGTCGCGTTTTTGCACTTGAATGGGTCCTTCCATGACGTTTTCAAGCGCCGTGCGGTGAGGAAACAGATGATACGCCTGAAAGACCATGCCTGATTTGCGGCGGAGGCGGAGGATATCAGCCTGCTTCACTTTTTTAGAGAAATCTATAGAAAAATCGGAGAATGCCAGTTCGCCGCGGTTGGGGATTTCAAGCGCGTTCAGACAGCGCAGAAGCGTCGTTTTTCCTGAACCGGACGGTCCCAAAATGGCGATGACTTTCCCTTTTTCTATCTCCATATCTATCGTTTTTAAAATTTCATTCTGGCCGAATGATTTATTCAATCCTTTGACGGAAAGCATATCGAAACCTCCTTATTTGGCCACATAACGGTCGAGACGCCGTTCGATCACATGCTGTACGATTGACAGCAAGAAGCAGATGATCCAATAAATAAAGGCGGCTTCAATATAGATGACCAAGATTTGATCAAGGTTTTGCGCGCCGATCTCCTGCGCTTTTCTGAACAGCTCCGCGACGAGAATCTGTGACGCGAGAGACGTATCCTTAATCAGGCTGATAAATGTATTTGATAATGGCGGAATGGACACGCGAAACGCCTGCGGCAGGATCACGCGGAACAATGTCTTGCGATAGGTCATGCCGATCGTATAACCGGCTTCCCATTGCCCTTTCGGCACGGATGAAATAGATGCCCGGATGATTTCGGAAGCATAGGCGCCCACATTTAATGAAAACGCGATGACTGCGCTTGGGAAAGGGTCCAGCGTAATATTAAAGGTCGGGAACAGATAAAAAATGATGAACAATTGAACGAGAAGAGGAGTGCCGCGCACTGCTGATACGTATACGCTGAACACCCATCTCAATGGTTTCATATTTGACATTCTGGCGAGCGCCGTAATCAGCGCGATGATCATTCCGAAAATAAAGGAAAGAATAGTAAGGGGAATCGAGTAATAGATTCCCCCGGAAAGAATCGGCCAGAATGACTGCTGCACCAGGTCCCAAGGAATGGCTGCCGCAATCACCGGCTCGGGCATGTTACTTAGAAACATCTTCGCCGAACCATTTTTTAGCTATTTTAGAAAGAGTCCCGTCCTCTTTCATGTCTTTTAACGCTTTGTTGACGTGAGTCACAAGTTCGCCGCTTCCTTTTCGGAATGCGAAATATGTCTGCTGCGGCTGGCCTGCTTCAAACGCGATTTTCACGTTTTTATTGCCGGACGTTTTTAAGTAGTTCAGTACGGCAAGCTTATCGTTGTAAGTCAGATCAGCGCGGCCCTGCTGAATGAGCTGAAGGGATTGCGCCATGCCTTCAACGCCCTCAACTTTCGCGCCGGCATCTTTCGCTAATTTATTGTAATTGCTTGTTAATGACTGAGCCGCTGTTTTTCCTTTGACATCAGCTTCTTTCGCAATCGTGCTGTCTTTTTTCGTCACGACGACTGCATTTGACGTTGTGTATTTATCAGAAAAATCATATTGGTTCTCACGGCCTGTTTTGCCGACTTGGTTGGCGACGACGTCAAACCGTTTCGAGTTTAAACCGGCAAACATGCTGTCCCATTGCGTTTCTTTGAAGTCAGCTTTCAGACCGAGACGTTTCGCGACTTCTTGAATCACTTCCACATCATATCCGGTCAGTTTGTCAGTCTTTTTATCATGGAAGGTAAACGGTTCGTACGTTCCTTCTGTACCGACGGTCAGTACGCCTTTTTTCTTGACAGAAGCCCAAAGATCGCTGTCTTTTGACTTAGATCCGCTGCCCTGTGAGTTTCCGCAGGCTGCAAGCACCGCGATGCTGACCATCATGAATAAAGCGAACAATGCTTTTTTCATCTTCTTTATTCCCCACTTTTCTGAGTAGTTTTATTGAGAAAAAATAGCTCCCAATTGTAAAGGATAACTTTTTTTTAGTATGAGTCAAGTAATTGGTTTTCATGAGTGTGAAATCTCCGTGTTTCACGATCAAAATAATTCCAAAAACTGTCTGACAGGCTTCGGGAGATAGCTGTCTTTTCTCCAGATGACGGCCGGCGTCATGACAAACGGGTTGTCCTCGATGATAACCGTTTTGACATGCGAGCGCATATGGACGGGAATCATCGTCAAAGGCAGAATCGTGGCGCCGAACCCTGATGATACGAGGCTCAAGAGCGTCGCGGAATCATGGCATTCACAGACAACCCGAAGGTCGAGACCGTACTGTTCACAAACATGGAGGACTTGATCATACACACCCCTTCCATTGACGGTGCGCAAAAGGATCAGAGGCAAAGAGGCGATATCATTCAGCTTAATCGTTTCTCCGCACAGACGTTTCGTATGCTCGGACAGCACCAAGACGCACGGAATGTCTTCAAGTTCCTTCGATTCAATGCCGTCGTTTTTAATCAAGGTGGTGGTGACGGCGGCGTCAATCTGTCTGGATTCCAATAGCTCCAGCAGTGAGACGGGTTCATCTTCCCAAATGTTAAAGGTAAGATGCGGATACCGTTCTTTCATCTGTGACACTTTTTCAAGCATGAGCGCGGCGCAGTAAATGGTAGACCCTACGGCAAGCGTGCCGGCCACTTCCTCCTTCAGCTCTTGTACCTCGATAATGGCATCCTCAAACTTATGAAGAATCTCTTTCGCTCTTTTCAAAAAAACATTTCCTTCATATGTAAGGGTCATTTGTTTCTTTTTATTGCGGTCAAACAGGATGACGCCCAATTCATCTTCCAGCTGTTTCAGCTGTCTGCTTAACGGCGGCTGCGCCATATGAAGCTTTTTGGCGGCCGTCGTGATTTTCTGCTCTTGGGCGATGGTGACGAAATAACGCAATTGCCTGATATCCATGAGAACGCGCTCCCTTCTATTATACCTTTAAGGTATGATACATAGATTTAACGAATATTTTTCATATGGATATATCAGGAGTATGATGGTTTTGACACCATATTTCAAGCGTAAAGGAGTGTCAATATGAAGCTCGTCATCGGAATGACCGGGGCTACGGGGGCCATATTCGGGATCAGGCTTTTAGAATATTTAAAAGCCGCGGAGATCGAAACCCATCTTGTCGTGTCACCTTGGGCAAATGTCACCATTACACATGAAACCGATTATACGTTAAAAGATGTCGAGAAACTGGCGTCCTATACGTATTCTCACAAAGACCAGGCGGCGGCGATTTCAAGCGGCTCGTTTGAAACGGACGGGATGATCATCGCTCCGTGCAGCATGAAATCACTTGCAAGCATCCGCACCGGAATGGCTGATAATCTGCTGACAAGAGCGGCAGACGTCATCCTGAAAGAGCGGAAAAAGCTTGTGCTGCTGACAAGAGAAACGCCGCTCAGCCAAATTCATTTAGAAAACATGCTAGCGCTTACAAAAATGGGTTCCGTCATTCTTCCGCCGATGCCGGCCTTTTACAACAAGCCGGCTGACATGGACGAATTGATCGACCACATCGTGTTCCGGACGCTCGACCAGTTCGGGATCCGTCTGCCGGAAGCGAAACGGTGGTACGGAATTGAAAAACAAAAAGGAGGAATCTGATAATGGCCTATCAGGATTTTAGGGAATTTCTTGCCGCTCTTGAAAAAGAAGGGCAGCTCTTAACAGTCAACGAAGAGGTAAAACCGGAGCCGGATCTGGGCGCCGCCGCGCGTGCAGCCAGCAACCTCGGGGATAAAACCCCCGCGCTTTTGTTTAACAATATTTACGGACATCACCATGCGCAGGTCGCCCTGAATGTCATCGGATCATGGCCGAATCACGCGATGATGCTGGGCATGCCGAAAGATACGCCTGTAAAAGAACAATTCTTTGAGTTCGCCAAACGGTACGATTCATTCCCGGTAGCGGTCAAACGTGAAGAAACCGCGCCGTTTCATGAAAATGAAATTACTGAGGACATCAACCTTTTTGACATCCTTCCGCTATTCAGAATCAACCAGGGGGACGGCGGCTATTACTTGGATAAAGCGTGCGTCATTTCCCGCGATCTTGAAGATCCGGACAATTTCGGCAAGCAGAATGTCGGCATTTACAGAATGCAGGTGAAGGGAAAAGACCGCCTCGGCATTCAGCCCGTTCCTCAGCATGATATTGCGATTCATCTTCGCCAGGCTGAAGAACGCGGCGTCAATCTTCCCGTTACGATTGCGCTCGGCTGTGAGCCGGTGATTACGACAGCTGCGTCAACTCCGCTGCTATACGATCAATCCGAGTATGAAATGGCCGGCGCGATTCAAGGGGAGCCCTACAGAATCGTCAAATCTAAGCTGTCTGATTTAGACATCCCTTGGGGCGCTGAAGTCGTTCTGGAAGGAGAGATCCTCGCGGGAGAACGGGAATACGAAGGCCCTTTCGGTGAGTTCACGGGCCATTATTCAGGCGGCCGCAGCATGCCGGTCATCAAAATCAAACGGGTATATCATAGAAACAATCCGATCTTTGAACATTTATACTTAGGCATGCCGTGGACGGAGTGCGATTATATGATCGGCATTAATACGTGCGTGCCGCTTTACCAGCAGCTGAAGGAAGCCTATCCGAACGAAATTGTCGCCGTCAACGCGATGTATACGCACGGCCTGATCGCCATCATTTCAACGAAAACACGCTACGGCGGCTTTGCCAAGGCGGTCGGCATGCGCGCCCTGACGACGCCGCACGGACTTGGCTACTGCAAAATGGTCATTGTCGTGGATGAGGATGTCGATCCGTTTAACCTCCCGCAAGTCATGTGGGCGCTCTCAACGAAAATGCATCCGAAACACGACGCGGTCATCATTCCTGACCTGTCCGTCCTTCCGCTTGACCCGGGATCTGATCCGGCTGGGATGACACACAAAATGATTCTTGACGCCACGACGCCTGTCGCGCCGGAAACAAGAGGCCATTATTCGCAGCCGCTTGATTCTCCGCTGACAACGAAAGAGTGGGAACAAAAACTGATGGACTTAATGAATCAATAAGAAAGGATGAGTTTGCTATGAAAACATGCCCGCGCTGTGAATCGAAAAAAGGAGAAACCGTCAGCCAATCGCCGGTCAAAGGCGCTTGGGAAATATACCAATGCCAAACCTGCTTTTTCACATGGAGATCCTGTGAACCGGAAAGCATCACGAATCCGGCGGCATTCAACCCGGCATTTAAAATTGATCCGAAAGAAACGGAGACGGCCATACATGTTCCCGCTGTCCCGGAAAGAAAAGCGTAATGCTGACGGAGCACTTGCCGGAGGCGCTTTACACGCTTTTAGACGGAACGGAGCTTGAAAAAAAACAGCACGACGCATTTGTGCTGCAATCCGTGACAAAAGAAGGCCGTCCGCACGCAGCCATGATCAGCGCCGGTGAAATACTGGCTGTAAGCAGCACAAATCTCCGGCTCGCCTTATGGAAAAACACGACGACCGTAAAAAACCTGCTGCATTCGGGACAAGCTCTTTTCATCGCCTGGCACGGAGGAGCCGCATATTACGTGACATTGGAATGTGAGGCGCTTCCGCCGCTGAAAGAGGCGAAATACGAAAGGGAGCGGTTCAGCTGCCGCGTGATCACCGTCAAGGAAGATCGGGCGAAATACGCAGATCTGACATCCGGACCGGTCATCCGGCTTCACGAGCCGGATGGTGTCCTGAAGAGGTGGAGCGAAACGCTTGAGGAATTAAAAGGATAGACGACAAAAAAAGCCTGCGGACGGTTCCGCAGGCTTTTCTCTTATTGTACGCCTTTCATCGCCCGTTTAATAACAGGGGAAAGAAGTACTAAAATAATACCGAGAATGATCGAAATAAGACCGATTGAGCCGAAGTAGGCCGCTTCAGAAACCTTATCAAACAAACCGACTACTTTTGCGTTCAAGGCTTGACCGCAGGCGTTTGTTAAGAACCACATGCTCATGGTCTGCGCTGAGAAGGCGGCAGGCGCGAGCTTCGTTGTGACGGATAAACCGACCGGTGAAAGGCAAAGCTCACCAAGCACAACCAAAAGGAAGCTGAGCACAAGCCAAAGCGGGCTCACAAGCTCGCCGCTTCCGCCCATAACAGGAAGCACCATGACTAAAAATGACAATCCGGCAAGAATAATGCCGATCGCGAATTTAATCGGTGTTGAAGGCTGGCGTTTGCCGAGCTTCAGCCAGATCCAAGCGAACACCGGTGCGAAAATGACGATGAATAATGGGTTCAGAGACTGGAACCATGATGACTCAAGATGTATGCCCGCAAAAGAAAGCCTCGTGCGCTGATCGGCATATAAAGCAAGAATCGTTGCGCCCTGTTCCTGAATCGCCCAGAACATAACCGCCGCAATAAACAGCGGAATATAAGCCGCAAGCCGTGATTTTTCCGTTTTTGTCGCTTTTTTGCTCATGAACATCACAATAAAGTAAATAATCGGAATGGCAATGCCGAGGATACTGACGATGTCAATCACACGCTGGATCGTCAGCCAGCCGGTTTGAATCAGAACAATGATAATGGCTGCTGCGATGATTATTCCGATTCCCGTTCCGATCACTGATGATTTAGAAATCGGATTCGGTACATTGGAGCCTGCTTTGCCGAGGTATTTCTTTCTCGTAAGAGCGAAAACAATCAGTCCGAGGAACATACCGGCCGCGGCGCATCCGAAGCCTAAGTGGTAGTTGTACTTCTGTCCGAGTGTTCCGACAATTAGCGGCGCAAGCAATCCGCCGAGGTTGATCCCCATGTAAAAGATACTGAAACCTGAGTCGCGGCGCTCGTCTTCCTTCGTATATAAAGCTCCGACAACGCTGGATACGTTTGGTTTAAGCAGGCCGGTTCCGATAATGATCAGAGTCATGCTGGTAAAAAACGCCGCCGTGCTGCCAGGGAAGGCAAGAGCGATGTGCCCGAACATAATTAAAATTCCGCCGTAAAAAACGGTGTTTGCCGTACCGAATACCCGGTCGGCCAGCCACCCGCCGATGACGCTCGACATGTATACGAGAGACCCGTATATGGACATGATGGCAACTGCGGTGGTTTTATCAAATCCGAGACCGCCATGAGCGACTTCCATGTATAAATAGTAAAGCAGTATAGCTCTCATACCATAGTAGGAGAAACGCTCCCAAAATTCAGTAAAAAACAGTGTGAACAGGCCGCGGGGATGACCGAAAAAGCCTCGTTGCGGCACAGTTTCTGTTATAGATTCCTTTTCAATAGATGCCACCTGAGCCAACCCTTTCTTAAAAAAGTGTATTACAAAAATCATATTCTTATATAATACTTGTGTCAATATAATTTATACTGAATTCAAAAAATTCCAGAATGAAAAGATATTGAAACATTGAATATAGACGGAACTTCCTAATTCCAATGGCTTATTTTGTCATATAATCTGACTAAACTATCTATATAAACTTTTTTAATAAAATTTATAGTATGTACAGGCGGGGCGGGTTATGACGGAATAAGATGAAATAAGAGAGGAAGGAGGAGATTATGACTTGCCGAATCGTATTTTAGATATAACGGATTGCGGTGTGGCAGCAGACGGGACTGCCGATGTGACGGCCGCCATCAATCAATGCTTGGCCAAAGCTGTCAGCGAGGGCAGTCATACGGTGTTTTTTCCGCCCGGAACATATAAAATCAACGGCACGCTCGGCGGTGACAAAAGCCAGCCGTTTAGGAACGCGGGAATTAATGTGCCGAGCCATCTCTCCATCATCATGGATCCGGAATGCACGATTAAAGTGGCGCCGAACAGCTCCTGGGGTTATTCGGCTTTCTATATAGGCAGGCGGGAAAATGTCACCATCACCGGCGGCCGCATCATCGGGGAACGGGATGAACACACGTATACCAATGTTCCTTTGCGGTCGACTCATGAATGGGGGTTTGGCATCTGTATTGAAGGCAGCAGCAATGTGCTGATCGAAAATGTGAAAATATCGGATTTTACGGGAGACGGCATTATTGTCAGCCCGCTCGGTTTAAAAACAAACAGTGATTACGAAACATCAGAACATGTGACCATCCGCCGCTGTGAGATCAGGGAGTCAAGACGGAACAACATTTCAATCACCGGCTGCAATACCATTACGGTGGAGGAATGCGTGATCGAAGACGCCGGGCAAGGGAACGGAACAGCTCCGAAATTCGGAATCGACATTGAATCGTACGGAGAAGGCGATGTTGATTATGAAGAGGCTCTTCATATTACGATCCGCAACAACTTCTTTTCCGGTAATGCCGCAAGCTCAGTCACCAACTTTAACGGATATCATGTGTTAATTGAAGGAAATCATTCCGACAACACAATCAGCTACGGATACGGCGCACATACCGTCATTTCCGGGAATGTTCTCTTTTGGTCAAACGGCGGCTCAAGGACCGGAATCGCCGGACAAGGTGTATCCCAAGGACAGGACAGCAGCAATGCCGTCATTTCCAACAATCTGATTACCGGTTTTTCCACGGGAATAGATGTAAGAGGAAAAAGCGTCCTCGTCACTCACAACAAAATCAATCAGTTTGAAAATGCGGGTATTTCCGTCTATCAGGCGGAAGATGTGACCGTTGACGGCAATGTCATTGAAAACGGACGTTCCGAAACGAGACGAAGCACGGGGATGCGGGCGACGCTCTCGGACAACGCCGTCTTTATGAATAACACTCTGAATCAGGTAACAGACGGAATCAGCATGTCAGCCGGCAATATCACTATAAAACAGAATGTGCTGACATCATTCAGCCGGGGCATATGGGTCACAGGCGGAAATGCCGTCATTGAAGGAAATACGCTCATCCCGAATGCGTTTCAGGGCGCCGCGGAGTCCTATGCCGTATCTGTTACAAATGACGCCAGGGCTGTCATTAAGGGAAATCTCTTCAAAAGCTACAAAAACTACCCCATTTTCAGTTCAACATCCTCAGGGACCTCTGTCATCGGCAACCGCTTTGAATCATCACCGCTTATCGTTACCGTGTATCTGAACTCAGGCACGCATGAAGTCATAGACAATACGATCACGATCAACCGAACGGCGGGCAGCCCGATCGGCATCTATTTGAACGGTGCCTCCAATTCCCTCATTTCGGGCAATACCATCAACAACCTTTCCGCCGCTTCTGCATCCGCCATCCAAACCAGTTCCTCGGCAAGCACCAAAATCATCGGCAATCGCATTATCAAGGGCGTCATTGTGAAACACACGACAGATACGGAAATCGGAAATATCGTCATCTGAAAACCATCCCCGCCGGAAAAATAAAAAGAACACATGAACTCCGACAACGGGAGGGATGTGTTCTTTTTTGACACCATACAGCCGTGCGCCTGTCAGGCATCTTTTTTACCTGATTTATATAAAGCCAGCATTTCTTTCATTAAAAAGAGGGCGAAGAAAAACAGCATCAGCCATTCCGAGAAGGTCATTAATTTAAAAGCGGACAGGTTGTTTCGAACCGCTCCATAGAGACTGAAACCTTGCAGCATATCCGTTCCTATCGAAATCATCAGACAGGCAGCCAACAAAAAAATTGAAACTCCTAATATTTTCATGCACATCACTCTCCCTTTTTATCCTTTTCGATTACGCAAAACTTATACAGACTATCCGCCGTGCATAATCTTTTGCCGTACAGGAAGAATATGAAAAAAACAAGGAAAGGTTTTTTGCGATATGCCGCCATTTTTTAAGCAGAAGAAACGAAAAAAAGACGATCAAAAGAACGGTGACAATGAAGATAGAAAAGAAGCGGAAACCAAATCAGATAAAGAGCGGGAAGAGCCGATCTCCGCAAGCTTAAAGGAAAATATGAAGAAGCTGTCTGAGAGATTCGGCAACAGTGCCGATGTCGTCATCCGCCGGCTGAAAATCGGAAAAGAAGAGCTTCCGGCTGCGATCGTGTATATCGCCGGTTTGGTAGACGAGCAGCTTGTCAGCCAATCCCTGCTGGAGGATTTAATTGATATCCCGTCCGTTCAGCCGGAACAGGCGGTCTGCCTGATATATGAAAAAACGCTTGCGATCGGCGGAGTAAAAGAAGAAGAGAAATGGAAAAGCCTTTATGCCGGGCTGGTGGCGGGCAGCACGCTCATTTTTGTCGACGGAGCTGACAAGGCGCTGATCGCCAGCACGGAAGGGGGAGAGCAGCGGTCCATTGAAGAACCGAGCACTCAGGTGTCCTTCCGCGGACCGCGGCAGGGATTCACTGAATCTCTGCAAACCAATATTTCCATGATCCGCAGGTATGTAAAAAATCCTGATGTATGGGTGGAAAAAATGGAGATCGGGCACGAAACGAATACGGACGTCGCGCTGATGTATATTAACGGAATCTGCGAGAAAAAGCTGATTAAGGAAGTCCGCAGACGGCTGAAGCACATTGACATCGACAGCATTCTGGAATCCGGCTACATTGAACAGCTTATTGAAGACGCGCCGTTTTCCGTATTTCCCACTGTGTATCATACGGAACGGCCGGACGTTGTGGCGGGGAATCTGCTGGAGGGAAGATTTGCGATTATTGTGGACGGAACGCCGTTTGTTCTTATCGCGCCGGCCTTATTCATTCAATTTTTTCAATCGGTTGAGGATTATTATTCCCGATTTGATATCGCTACGAGCATCCGGCTGCTTCGGGTTTTGATTTTCTTCATTTCGCTGGTGGCGCCGGGGATTTACGTGGCGGCGACGACCTTTCATCAGGAAATGATTCCGACGCAGCTGCTGATCGTCATCGCGGCCCAGCGGGAGACCGTGCCGTTCCCGGCCGTAATTGAAGCGCTGACGATGGAAGTGGCTTTCGAGATTCTCAGGGAAGCGGGCGTCCGTCTTCCGAGAGTGGTCGGCTCCGCCGTTTCGATTGTCGGAGCGCTTGTCATCGGCCAGGCCGCCGTACAGGCCGGCATCGTCTCCCCGGCCATGGTGATCGTCGTCGCGCTGACGGCGATTGCCAGCTTTGCGACTCCGGCTTTTGACATGGCGATATCTGCGCGCCTGATCCGGTTTGTCTTTATTCTGACCGCGGCCGTCATGGGATTTTACGGGCTGATTCTGGGCATTATCATGATGTTTGTCCATCTGTGCGGACTGCGTTCGTTCGGTTTTCCGTATATGTCCCCGCTCGCTCCTTTGACCCCGGGCGGGCTGAAGGATTCCATTTTCCGCGCTCCGTTATGGGCGGATGAAAAAAGGCCGGGGCTGCTCGTGCAGAAAAACAACAGGCGCCAAGGAGAACATCAAAGACCGAAACCGGAGACATCCAGAGGAATGGTTAATAAAGATGTAGAAGAGGGCGGCGGCAATGAAAAGACGTAAATGGATACTCCTCCTTTGTACGATGGTTTCTCTTATGTTTGTATCAGGATGCTGGGATAAAAGGGAGCTGACCGATTTGGCCGTAATCTCCGCCATCGGTATTGACCGTACCGAATCGGGAAAGTACGTCCTTCACTTTCAGATTATCAACCCGGGAAACGTAGCCGGCGGCCTGCAGGGCGGCGGAGCGGGAGACCGGCCGCCGGTTTCCGTCTATTCCGTGTCCGGAGACAATATGACGGAAGCTTTGAGAAAAGCCTCGATGAAGGTGTCCAGAAGGCTCTATTTTGCGCATACGAATCTTGTGGTGTTCAGTGAAAAGCTCGCGAAAGAGGAAGGACTCAATTTTATTCTGGACAATCTTGACCGTGATACCGAATTCAGAACAACCGCAACCGCGGTTATTGCGCATAATTGCAAGGCTGAAGACATTATTAAAGTACTGACGCCGATTGATAAAATCCCTTCCAATAAAGTGAACAAGACGCTCAGCTTCACACAGGAACAATACGGCAGAGTCGTGAAAACAAGCCTTCAGGACGTTCTGATTGATCTCGCTTCTCCGACCGGGTCGCCGTTTATTCCGGGTTATGAAATGCACGGAGACGATAAAGCCGGCCCTACGATGGAAAATACGCAGACGACTGAACCGAAAGCGGTGCTGTCAGCGGACGGACTGGCGGTGTTCAAAAAGGATGGGAGACTGGACTACTGGATCGAGGATGATGACAGTGTCGGCGCTGTATGGCTGCTGAACAAAATCAAGCATACGTTCATCAATGCGGATTGGAAGAACGTGAAGCATGCCATCAGTCTGCAGGTCACCCGCCAGAATACAAAGGTGACGGCCACTTTTCCGAACGGAAAACCGCATATTCACGTTCATGCTGAGGTCGAAGGGCTTGTGGACGCTGTCAGATACCCTTTCCATCTGTCTGATCCGAAAGTGATCATGGTCATGCAAAAGGCGCTCAGCACGCAGCTTGATAGAGATATCACCAAATCAATTGAAGGTATTAAAGCCCATAAGAATGATTTCGTCGGGTTCGGAGACCTGATCTATCGAAAACATCCGGACAAATGGAAAAAGCTCGAAGGGAAGTGGGATGAAGAAATTTTCCCCAACATCCCCGTGGACGTAAAAACGGAAGTCATTATCAGAAGAACGGGCTTGCGGAATAACCCTCTCTCAGACAAGCTTGAGCATGATTGATTTGAGGAGAAAGGAGCGAAGCGTATGGAAAATGCGAAAATCGGCACACGCCAGCTGTTTGTTATGATCATTTTGTTTGAATTGGGCAGTTCGTTATTGATCCCGCCGGGCACGATGGCCGGGCGGGATGCATGGCTGTCCGTGCTTCTCGGGTGCGTTACCGGTCTCGGACTTTTCTACGTATATCAGGCGCTGTATCAATATTTTCCTGAGTCCTCTCCGAGAGATTACATGACCGAACTGATCGGCAGGCATCTGAGCTGGGCGGTCTCTCTTCTTTATATTCTCTATTTTGCTTATATCGCCGCCCGCATATTGAGGGATTTTGGCGAAATGCTTGTCACCTTCGCATATCAGGACACGCCCCTTCTAATTGTGAATGGCATGCTGATGCTCGCCGCGATATTTGCGGTCAGAAAGGGAATTGAAGTCATAGCGAGAGCCGGCGAGCTGCTGTTTGGCATTATGTATTTCCTGACGGCCATCGGGCTGATCCTCATTATCAGCTCCGGCACGATAAACCTGAGATTTCTCCAGCCTGTTTTGGCGGACGGGATGGGGACGGTCATTTATTCCGTATTTAAACAGACCATGTTCATCCCGTTCGGTGAATTAATCGTGTTTGTCATGATATTCCCCTACTTAAAAGATCGGAAAAAGATGAAGAAAACAGGATTTCTGGCGATTATCATCAGCGGTCTGTTTTTGGCGATGTCAGTGGCAATTAATATTTGTGTGCTTGATGTCAACTTAATGCTCCGCTCTCAATTCCCGCTGCTGAGCACCATACAGACGATTAAAGTGGAAGAGTTTTTAGACCGGCTGGATGTCTTTTTCATGCTCGTGCTCGTCATCGGCGGTTTTTTCAAAGTCAGCCTTTTTACATATGCGGTTGTCGTGGGCGTGTCCACGCTGTTTAAAGAAAAAAATCCGTCGCAGCTGGCCTTCCCGGTCGGATTGGGGGTGCTGATTCTCTCCATCAGCATCGCAAGCAATTTTTCGGAACATATGAATGAAGGCTTAAACATTGTGCCGATCTATATTCATCTTCCGTTTCAAGTGCTGTTCCCCGTCTTGCTGCTTATCATTGCCGTCATCAAGAAAAAAGTCAAAGGGAGCGTCTATACCGTTTCGAAGAAATAACCCGGCCGGTGCGCCGGGTTATTTTTAAAATCATGATTTTTTTCTTAATGCATTGACAAACTTGCCCGACAATTGTACATTTTGATTTATTCTTATAAATTTAATAGGAAATATAGGTTTAGTGGTGTTAATATGTTCCGCACCGTATTTCATTATAGAAGGAGATCCGTCATGACAAAGAAAAAAGAAATCAAACTCGGTGTGTTTCTCGCAGGCACCGGCCATCATGTCGCCTCTTGGAGACATCCTGAGGCGCCGGCGGACGCGAGCATGAATTTGGATTATTTCAAAGAACTGGCGAAAACAGCGGAGCGGGGGAAATTGGACATGCTGTTTTTGGCGGACAGTTTATCAATAGACAGCAAATCGCATCCGAATGTGCTGACGCGCTTTGAGCCGTTTACCCTGCTGTCGGCGCTCGCTCAGGTCACATCCCGCATCGGTCTGACGGCGACCGCGTCTACCACATACAGCGAACCATTCCATATCGCGAGACAATTTGCATCGCTGGATCATCTATCCAACGGCCGCGCGGGCTGGAATGTCGTCACATCATCAATTGAATCGACCGCGCTTAATTTCAGCGGTGAAACGCATCTTGAGCACCATCTCAGATATCAGCGCGCGGAAGAATTCGTGGAAGTCGTCAAAGGGTTATGGGATTCGTGGGAGGAAGACGCCTTTATCCGCGACAAAGAGTCAGGGACATTTTTCGAAAAAGACAAAATGCATGAATTGAATCATAAAGGAACCTATTTTTCCGTGAGAGGGCCGTTAAATGTCGCCCGCACACCGCAAGGCCGCCCGGTCATTATTCAGGCTGGCTCATCAGGTGACGGAAAGGCGCTGGCAGCTAAAACGGCGGAGGTCATTTTCACCGCGCAAAATCATCTGGAATCCGCGCAGGAATTCTATCAATCTATTAAAGAACAAGCGGCTTCTTACGGCCGTGATCCTGAAAAAATCGCGATCATGCCGGGGATTTTTCCCGTTATCGCCGATACCGAAGAAGAAGCGCGGGCCAAATATGAAGAGCTTCAAGACCTCATCATCCCGTCTGTCGGCCTGAACATTCTGCAAAACTATCTGGGCGGCGTCGATCTTTCCGCTTACCCGCTTGACGGCCCGCTGCCTGAATTGGATGCGGAAGCGTCAAATGCCGTTAAAAGCCGGTTCAAGCTCGTTCAGGAGATGGCCAAACGCGATAACATGACCATCCGCGAGCTGTACAAATATGTGGCGGGTTCAAGAGGCCATCACATCTTTGTCGGAACGCCTGAACAGCTTGCCGATAAGATGGAGGAATGGGTCGAAAAACAAGCTTGTGACGGCTTCAACATTATGCCGCCGCTTTTGCCTGAAGGTCTCACTCTTTTTGTAGACAAAGTGATTCCGATTTTACAAGAGCGGGGCGTGTTCAGAAAAGAGTATGAAGGAACGACGCTGAGAGAACATTTCGGACTGGAAAAACCGGCAAACCGATATGCCGATTAAAGGAGGGCTCATTATGTCAAAACGATACCGGCTCGCAACGGAAGCGGACGCTGATGAACTGCTTTCACTGACACTGAGGGCATATGAACCGATCCGTAAGCTCGGCATCAACTTTGCCGCGGCAACGGCGGACAAAGAGCTCGTTTTGAATAATATACAAAAAAACGCCTGTTACGTTCTGGAGGAAGACGGACGCATCGTGGCGACGATTTCTCTGCGGATGCCGTGGGGGCCGAATCCCGGTCCGTACGGTGTCCCTCATATTTGGTGGTTCGCCGTCGACCCTGAAACCGGAAAAAAAGGGACAGGCTCAGACATGCTGGAGTGGCTGGAGAATACAGTGCTCCGCGATACACTAAAAGCGCCCTTCGTATCATTGGGCACAGCGGACAAGCATCCGTGGCTGATCGGCATGTACGAGCGGAAAGGCTACGTCCGCGCAGGCGAAAAGGATTTAGGAAAAGGGCACATCACCATCTATTTAAAAAAACAATTGCACGATTAACATATGAATAGGAAAAGGCGGGATTTCAATGAAGAAGAAAACATGGGCTTTGCTGCTCTCTGCCGCTCTTCTGGCGGTCTTATCAGCATGCGGAAACGGCAAAGAAAGCGAAGGCGGCGCTAACGTGCTGCATGTCGGCGCCACGGGGCAAAGCTATCCGTTCGCATATAAAGAAAACGGCAAGCTGACCGGCTTTGACGTGGATGTCATGGAAGCCGTTGCGAAAAAAATCAACATGAAGCTGGACTGGAAGCTGCTTGAATTCAGCGGACTGATGGGAGAGCTCCAGACCGGCAAACTCGACACCATCTCAAACCAGGTCGCTGTCACGGACGAACGCAAGAAAACGTATAACTTCACAGAACCGTATTCGTATGCGGGCACTCAAATCGTCGTCAAAGACGACAACAAAGACATCAAATCAGTCAATGATCTAAAAGGAAAAACAGTGGCGGCCGTTCTCGGCTCAAACCACGCGAAAAACCTTGAGAGCAAGGACCCGGATAAAAAAATCAACATTAAAACGTATGAAACACAAGAAGGCACGCTGAAAGACGTGGCTTACGGGCGTGTTGACGCTTATGTAAACAGCCGCAGCGTCCTGATCGCCCAAATCAAAAAGACCGGCCTGCCTCTGAAATTAGCAGGAGATCCGATTGTCTATGAAAAAGTCGCCTTCCCGTTTGCAAAGGATGCGGCTCACGATAAAATCCGCAAAAAAGTAGACAAAGCCATTGAAGAACTGCGGAAAGACGGCACGCTCAAAAAGCTGTCTGAAAAGTACTTTAAAGAAGATATCACAACGGAAGCAAAGCATTAAGAAACGGCGGTGAAAATCGAGAATGAACAGCATTGATTGGGGATTTATGTTTTCAGCTTTTCCCGCGTTAATCGAAGCCCTGCCGATCACATTACTAATGGCCGTCGCGGCCATGGTATTTGCCGTGATCGGCGGCCTTATATTAGCGCTTATCACAAAAAATCGTATTCCTGTGCTTCACCAGCTGTCAAAGGTGTATATTTCATTTTTCCGGGGTGTGCCGACGCTCGTCCAGCTTTTCTTAATTTATTACGGCCTGCCTCAGCTGTTCCCCGGAATGAGCAAGATGACGGCGTTAACGGCGGCGATTATCGGGCTAAGCCTGAAAAATGCCGCTTACCTCGCTGAAATTTTCCGCGCCGCGCTCAACTCAGTCGATGAAGGGCAGCTTGAAGCCTGCCTGTCCGTCGGAATGACAAAATCACAGGCGTACAGACGGATCATTTTCCCGCAGGCCGTCAGAAACGCGCTTCCCGCAACGGGAAATACGTTTATCGGCCTGTTAAAAGAAACATCGCTCGCCTTTACATTAGGAGTGATGGAAATGTTCGCCCAAGGAAAAATGTACGCATCAGGCAACCTCAAATATTTTGAGACGTATTTAGCCGTTGCGATCATGTACTGGATTCTTACGATTATTTACAGCGTGCTGCAGGATCTGCTCGAACGGGCGATCAGCAAGCCTTATCGCACATAGGAGGAGGCTCAGGATGATACAAGTCAGACATATTCGAAAAGCATTTAAAGACCTTACCGTACTTGACGGGATCGATCTTGAGATCAAAAGCGGCGAAGTCACGGCCATCATCGGTCCGTCCGGCTCAGGAAAATCAACGCTCCTCCGCTGCCTGAATCTGCTGGAGCGCCCGGATGACGGCATTATTGAAATCGGTGATGCCAAGCTGAATGCAGTGTCCTATTCGCGCAAAGACGTACACAAGCTTCGCCAGCAGACGGCGATGGTGTTTCAGAATTACAATCTCTTCAAAAACAAAACCGCGCTGCAAAACGTGACAGAAGCGCTGATCACCGCGCAAAAGAAACCGAAAAAAGAAGCGGAACAGATCGGTATGGATCTGCTGCGGCAAGTCGGTTTAGAGCAAAAAGCGGACAGCTACCCGATTACGATGTCAGGCGGGCAGCAGCAGCGGATCGGCATTGCGCGTGCTTTGGCCGTTGACCCTCACGCGATTTTACTGGATGAACCGACTTCGGCCCTTGACCCTGAGCTTGTAACCGGGGTGCTTCAAGTCATCAAATCAATTGCCGAAAAACAGACAACCATGGTCATCGTCACACATGAGATGGCTTTTGCGCGTGAAGTGGCCGACCAGGTCATCTTTATGGCGGACGGACGCATTATCGAGCAGGGAACACCGGAAGAGCTGTTTGACAATCCGCAGAACGAACGGACGAAAAAATTTATAAAGCAAGTGGGAGAGCCTGCTGAGCTTGTATAGGAAGGGACGAAGAAGAAATGGCAAGAGAAACGTATGAATCATTAAACAAACGTTTAATCAATATCCGCCGCGACCTTCATGAACACCCTGAGCTGTCAGGCGAGGAATACGAAACGACGAATAAAATCCGCCGCTGGCTGGAGGAAGAGGGGATCACGGTTCTTGATATTCCGAAACTTCAAACCGGAGTGATCGCCGAAATCAAAGGAGACAAAAGCGGCCCGGTCATCGCCGTCAGAGCGGACATTGACGCATTGCCGATCGAAGAGAAAACAAACCTTCCGTTTGCTTCGCGAAACAGCGGCGTCATGCATGCCTGCGGCCACGACTTCCATACGGCATCTATTCTCGGCACGGCTTTCTTATTAAATGAGAGAAAGCACGAGCTGAAAGGAACGGTGCGGTTTATTTTTCAGCCTGCGGAAGAAATCGCCGCCGGAGCGAGACAGGTCATTGAAGCCGGCGCGCTTGACGGTGTATCGGCAATATTCGGCATGCATAACAAACCCGACCTCCCCGTCGGTACGGTCGGTCTGAAAGAAGGCCCGCTGATGGCAAGTGTGGACCGCTTTGAAATCACTGTTAAAGGAAAAGGCGGCCACGCCGGAATCCCTGATAACAGCATTGATCCGATTCAGGCGGCAGGGCAGATCATCGGCGGCCTGCAATCAGTTGTCAGCAGAAATATCAGCTCGCTTCACAACGCCGTCGTCAGCATCACAAGAGTTCAAGGCGGCAGCTCTTGGAATGTCATCCCGGACCATGTGGAAATGGAAGGCACCGTCCGGACGTTTCAAAAAGAAGCGCGTGACGCTGTTCCGAAACATATGAAGCGGGTTGCCGAAGGAATCGCGGCCGGATTCGGGGCAGAAGCCGAATTCCGCTGGTATCCTTACCTTCCGTCAGTGATGAACGACGCCCGTTTCATCCATGCGGCGGAACAGACGGCTGAAGATCTCGGGCTTCAAACGGTTCGGGCAGAACAGTCTCCCGGCGGGGAAGACTTCGCGTTATATCAAGGAAAAATCCCCGGCTTCTTCGTCTGGATGGGAACAAACGGAACGGAAGAATGGCACCATCCCGCCTTCACACTCGACGAAAAAGCGCTCCCGAAAGCGGCTGAGTTTTTTGCCCGGCTGGCCGTTAATGTATTGGAGCAGGGGGAATGAATACGGAACATCTGACGGCCGGGCTTGCTCAGGCCGTCATGTCGTCTGTACCGGAAACATCCGCCGAAGCGATGAAAGAAGCGCGCAAAGGCCTGCTTGATTTTACAGCGGCAGCCTTTGCGGGGAGACGGGATAAAGGCATTGAGAAGCTGATTAAACTGGCCGAAGAAGAAGGCGGGGCGCCGACAGCTCCGCTTATCGGCAGAAATCAAAAAACAACGCCGTCCCAATCCGCGCTGATTAACGGATTCATTGCCCATGCGCTTGATTTTGACGATGTTCATTCTGATGTAAGAGGACATCCGAGCGCGGTCATCCTTCCGGCTCTGATCGCAGCGGCATCATCCGGCCATATAGACGAAAGCCGTTTTCTCGGTGCTTACGTGACAGGCATCGAAGTGATGGCGCGGCTCGGTGAGTCAGCGGGAAGACACCATTACGAGAAAGGCTGGCACAATACGGGAACGTTAGGCGCGATTGCGGCGGCCTGCGCCGTCGGTTTCGCGGAGAACCTCAATCAAAACGAATTGCAAAAAGCGATCGGCTTTGCGGCCGCCCGTTCCGGAGGCATGCGGGTGCAGTTCGGTACAGAAATGAAGCCGCTTCATGCCGGACTGGCCGCTCAAGCCGGGTTGTTCGCCGTAAAGCTTGCGAAGGCCGGTTTTGGCGGGTCGGATCATGCGCTTGACGGGGAGAAAGGCTTCTTCGGACTGTACGGCGATCTTGAACGGGCAGAAACCCTGCTTTTAAACGGGTGGGGAAACCCTTGGCGGATTGTGAGCCCGGGGCTTTGGTTTAAGGTTTATCCGTTTTGCTCGGCGGCCCATCACGCGGCGGACGCCATTCTCAAGCTGAAGGCTGAGCACGGTCTCACTTTCGGCCAAATGGAACGGACCGACGTTATTTATCCGCCGGGCGGGGATGCCGCATTGACAGAACGGCGCCCGAAAACAGGCGAAGCGGGGCGCTTCAGCGTGGAATATGTGATTGCCCTGGCTCTGCACGGTAAAGATTTTTCAGCAAAACACTTTACCTCCGAGCCGATTCCGGAATCCCTTCAAAAGGGGTTTGCGAGGATTCACCGAAGCTATGATGATCAAATTCAGCCGGCTGACAACGCCGTTCCGAAGGGCCGTTTTACAATTGTACGGGTCACGGCTTCCGGCAATCATGTCTATGAAACACGTATCGACTGTCCGAAGGGAGCGCCGGGAAACGGTCTTTCTGAAAAAGACATTGAAGACAAACTCCGGCTCGCTTTGCCGGGGGAAGAGGAAAAGGCGGAAGAATTGATTAAAGCAGCCGGCCAATCAAATATTGAACGCTATTTACAGCTGATATAAATAAAAAAAGCGAGGGGATGCAGCCCTCGCTTTTTTTACGTTCACTTCTATTGAATAGGGGGGATATAGGGTGCGCCCCTGTCTGCGCTGGCAGGGGCGCGGTATCAGGAAACGGCCGTGCCGTTTGCTTTTACCGTGAAACTTCCTCTTGATAAGCGGATGTTGATATCCGAAACTTTGGCGATTTGTTCGTCGTGCGTGACCATGATGACGCATTTGCCGCCTTTATGCGCCAGGTCCTGAAAGAGCCGGACGATTTCCTTTGACGTATCCTCGTCGAGATTTCCCGTCGGCTCGTCCGCGCAAATCAAATCCGTGTCACAGCAGAAAGCCCGCGCAATCGAAACCCGCTGCTGCTGTCCTCCGCTTAATGTCAGCACCCGCTGCCGGGCCTGCTGTTCCGTGATGCCGACCCTTTCCAGCATGCTGAGCGCGAACGCATCTTTGTTTTTCTCCTTAGAACCGGTAATCTCCATCGCCGTTGTGACGTTCTGGAGCGCCGTCATATACGGAATCAGATTATAAGATTGAAAGACGATAGAAACATATTGATTTCTGAATTTGGTTAATCCGATTTTGGAGATGTCTTCTCCGTTATAAAGGATGCTTCCCTCTTTAGGTGTATCAAGGCCGCCCGCCAGTGACAGAAACGTGGTTTTTCCCGTTCCGGAGGCGCCGGCAATTGTATAAAACTTCTCTTTTTCAAAGCTGATCGTTATATTCTGAAACAGCGGCTGTGTTTTGTCTTTGTACCAATAGCCGGCCTGCTGAAAGGTTAATAAGCTCATTACGCTGCCTCCTCTTATTCCTGCTTGGTCAGAATGGTTTTAGGATGAAGCCGCATGACTGATACAGACGGCAGTAATGTGGCGATGACGGCAATCGCGATGCCGATTCCGCCAAGAATCAGAAGATCATTCAGCGAGACGTTTACCTGCATCGTACTGATGACGTCCGCGCTGGATGAATGCTGGCCGCCCCAGCCGCCTCTGTGCGACATTTCTCCGCCGCCCCAGCCGCCTGCTGATTGCTGCTGTGAATCATCGGCTGAGCTGATCTGCTGGGAAAGAAGCTGGTTTCCGAGCTGATTCGCCACAAGGCTGCCTGCTGCGGATGCGATGCCGATGGCAATGACAGCGACAGCCAGAATTTCCGTTAAAAATTGTCCGATGAGCTTCCAGCGCTTTTCACCGATCGCCATTAAGACACCCATTTCATATTTGCGTTCCCTGATCGACATCATCACGATTAATCCGAGAATGACCGCGCCCGCGATGGATACCAGATACACCGCGTTTTTAGAAAACGATGCGACATTTTCAATCGGGCCGACCATTTGCTGATACACCTGATCGTTCGCCGTCAGCGTGTAGGTGTTATAATCTATGGATGTTTTTTTCGCAGCCGCAACGAATGAGTCAATATATTTGGCATCATCCATGTAATAAACGGCTGAACTGATGTTGTTTTTGTTATCAGATCCTTTTAACGCCGCCGCGGCGGTGTAAGGTGTATAGATTTTATTGTCAGGATTTAAGAACGAAAAATGCTGTGCCTGATCGTCTCCTGATGATGTTGTTTTATAGATTCCCACAATTTTAAGCTTCGTTTTCACCGAATCATCCGCTGCTGAGGAAACGGTAATGGAGCTGCCGACCTTCAGCTTGTTTTGATCTGCCAGCGTTTCATTGATCACGGCGACTTTTGCGTCCGCATCTGTTTTTGTGATATTGCGTCCGTCAGTGATTTTTGAGCCGCCGCTCGTGAAATCGTCAAGCAATGCCGCAGAGAGCACGCCTTCGACCGAAATATCCGCTGAAATCATCTGTCTTCCGCCGCCGCCTTGAAAACGGCTGCCGCCGGAATTATTATTGGCTGACTCGTCTGAGCTTTCAATCGCCTCAAAGCTTTCTGCATTTGCTGACGCTGTCGTGAGAAAGTTGTAATTTTTAACGTGCTGTAAGGATGTAAGCTTCTTTGCATCCGAGACGGAAATCGGCGTTGACTCAAACGACCTCTTTTCACCGTCTTTTTGCTGCTGCGCCATTTGCTTTTGGCGGTCAGCCTGGAGTGTGACGCTTCCGCCAAGCTGCTGCCTTGCCAGTTCGCTTGATTTCTTTGCCGCAGTTTGGATCGTAAGACCGGACAGGACAAAAATGCAAATCACTGAAAACACAACCAGCTGCAAAAATGTTTTTCCCTTTTTTGCCTTCATGCTCCAAAAGGCTCTTTTTATAAAGTTCATGTCGGTTCCTCCGTGTGGGTGTCAGATCTTGTAAAACCGGCCTTCTTTAGCACCGGTCATCCGATATGTATATAGTAGGAGAAATGTATGAAAAAAATATGAACAAACTATTTCCGGGTGATGAAATAAAAACTAACAATTGTGAAACGCGAAAATATCCGGGTAAAATGGTGCTATTATAAGTAAAAGCGTCAAGATAAGCGGAGGAACCAATGAAGATATTAATGATAGAAGACAATATAAGCGTATGCACCATGACGGAAATGTTCTTTTTTAAAGAAGGATTTGAAGCCGAATTTGTCCATGACGGAGTGGAAGGCTATCAGCGGTTCACAGAAGAGGAGTGGGATTTGGTCATTCTGGACATTATGCTTCCGTCCATGGATGGAGTGACGATCTGCCGGAAAATAAGAGAGACGAGCAGTGTGCCGATTATTATGCTGACCGCAAAGGACACGGAGTCTGATCAGGTGATCGGGTTTGAAATGGGGGCCGACGACTATGTCACCAAGCCGTTCAGCCCGCTGACTCTTGTAGCGCGGATTAAAGCGGTGATCAGAAGATACCGGGCGACGGGGCAGGCCGTAAAAAGCGATGACTTGATCGAAACGGCGTGTTTTTCAATCAATAAGAAGACGCGGGAAGTGTTTCTGCACGGAAAGGCTGTCGAGAATCTGACACCGAAGGAATTTGATCTGCTCTTTTATCTCGCACAGAACCCGCGCCAGGTTTTTTCAAGAGAGCAGCTGCTTGAGCAGGTGTGGGGCTATCAATTTTACGGCGATGAACGTACGGTTGATGTTCATATTAAACGGCTGCGCAAAAAACTGTCCAGTGACGAAAAAACGTTTTTATACACGGTGTGGGGGGTAGGATACAAATTTGATGAGGATTAAATACTTATATCAGCTGTTGCTGAGCCATGTCAGCATTTTGATTTTGGCCTTTTTCATCATCATTTCCCTGTTTTCACATTTTGTGAAAGATTTTGCGTATCAAAACAAAGTGGATGAGCTGTCATCCTATGCCCAACAGATCACAAGTGAGCTGAACGGGCGCGAACTTGATCTGCGCCGCTTGTATCCGTATCAGGACATGTTAAAAACGCGCGAGACAAGGTTTATTATTTTTGATGAACATCAGCGGCCTTACTTTTTTCCTGACGATATGCCGCCGCGCGAGAAGCTGAAAAGTAAAGAGTGGCGCATGCTGAAGCAAGGGAAAACCGTTCAGATCAGAGCGGAGATGAATCGTTTTAATACGGAAGGCTTAGAAGTATCGCTCGTCGCAAAACCGCTTTTTATCAACAATCAATTTAAAGGCGCGGTGCTGCTCGTGTCTCCTGTCAGAGGGGTCGAGCAGATGATCAGCCAGGTCAACCGCTATATGATTTACGCGATTATCAGCACCCTTATCATCACGATTCTGTTAAGCTGGCTTTTATCTAAGTTTCACGTCAAGCGGATTCAGACATTGCGGGATGCGACGGGAAAAGTGGCTTGCGGTGATTACGATATTTCGCTCAAGAACAGCGGCGGCGATGAAATCGGCATGCTGGCGTCCGATTTCAATACGATGGCTAAAAATCTGAAGCAATCGAGAGAGCAGATTGACCGCCTTGAAAAGCGGAGGCGCCAATTTATCGCCGATGTTTCCCATGAGCTGAGAACGCCTTTGACGACCATTAACGGGCTGGTGGAGGGCCTTAACAGCAACACCATCCCGGAAAAAGATAAAGAGAAATGCTTCTCGCTGATCAGCGAAGAAACGAAGCGGATGCTCAGGCTCGTGAAAGAAAACCTGGATTATGAAAAAATCAGATCCCAGCAGATCAAGCTGGACAAGCTGAGCCTGCCGCTCATCGAGGTGTTTGAGATTATTAAAGAGCATCTCAATCAGCAGGCCGAGGAAAAACAAAACCGGCTCCGGATTGAAGCGGAGGACGGCGTCAAAGTGTTCGCCGATTATGACAGGCTGATCCAGATTCTCGTCAACATTACGAAAAACAGCATTCAATTCACGCAAAACGGAGACATTACGCTGCGCGGGTATGAAGGCTATAAGGAAACAGTTATTGAAATCGAAGACACCGGAATCGGTATTTCGAAAGAAGAAATTGAGCACATATGGGAGCGTTTTTATAAGGCGGATGTGTCCCGAACGAATACGGCATACGGCGAATACGGACTCGGCCTGTCCATCGTCAGGCAGCTCGTCGAAATGCACAAAGGCACGATAGACATTGACAGCGAAAAGGGAAAAGGCACAACCTTTACAATCCGCCTTCCGCTGAATACGAAACATGAATCATTTTAAAACCGGCAGTCCTGTTTGGCTGCCGGCTGTTTCATCTTCACTGCGAAAAATTGCGCTCTGCCGAAACAAAGTTTGCGTGTTTTTCGGGATGGAAAGACACGGAAACGTGATAAAATAACTGGTAAACAGGTCTTGGATGGGGAGGGTGAAGGAATGAAGAGCGGGTTAATTCCTTCTTCAGCAGTCGGGCAGAAGATTAACGAGTGGTATCGATACATAAGAACATTCAGCGTGCCGGATGCGGAGATCTTGAAGGCCGAGATCAAACAAGAGCTTGACCATATGGAGCCTGATTCGAACTTGGTGCTTTATTATTCCCTCATGGAATTTCGCCATCAGCTGATGCTGGACTACTTGGAGCCGCTGGAAAAACTGAAGATAGAAGACCAGCCGACCCTGTCGGAAATTCTTGATAATATTGATAACAGCCAGGCCGGACTCAAAGGGCTTCTCGATTATTACGTCAACTTTTTCAAAGGCATGTTTGAATTTGATAAAAGAGAATTTATATCAGCGATTACGTATTATAAACAGGCTGAGAAAAAACTGGCCTTCGTATCGGACCACGTGGAGCGGGCAGAGTTTTATTTTAAGGTGGCCGAAGCTTATTATCATATGAAACAAACGTATTTTTCTTTGATACATATAAAGAATGCTTATGAAATTTACGTAGAGCAGGACACATACAACGTCCGGATCATTCAATGCCATTTTGTGTTCGGCGTCAATTTAATGGATGAAAGACGTTTTGAACAGGCGGCCAAACATTTTCAGCACGCTCTGCAAATGGCTGAAAAAGAACAAAAAGCGCAGCTTGTCGGGAGGGCGCTGTATAACCTCGGACTGTGCTACTACAATCAGGACCGCACCGACGAAGCGATTCCTTACTTTGAACGGGCGGTTGATACATTTGAATCACAAAGAATCGTCAATTCTCTTCCTCAAGCATATTTTCTAATCACACTCATTTACTTTAAACTCGGAAAAAAAGATAAAGCGTCGGAATATCACAGGCGGGGATATGAATATGCTAAAGAAACAGACGATCCCGTTTACACGGTAAAATTCGAATGGCTGCAGGCTCTGTATCAGGCGAAACCGGATGAGGAAACAATCAGCGCGTGTTTTTGCTACCTGGAGAATAAAAATTTGTACGCCGATATAGAGGATTTAGCACTAGAAGCAGCTAAATATTACTATGAACAAAATTGCTTTAAAATTTCTTCTGACTATTTTCTGAAAGTCGAAGAGGCAAGAAAACAAATACAAAGGAGTGAGGGTTTGTATGAAATTGAAATCTAAATGGTTTGTTATTTGTTTAGCAGCCGCCGCGATTTTTACAGTTGCAGGTGCAGGCCAGACAGATCAGGCTGACTTCCATGTAACTGAAAGAGGAATGACGTGAGAAGAAAATAACCTGAACAAAGAAAAAGACTGCCTGAGAATGTTCTCAGCAGTCTTTTTTTGCGTGCATGGAAGCGGCTCAAAGAAAAAAAGAAAACGCCGCAGGTCAAAACCCGCAGCGTCCTCATATAGACGGAGTGATGCTTAGAAACCGCCAACAAAGGCAGTACCTACAATGACTAACAGGATAAATAAAACAACGATCAAAGCGAAAGAGCTAATTCCTTCTCCTGAGTATCCCATTATTTGCTTCACCTCCATATTGTCTATACCATACAATATGTTTCAGAAGCTGTTTTGTAAGGGATAGTAGTGGACAAGAGAAAAAAGAGGCTGTGCCCTATGAGAGTAAGACCCCGGCGAAAAATTCGTCATACAGCGCCCGCACCGCGTGTTTTTCCTGTTCTTCTTTCACCCCGAACATCATGCTGACTTCCGATGATCCCTGATTGATCATCTCGATGTTGACGCCGGCTCCCGACAGCGCTTTGGATGCCCTGGCGGTTGTGCCGACATTATGGCGCATCGCTTCGCCCACTACCATAATCAGCGCCAGATTGTGCCTGACGGTGACTTCATCTGCTTGAAGTTCCTGCTTCAGACGGGTGACGAGCTTCTCTTCCAGTTCTAAGTCCATCTGATTGTGCCGAAGGATGATTGTGATATCGTCAATCCCGGATGGAACGTGCTCATACGTCAATCCTTCTTCCTCCAAAATGTGAAGGGCTTTGCGGCCGAAACCGATTTCCCGGTTCATTAAATATTTGCTTATGTAGATGCTGCAAAAGCCCGTGTCGCTTGCGATGCCGATGACAGGCCCGTTCGTATTGTCGCGGCTGCTGACGACGCGCGTTCCTTTCGCATCAGGATTATTCGTGTTTTTAATCTGAACGGGGATGCCGGCCCGAAAAGCGGGAATCAGCGCTTCATCATGAAAAACGGAAAACCCGGCATAGGAGAGCTCACGCATTTCCCGATACGTCAGTTCGTTAATTTCTTTCGGATGCTGCACGATTGACGGGTTGACGGAATAGACGGCGTCCACATCGGTAAAGTTTTCGTACAGGTCGGCCTTTAAGCCGTTGGCGAGAATGGAGCCGGTAATATCTGAACCGCTCCGGGAAAACGTCACAATCTCATGCTCCTTCGTATAGCCGAAAAAACCAGGAAAAATGATCAAGCCTTCACGGTTTCTCAGACGGTACAAATGATCATAAGACTCAGGGAGCACCTGTGCGCTGCCGGGTTCATTCGTCACATACAGCCCCGCTTCTTTCGGGCTTACGTATTCGGCTTTCACGCCCTGCCTGCGGAAGTAGGCCGCGATCAGCTTCGCGTTATTGTCCTCGCCGCTCGCTTTCACCGCATCCATATACTGATCGGGATTGGCTTTGCTGCTGTTTAAGAGAGCGAATAAGTCACGGCGGATTCTTTCTATAATAGAGGGATCGAGATCCAGCTCGCGCGCGATGGCGGCGTACCGCTCAATGACCGCTTCGGCGAGCTCGGGAGCCGCTCCTTTTTGCAAATAATGCTCCGCACAGCGGATTAACAGATCCGTCACCTTTGTATCGTCCGAGAAGCGTTTTCCCGGCGCCGATACGACGACGGCTTTCCGCGCGGGATCGGCCGTCACGATTTGAAACACTTTCTCAAGCTGGGCTCCTGACGCAAGGGAGCTGCCTCCGAATTTTACAACTTTCATGATTTACATCCCCTAATATTTAAATTTTCTCACAAATTTAATTTTTATTATCTCTCTTTCAAAGAGGTAAATCAAGGGTTTTTTTCTACGTGGAAAGCACATTTGTATTCACAGAGAGGAATTTCGTCGCTGTTTGTCAGATTTGCTTCCTTAAAGTGTGTCATCCTGTGCAAAAAATGATAAGCAGCCAAATGAAGGTTATAGTAAATCCTGCAAATTCTTGATAGACTGATTGTAAAAGAATTTAGTGTACGGCCCGCGGATGACCGCTTTTAAAAGCAAAACCGTATTGACTGCGCTTGGAAAGATGATAAGATTATAATTGTCGTTGATAATGATAATCATTACGAGTGGGGATGTATGGGAGTTGTTTGGCAATGAGTCATACCGTTTGTGATGGGTGCGGGGAGGCAGCATGAAGCTACGTTACTTACTTTTGCTACTGGCGGTATTGGCGTGTACTTCTATTTTTATCGGTGTAGAAGACTTGTCGCCGCTGGATATTTTTCATTTAAATAAAGAACAGGCAAGTACATTATTTGACAGCCGGCTGCCGCGTTTGGTGAGCATTATTATTGCCGGCATGAGCCTGAGCATCTGCGGATTAATCATGCAGCAGATCAGCCGGAATAAATTTGTATCGCCGACGACTGCGGGAACGATGGACTGGGCAAGGCTCGGGATTTTGATTTCATTAATGCTTTTTACGTCAGCGAGTCCGCTTGTGAAAATGTCTATCGCTTTTATTTTCGCGTTGGCGGGAAATTTCCTGTTCATGAAAATCCTCGAGAGAATCAAGTTCAATGATGCGATTTTTATTCCTCTCGTCGGTTTAATGCTTGGGAATATCGTCAGTTCAGTCGCCACGTTTATCGCGTATAAATACGATCTGATCCAAAATCTGTCGTCCTGGCTTCAGGGGGATTTCTCATTGGTCGTCAAAGGCCGGTACGAGCTTTTATATCTGAGTATCCCGCTTGTGATCATCGCTTATGTCTATGCGGATAAATTTACGGTGGCGGGAATGGGAGAGAGCTTTTCCGTCAATCTCGGCCTGAAATACAAACGCGTCGTCAATATCGGTCTGATTATCGTGTCGCTTATCGCTTCACTTGTGATTCTGACCGTCGGGATGCTGCCGTTTCTCGGTTTGATCATTCCCAATATCGTGTCGATCTACAAAGGGGACAACCTGAGGAGCAGTCTGCCCCACACAGCTCTCTTGGGCGCTGTTTTTGTGCTGTTTTGCGACATTTTGGGAAGGGTGATCATCTTCCCTTACGAAATTTCCATCGGCCTGATGGTCGGTGTGATCGGCAGCGGCATCTTCCTGTATATGCTGTTAAGGAGAAAAGCATATGAGTCATAATAAAAAAATTACGCTGCTGGCGGCGCTCGCCATGATATGTATCGGATTCTTTTTGTTCTACGGACTGGGCAACTGGGAATACTCCCTGCCGAGACGGTGCTTCAAAGTGCTTGCCATGATGCTCACCGGGGGAGCGATCGCATTTTCAACGGTCATCTTCCAGACGATTACAAATAACCGCATACTGACACCGGGCATTCTAGGCCTCGATTCCCTGTATATGCTCATTCAGACCGTCATCGTGTTTCTGTTCGGTTCAATGAATATCGTCATGATGAACAAAAACCTTAATTTCGTCATCTCCGTCGGGCTGATGGTGCTCTTGTCACTCGTTTTATATCAGCTCATGTTTAAAGGCGAGGGGCGGAACGTGTTTTTCCTTCTGCTTGTCGGCGTCGTGTTCGGCACGCTGTTCAACAGTCTGTCATCCTTTATGCAGATGCTGATTGATCCGAATGAGTTTCAGGTTGTTCAGGACAAAATGTTTGCCAGCTTTAACAATATCAACACCGATCTTTTAGGATTTGCCGGTGCCGTCTTTCTTCTGACAGGCATTTATGTCTGGCGGTTCACGCGTTTTTTTGACGTGCTGTCGCTCGGCAGGGAACACGCCGTCAACCTTGGGATTGATTACGATAAGCTTGTGAAACAGATGCTCATTGTCGTCGCTGTTCTTGTGTCTGTCTCTACGGCTCTTGTCGGGCCGATTATGTTTTTAGGACTGCTTGTCGTCAATCTAGCGAGAGAGTTTTTAAAAACCTTCAGGCACACGTATTTAATCGCGGGGTCTGTTCTGATCAGCATCATCGCGCTTGTCGGAGGCCAGTTCGTCGTGGAAAAAGTGTTCACGTTTTCCACAACGCTGAGTGTCATCATTAATTTTGCCGGCGGGATTTATTTTATCTATCTGCTGTTAAAGGAGAATAAATCATGGTAGAGGTCAAAAATGTAAGCAAACAATACGGCGGGAAAGTTGTCCTTGAGAAAACGTCTCTTTCCATTCAAAAGGGCAGGCTTACCTCGTTTATCGGTCCGAACGGCGCGGGAAAAAGCACGCTGCTGTCTATCATGAGCCGACTGATTAAGACGGATTCCGGAGAAATCACGGTTGACGGTCAAGAGATCGGTTCCTGCAAAAGCAATGATCTGGCGAAAAAAATCAGCATCCTGAAGCAGACGAACCAAATCAATATCAGGCTGACGATTAAAGACCTGGTCAGCTTCGGCCGATTTCCGTATTCCCAGGGGAAGCTGACGGATGAGGATTGGGTGCACATCAACCAGGCCCTCAGTTATATGAAGCTTGACGACTTAAAGGATAAATATCTCGATCAGCTCAGCGGAGGCCAGTGCCAGAGGGCGTTTATCGCGATGATTATCGCTCAGGATACGGATTATATTTTTCTCGATGAGCCGCTGAACAATTTAGATATGAAGCATTCCGTTGAAATGATGAAGCTGTTGAAGCGGCTTGTGGAGGACTTCGGAAAAACGGTCGTCGTAGTGATTCACGATATCAACTTCGCTTCCGTATACTCAGACCATATCGTTGCTCTGAAAAACGGCCGGATCGTCAAAGAAGGGCCGGCGGAGGAGATTATTGACACTTCCGTGCTTGAAGACATTTATGATATGACTATTCCGATTCAAGAGATTGACAGTCAGCGGATCGGTGTGTATTTTTCTTAAAAACCAGATGAGGTGAGAGACATGAAAAAATTCGCATTGCTATTTATTGCGCTCGTTACGATTTTTGTTGTTTCTGCATGCGGAAACGGGGACAAAACATCCGGCAAATCAAAAGAAATGGTCACGATTAAGGACGACATGAACAAAGAAGGAGTCAAAGTGCCGAAGAACCCGAAAAAAGTCGTCGTATTCAACTTCGGAATGCTGGACACGATGGATGAACTCGGTTTACAGGATCATGTGGCGGGACTTCCGAAACAAAACCTTCCAAAATACTTATCTTCATATAATAGTGATAAATACGCCAATACAGGCGGTTTAAAAGAACCGGATTTTGAAAAAGTCGCAGATATTGATCCGGATTTAATCATTATCGCCCACAGACAATCTGATTCTTATAAAGAGTTCTCAAGAATCGCGCCGACGATTTATCTTGATGATGACTATACAAACTACGTTGACAGATTCAAACACAACACCGAAGTGATCGGCAAAATCTTTAACAAAGAAAATGAAGTGAAAGATAAGCTTGCGAACATTGACAAGTCCATTGCCGATCTGAAGAAAAAGACAAGCAGCACGGATAAAAACGGTCTAGTGGTGATGGCGAACGACGGCAAAATCAGCGCGTTCGGATCTAAATCAAGATACGGCTTCATTCATGATGTGTTCGGCGTTAAACCAGCTGACAAAAACATCGAAGCATCACTGCACGGACAAAGCATTTCCTATGAATATATCGCCAAAACAAACCCTGATTACATGTTTGTCGTTGACCGCGGAACAGCGATCGGCACAAAATCTTCAACGAAACAAGTGGTTGAAAATGATTATGTAAAATCGGTGAAAGCCGTGAAAAACAACCATGTTGTCTACCTTGACTCAGCTACATGGTATTTATCAGGAGGCGGCCTGGAATCCATGTTGCAAATGGTGAAAGAAGTAAAAGACGGAATCGAGAAATAAAAAAAGAACCCGGTCACATAAGTGATCGGGTTCTTTTTCGTTTAACGCGTGACGGCCTGCTGCTGCTCAGGCTGACGCGGTTTTTTCTTCAAAGTGAAAGATAGCAGGAAGCCGGCCAGCGCGATGCAGGCGGCCACGACAAATGCCGCATTCATACCGTGCAAGGCGGCGTTTGCCGGAGCTGACGTATTTGCGTGCGCAGCCTGACTGCTCATAATGGAAACAAGCAGCGCCGTACCGATAGAACCGCCGATTTGGCGAACGGTATTGTTCATGGCTGTGCCGTGCGGAATTAAGTGGCGCGGCAGGGCGTTGATTCCTGCTGTCGTCACCGGCATCATAATCATGGCTGTTCCCAAAAGCCGCGCGGTATAAACGACGACAATCCAAATGAGAGAAGTCGAGTCCGTCAGATTCATAAACGGCAGGGACGTGAGCAGGATGATAAAGAATCCGGTCATCGCAAGGCCCTTTCCGCCGATTTTGTCAAAAATCCGGCCGATAAACGGAGACATCATCCCCATCACAACCGCGCCCGGCAAAAGCATTAATCCGGTATCAAACGCGGATACGCCCCGGACCTTCTGCGTGTAGAGCGGGAGAATGGTTTCCGTTCCGATCAGCAGCGCGAAAACAAGCGTGCCGAGCAGGGTGGTCAGGCTGAAAATCCCGAAGGAAAACACGCGGAATTCCAGCATCGGTTTTTTGAGCTTCATCTGTCTTGCGATAAAGAAAATCAGCGCGACAGCTCCGACAAGCAGCGAGGTCAGCACTTCAGTACTGGTCCACCCTGATGAACCGGCGCTTGAGAAGCCGTAAAGCAGGCCGCCGAATCCGAGGGTCGATAAGATCACGGATAAAATATCAATCTGTGTTTCGCGTAATGTCGTGACATTTTTCATCAGAATAATCGCTAAAAGCAAATCGATGACCGCGATCGGAAAGATGATATAAAACAAAGAGCGCCAAGAGAATGCTTCGACCGCCCATCCGGAAAGCGTCGGGCCGATTGCCGGCGCGAACGAGATCACCAAGCCGACCATACCCATTGCGCGGCCGCGCTTTTCAATCGGGAAAATCGTGAGAAATACCGTCTGCATGAGCGGCAGCATAATTCCGGCGCCGGCCGCCTGGATAATCCGGGCCGTTAACAATACCGGAAAGTTCGGAGCGAATGCACCGACAATGGTTCCGGCCGTGAAAATACTCATGGCGGTAATCAAGAGGGTGCGGCTCGTAAATTTTTCTATTAAAAACGCGGTAATCGGGATTAAAATCCCGTTCGTCAGCATAAACGATGTTGTCAGCCATTGCGCTTTGTTGGCGTCTATATTGAAGTCATTCATAATGTGCGGCAGCGCCGTAATAAGCAGCGTCTGGTTCAAAATGGCGACGAACGCTCCCGCCAAAAGAATCCCGACAATGACAGAGCGGTTGTACGGTGCAGTTTTAATACTCTTATTCAAGCTGATTCCTTCTTTCTTTATAGTTTGAGCAATGTTTTAACGGCTGCAAGCGGCTGGTGCAGCGGTCCGGCCTGTTCCAAATAACCGATGAGCGCTTTTATGAGAAAATCCCGCGGCTGTTTGTCCGCTGATTCTTTCTCCAGCATGGCCGCCGCGGAAACGAGACCCGCGGCATCATATTTCTCCTCAGGAAGGGCTGAGACGGCTTCTTTCAGCTCCTTCAGGCTTTCAGCCAGCAATACGGTTTTGTCTTTCGGCTCAAATGAGGAAGCCGAGGCGATATAAAGGTCAATCATCTCCTGCGGCAAAGCGGTTTCGGTTTTCCTGTTTTCGACGATGAGATTGAGATGGCGGATGATAAACTCCGTGAGAGGCTTCAGGTCGAGCGGTTCTTTTTCCAGCTTAATCAGCGTGATGCATTCTCTCAGGAGCCCCTGCAGGACAATCACCAGCTCCCATACATAAGGAATGATGTCTTCGCCGTACGTCTGAATCAGTGAATCGCGATGCCAGCAGATAAAAGTGGAACGGGCCCTGTGAATATGCCGTTTTACCCGGTCATTAATAGAGGAAGGGCTTCCGTACATCAGCATATTAAAAAACTGCTGATTGCGCCTGAAGCCTTCAAGCTCAGCCATCAGTTTTTTGGCAAACCGTTCCTCAGGGGACAGGCTTGTTTCTTCATTTAATAGTGAAGCGGCCGCTACCATCTGTTTCTGGTTAAAATCGAGCAGCTCCAGAAGCAGGTCTTCCTTCGATTCAAACAGCTTATATAAAGATGCTTTGGAGACTTTGCACTCCTCAGCAATCGCCTGCATCGATACCGACGAAAAGCTTCTCCCCGAAAAAAGCTTTCTTGCCGCCAGCAGAATATCCGTTTTCTTATCATTCATAAGCCCAGATTCCTTCTTTCGTCACAATAGAAAACCCATCGGTTCACAGAAAACCAATGAGTATATGATGAAAATATTAACAAAAATTTTTGCGCAGTGTCAACGCTTTTGTTTGAGAAAAAGAAAAAACCTGCCGGAGCGTTTCCGGCAGGCTGATGCGCTTATTTATCCGTTTTAAACCCTTGTTTTTCAAGCATTTCACGAATGTGCGGATAATAAAGCTGCTTATAGTAGGAGGTGATGCCTTGTGACCAGTTTCTTGTTTCCTGTCCGCCTGTGCGGTTTTTCATGTATTCGGACATCTGCTTGTCATAGGCTTCGATATGTGTTCTTAAATCTTCCTCTTGATACGTTTCATGATGCAGAACGGCTGCTTGCGGCAGACGCGGTTTTTTCGCGGAGCGGTCTGCCGGATGGCCGATGACGAGACCGGAAACCGGGAAAACGTATTTCGGGAGTTTCAGCATTTCAATGAGTTCATCCGGCTTGCCGCGCACGGCTCCGATCGGCACAGTGCCGAGTCCCATTGATTCAGCCGCGGCAGTTGCCGTACCGAGCGCAATCCCGACGTCTACGGCGCCGACAAGAACGGACTCTAAACCGTTCGTGATCTCAAGCGGCGTATCATTGTATTCTTCAAGCGCAATTTTGGCGCGGTTAAAATCAGCGCAGAATAAAAGGAAAACCGGCGCTTGGTCAATCCACGGCTGGCCGCCCGCCAATTCGGATATTTTTTTCTTCCGTTCCTTATCTTTCACGGCAATAACGGTAAATTGCTGGCCGTTAATGGAAGTCGGCGCTGCCTGAGCGGCTTGAATGATAAGGTCCAGCTGTTCATCTGATACGGGCTCATCTGTGTAGCTGCGGATGGAACGGTGGTCTGTTAATAATTGAAGGACTTCGTTCATGTTATTCATCCTTTCGTTACTCTGACAGCTCTGTGCGGACAACGTCAAGCGGCGCACTCAGCACTTCTTTTGCTTTTGCCACGAATCCTTGGAAATGGTCAGTGGCGTTGTGGAATTTCATTGCTTCTTCATCTTTCCATTGTTCAAGCATGACGAACGTATTTTCTTCACCGATTTTTTCGAAAAGATCGTATTGCACATTTCCTTCTTCCGCACGTGAATGCTGAAGAAGTGATTGCGCTTCTCCTAAAAATTCCTCGCGTTTATCCGCTTTTACTTTCATGTAAGCCTGTAAGACGATCATTGTAATTCCTCCTGATTGGGTTTATTTGTTATAGTTCGAATATTATCGAACTAACTGTAACATGTTTCGCAGTGAATGGTAAAGAAAAAACCCTCACCGCCTAAATTGTCACCCGCCGATGATCTGTGTTACATTTGACTCATGAACATTCCAAATCATCCTGAAACCGACCGCTTACAGCTGACAAAGGTTCTTCATGCTCTAAGTGATCCGCTCCGCTTAGAGCTGGTCAAACAATTGGCGGAAACAACTGAAAAAACGTGCGGCACATGTGCGGATGTCCGGGTCGCCAAATCAACGCTGTCCCATCACTTTAAAGTGCTCCGGGAAGCGGGGATCGCCCAAGTGCGCATAGACGGGAAGCACCGTTATTATTCCCTGCGCAAAGATGATTTACAAGCGGCGTTTCCCGGCCTGCTGGAGGCGATTTTGCAGACAGAGCCGGACCGCTGGTAAATAGTCCCCGAATTCCGGGGGTTTTTTTATGCGCCGAAAACCGTCCGGTAAAGCCTTGTGACGCCTTCCTGAATATCGCTCTCCTTCAGGCGGGCGAAGCCGAGAATGAGCTGGGGTTTGTTGGAATCGCCTCCCGTTTTCAGGCGGAACCGGCTCATCGCAAACAGATCGAGCTGTTCTGCATCCGCCCGCGCCAACATTTCTTTTTCTGAACGGGCGCAGTCAAACTCCGTGACAAAATGAAGCCCGGCATTGGCGCCCTTTACATGGATTCTTTCCCCGAAGGTTTTTTCCAAAGCCGATATAAGGCGCTCCCGCATGTTCTTATAATGCTGCTTCATCTTTTTTATATGTTTCTGATATTCACCTGAATCGATAAATTCTTTAAGCGCCAGCTGGGCAAGCGTGCTGCACGTATTAAGGTCATACGTTCTCTCTTTAAACGTCCGCAAAAGCCCGGGCGGCAGAACCATGTAGCTGATGCGCAGGCCGGGGAAAAGGGACTTTGAAAAGGTCCCCATGTAGATGACATTTTGAAACCGGTCAAGGCTTTGAAGCGCTGGGATCGTGTCGGCGTCATATTTAAATTCACTGTCATAGTCATCCTCAATAATGAAGCGGCCGTTCTGTTCGGCGGCCCAGTTTAAAAGCTGAATCCGCCGGGAAGCGGGCATGATTACCCCTGAGGGAAATTGATGGGACGGCGTGGTGATCAATACACTGGGCCGGCGCTTTTCGATTTCGGCCATGGACATGCCTTTTTCATCGAGGCTGATCGTGGCCGTTTTTTTCCCGAGGTTTTGCAGCAGCCGGTACATCCTCATATATCCCGGGTTCTCCATCGCGTACAGCGCGTCTTTCGGCAGCAGTTCCGTCAGCAGCTGCATCAGCATTTGCGTGCCCGCCCCGAGCACGATTTGTTCCGGGCGGCATGTAACGCCCCTTGTCAGGGAAATAAGCCTCGAAATCGTTTCGCGGACTTCATATAAGCCTTGCGGATGGACGAGTTCTCCGAGTGTATGAAATGAACGGGCGGCTGCTTTATGCTCACAGCGGAACCAGCTTTTCAGGGGGAAATGCGCCGTATCCAAGCTCATATGTGAAAATGAAATCCAGCCGCTTTTATCCGTCTCCCGCTCTTTTAAATCTTCAGGCAATAAGAGCGAAGGCGTTTCTTCATGATAAACCGTATCAATTTCCTCAACGAAAAAACCTTTTCTTTCGACTGCATATAAATAACCTTCCGAAAGCAGCTGCTGATAAGCCGAATTCACTGAATTCACGCTGACCTTCAGTGTCTCGGCAAGCTCCCGTTTAGACGGCACCTTTGTGTGGGGCAGCAGGCTGCGCTTCAAAACGGCCGCTTTTATGTGCTGGTAGATCTGCTGGTATATATAATCCGCCGTTTCCGAATGATCAATGGAAATTGTCAGCATAAAGACCATGACCCCCTTTCTGGTACCATAGATAAATTGATTTTGGTACTTTTCATCATACCAAAAAGAAGTCAGAATGATAAGAAAATAACGCAAGGGGATGAAATCTATGAGTCAAACAGCATCAACGGAAGTGACAACTGCCCAGTGGCAGCAAAAACGGGATCAATTCGTTTCCAAAGGGGTCGGCAACGGAAACCGCAGCATGGCGGTAAAAGGGGAAGGGGCGCTTTTATACGATTTGGACGGCAGACGATTCATTGATTTTGCCGGAGCGATCGGAACGCTGAATGTCGGCCATTCCCATCCGAAAGTGGTGGAGGCGGTGAAGAAACAGGCGGAGGATCTGATTCACCCGGGATTTAACGTCATGATGTATCCGTCTTATATTGAGCTTGCCGAAAAACTTTGCGCCCTTGCGCCGGGAGATCATGCGAAAAAAGCGATTTTTCTCAACTCCGGAGCGGAAGCGGTGGAAAATGCCGTGAAAATCGCCAGAAAATATACGAAGCGCCAGGCTGTCGTGTCATTTACAAGAGGGTTCCACGGCCGCACGAACATGACGATGAGCATGACGAGCAAGGTGAAACCTTATAAATACGGATTCGGCCCGTTTGCCCCGGAAGTGTATCAGGCGCCGTTTCCTTACTATTATCAAAAGCCGGCCGGCATGACTGACGAGCAGTATGACGACTTGATCATCAGCGCTTTTGATGATTTCTTTATCGCTGCAGTTGCGCCGGAAACGGTCGCTTGTGTCGTAATGGAACCGGTTCAGGGAGAAGGCGGTTTCATCATTCCTTCAAAACGTTTCGTGCAGCACGTCGCCGCTTTTTGTAAAAAACACGGCATCGTTTTTGTGGCGGATGAGATTCAGACCGGATTTGCCAGAACGGGAACGTATTTTGCAATCGAGCATTTCGGGGCCGTCCCTGATTTGATCACCGTGTCCAAATCACTTGCGGCCGGATTGCCGCTGAGCGGCGTCATCGGCCGGGCGGAAATGCTTGATGCCGCTGCGCCGGGGGAACTTGGAGGCACATATGCGGGAAGCCCTCTCGGCTGTGCGGCTGCGCTTGCCGTCCTGGATATTATTGAAGAAGAAGGACTTAATCAGCGTTCTGAAGAGATCGGCCGCATCATTGAGCATCAAGCGCTTGAATGGAAAAAAGAGCATGCGTGTATCGGAGAAGTGCGCAGACTCGGCGCGATGGCGGCCATCGAAATTATCAAAGACGAGGACACGCGTGAACCGGACAAAGCAAAAGCCGCGGCGATCGCTAAAACGGCGAATGAGAACGGACTGCTGCTGCTGACGGCGGGGATTAACGGCAACATTATCAGATTTCTGACGCCGCTTGTCGTGACGGATGAACAGCTCAAAGAAGGCCTTTCCATTATCGAAGCCGCTCTGTGAGTTCAATTATTGGTATGCCGGCGGATGGGTCTGCTATCATGAGAGTGTGAGATATATCAACAAGCATTCAATGGCTTTACTATAGCAGAGAAAGGAATGTTCAATATGCCAGAACAATTAACAGTGTACAACCCGGCAACGGGAGAGGCGATTGAAAGCATCCCCCAGCAGACGGCCGAAGAAGTTGAAAAAGCGATTGAACGTTCACATCAAGCGTTTCAATCATGGTCCAAAACGTCAGCGGGAGAACGTGCCTCACTTTTGAGAAAATGGTATGAGCTGATTGTTGAAAATAAAGAAGAACTTGCGGAATTAATTACGAAGGAAAACGGTAAACCGTACGAAGAAGCGGTCGGAGAAGTGTTATACGGCGCCGGCTATATTGAATGGTTTGCCGAGGAAGCAAAACGGATTTACGGCAGAACCGTCCCTGCGCCGACAACGGGCAAACGGATCGTCGTCACCCGCCAGGCGGTCGGCCCGGTAGCCGCGATCACGCCGTGGAATTTCCCGAATGCGATGATTACAAGAAAAGCGGCGCCCGCTTTGGCCGCAGGCTGTACGTTCATCATCAAACCCGCGGAGGATACGCCGCTTTCCGCTTACGCCCTTGCGCGTCTCGCGTATGAAGCGGGAATTCCGAAGGACGTGCTGCAAGTGGTGATCGGTGACGGAGCCGAAATCGGAAACGTCTTTACCAGCAGTCCGAAAATCCGCAAAATTACCTTTACCGGCTCAACGCCTGTCGGCAAAATCCTGATGAAAAACAGCGCCGACACCGTAAAACATATGTCAATGGAGCTTGGCGGACATGCGCCGCTGATCGTAGATGAAGACGCTGATCTTGATCTGGCGGTAGCCCAAACAATGGCCTCTAAATTCAGAAATGCCGGCCAAACCTGCGTCTGTGCGAACCGTCTGATCGTACACGAATCCGTGAAAGACGAGTTTGCGAAAAAACTGAGTGAAGAAGCTGCGAAACTCAAAGTCGGAAACGGTCTTGAAAAAGGCGTAAACGTCGGTCCTGTCATCAACAAAAAAGGGTTCGATAAAATCGTCGCTCAAATTAATGATGCCGTGGAAAAAGGCGCAGAAGTGCTGACAGGCGGAACATATGACCAAAACGATGAAAAAGGATGCTATTTCGTGACGCCGACCGTGCTGTCAAACGTAGATACATCCATGAACATCATGCATGAAGAAACATTCGGCCCGGTTGCGCCGATCGTTACGTTCTCAGATATCGATGAAGCGATCAAGCTTGCGAACGATACGCCGTTCGGGCTTGCGGCTTATTTCTTTACAGAAAACTACCGCCGCGGCATCTATATTTCTGAACAGCTTGAATACGGCATCATCGGCTGGAATGACGGCGGCCCGTCAGCGGTTCAAGCGCCGTTCGGCGGAATGAAAGAAAGCGGCATCGGCCGTGAAGGCGGTACGGAAGGCATTGAGCCGTATCTGGAAACCAAATACATGTCAATCGGACTTTAATAGCCAAAAAAAGAGCCCCTGCTTCTGAGCGGGGCTTTTTTTAATGGGCAGTCTGCCGGTAAAATCGCCGGCAGGCTTTTTTGTTCTGATTTGAGAATAATCGGTTCAATTCCAGACAAAATAACAGCAAATACGATTGAAAGAAGGTCGCCATCATGGATATATTACTGGCTCTTCTCCCGGCTTTGTTTTGGGGGAGCATCGTGTTATTTAACGTCAAATTAGGCGGCGGGCCTTACAGCCAGACGCTGGGTACGACAATCGGAGCGCTCATCGTTTCGTTTGTACTGTATCTGTTTGTCCATCCGGTGCTGTCTGGGCGCATTTTTATTGTCGGCATCATATCGGGGCTGTTTTGGTCGCTCGGTCAAAGCAATCAGCTAAAAAGCATCCAGCTGATGGGCGTTTCAAAAACGATGCCGATATCAACGGGAATGCAGCTCGTCTCGACTTCTTTGTTCGGGGTGATTGTATTCAAAGAATGGTCAACCCCCATCGCGATTACGCTGGGTATTCTCGCCCTTATTTTAATCATCGTCGGTATAGTGCTCACATCTTTAGAAGATAAAAAAGGGCGGGCTGACGGAGAACCGGGAAACTTAAAAAAAGGCATTGTCATCCTGCTGATCTCTACGCTCGGTTATTTGGTCTATGTCGTCGTGGCCCGGCTGTTCGGCGTATCCGGCTGGTCAGCGCTTCTGCCGCAGGCGATCGGGATGGTTATCGGCGGGCTGCTCCTGACATACAAGCATAAACCGTTTAATAAGTACGCCCTCAAGAACATTCTGCCGGGAATCATCTGGGCGCTCGGGAATATGTTTCTGTTCATCTCACAGCCGCGCGTCGGTGTTGCGACAAGTTTTTCCCTGTCTCAAATGGGGATCGTCATCAGCACGCTCGGCGGAATCTTCATCCTCCGTGAGAGCAAAACGAAGCGCCAGCTGGTCGCCATTGCCATCGGGATTATCCTGATCATCGTGGCCGCAATATTCTTAGGCATTGCAAAATCAAATTCATAACAACATGCAGGAGGTTTGAACATGTACACGGATTTAAAAGGAAAAGTCGTAGCCATTACGGGAGCATCATCAGGATTAGGAAGAGCGATGGCGCTCCGCTTCGGACAGGAGCAGGCGAAAGTCGTCATTAACTACTACAGTAATGAAAAAGAGGCACAAACCGTAAAAGAAGAGGTTCAAAAAGCGGGCGGTGAAGCAGTCATCATTCAAGGTGACGTCACAAAAGAAGAAGATGTGAAAAACATCGTCCAGACCGCGGTGAAAGAATTCGGCACATTGGATATCATGATCAATAACGCCGGCATGGAAAACCCGGTTCAGTCGCATGAAATGCCGTTAAAAGACTGGAACAAAGTCATCAATACCAATCTGACCGGCGCTTTTCTGGGAAGCCGCGAAGCCATTAAATATTACGTAGAAAATGATATTCAAGGAAACGTCATTAACATGTCGAGCGTGCATGAAATGATTCCGTGGCCGCTGTTTGTCCACTACGCGGCAAGTAAAGGCGGCATTAAATTGATGACGGAAACGCTGGCGCTTGAGTACGCGCCAAAGCGCATCCGTGTTAACAATATCGGACCAGGCGCGATCAATACGCCGATCAATGCGGAAAAATTCGCGGATCCCGTCCAGAAAAAAGATGTGGAAAGCATGATTCCGATGGGATATATCGGTGAGCCGGAAGAAATTGCGGCCGTCGCCGTCTGGCTCGCTTCAAAGGAATCAAGCTACGTGACCGGCATTACACTGTTTGCTGACGGCGGAATGACCAAATATCCGTCATTCCAGGCAGGCCGCGGATAAGAAAAAAAGCGATCGCAGGCTCTTTAGAGCCGGATCGCTTTTTGCTTACGCGCGTTTTTTCTTTACAAGCGCCGCGATCGAAAGGATAATCGCCGCAGCTGACAGAACGATGGCCGCAATATCAAGCGCAGATACGCCGGATTTGCTTTCTTCATTTGACTGTTCAGCTCCGTGTGCATCCGTCACGTTCGCCGCTTTTGTGATTTTCGTAATCGAGTGAGGCGTGTCGGCGTTCTCATCACCCGTCCATTCTACAATGCTGCCGTCTTTGTAATATTGGTAGGCGTCCCAAGCGGCATCCGCGGTCTTTTCAGGGTTTTTCGCAACGAATGTGAACTGCTGGAATTGGCCGGGCTGAATGCCGCCGTCCTTTGCTTCCCAAGTGACGGAGACCGCCTTGTCATCATGCTTTGCTACGGACGTTTTCCAGCCCGGAATCGGCTGATACTGCTGGAACTCAACGCCCGCGGGCATTTTCAGCACGACTTTCGTTGTCGGCTCATTTTTTTCCACAGGCACTTTCATTGTGTACGTTTCCCAAGAACCCGCCGCGGATTCCGCGGGTTTGACGGAGACGTGGGCGCTTGCTGCAGCCGTAAAACCGATGAGTGACAGGGTCACGGCAAATATGAATACGAAAGCCTTTTTTTTCAACATGAGATACACTCCTTAGTTTGTCGTTGAGAATACTTGGTTGATTTCATTGAAATCGCTTGTCAGTCCGTGGACTTTGATCTTCCAGTTTCCCTTTTCGGTGATGGACAGGTTGGCGGCTTCGAATGTGCCTTCCTTCGTCTTTTTCAAATCAAAGGTGCTTTCATGCTGTTTGCCGCTGAAGCCCGTCTGATAAACAGTCACCGTAAATTGCTGAATGTCTTTTACCAAGCCGCCGTTATGATCGGTGACAATGACTTGAAATTCATTTTTACCCGGCTGGTTCGGCGTAATATGCAAGGACAGGGTTTCCCCGTTTCCGATCATTTCTGAGCCGTTAAAAGGCAATGGCGCGGGCGGCGGCGGGCTGGGCAGGCTTGTGAAGACAGCGGTTGTAAATAACACCGCAATGCCGATTGCCCATTCGGCCTTTATCGTTGCGCTGATGCTCCTTTTTCTGCGGAACTTCGTCATCCATACGTGAATGGCGCCGAGCGCAAGCATGATGACAAACAGCCCGATTTTCAAAAGGAGCGTCTTGCCGTAAGCGGTGTGAAAGAGTGAATCAAACGAACGGATAATGAAAAATCCGTTCAGCACACCTGAAAATAAAAGCACGCCGACAGAAGCGAACGCCCAAGGAGAAAAGCGTCTGACCGTTTCCCAGGCGGCGGTTTTATCTGTTTTTCTCCACTCTGATGAAAGAAGGAGCACAAGTGCGGCTATACCGCCGGCCCATATAGACGCAGCTGATAAATGGAGAAAATCCATCGCGATGCCGACCGCTTTTTCGTCAATAACCGCCGCATGTCCGGCGAATGCTTTTGCCAAAAGCGAAGCGAAAAAGAACAGCAGCGGCGCCGTCCAGTACGCAAATGACCGGAAAGCTTTCTTCTTCAGCAGCGGGATCATGGACAGGACAAGCAGGATAAATAGGCTGATCTGGATCATCCAGACGCACCCGCCTGCCGTTTTCAGAAGCGTTTCTTTTACATAGTCCGGCTGAAACGCGGCGCTCCAAGCGCCGCCCGCGTTTTCTTTCGTCTGGATCGGGAGCTGGCAGACAAGCGCAAGCCCCGTTAAACATAAGGAAATCACGAGCAGCTTTACAGTTCGTTTTGCTTTTGATGAATCATTTTTTCTGTACCAAAACAAGTGGAAAAACGCCGTGCCGATAAACAGGGAGAGAGCGGTATACAAAATACCGCGGTCGATGGCCGCTTCGGGATGAAGCGCCGCTTGTGATGATGTTTGCTCCTGAAGTTCACCGCCGGCTTTCCCGATACTGAAAGGAATGACGCCGGATACCGGGTGACCGTCGGCCGACACCGCGTTCCATTCCGCTCTGTAAATATCATGCGGCAGATTTTTTTTCAAGGCCGCGGTCATGATGCGGGCATCACTTTTTTGAATCACCGTTTTGCCGGCATCGACCCGTTCGCCGGATGAATTATAGACCTTAATGGAGTGGAAGCCTTCTTCAATCTGTTCATTAAACTCAATTTCAATCTGCTTCGGCGCTTGTTTTAATTCGCTGTTCTCACCCGGATTTGAGTTTGTGATGTAGGCGTGGGCGAAACTTATTTTCGGAATCAAAACAAGGAACAGCAAAAAGATGAGCCAGCGTTTGTTCTGTCTCATGGCTTGTGACACCGCCTTCCGGTTGGTTGTTGTTATGTCTTGCTGCAGGTGCATCCCTTCTGCCTGTCGTGTAAGATGATGTCCGCCGCCTCGTCAAAGGTGCAAATGACCCCGCCGAATCCTTTTTGAAACCGTTCTGCGTAATCACGCGTTGAGAAGGGAATCGCCTGAGGCCGGCAGCAATGAAGGTCAATATCGGCATGGACTAAAAAGTAAGCAGAAGAGGCCGTCAGCGTTGTCTGGAGAAGAAAATCCTTACAAATGACATGAGACACTTCTTCCTTTTTATCCTCATACCGCAAAATCGCGCAATGAATGCAGCACATCTGCTCAACGGCTTGTGAAACAGTAATGAGCTGGACAGAATATGAATGCTGAATCGGCCGCAGGCAATAGCCGCATTGATTGGCGCTTTTTTCTGAAGCGGGCGGGAGCGTAATGCCGCCGGGTGTCCGGATAATCCGGTTTGCATCCGCCAGCTGATTGACGTCTCTGTACACGGTCATCTCGGAGACGCCGAATCTCTCGCTTATGTCAGAGATTTTCAGCGCGCCCTCCTCTTTCAGCCATTCAAGCAAGGTTTGCTGTCTGTTAATCGGAAGCAATTCTGCATCCTCCTTTTTATGCGAATGAGTGATGAACCTCCCTTTAAGAGTAGATGTTTTCACAAATGTGCACAAGAGCCTGATGATAAAATGTGTGAAAATATGTTGAACATTCACAAATGTAAAACGCGGAGACAGACTCTGTTATAATAGAAGAGTTGAATGGAGGAATAAACATGAAAGAAACGACCTGCCCGAACTGCGGCAAGCCGATTACAGGCGACATGGTCAGATCATCCATGATCCCGTGCCAGTTTCAGTGCGGACACTGCCATGTGAAATTGCGTGAATATAAAGTATCAGCTCCGATTATGGCTGTGGCCATTGCGATAACCGTGCTTTTGATTTATCTTGTGCAGATGGCCAGAACCGCCGTCATGCCGATGATTCCGGCCGCGCGGTATGTGCCGGCCGCCATTTTTGCGCTCGTATGTGCGTATCCGGTGTTTATTGTCAGTGAGCGGATCATTGCCAAACTTGTCGTTACAAAAGGACACATTATATACAGGAAGCGGTAAGACACCTTTGATGAGGTGTCTTTTTTTAGTTAAGGATTTGTCACAGTCTCTGTGCCAAACTCCTCTTTACTTTTCATTGAATGAGAATTGTAAGCGTTTTATGATGAAGGCACAGGGGCGAAAGAAAACCCCGTGTCTTATTTATTTTCATCTTAAGGCAGGCAAACAGGGAGGGAAATGATATGCAGCAAGAACAGCAAGCTGGCATGAAAGTAAAGATACAGCGGTTCGGCAGTTATTTAAGCGGTATGATCATGCCGAATATCGGCGCATTTATCGCATGGGGAATTATCACCGCGCTGTTTATTCCTGCGGGATGGTTTCCGAATCCGCAGCTGAATACATTGGTAAGCCCGATGATTACGTATCTTCTGCCGCTTTTAATCGCATATACGGGCGGAAAAATGATTTACGATCACCGCGGGGGAGTCGTCGGAGCGACAGCGGCCATCGGAGTCATTGTCGGAGCGGACATACCGATGTTCTTAGGCGCAATGATTATGGGGCCTTTGGGCGGCTATCTCATTAAACAATTAGACCGTGTGTTTAAAGATAAAGTCAGACAGGGTTTTGAAATGCTGATCAACAACTTCACGGCGGGAATTATCGGCGCGGTGCTGACGATTATCGCGTTTTATGCAATCGGCCCGGTCGTCCTGTCTCTTAACAAATTGCTGGCGGCGGGTGTGGAAGTCATTGTCCACGCGAATTTGCTGCCGATTGCAAGCGTTTTCGTGGAACCGGCGAAAGTCCTGTTCCTGAATAACGCGATCAACCACGGCATTTTAAGTCCGATCGGAATCGAGCAGGCCGCCAAAGCGGGTAAATCCATTCTGTTCTTAGTGGAAGCGAACCCCGGGCCTGGACTCGGTATTTTACTGGCATATATGTTCTTTGGGAAAGGTTCTTCAAGATCGACGGCTCCGGGAGCGGCGATCATTCATTTCTTCGGGGGGATTCATGAAATCTATTTCCCTTACATTTTAATGAAACCGATGCTGATCCTCGCTGCGATCGCCGGGGGAGCGAGCGGACTGCTCACATTCTCGATTTTTAACGCAGGTCTTGTCGCCGCATCATCTCCGGGCAGCATCATCGCCATTTTGGCGCTGACACCGAAGGGAAGCTATCTCGGCGTGCTGGCGGGCGTCATCGTGGCAGCGGCCGTATCGTTTATCGTCTCGGCGCTTATTTTGAAATCGTCTAAAGCGGGCGAAGAAGATTTGACAGCCGCAGCGGAAAAAATGCAGGAAATGAAAGGCAGGAAAAGCGAAGCGGCGGCCGCATTGGCGGACAAAGAGGAAGAGCCGGAAAACAGCGCCGCTGATATGTCCGCTGACCAAGTCAGCCGCATTATCTTCGCGTGCGACGCGGGTATGGGATCGAGCGCAATGGGCGCCTCCATTTTAAGAAACAAAGTGAAAAAAGCAGAACTTGACATTGATGTGACAAATACATCAATCAATAATCTTCCGAATGACGCGGATATCGTCATTACGCATAAGGACCTGACTGACCGCGCGAAAGCGAAGCTGCCGCAGGCGGTGCACATTTCGGTTGATAATTTCTTGAACAGCCCGAAATACGATGAACTGATTGAAAAGCTTAAAAACTAATCAAACAGAAAGAGGGATTTTCATCATGGAAGTATTGGCTAAAGCGAACATCAAACTGAACCAGACAGTGAATTCAAAAGAGGATGCCATCCGCCTGGCGGGACAGACGTTGATTGATAACGGTTACGTGAAAAACGGCTATGTGGAAAAAATGTTCGAACGTGAAGAAACATCATCCACGTTCATGGGGAATTTCATTGCGATCCCGCACGGCACGGAAGATGCGAAGGATGAGGTGCTTCATTCAGGCATTTCCGTCATCCAGATTCCGGACGGGGTGGAATACGGTGAAGGCAATACGGCAAAGGTCGTTTTCGGTATTGCCGGAAAAAACAATGAACACTTAGACATTCTGTCAAACATCGCCATCATCTGCTCAGAGGAAGAAAACATCGAGCGGCTGATCAGTGCAAAGACGGAAGAAGAACTGGCCGCGATTTTCAGCGAGGTGAACTGACATGATTGCCCTTCATTTCGGAGCGGGAAATATCGGGCGGGGCTTTATCGGCGCTTTGCTCCATCATTCCGGCTATGACGTAGTTTTCGCTGATGTGAATGAAACGATGGTCGGTCTTCTCAATGATAAGAAGGAATATACCGTGGAGCTTGCCGACGGCGGCCGGCAGACAGAAATTATCGGCCCCGTTTCAGCCATCAACAGCGCGGTGCAAGAACAAGAGCTGTACAGGCTGATCAATGACGCGGCGATCATTACGACGGCGGTGGGCCCAAACGTTCTCAGGCTCATCGCCCCGTCGATCGCGGAAGGGCTGAAGCGCAGAACGTCCTCTGAGCCTCTCAATATCATTGCCTGTGAAAATATGATCGGCGGCAGCCGTTTTCTGAAAAAAGAAGTTTTCGGACATTTGACGGAAGGGGAGCGGGAACTCGTGAACCGGACGGTCGGCTTCCCTGATTCTGCGGTGGACCGGATCGTGCCGATTCAGCACCATGAAGACCCGCTGAAAGTATCCGTAGAGCCGTTTTTTGAATGGGTTATAGACAGAACCGGCTTTGCCGGCGGTCAGCCGGCACTTAAAGGTGCGATATTTACGGATGATCTTACACCTTTCATCGAGAGAAAGCTGTTTACCGTCAATACCGGGCATGCCGTGACGGCGTACGTCGGCTATCAGCGCGGATTAAAAACCGTCAAAGAGGCCATCGACCATCCTGAAATCCGGCGTGTCGTGTACGATGCACTTTCAGAAACGGGCGAGTACTTGGTGAAAGCGTACGGCTTTAAGCAAGCTGAACACGAGCAGTACATGAAGAAAATCATCGGCCGTTTTGAAAATGAATACATCACGGATGATGTGACAAGAGTCGCCAGATCACCGCTCAGAAAACTCGGAGCGAATGATAGATTAGTAGGACCGGCCAAAAAAATAAAAGAACCGAACGCGCTGGCGGAAGGCATCGCCGCCGCCCTGCGCTTTGACTATCAGGATGATCCGGAAGCGGTTGAGCTGCAGAAGCTTATCGCGGAAAAAGGAACAAGCGGTGTTCTGCAAGACATTTGCGGTATTCAGCCGCATGAGCCGCTGCACGGCATCGTGCTCAAAAAACTGAATCAATAAGATGAACCCGCGTCGGGGGACGCGGCTTTTTTTTCTTCTGTTATAATGTGGGAGAAGGGAGGCTGTATGATGACTCAAAAGCTCTTACCCCACCGTTTTCCGTTTCTTTTGATTGACGGCACGACAAACAGCGAAGCCGGAAAATGGGCGGCCGCTTACAAAAACATCAGTGAAAATGACTGGTTTATAACCGAATCACAAAGAGAGATGCCGTTTTCACTCGTCATTGAAGCGATGGCCCAAACGGCGGCTTGCGCGGGAATTACCGGCGGTGACAGCCTCGGTCTTTTATCCGCGGTGAAGAAAGCGGAAAGATTAGGTGCCGCTTTGCCGGGAGACCGTCTGGATCTGCTGTTTGAAGTCACGCGAACGAGGCGCGGGTTTGTGTTCGGCCGAGCGAAAGCGTCCGTTGCCGGGAATCCGGTAGCGGAAGCTGAGATCAGCATATTTATCGCACCATCGTAAAAAAAAGCCGCCTCCAGCGGCGGCTTTCGGACAAGCCTGTTATTTTGTATCATAATCTCTTTCACTCTGTGAATTGTCTCTTTGGTCGTGTTTGTGTTTTTCATCATTGGCGTTTTCCTTCAGCTCTTCCAGCGGAATCGGATCGGTTAAATCATGATGTTCAGGATTTTCATTCGGTTTGTTTTTCTGTTTTCTTTCTTTCATCCTCCATCACCTCAATATTTCTTTTCCTCAACGTGCTCCCCGCCAAACGTCAGGAGCGGTTTTTTGTTCCTGTGGGTCATATGTATTAAAATAGAGACGACTACAATATAAAAAGTGAGGTACATATATGCCGATACAAAGAGAAGACGCAGATATTAAACTGATCGCGATTGATATGGACGGAACCCTGCTCAATGACGAGCAGCTCATCCCGGAGGAAAACCGGCGGGCGATCAAGGAAGCGGAGGCGAAAGGAATTCACGTCGTCATCAGCACCGGACGCACGCTGATGACATGCCGCGAACTGGCTGAGTCTCTCGAGCTGTCATCCTTTTTAATTACGGCAAACGGCAGCGAAATCTGGGATTCCGACTTTGAGCTGGTTGAGCGCAAGCTTCTTCATACCGATCATATTCGAAAATTATGGGATCTGAGAAATAAGCACAATACGAATTTCTGGGCCTCTACCGTCGATAAAGTGTGGAGAGGGGAATTCCCGGAAACCATTACGGATCATCAGTGGCTCAAGTTCGGATTTGAAATCGAGGATGACGATGTGCGGAATGAGGTGCTGAAAGAGCTGAAAGAAAACAAGGAGCTCGAAGTCACAAACTCAAGTCCGATCAATATCGAAGTCAATGCCCTCGGCATCAATAAAGCGGCGGCGCTGGCGAAGGTATCGGAAAAACTCGGCTTTACGATGGATAATGTGATGGCTATGGGTGACAGTCTGAATGACATTGCGATGATTGAAAAAGCGGGTGTCGGCGTCGCCATGGGAAATGCGCAGGATATCGTAAAAGAAACCGCTGACTGGGTGACTGATGTCAACACAGAAAACGGAGTCGCCAAAGCGATCCGCCACTGGGTGTTATAATAGAAAAAAGAGAGTCTCTGGATGAGGCTCTCTTTTTTGTTTGTCACATTTGTGACTAGGTCCATGGTAGGTTTTCTGACAAAGGGATGTTCAAACGTGTCAGAATTGATATAATTGAATGAAATCCAACAATTCGGAATAGTCATTCCGAATAGCGGAATGATATTAAAATAAAACGTTTACAATACAGGAGGGAGCTTATGTTTCAGATTGACATCAATTGTGATTTAGGAGAAAGCTTCGGTGCATATAAGATCGGGATGGATGAAGAGATTCTGGATTATGTGACATCTGCAAACATCGCCTGCGGCTTTCATGCGGGTGATCCCAGCGTGATGCGCAAAACGGTTGCGCTTGCGGCGGAAAAGGGCGTGAAAATCGGCGCTCATCCCGGGCTGTTCGATCTTCAGGGATTCGGGCGGCGGCAGATCGCGATTACGCCCGAGGAAGCCTATGATCTGACACTGTACCAAATCGGCGCGCTGTCAGGTTTTTTAAAAGCAGAAGGTGTCGCGATGCAGCATGTAAAGCCGCATGGCGCTTTATATAATATGGCCGCCGTCAACCGCGGCCTGTCAGAGGCCATCGCTCAGGCGGTCTCTCATTTTGATCCCGGACTCATTCTTTTCGGGCTATCCGGAAGCGAGCTGATTAAAGCGGGAGATCGAATCGGACTGCAGACGGCAAGCGAAGTGTTTGCAGACCGCACCTATCAGGAAGACGGCACGCTGACGCCGCGTTCACAGCCGGATGCGCTGATTCAGGATGACAAAAAAGCGGTCGGGCAAGTGATTCAAATGGTGAAAGACAACACGGTGACATCACGTAAGGGACAAGCTGTAAGCCTGAAAGCGGACACCGTCTGCATTCACGGAGACGGCGCCCACGCGCTGACATTCGCCAAAACAATCAGAAACGAATTAAAAGCGGCTGACATTCAAATCAGTGCGCTTTCAAAAGACTGAGCAGCAGAGGGAGGAAGACAGCATGGAGCAAAAGAAAAAAACAGCCGGAAAGGCTTCCGGCAAATGGTCGCTGCTTTTAGGCGCGACATTTCTGATGGCGACATCATCAATCGGGCCCGGCTTTCTGACGCAGACGGCCACGTTTACCAATACATTGGCGGCAAGCTTCGGCTTTATCATTTTAATCTCTATTATTTTGGACATTTTCGCGCAAACCAATGTATGGCGGATTATCGCCGTTTCCGGAAAGCGCGGCCAAGAGATTGCAAATATGGTGCTTCCGGGCGCCGGTTATGCCATTGCTTTTCTGGTGGTGCTCGGCGGACTTGCATTTAATATCGGAAACATCGGCGGCGCGGGTCTCGGCCTGCAAGTATTATTCGGAATCAAACCGGAGATCGGCGCTTTAATCAGCGCAGCGATTGCGGTTTTGGTTTTCGTCATAAAGGAAGCCGGAAAAGTCATGGACCGTTTTATGCAGATCGCCGGAATTGTCATGATCGTATTGACGGTGTATGTTGCCGTAACGACGGCTCCGCCGGTCGGACACGCCGTTGTGAAAACTTTTATGCCTGATCATATCAGTGTGCTGGCGATCGTGACGCTTGTCGGCGGCACGGTCGGCGGATACATTACATTTGCCGGCGGCCACCGTTTGCTTGATTCAGGCATTCAAGGGAAGGAAGTCATTCCTCAAGTCACGAAAAGCTCCGTCACAGGCGTATTGATTACATCTGTTATGCGGATTGCCCTGTTTCTCGCCGTGCTCGGCGTCGTCTCAAAGGGTCTGCGCATTGATCCTGATAATCCCGCGGCTTCTGTGTTCAAGCTTGCGGCGGGAAATGTCGGCTATAAAATTTTCGGTGTCATCATGTGGTCTGCTGCTATTACGTCTGTCATCGGCGCCGCATATACGTCAGTGTCTTTCTTCAAATCGTTCTCGGCAAGAATCGAAAAGCATTCGAACGGCGTCATTATCGCTTTTATCATCGTATCCACTCTCATTTTTGTCACGATCGGCCAGCCTGCCAAAATTCTGGTCGCGGTCGGTTCGCTTAACGGCTTAATTCTGCCGCTTGCATTAGCGATGATTTTGTTGGGCGCTTATAAGAAAAAAATCGTCGGCGACTACAAGCATCCGATCTGGCTGACGATCGCGGGGGCAATCGTAGTCGTTGTCATGGCGGTTATGGGCATCTATACATTATTTTCACAAATGCCGCAGCTATGGGGCTGATGGCATGAAAAAACATATGAGTGACATGAGCCCCGAAGAAGTCAGGCAGCTTATCAGAAAAGGGCGGATGACCGGGCCGACGGCGGGGTTGGCCGCTTCTTACGCACAAGCCAATCTCGTCGTTTTGCAAAAGGATCTAGCCTTTGATTTTCTCTTATTCTGCCAGCGCAATCAAAAGCCTTGTCCGGTACTTGACGTGACGGATGCGGGTTCACCCGTTCCGGCAATAGCGGCGCCGGGAGCTGATATCCGGACGGACTTTCCGAAATACAGAATCTATCGGCATGGCGTGCTTACTGAAGAGGTAACGGATCTCACGCCATATTGGAAGGATGATTTTGTCGGCTTTTTGATCGGCTGCAGTTTTTCATTCGAGCAAGCCCTTATCAATCAGCACATTCCAATCAGGCATATTGATGAAGGCGTGAACGTTCCCATGTATAAAACAAATATTGACTGTGTTCCGGCGGGCCCGTTTTCAGGAAAGATGGTCGTCAGCATGAGGCCGATTCCGGAAAGACTGGCAGTCCGCGCGGCACAGGTCACGTCACGTTTTCCCGCTGTTCACGGCGCCCCCGTCCGCATCGGGAATCCGAAAAGCATCGGCATCAGCGATCTGAATCAGCCGGACTTCGGAGATGCCGTAACGGTGAAAGAAGGCGAAGTTCCCGTATTCTGGGCGTGCGGCGTTACACCGCAGGCGGTGATCATGGAAACAAAGCCCGATATCGTGATAACCCATTCACCGGGGCACATGCTGATCACTGATATACGGAACGAATCGCTTGCTGTTCTGTAAGTGAGAAAGAAAACAACGAGGTGATGACAATGAAGCAGTATAGCGGCAATACAGCGCTTGATATACAGCCGCACGGTGATTCCGCCGTTATCATCCGCTTTGGCGGGCACATCAGCGAAGAAGTCAACAGCCGGGTTCATGCGGCGGCCGCCTGTATTGAAGAACGGCCGTTTCCGGGCTTCGTTGAATGTATTCCGGCATTCACAAGCTTAACGATCTTTTATGATGTGTATGCCGTCTCACAAATAAAAAAAGGCGTCTCTCCTTTTGCTTTGGTCAAGAAAGAAGTGACAGAACGCCTCAGCTATATAAAGGCCGGCCGGCAGGAAGAGCGCCGGGTGATGGAAATCCCCGTTTGCTACGGAGGTGATTTCGGTCCTGATTTAGAAGACGTCGCTGAGATGAACGATCTGACGCCGGAAGACGTCATCCGCATTCATACCGAAGGCGAGTATCTCGTTTATATGCTCGGGTTTGCGCCGGGATTTCCGTTTTTAGGAGGAATGTCTGAGCGGATCAGAGCGCCGAGAAAGGCATCGCCAAGGCCGTCGATTCCGGCTGGTTCAGTAGGAATCGCAGGGATGCAGACCGGTGTGTATCCGATATCCACCCCCGGCGGCTGGCAGCTGATCGGCAGCACTCCGCTTCGGCTTTTCAGGCCTGAAGAACAACCGCCGAGCCTGTTGAGAGCGGGCGATACTGTGAAATTCGTCCGGATTTCAGCGGAAGAATACAGCCGCATCAAGGAGGGAGCCGAATGAGCATGAAAGTGGTGAAGCCCGGTCTTCTGACGACGATTCAGGATACGGGCCGAACAGGGTATCAGAAATACGGCGTACTGGGCAGCGGCGCAATGGATACAATTTCTCTGCGCATCGCCAATCTTCTTGCCGGAAATAAAGAAACAGAGGCGGGACTGGAAATTACGCTCATGGGGCCCGGGCCTTCCTTTGAGTTATCAGAACCGGCGGTCATTGCCGTCACGGGGGCCGATTTCGCTTTTCATATTAATGGAGAACCGGCTCCTCTGTGGAAACCGATTTTGATAAAGGAAACAAGCGTCGTCTCATTTGGGCCGTGCAAAATGGGGAGTTGCGCTTATCTCGCCGTCGCGGGGGGATTTGACGTGCCCGCCGTCATGGAAAGCAAAAGCACATATGTCAGAGCGGGGATCGGCGGCTTTTGCGGAAGAGCGCTGCAAAAAGATGATGAACTGCCGCTCGGCGGTATGACGCAGTGCTCGGAACTGATCGCTGCCCGTCTGAGCGAATCTCCCGGGCAGCATGGTTTCTCAGCGCCTGATTGGTCAGTCAGCAGCAGAGGATTTTTGCCGCTGAAAAGAAATCCGGTCATTCGCGTGCTTGAAGGCGCTCAATTTCATGCGTTTACAGAAGAAGCAAAACGGCGTTTTTACCAAGAATCGTATACGGTTACGCCGCAATCAGACCGAATGGGCTACCGCCTGAAGGGCGCCCCGCTTGAATTGCGGGAGCCGCTTGAAATGGTATCTGAGGCTGTGACATTCGGGACGGTGCAGGTGCCGCCGGACGGCAATCCGATTATACTGCTGGCTGACAGACAGACGACGGGGGGCTACCCGCGAATGGCGCATATCATATCCGCCGATCTTCCTCTTGCCGCCCAAACGATGCCGGGGGAACATATCACGTTCGCTGCTGTTTCGCTGGAGGAGGCGGAAATGCTGCTGTTGGAGAAGGAACAGCAGCTGAAGGAGCTGAAAGCAAGACTCAAAATGGAATGGCTGATCTGACAAAGGGGATGAAAGGTCATGGAGAACAAAAACAAAACCGTCATCAAATCAATGGAGCTGCTTCATTTATTCCTGACCGAACCGAGCCTGAGCTTAAATGAGCTGGTTTCTCTATCGGAAATGCCGAAGACCTCAGTTCACCGGATGGCAAGTTCACTGGAGGAAATGGGATTTCTCACCCGGACAGCGGACGGCCGTTATCAGCTTGGTCTGATCTTTTTACAATTCGGCCAGCTCGTCTCTGACCGTCTGGACATCAGGAAAATAGCCAAGCCGGTGATGGAAAAGCTGTGCGGTGAAGTGGATGAGGCCGTTCAGCTGATTATGAGGGACGGCGATGAAGCCATTTACGTCGAAAAAATTGAGGGAACGCAAACCGTACGGCTGTATACTGCAATCGGCCGCCGGTCGCCGCTGTATGCGGGAGCGTGCGCCAGAAGCATTTTATCGTTTCTGCCGCGAGAGGAGATTGACACATACATTCAGAAAACAAAGCTTGCCGCAATCGCTTCAGGCACGATGACGAATCCGGCTGAACTGCTTCAATCCATTGAAACGTCATTACAATCAGGATATACGATCAGCTATTCGGAATTAGAGGATTACACGGCTGCGATCGGGGCGCCGATTTTCAATCACGAAGGTAAGGTGGCTGCGGGAATCAGCATCGCCGGCTTTGAAGCCAGGTTTTCAGAGGACAGACTGCCGTACTTAACCGAAAAAGTCAAAAACGCCGCTCAGCATATTTCTGAGAAATTGGGTTATTGACCGAGCCAATTTTTCTTCACTCGCGTACATTACAATATCGATAGTAACGAGTGGAGGAAAGAAAATGGGACTTGTTTATACGGCGCTTGGGGATTCTTTGACGACGGGAAGGGGGTCCGGCCCGTTTTCCGCCGGTTTTGTTCAGCGGTTCGGACGTATGATGGCAGAAGATTTACAGACAAGAACCGACGTTTCCATCTTTGCCAAATCAGGCCTTGAGACGGGAGAAATTCTCGGGCTTATGTCTTGGCCGTACATTCAGAGGCGGATTCAGGCTGCTGATATGATTACCATTACAGGCTGCGGCAACGATTTGATCGATTCGGTTCGGGAATATCAGCAAACATCGGACGCTTCGGTGTTCACCAGTGTGTCCAGTCACTGTCACGAGAACTTTGAAAAGATGATAGCCAAGATCACAGCCTTAAAAGGGCCGCACCCGTCTCCTTATGAGATCCGCGTCTTCAATTTATACAACCCTTTCCCTGGTATTTCCATTGCAGAGAAATGGATATCTTCTTATAATGCGCACCTCAGCACACTCGCATCGGCGCCGCACGTCAAAATTGCCGATGTCCACAGCGCTTTCAAAGGAAAGCTGAACGAGTATCTCTCTCATGACCGCGTACACCCCAACGGCAGAGGATATGAAGTCATGGCATGCGTTCTCAGGGGGCTTGGATACGGAAGCCTCGCCCGCTCATAAACCGCGCGCTCCTTTTCATCGGGAGCGCGCTTTTCGTTCTCCTTAAAACAAACTTAAAATTGTCCGACTTTCGTTCTATCCGCGCAAAAAGTACGCTAGAATAATGGGGGATAAAGACAGAAATAGAATTGTGTTCAAAAAATGATAACAGAAAGGATGGATTTTTTTGCTGCGCGTTTTAAAACTGTCACTCGCGATGCTGATTATTATACTTGCTGCTGCCGCATTTACGTATGCAGAACATACATCTGTCATACAGCCGATTATGCTCGTGTTTCTCGGTGCGGTCATGTTCATTCAGGGGCTGGAAGAAAAACGGAAAGAAAACGACGGCTCCGGGAAATTCAATATATATACCGCCGTTTTTGTATGGTCGATCTCTTTAATCGGTTTTACGCTTCACGTAATCTGAGTTTGATAGATCCTGAAAATGCTCCACAACGGGAAAAGGTGAATAAAAACGGTGCAGTAAGGCTTTCCATTCCTGATATTTCGGCGATCCGCGAAAGCCTATTGTATGATCCTCTAATGTTTCCCATTCCACCAGCAGCAAATATTTATGCGTTTCCTCCATACATTTGGACAAGGAATGGGACAGATAACCTTTCATACCCGCTATAATCGGCTCCGCCCTGCGAAATGCCGCTTCGAATTCTCCTTCAAGACCTTCTTTTACATGCAGCATGGCTGCTTCTCTGATCATTCGGAATCCCCCTTTTTATTAATAGATACATTGTATAAAAATATGGACAAAAATAGCTGAAAAAAATAAAAATTTAAAACACTATAAGTAAAAAATCCTTGCAAGCCTCATTTGGTTTAGGAGAAAATAACAATTGGAAGGCAGGGGAATAGACAGTGAAAAAAGGATTATACCTATTACTTTTACTCGCAGGAATCATAGGTTTAATCGGCTGCTCGAAATCGGAGTCAGCTGAAGACAGAATGAAAGATTTCGTAAAAGACTGGAATGGCGGTCATTACGATAAAATGTACCAAAGCCTCACCCAGGATGAAAAGAAAAAACTATCCAAAAAGGATTTTGTAAAACGATATGAAACCATTTATGAACAAGCAGGGGTCAAAAATCTGAAAGTCACGGCGGAAAAACAGGACGAAGACGATAAGAAAAAAGATGACCTTCAGCACATCGATTATAAAGTCAGCATGGATACAAAAGCAGGAAAGGTCGCCTTTGACAACACGGCCGTCCTGAAAAAAGAAAAAACAGACGATGGAGAATCATGGAACATCGACTGGAATCCTTCTTTTATTTTCAAACAGCTTTCCGATGACAAAACCGTGCAGATCGCAAATGAAGAACCGAAGCGCGGGCAAATCTACGACAAAGACGGCAAAGGCCTCGCCGTGAATACGGAGGTGCCGGAAATCGGCATTATCCCTGGAAAACTCGGCAAGGATAAAGACAGCGTGATCAAAAAACTGTCTGAAAAACTGGACCTTTCTGAAGACGATATTAAAAGCAAACTGAATCAGGGCTGGGTAAAAGACGACTCCTATGTTCCGATTCAAAAAATCAGACCGGATGATGAAAGCAAGGTCAAAAGCCTGCTCGCATTAGACGGCGTGACGAAAACGAAAGTCAGCTCCCGCTACTATCCGTACGGGGAAAAAGCGGCCCATCTGACCGGATATATTAAAACAATCACAGCGGAGCAGCTGAAAAAAGCGAAAGAAGGCCAATACAGCGACACCTCCAAAATCGGCACCGCCGGCCTTGAAAATGTATACGAAGACAAGCTTCGCGGCACGACCGGCTGGAAAATTTACGTCCCGCAAACGGGAGAGGTTATTGCTGAAAAGAAAGCCGAAAACGGGCAGGATATTCATGTAACGATTGATATGAAAACGCAGACGAAGCTGTATGATTCCATGAAAGATGACAGCGGAGCGGCAGTCGCCCTTGAACCGCAAATGGGAGAGACCCTCGCGCTTGTCAGCGCACCGTCTTATGATCCGAACGGCTTTATTTTCGGCTGGAGCGGAAAAGAATGGAAAAAGCTGAATGAAAATAAAGACAATCCGTTTTCAGCGAAATTCAACAAGCTGTATGCACCGGGATCAACGATTAAACCGATTGCCGCGGCAGTCGGCCTGACAAACGGCACATTGAAAGCGTCAGAAAAGAAAAAAATCACCGGAAAAGAGTGGCAGAAAGATTCAAGCTGGGGCGGTTACCATGTCACACGCGTATCAGAGCGTCTGAATGAAGTGGATCTCGAAAACGCGCTGATTACATCGGACAACATCTACTTTGCGCAAAATGCCATAGACGCCGGAGCGGACGCGTTTACAAAGGGATTAAAAACATTTGGCTTTGACGAAGACATTCCGTATCAATTCCCGATTGAAAAGTCGTCAATCGCTAATGGCAAGCTTGATTCCGAAATTCTTCTCGGAGATACGGGCTACGGCCAAGGGCAGATGCTGATGTCTCCGCTGCACTTAGCGGCTGATTATACCGCATTTGTAACAGACGGAAATCTTGTCAAACCGACATTAATCAAAGACGGAGAAAAAACACCGCAAATCTGGCATAAGCAAGTGGTATCCAAAGCCAATGCCGAAGAAATCACAAAAGGGCTGAGAGGCGTCGTTGAAGATCCGCGCGGCTCTGCATATCAGCCGGCCGTAAGCGGCATTACCGTAGCCGGAAAAACCGGCACAGCCGAGCTGAAAACGTCAAAAGAAGATAAAGACGGCAAAGAAAACGGCTGGTTTGTCGGCTACGATTATAAAAAGAAAGACCTCTTGATCGCGATGATGATTCAAGACGTCAAAAAACGCGGCGGAAGCCATTACGTCGTTGAAAAAGCGAAAAAGCAGTTTCAGAATCATTAAATGACGATTTTTGCGGGCTGAAAGGAAAATCAGCCGCCGAAGCAGAATGAAACAGCATGGGCAATTCCTAAAAACAGAGATACAAGGGCTCACTAAGAAAAAGGGGGATTTCACATGCAGCGTATTCAATTGGCTGAAGACCTGGAATTTTCAAGAGTGATACACGGGCTTTGGCGTCTGAACGAATGGAATTATTCGGACACAGAGCTGCTGGATCTGATTGAATGGTGTATCAGCCAAGGCATTACCACCTTCGACCATGCCGATATATACGGCAGTTATACATGTGAAAAGCTGTTCGGCGGTGCTTTGTCCCTTTCACCTTCAATAAGGGAGCAAATCGAAATCGTCACAAAATGCGGGATCGTCATTGAGTCACCGGAACGGCCCGGCAACAAGACGCACCATTATAATACGTCGAAATCTCACATCTTAGCGTCGGCTGAGCAGTCGCTCTTGAATCTGAATACGGATTATCTCGATGTGCTGCTCATTCACAGACCGGACCCGCTTATGGACCCGGAAGCTGTGGCTGAAGCGTTTCATGCGCTGAAAAGCTCGGGCAAGGTCAGATATTTTGGAGTGTCAAACTTTAAAGCGCACCAGTACAGAATGCTCGAATCCTATTTGGATGATCCGCTCATCACGAACCAAATTGAAATTTCTGCTTACGAGCTGGAAAATATTCATGACGGCACGCTGGATTTCTGTCAGGAAAAACGCATCCCGCCGATGGCGTGGTCACCGCTTGCGGGCGGAAGCGTTTTTACAGGCCAATCAGATAAGGACGTCCGGATCCGCGCCGCGCTTCGTTCCGTACAGGAAGAAATCGGCGCCGCGTCCATTGACGAAGTCATGTACGCATGGCTGTTCACCCATCCGGCGGATATCATGCCGATTGTCGGCAGCGGAAAACAGAGCCGCATTTTCGCCGCGGTGCGTGCATCAGCTTACACACTCAGCCATGATCAATGGTTTCGGGTTTATACAAGTGTCCAAGGTTATGATATTCCATAAACAAAACAAACGCCCGGGAAGGTATCTTCCCGGGCGTTGTTTATGTGGTGTGCAATGTCTAAAAACAAGTAAGGTCACTTTGAAGTATAGCTGTTCAGATGAAAGGAACCAAGCATCATGGCATATTATCTGACACATTTTTCTTATTCAATACTGTCACACGGACCAGTGCCAAATTGCCATTAGAAAATGGTTGAATAATCATTGAAAGCGTTTTATATTTTTAATTACAACACTTTCCCCGGAAGCACCCCCCATGTGCCGCATCCCTCACAACTAGAAAATCTGGAGGCGCGTTTCATGTATATGACAGCGAGAGAACAAAAATTAATGAAACATCTTTTACTGCAGAACCGGTACGAAACAGTGCATGAACTGGCGGAAGCTTTACAAGTCAGCACGAGAACCGTTCACCGCGAGTTAAAAACAATCAAACCGCTGATGGAATCATTCGGTCTGGCACTTGATAAACAGCCCGGCAAAGGACTGAAAGCGGTGGGAAACCCGGAGGATAAACAGAAGCTCCTGTCAGACCTGTCCTTTGAACAGCATGAATACAGCGCTGAGGAGCGGAAACTTTTAATCCTATGTTCACTATTAGAGTCTCAAGATCCGATCAAGCTCTACAGTCTGGCGAACGAACTCCAAGTGACAAACGCGACGATCAGTTATGATCTTGATGAGCTGGAGACTTGGATTGCGCCCTTCGGCTTGACGCTGATCCGAAAAAGAGGCTTCGGCATTCAGCTGACGGGACCGGAAAATGCGAAACGGAAAATCGTCGGCAATCTCATGGTCAACCGCCTTGATATTCAAAGCTTTTTGGAAGCGGTTGAATTGAATATTAAAGGAAAACCCGACGCTGCTGATAAAATGTTCGGCGTCGTAAATAAAGCGGAACTCTTGAAAATGGACCGGCTCTTGATTGAGCTCAAGGAAAAAATTTCGATCGCCTTATCTGACAGCTCCTATATGGCGCTGGCGGTTCATTTAACCTTTGCGATGGAGCGGATCAGACTCGGAGAAACCATCACGATGGAGGCTTCTGAACTAAAAGCGCTGCAGCAGACGAAGGAATACGGCTCCGCGCTCGAAATGGCAAAAGAGCTTGAAAAAGCCTTCGGTGTTTCGATACCGGAGGCTGAGATCGGCTACATCACCATCCATTTACGGAGCGCCAACCGCCAATACAAAACCGAATTCAAGCCCGAGAACATTGAAGTTGAAACGGCTTTGCAAACAAAGCAGCTGATCGGCTTCATTTCAGAAAAAATTAAAATGGATCTGACGGAAAACGGCTCTTTATACGACGGTTTAATCGCCCATCTCGAACCTGCGATCAACCGGGTAAAAGAGAGTATCGACATGTACAACCCGATGACTCAGCAAATTAAACGCGACTACTTCCTGCTGTATATGGCTGTAGAAGAAGGAATGGAAAAATTCTTTCCGGGGCTTCATTTTCCTGATGATGAGATCGCTTTCATCGTTCTGCACTTCGGCTCCGCCCTGGAAATCAAACGGGAAGAAGCGAAAATCAAAGCGCTGATCGTCTGTTCAAGCGGCATCGGGTCGTCCAAAATGCTCGCATCCAGACTGAAAAAAGAGCTCCCGGAAATCCGTTCCTTTGATATGTCCTCCCTTATTGAACTGAAGGACCGTGATACCGCAGCGTACGACATGATCGTATCCACCGTGCCGATCCCGTATGAAAACATTGATTATGTCATGGTCAGTCCGCTTTTAAATGAAGAAGACGCCGATCAGGTCAAGCAGTACATCAAAAGAAAGATTCCGCTGATTCTTGACAAGAAAAGAAACGGCAGAAGAGAGGAGAACCAGCCGGAGACGCCTGATATGCTGGAAGCGGCCGGGCGTCTGGCGCATTATGCGGCGGTTATCCAAAGCGTGCTGGGGAACTTTTCGATCAAATTCATTGATTCAAACACGGCGTATGAGCTGTTTTTGAACCGTATGTTTGCCATGCTGGAGGAAGAAGGATTGGTTCATAATGCCCAAAAAACCGCACAACGCCTTTCAGAGCGTGAGGAACAGGGCGGGCTCGGCATTCCGGGAACGGCAATGGCGTTGTACCATCTCAAAAATGAAGAAATTGTCACGCCTTTTTTCAAAATTTATGATTTGACAGTTCCATGCAGTGTCAAAGGCATGGACGGAAATTCCCTGACCGTCGGCCGCGCTTTAGTGATGATGGCGCCGGCTGATATGCCCGCTGAAGGATCGGAAATATTAAGTGCGGTCAGCTCGGCCATCATTGAATCCGAAGCCAGTATAAAAGCCTTCCAGACTGAGGATCAGGCCGATTTATACAAACGTTTAAACAGGCTGTTTTATCATTTTATTCAGGAAAAAGGACAGCGCTGAACAGATGGTGCACCCCTCATATGGGGTGTGTTTTTTTCTGCATGTATGAGGGTAATGGGAAGGGAAGAAACTAAAACATGGGACTATTGTATCATTCACGAATGGAATAGTTCTAAAACAAAATAGTTTTACAAGTTATATTTTTTGGTTTAAAATGGGTTGCGTGAGGAAGAAAATCTGACAGAGTTTTTTGTGATTTATGATTATGGGAGATGAAAATATGGAGACATTACAGCATCTGATTCTGCACGACATTTCAAATAGCGAAGAGATCGAAGCTGTAAAAAGCGGTGCGCATACCCTGACTTACGCGGAATATCGAAAACGAATCAACCAGCTTGCGCAATCGCTTCTTGATAAAGGAATAAAAAAAGACGACAGAGTGGCGATGCTTTGTAAAAACGGCCACGCGTCATCTATCGTCATGTTTGCGGCACTTGAAATCGGAGCGGTGGTTGTGCCGGTCAGCTGGCAATTAACACCGTATGAAATGAAAGGCATTTTAGCTGCCTGTGAACCGAAAGCTGTTTTTTACGGCACTGAATTTAAAGAGATTATGGAAGAAGTGCTTCCTGCGCTTGCATCTTCTCTTAAACTGAAGGTCGTGACCGGAACAGCTGCGGAGACAACACCTGAGTTTGACGCTTTATTGACAGGCTCCGGCGATACACCGGACGTTGAAACGGTGTCCGAAAACGATACGGCATTGCTGATGTTTACCTCGGGTACTACTGGCAATCCGAAACGCTGCATGATCACTCACGGCGGCATATACAACTACGTAAAAGCGACATTGGCATACACAGGGAGAATGCAGAATGTCCGCTTCTTAGCATGCCATCCGAATTACCATACGAGCGCGATTATCTGCCAGATGGTCGGCACGATGAGCGGAACGACATTCATTATGACAGAAAATCAGGACCCTGTAGAAAACTTGAAGCTCATCGAAAAAGAGAAAATTCAAACCATCATGGCGCTTCCTGTCTATTACACATACTTGCTGAAAGCCTGGGAAAAGCACCAGACTGACATGTCTTCTATCGTTTATTTGATGACTGGAGGAACAAAGGTGCCAAGCAGCCTGATCCAGCAGTATCGCGACATCGGCATTCCGCTCATGCACGGATACGGAAGCACTGAAGCGTGGGGCATCAGCTCTTGGAATCCGCAAATGGGAATGGATAAAGCCGCTTCTGCGGGTAAACCGATGGAAGAAGTGGACGTCCGCATTGAAGATCCGGAAACAGGCGAAGTCCTTCCGCAAGGCTCAATCGGAGAAGTCGTTGTGACAAATCCGTTTTTATTCAAAGGGTACGAAGGTAACGAAGAAGCGACACGAAAAGTGCTGAAAGACGGCTGGTTCCATACGGGCGATTCCGGATATGTGGATGAAGACGGATTTATCTTTATCACCGGACGTTATAAAGATGTCATCATCTACGGAGGCGACAATATTTATCCTGACCAGATTGAAGAGGTCATTCAGCAAGTGCCGGGAATTCTCGAAACGGCGGTTGTCGGTATCCCTGATCCGCTTTACGGTGAAAAACCGAAAGCGTTCATCGTGACAAACGGCAGAGAAGACCTGACAGAAGAAGAAGTGACCCGATTCCTTCAAGAACGTCTTGCTGCCTTTAAAATTCCGGAGATTGAGTTCGTCAGCGAACTTCCGAAAAACAACCTTGGAAAAGTGAGAAAAGACGTACTCCGCAAACAAGCGGTACGTTCATAATTGAAATCAAAAACCCGGCTGCCAGCCGGGTTTTTTTCTTGCGTTTCATGTGAAACATTTTTCTCCGAAAACGTTTTGAACTGTCTCATTCATGTTTATCCAAAAGACAGCAGAGGTAGACAAGAAGTATGACAACGAACAATAAGGAGGAACTTGACATGGAAAACTATCCGAAGGAATTCCCTGCAAAATCACAAAACCGCCAGCCGGGCATTGAGAACGAAATGAATCCGGAGCCTGTTTACGAATACAAAGAATATAAAGGCGCTGATAAACTAAAAGGGAAGACCGCGCTTATCACAGGAGGCGACAGCGGTATCGGACGCGCCGTAGCGGTCGCTTACGCAAAGGAAGGCGCAAATGTCGCGATCGTCTATTTTGATGAAAGCGGAGATGCGGAGGATACAAAAAAACGAGTGGAAGAAGAAGGCGTAAAATGTCTGTTAATCTCCGGCGATGTCGGTGAGGAAGACTTTTGCAATGAAGCCGTTGAAAAAACGGTTGAAGAATTCGGACGTCTTGATATTCTCGTGAATAACGCCGGGGAACAGCATCCGAAAGAAAGCATTAAAGACATTACAAGTGAGCAGCTTCACAGAACCTTTAAGACAAACTTTTACTCACAATTTTATTTGACTAAAAAAGCAATTGATTACATGAAGCCGGGCAGCGCGATCATCAATACGACATCCATTAATCCTTACACAGGCAATCCGCAGCTGATCGACTACACGGCTACGAAAGGCGCGATTAACGGTTTTACGAGATCCATGGCGCAAGCGCTCGTCAACGACGGTATCCGTGTCAACGCCGTGGCGCCGGGACCGATCTGGACACCGCTTATTCCGGCGACATTCTCAGAAGAAACCGTCGCTTCCTTCGGTCAGGATACGCCGATGGGCCGGGCAGGCCAGCCTGTTGAGCATGTCGGCTGCTATGTGCTTTTGGCCTCAGATGAATCATCTTATATGACCGGACAGACGCTGCATGTCAACGGCGGCAGATTTGTGACCACATAAGGAGGCTGAAGCATGACGATAGCGAAGCAAGACGTAAATGCATACTATCAAAAAGCGGGAATCGTTCTGACTGATGATGAAGTCGAAGAGATTCAAATCATGGATTACGGCTTAGGCAAGCTTGAGGAAACCGGACTTCAGCTGTTTATTTACGTGAATACCGACCGCTACTGTTCAAAAGAATTGGTGCTCTTCCCGCGCCAGACGTGTCCGGAACACCGTCATCCGCCGGTCGGCGGCGAAAAGGGAAAACAAGAGACATTCCGCTGCCGCTGGGGGAAGGTGTATCTCTACGTAGAAGGCGAAAAGGCAGAGAACCCAAGCGTCCTCCCGCCGGAAGAAGATAAGGAATACTACACCGTCTGGAATGAAATTGTGCTGGAACCGGGCGAACAATACACCATTCCGCCGGATACAAAACATTGGTTCCAAGCGGGAGAAGAAGGGGCGGTCGTTACGGAAATGTCATCGCCAAGCACGGATGATCACGACGTTTTTACCGACCCGCGTATTTAAAGATGAGGCTGCGCGCCTCATCTTTTTTTGTATGGAAAAAAATGAATTTACCTGTATAATGGCTAATAAAGGAAAGAAGGTGTGATCGTGTTTTCCTGTCAAATCCGGGAACATCTGACGATCAGATTGCTTGCCAAAGAAGATACGGACGAATTGTATTCTGTTATGAAGCGAAATCAAAACCATCTCAGCGAATGGCTCAGCTGGGCGGAAGAACTGGCTGATATCGATACGTACCGCGATGTGATCATTCCGGAATGGCGCTATAAATACGCGGAAGAGAATGGTTTCGACGCCGGAATTTTTGTAAAGGGCCGGTTTTGCGGCATGATCAGCATCCATAATGTCGATACAGTCAATCAAAAAGCAGAGATCGGCTACTGGCTGGATCGGGAGCATGAAGGATTCGGCATCATCACCGCAAGCTGCAGGGCGGTTATCACCCATGCATTTCAGAACCTCGGGCTGAACCGTGGCATGATCAGCGCCGCTGAAAAAAACACAAAAAGCAGGGCGGTGGCGGAACGGCTCGGATTTCAGAAAGAGGGACTGACGAGAGAAGGCATTTTCGTACAGGGCGCCTGCCATGACACGGTGAACTACAGCATGCTGAAGCGGGAATGGAGCGAAGAACGGCAGAAGAGCACATTTCTTGGTTTAAATGTCTCCCCAATGTGGAAAAGTAACAGCGGAGACGTTAAAAAGGAGTGATTCTGCATGAATCAAAATGAAATCAAAGAAAAAGTGCTTGAAGTACTGGATCATCATAAAGTCGGTTCGCTTGCGACGGTAGAGCAAGGCAAGCCGCATTCACGCTACATGACATTTTTCCATGACGGCTTAACAATTTACACGCCGACGAGCAAAGACACTCATAAAGCGGAAGAAGTTGAAAACAATCCGAATGTTCATATCTTGTTAGGGTATGACGGTGACGGATTCGGTGACGCTTATGTGGAAGTGGCCGGAACCGCCAAATTGAACAACTCAGCAGATTTAAAAGAAAAGCTGTGGGATTCGAAACTGGAACGCTGGTTCGAAGGAAAAGACGATCCGAACCTGGTGATTCTTGAAATTGAACCGAAGCAGATCAAGCTCATGAACGCGGGTGAAAAAACGCCGGCCGAGCTGGAACTTTAATAAATCATTTGATCATTCGGGGGCAATCTGTTATAATTAACTGCTAAGTGACAACATGCAAATAAAAAAGAAAGTAAACTTCTTTTTTCTGTTTTGATATAGAAGCTTCAGGCTTCAACAGACAGCTTGAAAAAAAGCTGAGCTTATTCTTTTCCTTCTGATATTCGCCCCTAACGAAGAGATGGAAAAAAGACTTTTTGTTTTACAATTCACACCGGCGCGGCTTCGGAGCCGCAGTGACGATTGAGAGGTAGGGCTTTCGTTGTCTTGTGTTCAAGAACTTCCATGGTGTTTACTTTCGAAGAATGATTCTGTCGGAACTGTAATTTACGAATCACCCGCGGGCTAAGGCGGGAAACCATATATTATTTATTTGCGTAAGAAAAGAATAAGACAAAACCGCACCGGACATCCGGGCGGTTTTTTTATTTGATCGGCCGAAACCTCGCCGCTTTCTGCAGAGTCTAATCAGTATGAAAAGATTTGGAGGAATCATACATTGCATGTTATTACTTCACAAGTACTGTTTATCTTCTGTTTTCTGCTGCTGATACATTCGGTTGAAACGCTTGCTTATGCAACACGGCTTTCCGGCGCGAGAGTCGGATTTATCGCGTCCGCGCTGTCATTATTTAATGTCATGGTCATCGTGTCGCGCATGTCAAACATGGTCCAGCAGCCGTTTACCGGACATCTGATTGATGCCGCCGGATCAAACGCCCTATCTGTTGTGGGCGCTCAGTTTCGGTTTTTAATATTCGGCTCCACGGTCGGAACGATACTCGGCATCTGTCTTTTGCCGACATTCGTCGCGTTATTCACCAGGGCGATTATACACTTGGCGGACGGAGGAGGCTCCGTCATGCAGGTATTTAAAAAAGGGTTTTCACTGAACGGTCTGAAGCATGCGCGTTCTTATATCAGACTGCCGTCCGTCTCCTATTTAAAAGGGCTTCAATTCCGAATGATCCCGAAACGCTTGTTTGTCATTAATATGGTCATCACGTCCATTTACACGATCGGCGTCCTGTCCGCACTGTACGCCGGCCTTCTGGCGCCTGAGCACAGCACGACGGCGGTGATGGCATCAGGTTTAATCAACGGGGTTGCGACCATGCTGTTGGCCGTGTTTGTTGATCCGAAAGTATCCGTACTGGCAGACGATGTGGCGAAGGGCAAGCGCAGCTATGTCTCCTTAAAATGGACATCATTGACGATGGTGACCTCAAGGGTCGCGGGCACGCTTCTCGCCCAGCTCGTATTCCTCCCCGGCGCTTATTATATCGCCTGGGTGACGAAATGGATGTAACGCATAAAAAAAGCTCCTCTGCAAAAAAGAGGAGCTTTTCATTTATAATTTCTCAGGCCGCGATCATAAATAAAATTGCCGAATGGGATAAAGGCCGCGATAAAACCGGCGGCTGACCATTTCACGTGCCATTTGACGGTAAACGCCGCATACGCCAGCACTGCCAAATAAATGATAAACAAACCGCCGTGAATGGAGCCGGCAATGGTGACGGCGAGCGGATGATGAGCCCAATACTTCAGCGGCATCGCGATAAACAGCAGCACCAAAAGCGACATGCCTTCAATAAAACCCATCGTGCGAAGCCTGCCGATCGGCGTGTGTAACATACAATTCCCTCCTGTCAGACATCTTTTTTCCTCTATACTATAAGCAATGGGCAGTCCTAATATGACCATTTCGCGTCTGTTCCTGAAAAAACCTTCCTCATTTCAGATTGTTATTCTTGTCATTTTTCGGATTTCTCTTGATAATATAGCCAAAAAGGTAAGGAAGGACTACAGTCATGAAACTAGATAATGTTGATCTGAGCATCATAAAAGAGCTGCAGCGGGACAGCCGCCTGTCCATGCGGGAGCTGGGCAGAAAAATCAAATTGTCAGCCCCGTCGGTCACAGAGCGTGTCAGGCAGCTTGAATCCTTCGGCGTCATTAAGCGCTATACGTTGGACGTTGATCAAAAAAAGATCGGGCTTCCCGTTTCCTGTATTGTCGAGGCGACAGTGAAAAACGGAAAATACGATCAATTTAAAACCTACATTCAATCCATTCCCAACATTGAATTTTGTTTTCGGATTGCCGGCGCGGCGTGTTATATGCTGAAGATGAACGCGGACAGCCTGGAAACGATCGAACACTTCATCGACCGCACCTCTCCGTATGCCCAAACCGTGACCCATGTCATTTTCTCAGAAATTGACACAAAAAACGTCCTCGATTAGAGAGAGCGTGAGGAAGTCTGTTATAATAACAGGATGAGTGTGAAAGAAAGAGAAGTGAAAAAGTATGTCAAAAACAGTTGTATTAGCTGAAAAACCTTCAGTCGGCCGGGACTTGGCCCGCGTTCTGAAGTGTCATAAAAAAGGAAACGGATATCTTGAAGGCGACCGCTACATCGTCACATGGGCGCTCGGGCATTTGGTAACGCTCGCTGATCCTGAAGGGTACGGCAAAGAATATCAATCATGGCGGCTTGAGGATCTGCCGATTATTCCGGAGCCTTTGAAGCTCGTCGTCATCAAAAAAACAGGAAAGCAGTTCAATGCGGTCAAAGCCCAGCTTGTCCGGAAAGACGTCAGCCAGATCGTAATCGCAACAGACGCAGGGCGGGAAGGGGAGCTTGTGGCCCGCTGGATTATCGAAAAGGCAAACGTCCGCAAACCGATTCAGCGGCTGTGGATTTCCTCTGTGACAGACAAGGCGATTAAAGAAGGATTCCAAAAGCTTCGCAGCGGCAAAGAGTACGAAAATCTGTATCATTCCGCCGTCGCCAGAGCGGAAGCAGATTGGATCGTCGGCATCAACGCGACCCGCGCCCTGACGACAAAATTTAACGCGCAGCTGTCATGCGGACGCGTCCAGACTCCGACACTGGCGATGATCGCCAAGCGTGAAGCGGACATTCAGGCGTTCACACCCGTCCCATATTATGGTCTCCGCGCGGCTGCTGATCAGTTGACGCTGACATGGCAGGATAAAAAAACAAAGCAGACAAGAACGTTCGACCAGACGGTGACCGGCCGTTTGGCAAAAGATCTCCAAGGAAAGCCGGCAGTCATTTCAGAATTGAAAAAAACGGCGAAGAAAAGCTTCGCTCCCGGTCTTTACGACTTGACGGAATTGCAGCGGGACGCTCATAAGCGCTTCGGTTTTTCCGCAAAAGAGACGCTGTCCGTGCTTCAAAAGCTTTATGAACAGCACAAGCTTGTCACGTACCCGAGGACGGATTCCAGATTCCTTTCCGCCGACATCGTGCCGACTTTAAAAGACCGTTTAAACGGCATGGAAGTCAAGCCGTACGCACAATACGTCAATCAAATACTGAAGCGCGGCGTCAAAGCGCATAAAGGATTCGTCAATGATGCGAAAGTATCGGATCACCATGCCATCATTCCGACAGAGGAGCCGCTGATTCTTTCAAGCCTCAGCGACAAAGAACGCAAGCTTTACGATCTGATCGCCAAACGTTTTCTCGCTGTGTTAATGCCGGCGTTCGAATACGAAGAAACAAAGGTCACAGCCGATATCGGCGGCGAAACATTTACCGCAAAAGGGAAAACCGTTCAATCGCCGGGCTGGAAAGCCGTGTACGATATGTACGAGGATGACGACGATCATGAGGAAGACAAAGATCAGACGCTCCCGGCCCTTCAGCAGGGTCAGCGCCTGTCCGTCTCGTCGCTGAAAGAAACGAGCGGACAGACGAAACCGCCGGCGCGTTTTAATGAAGGCACGCTGTTATCCGCGATGGAGAACCCAAGCGCCTTTATGCAGGGAGAAGAGAAGAACCTTGTGAAAACATTGGGTGAAACCGGAGGACTCGGAACAGTCGCCACCCGCGCTGATATTATTGAAAAACTGTTCAACAGTTTCTTAATCGAGAAAAAAGAAAAAGATATTTTCATCACGTCAAAAGGGAAGCAGCTCTTACAGCTCGTCCCGGAAGATTTAAAATCGCCGGCGTTAACCGCCGAGTGGGAGCAAAAGCTCTCCGCCATCGCAGCGGGCAAACTGAAATCCGCCGTGTTTATTAAAGACATGAAAACATATGCGGACAACACGGTGAAGGAAATCAAAAACAGCAGCCAAACCTTCAGACATGACAACATTTCAGGCACCGCCTGCCCTGATTGCGGCAAGATGATGCTTAAAGTCAACGGCAAACGCGGCACGATGCTCGTGTGTCAGGATCGGGAATGCGGCAGCCGAAAAACGGTGGCGAGAAAAACCAACGCCCGCTGTCCGAACTGCCATAAGAAAATGGAGCTTCGCGGCCAGGGTGAAGGCCAAACCTTCGCATGTGTATGCGGCCACCGGGAGAAACTGTCCGTCTTTGAAAAGCGCAAGGCGAAAGATAAATCCGGACGCGCATCCAAGCGGGACATCAACTCTTATATGAAAACCCAAAATAAAGAGGAGCCGATGAACAACGCGCTGGCAGAACAGCTGAAAAAACTCGGCCTGGATAAATAAATCAGAGAAAGGCAGCATTTGTAAAGAAATGCTGCCTTTTGTCGTGTTTTCACTGTATTGGGAATGAAATCCAAACAAAAAAGGGAAAAGGTGAATCGGCGGCACCCCTATTTCAAAATTTCCCAATGTGAAAATATGCTAGTATTCTTTTATCGTTTCTTATATAGTAAAAATAGCTTTGTGAAAAATAAGATATAGGTATAAAAAAGGAATTACAAAATAGGAGGATGGTATGTGAAGCGATTCGGTTTTAGTCTGATGATCCTTTTGATTTCAATCGTGCTGACGGCGGGATGCGCGGAGGCCGGCACCGAAAAACAGACGGCTGCTGAACCGTCCGGACCGCTTCAGCCCGCAGAGCATTTTATTTATCATAAATTGATGAACGGGCGGGGGATGATCCGGACGAACATATCCGGTGAGCCGGAATATTTATCTGAGTCTCTCGGACTATGGATGGAATTTTTGCTCGGCAGGAAAGATGAACGGCAATTTCAAGCCCAATATCAGCTTCTTACCGATTCATTTTTGACGGACAACGGGCTCGTGTCGTGGAAAATTGCAGGGAATAAAGCGAGCGGCACCAATGCCTTGATTGACGATTTCAGAATCATGAACTGTCTGAATGAGGCCGGAACCCTGTGGGGAAACAGTGAATACGGGAAAACAGCGGTGCAGATCGGGAAGGCGCTGGAAAAATACAATATGAATGAAGGGTATTTTACGGATTATTACGATGCCGCTTCAAATGCCGCATCAAAGACCGTGACGTTGTCCTATGTCAGCCCCGGCGCCTTACAGATGCTCAGAGAGCAGGGGATTATCGATGAGAAAACGGAAAACCGGAACCTTGATGTTCTCAATCTTGCGCCCCTGAAAAATGGTTTTCTGCCGAAATCGTTCAATACCGAAACTAAGGAATACAAATATGACAGCGAGGTCAATGTCATCGATCAGCTGTATGCCGCCGTGAATCTGAAGCGGGGCGATGACAAAGCCGCCGCGCTGTCAAAGTGGATCATAGAAGAATGGAAGTCGCGCGGACAGCTGTACGGACGGTACATCGCAGACACGAAGGAGCCGGCGGTTCAATACGAGTCACCGTCCGTTTACGCTCTAGCCGTTCTTTTTTTAACAGAGCAAAAAGCTGATCCGGCTGTCATCAGATCGCTTTATGAAAGAATGACTTCATTTGAAACGCTGGACACGCTGAAACCTGATTACGGCGGCTATATGAGCGGGAGCGATACACATTCTTTCGATAACCTGCTGCCGCTTTTGGCTGAAAGGAAATTGTTTAATGAACATATCATTCAATGAATCACAAAAACTGTGCAGCTACACAGCAGTTATGTTAGCGCTGCTGTCTTTTTTTATTTACTATGTGTCACAGCAATCCGCAGGGCTTCTGATAACCTGCATCACATTGCTTGTCGCGGGAGCCGGCTTATGGTTCGGGGCGATCTACGCGCTCGTTATCACCTTACTCGTCTTATTTGTTCTCGGCAGCCTGCTCCTGTGGTTTCAGACCGGAAGCTTTATGGCGTCTGCCGGTGCCGAAGGTCTGCAGATGCTGGCCGTTTGGGGGATTGCGCTGCTCGTCTTTTCCTACATATCGGGAAGAATACACGATTTGGCCAAGGGGCTTGAGCGCTCAGTGAAGCAGCTGCGGGAAGAGATCACGAGCTTTGTCGCCGTCGACAGGGTGACGGGCTTTGACAACCATCTCCGGATGAAGCTGGAACTGTCTGAGGAAATCAAGCGGGCGGAACGCTACGGCAATTCCTTTGTTTTTTTGCTGCTGCACATGCATTATTTCAAGGAATTCAAATCTCTCTACGGAGAAAAAGAGACCGACCGCCTGCTGGCATTTATCAGCCGTCAAATCCGGTCAAGCGTACGGGAAACAGATAAAAAATTCAGGCCGTCCGCCGAACGGTTCGGCATCGTGCTGACCCATACGCCTGAAGAAAACATGCCGGCCGTTCTGGCGAAGCTGAAAAAGGAATTGGATACGTACCGGCTGCAAAACGGTAAATACGTCTCCATCACCTTCCGTGTATGTTACTTGGCGTACCGAAAAGATTTACAGACAGCCGATCAATTCTTAAATGAACTGGAAAACGAGATGATGATGAATGAACTCTAAATGGATACGTCTCTTACTCTCGGCGCTCTTCATGATTACGGCGGTCTATATTCCCTGTACGGCGGGAGCAACAGACAAAAAGGACGGCATTCTCATTATTTATACAAGCGCGGACGGCGAAGAAACCGCTGAAGTCAAAATGCTTGATTTGATCGCGGGCCATTTCTCATCCGCCGTGACCGTGAAAAGCGACGGAGATATCACAGCCGCCGACCTCAAAAAGAATCGGCGCGTCATCTATTACGGCGTCACGAAGAAAAAGCTCAGCAAACCATTTGTGTCGCTGATCGGCAGCATGCCGCAGCAGCTTATCAGCATCGGCTATAACGCCGGCCAATTCAACCGATTTGCGGGGTTGTCCCTCACAGAAAAAGAAACGGTATACCGCATTTACAGTAAGAAAGAAAAAACAGACATGCCGCTTGAAAAAGGAATGTCCGTGCTCGGTGCAGCGGGAGTAAAAGGGGAGCCCCTTTATACATACCGGTCCGGTGACGGCAGCACCCGCCCTTTTATGTGGAAAACGGCGCGCTCTGACTATTATTTCGGTGTGACCAGTCTGTTAAATGATTCGTTTCTGACGGCGAAAGAACTGCGCAAGGCGTTTGGAGAATCAGAGGGCGGCACTCTCCTTTATTTGCGGCTTGAAGACATCAGCCCGATGTCCGATGAAACATTGCTTTACGAAGCGGGCGCTTACCTGCATAAACGACACATACCGTTTATTCTGGCGGTGATTCCCGTCTACCTCAATCCGGAAAACGGAGAAAAAGTATATCTGGCGGACAAGCCGAAAATGGTCAGCGTCCTGAAAAAACTTCAGCAAATGGGCGGCAGCATCATTATCCACGGCTATACGCACGCATACCGGTACAGCGAAACGGGAGAAGGCTTTGAATTTTGGGATGCCAAAGCGGATCAGCCGATTACGTCAGAAAATGCGGACGATGCTCCGGTCAAACTTGAAAAGGAACAGGATTTTCCGAATGAAAAAGCGTACCGGGCGTATGTGAAGCCTTTCCGTGAAAAAGAGAAAATCTACACGAGAACGAAGCTGGAGCAGGCGATTGATGACCTGACAGAGCTCGGTCTTTATCCGCTGTCATTCGAAGCGCCGCACTATACCATGTCTGAAGAAGGCTACACAATCGCATCTTCTTATTTCTCCAGCATTTTCGGGCAAGTGCAGCTCAGCGGTGCGACGTGGAAAACCTCGGGCGCCCCTCCGTTCGTCTCAAAGCCGGCTATGCTGGACGGGATGACGCTGTACCCTGAAACCATCGGTTATGCCGATAACTCAAAAGAAAATCCGCTCGGAGATATGGAGGATCATATCTCGCAGATGATTGACTTCGGCGGCGGAGTGGCGGGAGGTTTCTACCATCCGTATCTCGGCATGAAATACCTCCCCGAGCTCGTCAATCAGATGGAAAGAATCCCCGGCGGAGAGTGGCTCGATCTGAAGAAAACGAAGCAGACGGTAACGTCGGACAGCGTCAGAATCAAAACGGACGGAGACGGAACCATTCATGTGGAAAACAAGATTCATCCGATAACATCCTTTTTCAATCACCACCAGCAGACGCCTCTGGAAAAAGCGCTTTGGATTCTCTCCGGCGTGGTGTTATTGTTTATCATCATGTTCGCATGCTACGTCCTTTATTTGCGCGCCACATTAAAAAAACGAATCTTTAAGGAGAGAAGAACCCTTGAGTAACATTCTGTTTTTTATCTCATTAAGTTTAATATGGGTGATGCTTCTCTATCACATGTTTCTGATGCAGGGCGGATTCAGGCATTATATGACCTTCGAACAAAACATTCCGAAATGGCGCGCAAAGGCGGGGGAGCTCCCGAAGGTCAGCGTCCTGATTCCCGCGCATAATGAGGAAGTCGTCATCAGGCAGACGCTGAAGGCGATGGTGAATCTGTATTATCCGAAAGACAGGCTTGAGATCATCGTCGTTAACGATAATTCCTCCGATCGGACGGGAGACATCGTCAAGGAATTTTCCCGTCAGTATGATTTCATTAAAATGGTTGTCACAAAGCCCCCGAACGCCGGAAAAGGAAAATCCTCGGCGCTGAACTCAGGGTTTGCCGAATCGAACGGAGACGTGATCTGCGTATATGATGCGGACAATACGCCGGAAAAAATGGCGGTGTACTACCTGGTTCTCGGTCTGATGAATGATGAGAAAGCAGGAGCGGTTGTCGGGAAATTCCGTGTCATCAACGCGGCCAAAACGCTCCTGACGAAGTTTATCAATATTGAAACCATCTGCTTTCAATGGATGGCGCAGGGCGGCAGATGGAAATGGTTCAAAATCGCCACCATCCCGGGAACGAACTTTGCGATCAGGCGGAGCATTATCGAACGGCTCGGCGGCTGGGATGATAAGGCGCTGGCGGAGGATACAGAGCTGACGATCCGCGTCTATAATCTCGGGTACCATATCCGCTTTTTCCCGGCGGCTGTGACATGGGAGCAGGAGCCTGAGACATGGAAGGTCTGGTGGCGCCAGCGGACAAGATGGGCGCGCGGCAATCAATACGTCGTTCTCAAGTTTTTATCCCAATTTTTTAAGCTGAAACGCAAGCGGATCATCTTCGATCTGTTTTATTTCTTTTTTACGTATTTTTTGTTTTTCTTCGGTGTGATCATGTCAAACACGATTTTTATTATCAATCTTTTTTACGACCTGCATCTGGCAGTCGGATTTTTGGCGATGATTTTATGGATACTGGCCTTTTTCCTGTTTATGACCGAGGTCATGATTACCTTAAGCATTGAAAAAACAGAAATGAACAAACAAAACTTCTTTATCGTATTTCTCATGTACTTCACATACTCCCAGGCTTGGATCGTGCTCGTCATCTGGTCATTATTCACAGAGATCAAGCACCGCTTGTTCAAGCAGGAAGTCAAGTGGTACAAAACGGAGCGATACAATCAAAATAAAAGCGGGTGACCTTTTTGAAAAAAGCGATCATATTGATAACCGGCCTTTTGCTGCTGATATATAACGGGCAGACGGCCGCGGCCCAGGAACTGAAAACGGACGGTTCCGCCCTCAGAACAAGCGCCGGCGCAAAAGAGCAGCAGGCGCTGACGGGCGATCTGATCACTCTTTACGGGGCGAAAGACAGCTCGGAGCTGACTTATCAGATTCCTGCGGGAGCTTCGAATGCCAATCAGTCACTCCTGATTGATTACGAGGCGTCAAACTTATTAATAGCTCCGTCTTCTTTAACGATTGCCATTGATAATGAACCCGTCAAATCCATCAAGCTTGACGGCAGCTCCAAGCGGAAAACAGTAAAGCTCAATCTCAGCAAAAGCCAAGCCGCCCAAGGCTATCACAACGTATCATTGCAATTTTACGGCGTATTAAAAGAGGGCGTCTGCGTCAGGCAGGATACGTCAGGGAACTGGATAAAGATTTATCCCGACAGCCGCCTCGTGCTTTCAGAAGCAAGCAAGTCAAAGGGAGCGGATCTGAGCCATTTCCCGTATCCGTTTGCTCAATCAGGCAATACGGGTGAAGAAACCGATATTATCCTTCCTGACAAACCGACCTCTGCTGAAGCTGAAGCCGCAGTCAAAACAGAAGGATTTCTGAAAACGGCTGACAGCAGGCTGAAAGTGTCATACGTAAAAGAATCCGCCGCCGGCAAAATCAGCAATCCGTCAATTGTCATCGGCGCCGGGCAGCATTGGAACGGCAAAATAAAAGAGCTTTTCGATCGCGGGAACATCAAAGCAGAACACAACAAACTCCTTCTCGCTGAACGGGTGCTGACCGCCGGAGATAAACGGCAGCCCGTCCTGTTTGTCACGGCACAATCAGACAAAACACTGGCAGAAAAAATCCGCGTCATGACAGACAGCGCTTATTCAGGCCAGCTGAGCGGCGACTCACTGATGATCGGCCGTCTTCAGCCCGCTGCTGAAAAGACAGGCAATAAACTGACTTTAGACGATTTCGGCGCGGGAAATGTAACGGTCGGATCAAACAAAACGGCGTCAGAGCATTTCTTTTACCCTGCGGCGGCCGCTGTTGATAAAGACGGGAAGGTCAAGTTTTCGCTTACATTAAAGACGTCGGAAGCGGTCCGGACAAAGGCGGATTCTGGTGATGACGACGAGAGAGCGGAACTGAACGTCATGGTCAACGGACAGCCGAATGCGGTGCGTCTTGATGATCTCGGCAATAAGGATAAAGACGGCTTTTACCACGTCTCCATCCCGATCGATCCGAAGCTTTTGCGCAGCAGCAGATACATTGATCTGCAATTTGTCACCTCAGGTTTGAAACATAACAATCCGTGTATCGACCGTGACGAAAACAAATGGGTCTATATTGATAAAAGCAGCACGCTGACGTATCCGGTAAGCGATGCGGCGCAGAAAGCGGATTTCGGGCAATGGCCGCTCCCGTTTGCGGGTAGCGTGAATAAGAAAACTGTGATCGTCATCCCGGATGACGTGACTATGCAGACACTTAAAGAGCTTTCTTTAGTGGCCGATTCATTCGGAAACGGCGCCCGGCAGTCATTTACCGTGAAGACGGCATCAGACATGAAGGAAGCAGACGCCAAAGGCCGGAATGTTGTGTTTATCGGAAGTCTGGCGCAAATTCCGCTTTTAAAGTCAAACGCTTCTAAGCTTCTCGTGCCGTCAGACCGCAGCGGCGCTTACGATGTTTCTTCGTTTCAGATGCTGAATGAGACGACGAAACAAGTCGCGTTTACACAGAAATCACCTTGGGACTCAGACCGCACTATTGCTGTTTTTGCTCCGTTATCAGGAAGCGGCGCGGCTGTCACAAAAGAGCTGATCAGCTTTTTAGACAGCACAAGCGACGCCGCAACCGTCGTCAATGAAACGGCCGGCCGGCAGCTGTTTTCAAACCATCAGCAAATCAAATCCGATGACAGCAGTCCATCGGCTGATACGAAAAGCCGTTCCGCAGCACTGAACGTCACGTATATCGCTGTTTTCGCAGCGCTTATGATCATTGCGGCCGGCCTGATCTGGCTGACGGCAAGAAGGAAAAAAAGAAAAGCGGATAATGAAAAAAGTGAAGAGTAATGAAAGCAAAAGAGGCCGTTAACAGGCCTCTTTTTTTGTATTTTTATTTCCATTTTTGGCGATAATTTTTTTATTTTTGAAACAGCATAAAAGCCCCTTTACAACCGGACGGGACGGGAGTATGATCTCTTTTATAATCTATATCGCTTAATCTGTATCCAGAGCGGGGGAACCAATTTGCGGCGCGTCATGCCGCTTGGGGTGAATCCTTTTTCAGGTAGGGCCAACTCTCATAAGCCCGAATCCGACAGCTAACCTCGTAAGCGTTCATGAGAGGAGATGAATGAAACCTGTGCACGATTATGGCGCAGGGGCATCCGTTTGCCTCTGTGTCTTTTTGCTGTCCTGAAATAAGGCATGCAATCAGCATTCGGAGACATCATAGCAGTAAGGGCTTGTAAATCAAACGGAAAATGAAAAAAAGGGGAAGACAACAAATGTATCATTCAATCAAAAGATTTTTGATTGGGAAACCGCTGAAATCACAGGCTGCCGGAGAGCAGAAACTGACGAAACTCAAGGCGCTTGCCATGCTTTCTTCAGACGCGCTTTCATCAGTTGCTTACGGAACGGAACAGATTCTGATCATTTTGGCTGCGGTAAGCGCGGCCGCGTTTTGGTATTCCATTCCGATCGCAGCCGGCGTTCTTATTTTGCTGCTAGCTTTGATTCTGTCCTACAGACAGATTATTTACGCTTATCCGCAAGGCGGAGGCGCTTATATGGTTTCTAAAGAAAATCTTGGTGAGAAGCCCGGACTGATTGCGGGCGGCTCATTGCTTGTTGATTATATTCTGACGGTGGCGGTAAGCATCTCTGCCGGAACTGACGCCATTACATCGGCATTTCCGGCTTTGCACCCGCATCATTTGCTCATTGCTGTTTTGCTTGTGATTCTGATTATGATTTTAAATTTGAGAGGGCTGTCAGAGTCGGCGTCCATTTTGGCGTATCCCGTCTATCTGTTTGTGGCGGCGCTTGTCCTTTTGATCGTCGTCGGGCTGTTTAAGCTCATGACGGGCCAGGTTCATCCGGCCGAGCATACACCGATCGGCACGCCCGTAGCGGGCATCACGCTGTTTTTGCTGCTGAAGGCCTTTTCTTCAGGGTGTTCGGCGCTGACCGGTGTTGAAGCCATTTCAAACGCGATCCCGGCCTTTAAAAATCCTCCGGCGAAAAACGCGGCCCGCACTCTGGCCATGATGGGGATTCTGCTGGCGATCTTATTTACGGGGATTACGGTGCTGGCGTACGGCTACGGCACGGGTCCGAAGCCTAACGAGACCGTTATTTCGCAAATCGCCGCGGAAACCTTCGGACGCCATACGGTGTATTATTTCATTCAAGGCGTTACATCACTGATTCTCGTGCTTGCGGCGAATACGGGCTTTTCCGCATTTCCGCAGCTGGCGTTTAATTTAGCGCGCGATCAGTATATGCCGAGAATGTTTACGGTTCGCGGCGACCGGTTAGGTTTTTCAAACGGAATTATCTTTCTCGGTATCGCGTCCATCCTGCTTATTCTTTTATTCGGCGGCCGCACGGAACATCTCATTCCGCTTTATGCCGTCGGCGTGTTCATTCCGTTTACGCTGTCGCAGACGGGAATGTGCATCAAGTGGATCAGGCAGAAGCCGAAGGGCTGGGCTGTAAAAATGCTGATCAACTCATGCGGCGCCGCCATTTCATTTATGGTGCTGTGCATTTTATTCGCGACAAAATTCAATCTTGTCTGGCCCGTGCTGTTATTCATGCCGGCTGTCGTCTTTTTGTTTTTCGTTATTAAAAATCACTACACCGCGGTCGGCGAACAGCTGCGGGTCGTTGATCAGCAGCCTGAGGAAATTAAGGGAACCGTCGTCATCGTGCCTGTCGCCGGTGTCACCACGGTCGTCCAAAAATCGATTCAGTATGCGAAATCATTATCGGATCAGGTCATTGCGGTTCATGTTTCCTTTGACAGGGAAAACGAAAAGAAGGTGGAAAAGCGCTGGGAAGAGCTTCATAACGGCGTCCGCCTCGTCACCCTGCATTCCTCATACCGCAGTCTGGTTCACCCGTTTGATAAGTTTTTAGAAACGGTCGAACAAAAAGCGAAAAAAGAACAGTTCTCCGTGATGGTGCTGTTTCCGCAATTCATTACAAAAAAACGCTGGCAGACCATCCTTCACAACCAATCAGCCTTCTTGCTCCGCGTCCGGCTGTTTTGGAAGAAGGACATAATCGTCGCCACACTGCCGTATCATTTTAAAAAGTAACGGTAAAGACCGCAGGCCTTAGTGCCGCGGTCTTTTTTGTAAAGGAGGACGACATGGCTCAAGGCGCTTTTGTCATTATTCAAAATGACGGGCGGGACATATGGCTCGTAAAACGAAAAGACGTTCCCTTATGGGATTTGCCCGGCGGCGGGATCGCAGAAGGTGAAACACCTGAAGCTGCAGCCCCAGAGAGGCCTTCGAAGAAGCCGGTTATAACGTGACCATCCGGCAAAAATCCGGTGAGTATGAAAGGCCTGCATTTGAAGATACACAGCACGTGTTCATCGGAGCCGTTACTGGCGGAACCCCGCTGATGAACGGGCCGGAAACCGCCGCATTACGCTGGTTTCCCCCAAACCGGCTGCCGCTGTTCATGGTGCCGAACAGGAAACGCCAAGTAAAAGACGGAATCAATGGTGCGGCAAATATAAAGGTAACGCTGAAAGACCGGCATCTGTTATCCATCCTTGATCTGCTGAGAAAAAAGTCAGGCAGATAGCCCCGTGTTTCAACCCGTTTTAAAAAGGGGATGAATACAGGTAAAAGGAGGATGCAGTATGCCAAGTAAAACAGCAGGACACGTAATGACAGAGCTGCTTGAACAATGGGGAGTCGGACATATATACGGCATTCCCGGAGACAGCATTAATGAATTTATCGAAGAATTGAGACATGAACGAAACAACCTGACATTCATCCAAACCAGGCACGAGGAAGTCGCAGCCCTGGCCGCCGCGGCTGAGGCAAAACTGACCGGGCAGATCGGTGTCTGCCTTTCAATCGCAGGGCCGGGAGCCGTTCATCTGCTGAACGGTTTGTACGACGCCAAAGCGGACGGTGTTCCGGTTTTGGCGATTGCGGGACAGGTTGCCTCAGATGAAATCGGCCGTGACAGCTTTCAGGAAATCAAATTAGAGCAAATGTTTGAGGACGTGGCGGTATTCAATCAGCAAGTACATACAGCAGAAGCGCTGCCCGATCTTCTGAACCAGGCGATCCGTACGGCCTACAGCAAAAAAGGCGTTGCCGTCTTAACCGTATCTGATGATTTATTTGCGCAAAAAATCAAACGGGAGCCGGTCTACACGTCGCCGATATATTTAAAAGCCGATATCGAGCCGAAAAAAGAACATCTCGTGACGTGCGCACAATATATTAACAACGCAAAAAAACCGGTCATTCTCGCCGGCCAAGGGTTAAAGTCAGCAAAAGAGGAGCTGCTCGCATTCGCCGATAAAGCGGCCGCTCCGATTGTTATTACCCTGCCGGCAAAAGGCGTCATACCTGACAGCCATCCCCATTTTCTCGGAAATCTCGGGCAAATCGGCACAAAGCCCGCCTACGAAGCGATGGAGGAATGCGATCTGCTGATCATGCTCGGCACATCGTTCCCATACAGGGATTATCTCCCGGAGGATACGCCTGCCATCCAGCTTGATTCGGATCCGGCCAAAATCGGCAAGCGTTATCCCGTAAATGCGGGAATCGTCAGTGATGCGGCTCTGGGCCTGAAAGAGCTGACGGATTACATTGAATATAAAGAAGACAGAAGATTTTTAGACGCCTGCATCGAGCACATGAAGCATTGGTGGAAGGAAATCGAAAAAGATGAAACCGAGGCGACTCATCCGCTCAAGCCGCAGCAGGTCATCGCCAGGCTCCAGGAGGCGGCCGCAGAGGATGCCGTCCTGTCAGTGGATGTCGGAACAGTTACGGTATGGATGGCCCGCCATTTTAAAATGAAAAAGCAGGACTTTATCGTCTCAAGCTGGCTCGCCACGATGGGATGCGGGCTTCCGGGAGCGATTGCCGCAAGCCTTGCCGAACCTGAGCGGCAGTCCATCGCCATTTGCGGAGACGGCGGATTTTCAATGGTCATGCAGGATCTGCCGACGGCTGTTAAATATAAACTGCCGATTACAGTTGTCATTTTAAACAACGAAAATTTAGGCATGATTGAATATGAACAGCGAGTCAAAGGCAACATTGACTACGTCACCCAGCTGCAAAATGTTGATTATGCCGCTTTTGCAAAAAGCTGCGGGGCAAAAGGGATCAAAGTGACGAAACACGAAGAATTGGCTCCCGCTTTTCATGAAGCGCTCAACTCAAATGAACCGGTCGTCATTGACGCCGTCATCGGCGACGAGCCGCCGCTTCCGGGAAAAATCACTTACGGCCAAGCGAAAGGCTTCAGCAAATACATGCTGAAAAACTTCTTTGAAAACCAAAAAATCGAAATGCCGTCGCTCAAGAAAAGCTTGAAACGGCTGTTTTAAAAAGCGGCGCTTATAAAAAATAAACAGGCAGCATGCCTGTTTATTTTTATTTGCCGTGCAGCTTGTTTGCATATAGGCTCTTCTATTGATATCATTTTTCTTCAAAAAGGTTATCCCGGGTTAAATGGAATAGGTCAGCCAATTTCCAAGGGAGCCGCCCATCTTTTCATAGAACTTTTGTGCACGGTAATTATCAGTTGCTGTTATCCATGACATATGCGCATATCCGTTTTCTTTTGTAAATGCCTCACAACTTTTAAACAGTTCTTGGGCTGCTCCTGTGCCTCTTGCTTTTTCTGCCACGAATAAATCATTCATTATTGTTATTTTATCTGCTTTCGTCGTGCTAAAACTAAAATATAATGTTGCAAAGCCAATAAGTTCCCCATCTTGTTCAGCAACGAATTGAATACCTCTGTCCTTTTCAAATAGCATTTCAATCAAACGATGTATATGTTCAATCGGTGGTTTAGGTCTTTGATAAAAATCCACGATATACAGGTACATTAAGCCGGTCAATTGGTTTACATCATAAGGTTCCGCGCTCCTGATGATCATATGTTTCCCTCCTCACTCTTTTTTTAATTTTTGTTATACAAAACTTACACAAATATTCCAAATAATGCAATGCTTTAAATTGGTTTTGAACCGGTTTGTTGTTTAAGAAAAAATAAGAAGGCGGAATCATTCTCATGAATCGCTTAACTCAAATGTGCCGACGTCCAGGAAAAATCACTTACGGCCAAGCAAAAAGGCTTCAGCCAGTATTCACTGTCTGCCTTGATTGATTCAGATGATTAGTTCTTATCAGGTTTCACTGACCTCTTCCATAGTAAGGAAGTGCTCAGCAGTTCAAGCCCGCTTGGACACAGGAAGTCTATCGTATTCAAATTTGCTGAAACGGTAACAGAGAGCGATGGCTGATAAAAAAGCTTTTGAAGGACCAGGGCGTTTGACATTAGCGCCGTGAGCCCTCTATCAAAAAAGGCGGAACATTATCGTCATTGCACAGAAGTCAGGCGTAAGCATGGCAACTCTGCAAAGCTTGAATGGCATCAAGGATCCGAACCTGATCAAAGTTGGCCAAATATTAAAGCAGACAGGCTCGCCCAGCTTTCCATTTGGTAAAAAGACATCATCTTACACGCTGCCGTCAGGTATTTTTAAAGTGACAAGCCCCTTAACTAAGGGAATGGGCGGCTCTCTATTATTACCCGGGACAAAGAGGCAAAGAACAACGGAATAGACAGCTATTACGGACCGAAGACTGCAAATGCAGTCAAAACGGGTTCTAGTCCATGTAGGGTCTTTCTGCTGACGGCATGCATTTACGGGCCAAAAACGAAAGCAAAAATGTTGTCTCTTCTGAAATAAATGAAACAGTCCTTTAATGGGCTGTACCACAATTCTATATATTTCATAAAAATAAAGAAGTATCTAGAATTGTGGTTCGCATCAATGGTAGAATGTGTTTGTTGGAAAAGGTATTTCAAATACTTGTAAACTTGTATAAAATTTGAAGGTAACCTTACGAAGAAATAGTGAAACAACACATTGCCTGATAAACATTGTGAAAAGCCCAAATCCTATAGTTCAGTTGGCACTGCATATCCCGATTTTGTGTCATTATGCACTGGATAGAAATGATTAAAATATCCTAAATAATTCAAAAAAGGTGTTTATAACCTTATTTATATCCTATATCTTAGAAAAGAAGGAAATATATTCAATGGGAAGATGCTGATGTGAAAAAGAGTAAATTTTTACTTACCACCATGTTCTCTACAACTATGTTGATTTCCGGTTTAGGATTGGGGTTTGGGAAAAGTGCACATGCTGAAGGATTTCCGCAACTTACTAATGAAAAAGTCCAAACGGAAATACAGGAAATGAAAGATGCCGGCATGACAAGTGAGGAAGTACAGAAATTCTATGAAATGAGTAAAGAAGAGTATGCGTATGTACAAGAACATGCAGAAGACTTGTATAAGGATTCCCAAAAAGAAATCAAAGAATTGAAAGCCTCTGGTCAAATTGATGAAGTTCTTCCTAAATACAAGGAGCCTGAATATCAGCCCAAGAACCAAATTGCAGCAAAAGCGTTAGGTACAAAAGGTGATGTTCTTACAAGCTATGAAATTAATTCTGGAAGTTGGTCTATTGGTGTAGGACATGCTGCGGTTGTTTCAACTAACAAATCAAAAACAGTTGAAGCATGGGCGAAAAGCTGGAGCCCTATAAACCAAGATGGAGTTCGCAGATATAATAATAACTGGGGAAGTAAAAAGAAAGTTTATGGTCTATGGGTTAAAGGATCGAATAACAATAAGTATATAAACGCTGCAAAATATGCGGAAAAGCAAGCAGATAATAAAAAGAAATATAATTTCAACTTTTTAAATAAAAAGACAACTGCTAAATTTTATTGTTCTCAATTAGCTTGGCGTTCTTGGAAAAACCAAGGTATTGATATTGACAATGTCAAATGGGACAGCGTTGTAACACCAATGGAGCTTGTAAAATCCAATAACACAACAATCTTTTATCACAAGGGTTAAACAAATTGACAAAAACAATCGGTGCTGCACCGGTTGTTTTGTCATTTCAAAGGGAGGAAAATATGAATAGACTTAAGACCCTGTTTATTTTCATTTGCATACTGATAGTCACAACCTCTTGCGGTCTCATCCAAACTGGGAATGAAAAAGAGGAAAGAAGCAGCAATAAAAAGACTGTATTAAAGGATATTGACAATGCAAAATTTATTGTTGGTTTTTCTAACACTTTAGATAGGGGAAGTGAGATTGGGGTTTACGGTGAAGATGGTGCTAAAATGGATAGCTTGGAATTGAAAGATGGTATAAATTTCACGATGTCTTCATATAACAAAAACGATACGTTCTTCTCATCAAATAGAAGCAATAATCACTTGATGATAGACAATAAAACCGGAAAAATAAACAAAATAAAGGAAAAGAGTTTGTCAAAAACAACTGAGGATGAAGGTGCTTTCTTTATAAATAGTTCTGACGGTTATATCATCCATGACATTAACGTTGGATATACAGACAAAGGGCTGGAAAGTGAACTGGTATATTGGAAGGGAAACAGCCGAAAAAACAAGAAACAAATAAAGCTTGACGGAGAACTTGGATCAGCAATCGTCGCTAAAAATAAAATTTATGTCATTTCAAGTGATGAAGAAAGTATGTCCATCCTTTCAATTAACCCAGAGACAAATAAGCAAGAGAACAAGGCATCCATACCGAATAAAGGGATATACTTCATGGATGAAAAGGATGCATTCCAAGCTCTAGATGAAAATACATTTGTACTGGCAGTTAATGATAACGTGAATGAGAAAGAGAATTCTAAGCTCATATTAATAGACAGAGAGACTCTTAAGGTAAAAAAAGAAGTCGAGATGGAGAAAGGGTTTCATCCTGCAAAATTGAAAATATTAAAAGATAGCATCTTAGCTGTTTCTTTTGAGGGGAAGCTGCAGGTGTTTGATAAAAAAATGGTTAAGAAAAAATCTTTTGATTTTTATGCTGGGGATGATAACAAATTAATGAATGATGTTCAATTCAATGACAGAGAGATGTATGTTTTACTCAAAAACTTTGATATCCAGCGTGATAACAAGCTTGGAGATATCACGTCTTATGATTTGAAATCAGGCAAAAAGGTAAAAACAATCCCGCTAAAAGCAAAAAAAGAGTGGGAAATTGCCCGGTTCGAAATTTTAAAATAAGTAGGAGGTGTTTATATTAGCCCGTTTTTGAGCCCTGCATATATCATACTCATTATTCTTCCGGCAGCTTCTTTTATGCTGGGGATAATAGGGTATTTCATCTTTAAAAAAGTATGGACTATGGTTGTCGTCGTATTGATCCTGTCATTGATATTTATGTTTGTTGTGATAGGGGCAGAGCCAACATTTTTAATTTGGGTGTTTATCATGACGGGAGCCTGCCTTATCTCCGGTTCAATCACTAAGACTATAATGAATTTTACAAAGCGAAAATATTTAATGGAATAATCAAGAGTGTACATCAAAACCATAATCCCAAAAATCCCGCGACGAAAATTGCGGGATTTTTTCGTTTGTGTTTATTGTAGGAAAAGTTATAATATTACAAAAATAGTGATTAGAGGGAGGGGTAAGTGTGGACCAAGTTTTACCGTCGTCCCAAGTTGGTGTCAAGATCAATGAGTGGTACAAAATGATTCGCCAGTTCAGTGTTCCTGATGCTGAGGTTTTAAAGGCTGAAGTAGAACAGGAAATAGAGGAGATGGAAGAGGATCAGGATTTACTTGTTTTTTATTCATTGATGTGCTTTCGTCACCAATTGATGTTAGATTCCTTGGAGCCGGAAGACAGATATCGAGATCGCCCCACAGTCGACGAACTGCTTGAAAAAATAGAAAAGCCGCAAAAAAGACTTACAGGCCTCTTGAAGTATTACTCATTATTTTTTCGTGGAATGTATGAATTTGATCATAAAGAGTATGTTGAAGCGATAGGCTATTATCGCAAAGCAGAGAGAGAGTTGAGTGCTGTATCAGATGAAATGGAGCAAGCTGAATTTCATTACAAAATAGCTGATGCCTATTATCAAATTGATCAGCACTTTGTTTCCCTCAATCATTTGAAAAAAGCCAAGCAATTGTTTGAAAAAAATCAATTATACAAAGTAAAAGTGATTGGCTGTAATATGATGGTCGGTGCTAACATGTACGATATGTACAGGCTGACGGAGGCAGAATCATATTATCGGGAAGCATTAAGCATCGCCCGTGGGTTGAATGAGGAAAAAGTGAAAAGAATTATCGGAGTGATCTTTCATAACTTAGGCTTAGTTTATTTAAGAGGGGAAAATTTGCTTGCTGCTGAAGAGAATTTCAAAAAGGCAATAGACGTGAAAGAACATATTGATACAGTGTATGGTGTGAGATCATTATATATGATGGCAAATGTCCTGTACCAATGTGATAAAGCAAAGGAAGCGCGTTTCTTTTATGAAACGGCTTTAAATCGTGCTCGGACTTCTAATGAAGAAGAATATTTGGCTAAATTAAAAATCATTAATTCATTATACGAAGAATATAATGAAACAGAAGTGAAACAAAGCTTAGGTTACTTGGAAGAGAAACGCCTTTGGTCTGATTTCGCAGAACTAACCGAAAAATTAGGTGACTTTCATTTTGAGAAGAGAAACTATGCAGAGGGAAGAAACTTTTTAAAGAAAACCATACATGCCCAAACACAAATACTTAAGGTTACGGAGGCTATATAATGAAGAAACTTATAATCAGCTCCGCTTTAATCGGTATTCTTTTCACTGGATTATTAAGTGTGACAAATGTTTATACTGCTGAAATGAGTGACTCTGGAACTTTTTATATCGCTGAAAAAGCTATAAATATTTAAGTGTTCTTCAATTTTTGACCTCCACCTTTTAAGACTGGGGGATTTCTTTTTCTTATCCAGTAATCAACATACGCAGCCTCATAAGGTTCTTAACCGCTGCATGTATTGCGTTCACTTTTCCGTTTTGCTGTGAAGTGTTTTCTTGAACTATGCATGCATGAGAAAGACGCCATCCATTTTTAAGCCTTTCTTCAATAATTCAAGGAAAAACAAAGGAGTTATCGAGAAGATCTCGACAGATTGATAAACAGGCAGCATGCCTGTTTATTTTTTTGTTTGTTGGGCGACTTGGCTTGCATATAGCCGTCCTAAACGGAAGCGGAGATTGTGAAAAGCCACAGCTGGCGAGCGATGGCTGATCAAAAACTCGTGAAGGATCAGTGCAGTTTCATCTGAAGAACAGCCAGAGAGCGGTCACAACAGCGATCATAAAGTAATCTCCCTCATTCAGTTTAGTTCCATTTTTGACAAACACATGTGCCGTACGGTTTGTCTTTGTCCCTTTCGGGGTTTTAAGCGCAATGTTCTTCCCTATATTGTAATAAACAACTTTAAACAAATAATATGCCAGCGAACAGAATAAAAAGAGCAATATGAACTTGCCAATAAACAATATCATGTTTCATTACTCCTTTTGCAGTTTTTTCGTTTGAATATATTACGGAAAAGTCAGAATGTTATATAAAAGGAGAAGTGTTTTACAGAGGCTGGTGTTAAACATTAATGAATGGTCCGCGCAACATCCCCAGATCCGGAACAATTTCAAAACGAAAGAGAAGCCCGAGGATTAAAAAGCAGGCTCTATTTTGCCCGCTTTTCTTTAAAAATGTGATCCAAGATGAACATAAAGAGAGTGAATAAAAAGGACATCGTCATCATATCTATTAGAGATATATTAGAGGTTTCTTTTATTAGCAGCAGCCATACCACCTGCAAAACGAAAGAAATAGAAAAATAAGATATATATTTAATGCTCTTCATACCCATTTCCCCCTTTATTAGCCTAATTTCTCTTTTGTGATCTTATCCAAATGAGTAAAAAGGATATCCAAGCTCGAAAATAAGAAAGTTATGAACAATGAAAGAAGAATTTCTCCACCTTGAAATATAGCTATGTTCTCAATGATATGATTGGAAATGTATTTAATTGAGAAGTAAACAGCTGCCCATGCAAAAATGAATTCAAGGATATAGGCTGACCAAGCAGGTAGTTTAAAAACATGAGTCATTCCTTTTACAATTACCATTAGGATTAGCATATAAATGAAAGCTAAAATACTGACGACGACAGAAAATATGTATAAGTCTGAAAGTGAACCATATAGGATATATTCTCCGAAAAAATGATTTACAGTTATAGCTGCAAAATAAATAACTAGGCTGGGAACAGTTACAGCGAAGCACAGGGAGAATCCAACAAGCCCTATGAATGCTGCATGCGCTAAGTGATTGGGTGGTGTATCCACAATCTCCTTTTTTAATAGCATCATAAAAATAAGAGATGAAATAACAAGACAGCATAAGAGAGTGAGCAAAACAGTAAAAAAGACAGTCATGTGAAATCTCCAATGAAAAAGTGCTATTAGAGTGAATCTAACAGCACTTTGCATGATCATTTATGAATCAGTTTAAAATGTTTTCATTGCTAAAGTTGTCAAATGAGCGAGGTTTTTAGCCTGGCTGTCAGAAAGTCCGGACTTTTTAAGTGAAAGATAAAGATTCTTTTCCACGTCAGTCCAGCTTAAGGCGACATACTCGTTCAGCATTTTCTTTAAAACCGGTTCTATGTGTTCATTGAAAACAGATTCAAGTTCATTTCTTATTTTCTTTCCTGCTAATTTTTCAACAAGATTAAATAATTTTGTTTTATTTTTCAGCACCTCTCTGATTGCATCTTTAACTGGTTTTGACACAGATGCATCGCTTTGTGCTTTTAGTCCGTAGGAAAATTGTGTATCAGTCTGATAAAAAAATGATTTGGTCGTTCCAGTGGCATTGGCAGTATTATTATGATTTTCTTTAGCTAAGGATGCGGGGACAAAAGAAGTAGTTACAAGGGCTAAAGATGCGGCAAACAGAATGCCTTTAGCTGCGTGTCTAATGGGAAATCCTCCTTTAGAAATGTAGTGTAGAGAGAAATGAAAGACTATGTATTTAGGCGGGACCTATATTATCCGCTTTGAACATTTTTCCCTCTCAGATACCATTCTATCAATAGGTATTTTTTGGGTAAATAGGATTTTTATACAGTATTTTTCTCATCATCCAAAATCTTCTTTAGCAGAATTCATTTTAGCTGCAGTTTCGTGAAATAGAACATGGGCTGGAGCCTATATAACACATGTACAGGCTGATTGATGCGGAACGACATGATCGGAGCGGTTTTATCATTTAGGGTTAATTAAAAAAAATAAACAGGCATGCTGCCTGTTTATTTTTTTTTGCGTGAAAGAGCGAAGAAAAACGGGAAGGCGGAACCGGCCAATAACGTACCGAATAAAAACATGCCCCCGATGAACACGTGATAGTTCACTCCGCCGATCCAAAGCCCCGTGATTAAGGAAACGATGCTCAATGCGACCATCACAAAGCCGGGAATCAGGCGTTTCTTGCCCGTTGTCCGATAAGCAATAAGAGAACAGAAGATGCCGATGACAATCGGCACGATCCACAGATAAAAAAGGATAAATACTGACATAAGCAAAACTCCGATTTTTTCTTCTATCATACCAAAAACCCCCGGAAAAAGATACGAACGAGAGCCGGCGCCAAAAGAAAAAAACCGGCCCATATCGGCCGGTGTGTCTAACGGAAAGAATCGTAAATCACAAACAGATTAAGCGCGATCACCAAAACCGCAATCAGCCAGGCGAGAGCCGTCACCCATTTACGGTTCGTCAGGGCGCCCATCAGGCGTCTGTTGCTCGTAAACATAATCAGCGGCACGAGCGCAAAGGAGATGCCGAATGAAAGAACAACCTGGCTCCATACAAGCGCTTCTGTGGCGTTGACCCCTGAGATAATGATGGCCATCGGCGGAATAATGGTAATGAAACGCCGCAAATAAAGCGGGATACGGTAACGGATGAAGCCCTGCATGATAATGTCGCCTGACAATGTGCCGACAGAAGAGCTCGAAAGCCCTGCGGCCAGCAGCCCGATTCCGAAGAGAGCGGCTGATGCCGGTCCGATATAGTGCCCGAATTGCTGATAAGCCACGTCTAAATCTTTTACATACAGCCCGTTCTTGAAGAAAAGCGCCGCCGCTACAATCAGCATGCTTGCGTTAATCGCCCCTGCGATCACCATCGCGATGAGAATGTCAATCGTCTCGAATTTAAAAATCTTTTTCCGCTCGCTATCCGTTTTTCCGACGACACGGCGCTGTGTCAGTGCAGAATGTAAGTAAATGGCGTGCGGCATCACGGTTGCGCCGAGTATCCCTGTTGCCAGAAGCACACTGTCCATTCCGTCAATTTTCGGGATAAACAGCCCTTCGAGAACGGAAGCGGCGTCAGGCTTGGCGAAGAAGGTTTGCAGAGCGAAGGCGATCACCACCACAAACAGAAGTCCGGCAATGCCCGCTTCCAGCGCCCGGTAACCGCGGCGCTGCAGCTCTAAAATCGCGAATGAGCCGATCGCCGCGATAATGGCCGCTTCCATCATCGGTATGCCGAACAGCAGATTGAGCCCGAGGGCCGCTCCGATAAACTCAGCCAGATCAGTCGCCATAATCACCAATTCACCCTGTATCCACAACCCGGCGGATACCCATTTCGGATACCGGTCTCTGGCGATTTCCGGCAGGTTTTTACCCGTGGCGATGCCGAGCTTCGCGGAAAGAACTTGAATTAAAAAAGCCATCAAGTTTGAAAAGAGGATGACCCACAACAGCATATACCCGAATTTCGAACCAGCTGAGATATTCGTAGCGAAGTTTCCCGGATCAATGTAGGCAATCGCCGCGATAAATGCGGGACCTAAAAAAGGCAGAAGCCGCTTGAATCCCTTGCTTTTGCCGTCAAGTGCATCCTGAACGGCTTTTGCATGCAGTGATTGTGCTGAGATGTCTTTGCTCATTATGTCTCACCTAAATTCCGATAGATTTTTAGCTAAATAACAAAAAGTTTCCTAGACGCAAATTATTTTATCTACATCATAAATCCGCTATTATGAGATGTCAAGCTCTTTATGTTCAATAAACCAGTACATTTATGCCCTGTTTTATCTATGATATGTATCCCGCCCGAGAAAGGTCATAAAATGAAAAAGACATCGTATTCGGAAAGAAACGAGGCCGTTCTCAACGATGTTTCCGCACGGGTTCTCCATTTTAAAAAGGGTGAAAGAGTACACTGTCCCATAAATCGTCAGAACCTTCCGTCCGCCAGCACAGATTTGAAAAAAGACGGCACATTTCCTCCATTTTGCCGGGTAAATGGAATAATAATGAATCTTTCCATCGGAAGATAAAACCTTTCTGTACCAATCAAATGACCTCCGGCAAAACGCCGGACGCTCTGAATAAATGTTTGAATCAACGATATATCAGTGATTCCAGTCCAATAAAGCGCTGTTATTTATCAAAAAAAGAATCGGCATGGTCACTTGCGAAGAAAAGAAGTTGGAGCATTAGACTTATTTCAGTCTTCCGGGCGAAAACGTATAATAACCTCAGGAAAGCTTTCCAGACATATGATAAAAGAGGGGGAATTTTCTTGGTACGTCGTTTGTCGATCTTTTCTTTAGCCATGATTTTTGTTGTTTCTTTATTCGCTTTTGGCGGCTCTGCATCAGCTGCAACTTTTACACCTAAAGCTGAACCGGACGTTTCCATTTTAGCCAGCGGGGGCACAGTCGGAATTTACGGAGCTAATATGCGCTCATGCTCTAAGGTCAGCTGTTCAACAATTACAACATTCTCAAGCGGTAAAAAAATTACAGGTTCTTGGGTGACTGGAGAATATGTTCAGGGCCACTACACCAACTCTGATAAATGGCTGAAAGTCACCTATGCAGGAGCGACAGGCTACGTGTCAGTCACCACTCTTTCTTATTATTACGGTCTATAATCAGAAAACCCCGTTCTCTTTAGAGCGGGGTTTTTTCATGTATTCCGGATCAATTTCCGCGCTTCGTTTCATCATCGTGTTTCATCAGCTGATCGATTTCTTCCTTAGAGGCATTTTCTTTCCACTCTTTCGCCTGACTTGTCGCAATGGGAATGGCCCGTCCTTCTTCATAACCCTCATCCACCATCGCATTCGCGATTTCGATCGCTTTTTTCTTCACAGGTTCCTCGAGATTCTTCAATGATTGCGGATAATCCTTCATTGACCAAGGCATGTCTATCACTCCTTTATAAAAAGTGTTTCCCGACTGAAGAAAAAGAAAACCGCCTCATCAAAAAGAATGACAGCCATTTTTACGAGAGACCAGCAATTTCCAAATAAAATATAAAGGATAAAGAAGCAAGTACAGATTGAATGCCCACCACATAAGATCAAAATCATCGATAAATACCCAAAAGGCAATCGCTTGCAGGCCTGAACAAAAGGTCAGCACAAGTGATATTAATGCGAAAGGGCGCCATAACGCATGTTTCCGTTTATAAAGAAACAAGCTGTACAGCCCAGTTATCGATATGAAAATATCTAAGGGAAAGAATGACCAGTTCCAGGCCATGATCATGGCGTTATCATAATCTTTAAACACCATGTTTTTTGGAATCCACTCAAAAAAAGTAACAATCCAATAAATGATAAATCCAATATCTGTAATGAGGAAGAGAACCTTTAAGCCTTTCATCATCTGTTTCTGTCCGTATGAACGCTGATGCCGTTTGATGACGTTTCACTTTCAGAAATAAAGTTTAAGGAAACGACACCGATGATGATCAGAAGAACAGAGACAGCTTTTATGACAGAGAACTGTTCATGGAAGAAAAAAATTCCGATCACGGAAATCAGTACGATCCCCATTCCCGACCAGACCGCATACGCGATGGAGACACTTATATATTTCAAAGTCAAAGTAAGAAAACATAGGCTGCCGATATAAAACAATAATAATAAAATACTGGGGACAAGTTTTGTAAAACCATTTGATAATTTCATGCTGACCGTACCCAATACTTCAAAAATGATCGCTAAACTCAAATAAATCCAATGCATTCAACATTCTCCTTCATTCGTATTATTCAAAATTATACAATATATAGAATTTAAAGAAAATTAAACAATGGAATGTTTTCCCCAGGTCGGGTAAGAAAACACCATAAAGGTATACTATGAAGAAAGAATTCAGAAGGGACGTGCAGGACGGGTGACAGAAGAGCGGACAGACCTGGAAAGACAATTGAGAGACATTCAAAAATGGGAAAAGGCGCAGCAGAGGGTGATGTTCTGGCAAACATTCACCCGCTTGCCGTTTCAGCTTTTGGACAAGCTGACACCGCAATTTATTCAGCGGAAAATCGGACGCATACTCGATGAAACGGGAACGTTTATTCAGTCAGGCGGACAGTATCTCACATCAGAAAAGCGCATCATGAAAAAGTTTCAGAAACAGCTGCCGCACGGTACATGTCAAACGCTTCACGACATTCGCAATGCGCCGCTTGCCGTCATGGACGAAATCGCAGAAGCCATGGCGCGCACAAGTGTAAAGGCCGCGACGGTGCAGGGAGCCGCAACGGGAGTCGGAGGTGTGTTTACGCTTGCGGCAGACATCCCGGCGATGCTCGGTCTGTCTTTAAAGACACTGCAGGATATCGCGATTGCCTACGGCTTTGACCCAAAAGACAAAAAAGAACGCGTGTTTATCGTCAAATTGCTTCAGCTGGTATCGAGTGACGTCATCGGAAAAAAAGCGATCCTGCAGGATTTACGGCAATATGATCAAAACGACCGCACCTATCAGCGCGTCGCCTCGCAGATACAGGGCTGGCGGGAAGTCGTTTACAGCTACCGCGATACGTTCGCCGCGAAAAAACTGCTGCAAATGGTTCCGGCCGCAGGCATCATCTTCGGCGCATCCGCCAACCGTTCAGCTTTAGAAAGCATCGCGGAAACAGGCATCATGCTTTATAAAAAGCGCCGGATTCTAAGCCGCCTGAAGGATGCAGAATGATAAAAAACCACCCGAAAACACATTCAATGTGTTTTCTTTGTTTAGCAGTTCTGAAATCGGGAAACCAACAACCAACACCAATTAAAGGAGGAATTCAAAAATGGCACAAGATAATAACAAAATGAGCAGAGAAGAAGCAGGTAAAAAAGGCGGAGAAGCTACAAGCAACAACCATGACAAAGAATTCTATCAGGAAATTGGTCAAAAAGGCGGAGAAGCCACAAGCAAAAATCACGACAAAGAATTCTATCAGGAAATCGGTGAAAAAGGCGGAGAAGCCACAAGCAAAAATCACGACAAAGAATTCTATCAGGAAATCGGTGAAAAAGGCGGAGAAGCCACAAGCAATAACCATGACAAGGAATTCTATCAGGAAATCGGCCAAAAAGGCGGAGAAGCTACAAGCAAAAATCATGACAAAGAGTTTTATAAAGAAATCGGCCAAAAAGGCGGAAACAGACGAAGCAGCTAATAAAAGCATAAAAGGCAGACAACTTGCAGATCAAAAGCGATCCGGCGCATCAGCTGGATCGCTTTTGGTTTTGGGAAAATCTTGATCTGGGCCGGCGTTGCAGTACAATAAATGAAAAAAGGAGTTTTCACTCGTGTCTGAAATGCAACATTTACTCGCCATCGCCAATAAAGTCAAAGAAAAACACGACAATTTTTCAATCGCGGAGATCAATGACCACTGTGTGCGCCTTGCAGTGTTTACGGGAGAATATGACTGGCACCATCACCCTGACTCAGATGAATGGTTCATCGTTCTTGAAGGTGAGCTGCTGATCGATTTTAAGGACAAAGAAACTGCAGTGCTCAAAGCAAATGACAGCCTGCTCATCCCGGAAGGCACGATTCACCGTACACGTTCTTACGTCAGAACCGTGAATCTTTGTGTCGAGCATACGCATGCGAAAACAGTCATCACAGAGGAACTGCCATGCTGATCAAAAAGATTGTATGTGAAACAGACGCTGCAAACGCTGAAGCATTTGCGCAAGCACAGTCACGGTGGGGAGCATTATCACGTGTAAATGGCTTCGTCAAACAGGCCGGCGGCTGGCGGAAAAACGCAAACGGTCTGTTCATCGCAGAGATCATCAGCGTTTGGGAGAACAGACAGGCCTATGATCATTTTATGGAGAACGAACATGACCGCATATACGAAGAAAACGAACAGAAGGCTGCGATTCTTTCAATAGAAGTGATGCTGTACGAAGAGGATGAACCTTTCATTCACGAGCTGTTACATCACCCGGACATCCGATACGAACCGGATTGGACAGTTGTGCGCACATAAAAAAAGCCCCTTTAGAGGGCTTTTTTATTTTCGTCCGGGAAGCGTGTTGTGGACATAAGGCGGGACGGGGTCCAGCTTCGCTATTTCGCCGTGCGCTTTCGGTTCCTTTTCGTATTCAAAAGGTTCGCCGTCCGGCGCTTTGTCTTTCAGCCAATTTTGTTCAGCGCTTTCTGCTCCATCTGAGAAATGGATAAGTTTATGCGAGAATGACTGCTTTTCCAGCGCCTTCGGGAAAGTGGAAGGAACGATCGGGCCTTCCTGTGCTTCTAATTCTTTAATTGCCGCAAGCCATTGGTTTTGATGCATGGTGTCGCGGGCCAATAAAAAGCTGAGCATATCTTTCACGCCTTTATCATCGGTCATTTCATACAGGCGTGCGACTTGAAGCCTTCCTTGTGATTCGGCGTTCAAATTGGCGCGGAAGTCTGCCAGCAGGTTTCCGCTTGCGACGATATAGCCTGCGCTCCACGGAACGCCCGTGCTGCTCTCCGGCATGGCGCCCAGTCCTGAGACGATCGCATGATGCGGATTCATGCCGCCTAAAATGGACCCGATGACCGGATCATCAGCCGCTTTTTCCTGCTCCGCCAGCGGGGCATCTTCTAACAGTCTCGCAATCATTGTCGCGATCATTTCGACATGGCCGATTTCTTCCGTCGCGGTATCCATCAGGAGATCTTTATATTTTTCATTGCCCCGTGTATTCCAGCCTTGAAATAAATATTGCATGGCGACGGATATTTCCCCGTATTGTCCGCCCAAGATTTCCTGCATCTTTTTTGCGAACAGCGGGTCAGGACGATCCGGTTTAGCCGGATGCTGCAGTTTTTTCGTATGTGTAAACATGTCTCCATCTCCTTTTTTATTTGTCCCTATTTACTTCCCCATCAGGAAACGGGATGAAACGGAGATGGGCGTATTGGTCCTGCTAAGGATCGCGCCGCAAAGATAACAAATCTTGCACAAGCCCGCGGCCGATCACCTGCTCATATTGTCCGTAAACCGGATCGAGGCGCTTCATCCATTTTTTCTTTTCCGCTTTCGTCAGCACGTGAATATTGATGGATGAATTTTTCTTGATTTCTTCAAGCTGGTCTTTATTCATTTTCTCAGCGGAGGCTTCGTTCCATTCCGTTGTTTCTTTCATCGCCTCCGTTAAGATGGTTCGCGTTTTTTCCGTCTGTGAATTCCAGAAATGTTCGTCGGTCATCACGGCATAACCGAGGTATCCGTGATTGCTGATTGTCAAATAATCTTGAACATTATAAAATTTTTTAGAATAGATATTTGAAATCGTATTTTCCTCTCCGTCTACGAGATGGCTTTCCAAGAGCTGAAACGTGGAATTAAAGGAATCCTGCCGCGGGTGCGCGCCGAGCAGGCGGAATTGGTCTTCGATCACGCTGCTCGGCATGATCCTGAGCGCCTGTCCTTTCAAGTCATCCGGAGTGAAGATCGGCCCTTTATTTGACGTGAGCTGCTTAAATCCGTTCGTCCAGTATGCCAGACCTTTCAAATGATGCTTTTCTAAAGAAGCGAACAGGCGAGTCCCGATTTTGCCGTTTAGGCCTTCTTGTACGGCTTTATAGTTTGTAAACGCGTACGGCAGATCCAAAACACCCCATTCGGGCGACAGTGATCCGAGTTTTGAGGTGGAGGGAGCGATGAATTGCACGTCCCCGTTTTGGAGGGCGTTTATTTCTTCATTATCTGAATAGAGGCTCCCGTTTGGAAACACCTCTACTTTAATGGTCCCGCCGGACTTTTGATAGACCAGATCGGCGAATTTATTCGCCGCCCGCCCTTTAGGCGTGTTTTCAGCAACGACATGGCTGAATTTGAACACCATTTGATCTTTCAGGCCTTCCTGTTCGTCATCATAATACGGTTCATCCGTTGGGAAACGATCATGAAAGCCGATGAATAAAGCGGTTCCGATACCGAGTACCATCAGGCTGAGACACGTCAGCAAGCTTTTCATCGAAAACCCCCTCCGCCATTTTCTATAACAAGCATAATCGGGCGGGCCGTTTTCGTAAAGAGACGGAAAGGAAGAGGCCAATGACGAAAAAAAAGCTCACCATCCGCTGGAAAATCACCATACTTTCTTATATCGTCGTGCTTTTTACCTTTTTGATCGTCGGCATCGTGCTGATCGGAAATATTCAGCATACAGAGGAGCGCGAGCTGAAAAAACGGCTGATGAATACGGCGCGGACGGTATCTGAGATGACCGATGTCAAACGCGCTCTGGAGCAGAAAAAGCAGAGGGAAGACGTGCGCCATGCGGTCGAAGAAATAAGGATCATCAATGAAGCGGACTACATCGTCGTCATGGATATGGACCATATCCGTTATTCACATCCCGTCAGCACGCTGATCGGAAAGCGTTCAAGGGGTGAGGACGAAGCTGCGGCGTTTGCCGAGCACATTTATTTTTCCGAAGCAAAGGGAGAAATCGGCACCGCCGTCCGCGCTTTTTATCCGATAAAAGATCGGGATCTGAATCAGATCGGTGTCGTCCTTGCCGGTAAAACGCTGCCCGGCTTTGGTGAAATTCTTCTTCAGCTGAAACATGACATTCTCTTTATCGTGCTGCTGGCGCTCGGTTTCGGACTGGCCGGCTCCTTTTTGCTGGCACGCCACATCAAAAAACAGATGTTTTGGCTGGAGCCCCATGAGATCGTAAGAATGTATGAAGAACGGACCGCTACGTTTCACTCGATGAATGAAGGTGTCATCGCCATTGATAACCAGCATCACATCACCATTTTTAATGAAAAAGCGAAGCAGATATTCAATGTCAGACAAGAGACCGATGGCAGGCTGATCTGGGACGTGTTAAAAGATTCGCGGCTCCCGGAGATCGTCGAGCGGAACCAGGCTGTATATAACGAAGAAATTCAAGTCAGCGGAAAGGTGATCATGAGCAGCAGAATTCCGATCGTCATGAAAAAGAAGGTCATCGGCGCCGTCGCCATATTCCAGGACAGGACGGAAGCGGCGAAAATGGCTGAAGAACTGACAGGCGTGAAAAATTTTGTCGATGCGCTCAGAGTCCAAAACCACGAACACATGAACAAGCTTCACACCATCGCGGGACTGATTCAGCTCGGAAAATCAGAAAAAGCGCTCCAGCTTGCTTTCAAGGCATCATCAGAACAGGAAAGCGTCACGGAATTCCTTCATCAGGCCATTCAGAATGACGCCGCGGCGGGGCTTCTGTTAAGCAAAATCAAAAGAGGCAAAGAGCTCGGCATTTCTGTGAAAATTGATGAAAACAGCAGCTTTTCCCACTTTCCGGTGCATGTGGACCAGCATGACATCGTCGTCCTGCTCGGCAATTTAATCGAAAACGCGTTCGGCGCATTCGAAACAGCCGACACGGAGGACAAACACATTGACATCAGTATCGAGCAAAATGAAGAAGTGCTTGCGATATTAATAGAAGACAATGGAAGCGGGATTTCCGATCAGCATATCCCGCACATTTATGAAAAAGGGTTTACCGTCAATAAAACGGGCGGCACGGGATATGGCTTGTACCTCGTCAAACAGATCGTCGACAAAGGGATGGGCATCATTGAAGTCGACACACGGCAGGGACAGGGAACGGCATTTTCTATTTTATTTCCAATGAAGGGGGAGGAATCGATAGATGGACATCAAGGTGCTGCTTATTGAAGATGATCCGATGGTGCAGGAGGTGAATAAAGAATTTATCACCGGCGTTTCAGGTTTCAGCGTCATCGCCACGGCGGCTGACGGAGACGAGGGAATCAGGCTTATAAAAGATCTTCGGCCCGAACTCGTGGTATTAGACGTGTACATGCCGAAAAAAGACGGAATTAAAACGCTTCAGGAAATCAGAAAACAAAAGCTCGAAGTGGACGTCATAATCGTCTCGGCTGCAAAAGATAAAGAAACGATCCAGCTTATGCTGCAAAACGGCGCGGCCGACTATATTTTGAAGCCGTTTAAGCTGGAGCGGATGAGACAGGCGCTCGAAAACTTTAAACAATATAAACGGAAAATGGAACAGCATGACACCATGTCGCAAGATCAGCTTGACGCGCTGCTTAAAATTCCGCAAAATCCGTCCCGGGATCTGCCGAAAGGGTTAAACCATTTTACGATGAATGAAATTATAACCTATATGAAACGGCAGACGGAGCCGCTTTCAGCTGAAGAAGCCGCCAAAGCGCTCGGAATCGCCAGAGTGACGGCGCGGCGCTATCTTGATTTTCTTGAGAAAGACGGTCAGATTAAGCTCGACATTCAGTACGGGGGAGTGGGCCGGCCGGTTAACCGCTATAAATTCGTCCGTTAGCCGAGACCAAAAAGACCAAAATGTCCGTTATGATCATAAGCTTCCCCTCTTCGTTTGAAAACGCTATCATTTCAGCATAGACACAGCAAGAGGCAAGGGGGAGCAGGGATGAAAATATTCAAAAATCTCACGGTGCAAGTCATCACGGCGGTCATCATCGGCGTCATCGTCGGACTTGTATGGCCTGAGGCCGGGAAACAGATGAAACCGCTCGGCGATACATTTATCAATGCGGTAAAAATGATAATCGCACCGATCATATTCCTGACGATCGTGCTTGGCATCGCCAAGATGGGAGATATGAAAAAAGTCGGCAAAGTCGGGGGAAAAGCATTTATTTATTTTGAAGTCGTGACCACCATCGCCCTTATTATCGGACTTCTGGTCGTCAATATCATGAAACCCGGTGAGGGGCTTGATTACAGCAAGCTTGAAAAAGGGGATGTCTCTCAGTATACGCAAAACGGGGGACAGGGAATTGATTGGATTGAATTTATCACTCACATCGTTCCGTCAAACATGGTTGACGCTTTTGCGAAAGGTGACATTCTGCAGGTCCTATTCTTTTCTGTTTTATTCGGAGTCGGCTTGGCGGCGCTCGGTGAAAGAGGCAAAAGCATTATTGATTTCTTCGATAAACTGTCGCACGTCTTTTTCAAGATCATCGGCTACATCATGCGTGCGGCGCCGATCGGCGCATTTGGGGCCATGGCCTATACGATCGGGCACTTCGGACTTGATTCCATCAAGCCGCTGGCGAGTCTGATGCTGTCTGTATACGTTACAATGTTCCTGTTTGTATTTGTCGCTTTGAATATCATTTGCAAGCTTTTCGGTTTCAGTTTGTGGAACTATCTCCGGTTTATTAAAGATGAACTGCTCATCGTTCTCGGCACAAGCTCTTCTGAGTCCGTCCTGCCGCGGATGATGGATAAAATGGAGCGCTACGGCTGCTCCAAATCGGTTGTCGGTCTTGTCATTCCGACGGGGTATTCCTTTAATCTGGACGGCACCTCGATTTATCTTTCCATGGCTACGGTTTTTCTGGCGCAGGTGTTCGGCGTTGACCTTACCATCGGTCAGCAGGTTACGATCATTCTCGTGTTAATGCTGACATCAAAAGGCGCGGCGGGCGTAACCGGAAGCGGATTTATCGTGCTCGCCTCCACTTTGTCGGCGCTCCAGGTGATCCCGCTGGAGGGGCTTGCGCTGCTCCTCGGTGTTGACCGCTTTATGAGTGAAGGAAGAGCGATCGTCAATCTGATCGGAAACGGAATCGCCACGATCATCGTAGCCAAGAGCGAAAATGAGTTTGACGAAGCAAAAAGCACACAGGCCGTAAAAGAAATGAAAACGGCGGTATAAAATGGGAGAACGGCATGCATCCGGCATGCCGTTCTTTTTTTTCGTCTGCCATGAGTAAAAAAGATAAATTTGTTTAATTTTATTAGGAGGTGGACAAAGACCTTAGCGTCATTTTGTTATATAATTTACAATTAGAGAGTGAAAGATGAAATCTAAGGGCTTTTTGTCCTAGCAGGAGTGTATAAATGGCGGCTATTTTTAAATTTTTTCAGCATCCGGGTGTCAGACGTTTTTCCGTTTTTCTTGTTTTGACTGGGGTGTTAGTTGTATTCCGAAGTATGATTAATTTGATTTTGCTTACGTTTATTTTTACTTTTCTGATGGATCGGCTGGAGACTGTCATCCGGCACGTGTTGAACCATTTTTTCCGTATCAGTCAGAGGGTGGTCATCACCGTTTTATATATTGCGCTGGCTGTCGGGGCGACTGTGGGGGGCTTTGTCTTTTACCCGATTGTTGCCAAGCAGATTGAACAGCTGATTAAGCAGATCAAGCACATCGCGTATCATCCCGATGTCATCCCGTTTTATGATGAAATATCGAGCGTGTTCGGGGACATTAATATCGCTTCTTATGTAAAAGAAGGATTTAATGTACTGTATACATACTTGGCCGATATCAGCACTTTCGGTTTGCAGGTCGTGATGTCACTGATTCTCAGCATGTTTTTCCTGTTCGAGAAAAAGCGGCTCAAGGAATTCATGAAAAAATTTCAGCACAGCAAGCTGTCTGTCTTTTACTATGAACTTGCTTTTTTCGGCAGCAAGTTTGCGAGAACATTCGGCAAAGTGATTGAAGCCCAATTTATTATCGCGCTGGTGAACTGTATCCTCACCTTCATCGCATTGGCCATTCTGCATTTTCCGCAGCTGTTCGGCCTGTCCATCATGGTCTTTTTCCTCGGGCTCATTCCCGTGGCGGGTGTGGTGATTTCGCTCATCCCGCTCAGTATCATCGCGTATACGACAGGCGGCGCTGCGTACGTCATCTACATCGTATTGGTCATTTTCGTCATTCATGCGATTGAGACGTACTTCCTCAATCCGAAACTGATGTCAGCGAAAACGGAACTTCCGATCTTTTTTACCTTTACGGTTTTGATTTTCTCGGAACATTTCTTCGGCATTTGGGGCCTGATTATCGGGATTCCGATTTTTGTGTTCCTGTTGGATATTCTGGATGTCGTCAATAATGAAGAGAAAGAAAAATCCGGACCGGGGCCGGAAAAGACGTAACAGCCCCGGCGCTTCACGAATAAATGACAAATGTTATAATGCAGACAGTGCCTTATGTACGGGCACTGTTTATTTTTTTTGAAAAAGGAGGAAGGCTGTATGACTGAGCCGATTTTACATATTGAAGGCCTTGACAAAACAATAGGCAAAAAGCACATTTTGAAAAACATCAGCATGGATGTCAGGCAGGGCGAGATCATCGGTTTGCTCGGTCCGAACGGGTCGGGAAAAACCACACTGATCCGAATCATCGTCGGTCTTTTAAAGGAAAACAGCGGCACGATTACAATTAACGGCTTTCAGCACAATACTGAGTTCGAAAAAGCGTTGGAATCCGTCGGAGCGATCGTGGAAAACCCTGAATTCTACCCGTATCTGACGGGATGGGACAACCTGAAGCACTTTGCCAACATGCACAAAAACATTAAAGAGGACAGGCTTCAGGAAGTCATCGAGCGGGTCGGGCTCGCAAATGCCGTTCACGACAAAGTTAAAACGTATTCCCTCGGCATGCGTCAGCGTCTCGGGATTGCACAGGCCATTCTTCACCGTCCGAATCTGCTTATTTTAGATGAACCGACAAACGGGCTTGATCCCGGCGGAATGAAAGATTTTCGCGATCACTTAAAAGAGCTCGCGGAGCTTGAAGGGACGAGCATCCTTTTTGCGACGCATTTATTGCGTGAAGTAGAGGACCTTTGCGACCGTGTCATCATCATTCAAAAAGGTGAAATTAAAACAGAGGTCGTACTGCGAGGCGCTGCGGAAAAAGAAGAAAAAGCCGTCCTCGACATACAGCCTGCTGACGAAGCATTCGAATGGCTGTCCCAACAGCAGTTTGCTCCGGAGAAAAACGGCGGGGGCATTACCGTCACCGTAGCGAAGAAGGACATCCCGGAATTAAACCGGGCGCTCGTCGGACAAGACTTTCTCGTGTATTCCATCATGCCGTATGCGGAATCGCTTGAGGATGAATTCATGAAAGTGACGGCGGCGCTTCAAGAGGAGGGGGAGACGAATGTTTAAATTGACAGCGAATGAGCATATGAAACTTTTTAATCGTAAAGTCTCATTAGTGGCGCTGATTTTAATGGCCGTTCTTCAGTTTATGATGGCGCTCGTCATTAAACGGCTTGTCATCAGCTCCGGAACGGACGAGAACTTCATCGGCTATATGGCGTACGCACCCGGGCTCAATATTCTGCTTGAAGCATTAACGATCGTCATTGCGGCGACGATCATTTCAGCTGAATTTGATAAGAAAACGATTAAATTTTTGTTAATCCGTCCGGTAAAGCGGGAGCGGATTTTTATATCTAAACTCATTACCGTATTTTTGGTCAGCTTGTACCTGTATGCGGCGTACTATATTCTGTCTCTGCTGTTCGGCATGGCTTTCTTCGGAGTGTCGGTGACATCTGAATCAGGGACGCTTCTTGTGAACACACTGAAAGTAATCGGCACGAACTGGGTCGAGGCATTCGCGATGGCATGCTTCGGATTGCTGTGTTCTTCCTTATTCCGTAACAGCGCCACGGCCGTCATTCTGTCATTTATCGTCCTGTACGGCGCAAAATCACTCGTGACGATTATGTCGCTCTTTCAAAACAAATGGGGAAGCTTCCTGCTGTTCGCGAATACGGACCTGACGCAATACATGAGCGGGGCGAAACCGCTGTTTGCGGGAATGACGCCGTTATTTTCGACAGGCATTATCATTATCCATATCGTCTTCTTCTTAGCCGTCGCTTGGTGGAGCTTTTGCAAACGCGATGTTCGGGTATAAAGTAAAGGAATGACATTTTTGTGAAAAAGATCACGATAAATCAATAATTTATGCTATTTTGATTTATAATAAAGGTAATGACGGAGGTGCTCACTTGAGAAATTTTATTACCGCATTACCGATTGTGTTATTGCTTGGTTTTTCCTTTGTGTCATTCATGTTCCAATTCGAACATCTTGTTTATTTCAGGCTTGCGCTGGGATTGTTTTCTACAGTGGGTCTGTTTCTCTTATATAAAATGAAGACGGGATTCCGTTATTTCATCATCTACCTGTATGCAAGCTGGATCGTGCTTGCGGCGGTTACCGCGTTTGAAGAGCCGATTTTCTCAAGCTTTTTCTTTGGCGGACTTGTGATGACGATGGGTTACCTCACATATATGCTGATTTATCTCGGGCTCAAGCAGGACCGCGGCCCGGAAGCAGTCTGAGCACGCTATTCTATGGAATAGCGTGTTTTTTCGTACAGCCTTACAGTTGCGAAACGGGACTTGAATCTCTATAATACTTATTAACTTTATCGGAATTATAATGGGGGGATTCCAGTGTCTTTATGGATACAGAACGAACGGCAGAAAGAATGGATGGAAAAAATCGGCCTGCTTGCAGACGAATTTCAAAAAACAGCCGCGCTTGATGACGAAGAGGGCCGTTTTCCCGCGGAGAAAATTGAAAGACTGCGGGATGCGGGATATACAGCGTTAACGGTACCTGAGGCCTTCGGCGGTGCAGGCATTTCCGTTTATGATATGGTGCTGTTTCAGGAACGGCTGGCTCGGGGAGACGCGGCCGTTGCTCTCGGAATCGGCTGGCATTTATCTGTCATGGGAGAGCTCGGAGAAGAAAACAGCTGGAATGAAGATGTCTTTTCATTTATCACTGAAGAGGTGAAAAAGGGAGCCGTCCTGAACAGGGCAGCGACTGAACGGCAGACCGGCAGTCCGACGAGAGGGGGAAGACCCGGCACCTCTGCTGTCAAAAAGAACGGACAATGGGTGCTGAGCGGCCGAAAAACCTTTACAACCCTTTCGCTGACTTTGGATTATATGCTTGTGACGGCATGGATTGAAGAAAAACAAACGACCGGTGTTTTTCTCATTCATAAAGATCAGGCAGGCGTTTCAGTCGAAGAAACATGGGATATGATTGCCATGAAGGCGACCGGAAGCCATGATCTCCTTTTAGATCATGTCACGGTCAGTGACGAGCGGCTTGTGGAGCTTATCAGCGGGCCGAGAGCGGCGAAAGTGAATGGCTGGCTGCTTCACATTCCCGCTGCTTATTTGGGTATCGCTCAAGCAGCAAGGGACTATGCCGTCCGCTTTGCATCCGAATATTCACCGAACAGCCTGAACGGACCGATTAAAGACGTGCCGGCCGTTTTGCAGCGGGTCGGAGAAATGGAGCTTGAATTGTTAAAAGCGAGACAGTTTCTTTTCACGGCGGCGCAAATGTATGATGACCCGAAACGCCGCCCTTTCATCAAAAGCGAGCTTGGCGCGGCAAAACATATTGTGACAAATGCCGTCCTTTCCGTTGTTGATAAAGCCATGAGAATCACCGGCGCGAAAAGCCTGGAGCGAAACAACCCGCTTCAGCGGTATTACCGGGACGCCCGCGCCGGCCTTCACAACCCGCCGATGGACGATGCGGTTATCAGCAAATTAGCGGCGGAAGCCTTTGAGCAATAAAAAAAAGAGCCTGAAATAGGCTCTTTTTATGTATGGCTGTTGTGCCGGAGCAATTTTTGATGCTTGCGGTCGATTCTGTCATAAATTACATTCATCAGCTTTTGATTATTCATAATGGCCGCTTTGTTTTCTTTTATCAGCTGTTCGTATGTTTTTATTTTCCGTTTCGCCATGAGCCCGCACCTTCCTTACATATTTGATATTCGCTTTCTAACTCTCCAAGCGATAATTCATATAAGTGCCGTTCCGACTTTTTGTATATTCCGTTACTGATCAGCAAATGGATCAGATGTTTTTTACGTCCTTCGACTGATGATCTGAGTTGAGGAGAAGATCTCATGATTACCCTCCTAATCAAATGATATTGATAATCATTATCATTTAATGAAAGTATACAATGAGCCTATTCATATGTAAAGAGAAAATACCGCCAATTTTTCGACAAAAAGTTTCCCGGGGAATAATGCTGTCGAATTGATTGCATTTCCGCCATATCAAAACTGCTATTTTTCTGCTTTTCCATCCATACTATGAATGAGAATGGAGGAGTCCTTACATGAATGATCAAACGGCAAACTTAAAACGGGGCGAAAAAGGCGCGATTCTGAATATCGCCGCGTACCTCATCCTTGCCGCAGTCAAATTGGCGATCGGTCTTATTTATCATTCCGAAGCGCTCAGAGCGGACGGGTTAAATAATGCCACGGATATTGTCGCATCTCTTGCTGTGCTGATCGGGCTCCGGATTTCCCAGCGCCCCGCGGACAGCGATCATGCCTACGGACATTATCGGGCTGAAACAATTTCTTCACTAATTGCGTCTTTTATTATGATGGCGGTCGGGATTGAAGTGCTGATCGGGGGAGCGAAGGCGGTTGTCAGCGGAACGGGTGCCGAGCCGAGCTACATTGCGGCATGGACGGCGCTCGGAAGCGCGATCGTCATGTACGGCATGTATGTATATAACAGCCGTCTTGCAAATCGGATCAAAAGTTCGGCGCTTCATGCGGCGGCGAAAGACAGCCGATCTGACGCATATGTCAGTATTGGGGCGTTTATAGGTGTCATAACGGCCCGCTTTCATCTGCCGTGGGTTGATCCGGTCATTGCTTTTCTGATCGGGATCATCATCTGTAAGACGGCATGGGACATCTTCAAAGATGCTTCCCACTCATTGACGGACGGATTTGACTTGAAAGATTTGGAACCGTACAAACATACTGTGAAAGAAATAAAAGAGGTCAGCAGGCTGAAGGATGTGAAAGCAAGGTATTTGGGAAGCACGGTTCATGTGGAAATGGTCATTACGGTAGATCCGGGATTGTCTGTGAAGGAAGGCCATGAAGTAGCCGATGAAGTCGAATATGCAATAAAACATGAACATGATGTGACTCATGTCCATGTTCATGTAGAGCCAGAAGTCATAAACAAAGATCACGAAACGAATTAAATATGCTGTGATAAAAACTCTGTGACTTCTTCCGGAGTTTTCGCGTTTGCGCTGTGCAGATGCGCTTTCTTTTCACCGTCTTTAAAGACCAGAAGGCTCGGGATGCCCATCACCTGATATTTGTCGGCAAGCTCAGGGAGTTCGTCTCTGTTCAGCTCATACCAATCATTTTGATTATATTCTTCCAAAATATCGCCGATGAACATATTCATGCGCGTGCAGTCAGGGCACCAGTCAGCGAAAAATTTCACGATGATTTCCTTGTCGGATTGAATAAGTTCATTAAATTGTTCTGTTGTACTGATTTTTTTCATATGACACATCTCCTTTTCCATGCCATTTTAATATAAAATAAAAAGGAATTACATACAAATGCTTTCATATTCAGAATGCCCAAAAATAATTAGATCATTTTCTGATGAAAATGATAAGATAGTAAAGATGAATTGCTGTGGGGGGAATATCCATTGAAAACAAGTCTAGGATTGGTGTACGGCGGAAAGTCAGCCGAACACAATGTATCGCTGCAGACAGCACTGGCTGTAACAAAAGCGCTTAATACTGATAAGTTTGATATACATCCGATTTACATCACTGAAAAAGGAGAGTGGCAAAGAGGCCCGCTTCTGACTGAACCGGTTTCCAACGTGAAAATGCTTCAGCTGGAACAAAACGGTGAAAGTTTCGCTCTTTCAGCATTGAACCGGGAAATGTTTCCTGAAGCGTCGGCTGACGAGAAGGCGCCGATTGACGTCGTATTTCCGCTTCTCCACGGACCGAACGGTGAAGACGGCACGATTCAAGGACTGCTGGAGCTGCTGAATGTTCCTTATGTCGGCAACGGAGTGCTTGCATCATCCGCCGGCATGGATAAAGTCATCATGAAGCATTTGTTTGCTCAAGCAGGGCTTCCGCAGGCGAAGTATGCCGCTTTCTTAAAAAAGGATTGGAAACAGACGCCGGACAGCTGCTTACAGCAGGTTGAAGAGGAGCTGGGGTATCCGTGCTTTGTCAAACCGGCGAACCTCGGATCAAGTGTCGGAATCAGTAAATGCCGAAACCGTGAAGAGCTTGAAAAAGCCTTCGAACTGGCTTTTGAGTATGACCGGAAAATTGTTGTGGAAGAAGGAATCGCCGGCAGAGAAATCGAAATCGGCGTGCTCGGAAATGACGAACCGAAATGTTCCGCCGTCGGTGAAATCGCTCCGAAAACCGACTTTTACGACTATAAAGCAAAATATGAAGACGGCGATACGGATTTAATGATTCCCGCGCAAGTGACGGATGAACAATACGCGGAAATCAGCGAGATGGCGATTAAAGCCTTCAAAGCGATTGACGGCTCAGGCCTTGTCCGCGCCGATTTCTTCCTGACCAATGACGGTCAAGTGCTCATTAACGAAGTGAACACAATGCCGGGCTTTACGCCATTCAGCATGTTCCCGCTGCTGTGGAAAGAAGCCGGCGTAGATTACAGCGATCTGATCGAGCAGCTGGTTGAGCTGGCAAAAGAACGCCATGCCGAAAAACAGCTGATTAAACATACATTTTAATGAAAACGGACACTGCCTGAAGGGGGCAGTGTCTTTTCCCGTAACAGACAACATTTTCAGAAAGCGAGGTGCCACCTTTGATAAAGCGAACTGTAAAACGAATCGCCGACATGGTCAAAGGCACACTGACAAATCCTGTATTTGAACAAACAATGATTGAGGGCGCCGCAACCGATACGCGGACTTTGGAAAAAAATCAGCTGTTCATTCCTTTAAAAGGAGAGCATTTTAACGGCCATACCTTTGTGCCGCAAGCATTCGAAAAAGGCGTCTCCGCGGTATTGTGGGACCGCTCTGAGCCGAATCCGCCCGAAGAGCGTGCCGTGATCCTTGTCGATGACACGCTGGAGGCGCTGCAAATATTGGCAAAAGCTTACTTAAAAGAGCTCGGCACACGGGTCATCGGGGTGACCGGAAGCAACGGAAAAACGACAACAAAAGACATGCTTCACGCCGTCCTCGGCACTCAATACCGCGTTCACAAAACTGCAGGCAATTTCAACAACCATATCGGCCTGCCGCTGACCGTGCTTGCCATGCCTGAAGATACAGAAATCGCCGTTTTAGAAATGGGGATGAGCGCGAGAGGCGAAATTGATTTTCTGAGCCGTCTCGCCGAACCGGAAGCTGCCGTCATTACCAATATCGGCGAATCCCATATGCAGGATTTAGGCTCAAGAGAAGGAATTGCGGAGGCGAAACTAGAAATTATAAACGGACTTCGGGAAGACGGCGTTCTGTTTTATTTCGGGGATGAGCCGCTGCTTCGCGAAAAGGCGTACACTTGCCGGACAACGACATACGGCGCAGGCGCGGACAATGATCTCCGCCTGAAAGAAATGAAACAGGCGGAAGAAGGCACTTATTTCAGTATCGACGGTATTGATCGTTCTTTCTTTGTTCCCGTTCTCGGCAGACATAATGTCATGAATGCCATGGCCGCATACGCCGCGGGCATCTATTTCGGCATTACGCCGGAAAATGCCGCTCTGGGACTGAGCCGCCTGAAAGTGACAGGAATGAGATTGGAATTGGTCAAAACGGAAAACGGCATCTCTATCGTCAACGACGCGTATAATGCGAGTCCGACGTCAATGAAAGCGGCGGTCGAATTAATCGAAACGATGAAAGGCTACCGGAAGAAAATGCTCGTGCTCGGTGATATGCTTGAACTCGGTGATCATGAAAAGGCATTCCACGAAGAATGCGGAGCTGCGATCAATCCGGAGGAGATCGACCATGTATTTACGTACGGCACTCTCGGTGCGTTCATCGCTGACGGAGCACGCCGGCATTTTGAAGAAGGCCGCGTCAGCCATTATCTCGAAAAAAAAGAACTGCTTCACGCCATACAGGAAAAGGCCGCTTCCGGCGATCTCCTTCTGTTTAAAGCATCAAGAGGTATGAAGCTTGAAGAAATCGTTAAAGATTTATTAGAGAAGAACTGAAGAAATACTGATCAGCGTCATAAAAATTTATAAAAATGAAGAAACTAAATCCGGGTGAAATAATTCTGTCCGTATGAAAAAGAAATACCGCCGGCTGGAAAATCCCGCCCGGCGCGGGGGCCGGCGTCATTTGCGGGAAGAATCCGGTCAGGCCGCTTCCGGCAGCTTGACCATCTCGCCTTATTGAAAAACACATAGTGTAATGGTAAGATTAAACGTAAAGTAATTCGGGCTTTGTATACGTATGATCCTGTCCTTTGTATGAGAGGGCAGTTTTTAGTGGTAAATCACGACATTACTGAAACAGCAATCAGAAGGAGTTTGAATAATTTGACTATAACGTTTCAAGATTTCCAATTAAGTTCTGATCTCATGAAGTCAATCAATCGTATGGGATTTGAAGAAGCAACACCGATTCAGGCACAAACGATTCCGCTCGGACTTTTAAATAAAGATGTCATCGGACAAGCGCAAACAGGTACAGGTAAAACAGCTGCGTTCGGTATACCCCTTGTTGAAAAAATGAACCCCGAGTCTCCTGATATTCAAGCAATCGTAATCGCGCCAACCCGTGAATTAGCCATTCAAGTATCTGAAGAGTTATATAAAATCGGACAAGATAAGCGTGCGAAAGTGCTGCCTATTTACGGCGGCCAGGATATCGGGCGTCAGATCCGCGCATTGAAGAAAAACCCGCATATCATCGTAGGTACGCCGGGACGTCTTCTTGACCATATCAACCGCCGCACGATCCGTCTGAACAACGTGAATACGGTTGTCATGGATGAGGCCGATGAAATGCTGAACATGGGTTTCATTGATGATATCGAATCAATTCTCTCAAACGTGCCGAGCGAGCACCAAACGCTTCTATTCTCAGCAACAATGCCTGCTCCGATCAAACGGATCGCAGAGCGTTTCATGACTGAGCCTGAGCATGTAAAAGTAAAAGCGAAAGAAATGACTGTTTCCAATATTCAACAGTTCTACTTGGAAGTGCAGGAGCGTAAAAAGTTCGACACGCTGACTCGTCTTCTTGACATTCAGTCTCCGGAACTTGCGATCGTATTCGGACGTACAAAACGCCGTGTCGATGAGCTGGCTGAAGCCTTGAACCTGCGCGGATATGCAGCTGAAGGAATTCACGGCGACTTAACGCAGGCGAAACGTATGGTTGCGCTTCGTAAATTTAAAGAAGGTGCAATCGAAGTGCTTGTAGCGACTGATGTTGCCGCCCGCGGACTTGATATCTCAGGCGTAACACACGTGTATAACTTTGACGTGCCTCAAGACCCTGAAAGCTACGTTCACCGTATCGGAAGAACGGGCCGTGCAGGAAAAACGGGTATGGCGATGACGTTTATCACACCGCGTGAGAAAAGCATGCTTCGCGCGATTGAACAAACGACAAAACGCAAAATGGACCGCATGAAAGAGCCGACGCTTGACGAAGCATTAGAAGGTCAGCAGCAGATGACGGTTGATCGTCTGCGCACGGCGATCAGCGAAAACAACCTGAACTTCTACATGACGGCAGCTGCGGAATTGTTAGAAGATCATGATGCAGTGACAGTTGTGGCTGCAGCCATCAAAATGGCGACAAAAGAGCCGGACAGCACGCCTGTACGCCTCACTGATGAAGCGCCGATGGTCAGCAAACGCTATAAAAACCAGCGTACTTCTAAGCGCAGAGACGGCCAAGGCGGCGGCTACCGCGGCGGCAAAGGGAAAAACAACAGCCGTTCTTCCTACGATAAAAAACGTTCAACTGACCGCCGTTCATCTTCAAGTGACAGACGCCAGAAAAAATCATACTAAAACACAGGAAGCGGACCCTTTTACAGGGTCCGCTTTTTTTCGATATGCCGGAAAGTGAATCTTTTTTGCAAATCAGCCGTATTTGTATGTATGATAAAAAATGGGAGGTAGGTATGTTGAGAGCACAGCCAAAAAATCGAATCAGTCCAAGCGGCTTAAAAGTCTGGCGTCTTCAGGAAATCATCCTGTCCGCCGTTTGTCTTCTGGCCGTTATAGCAGCAGCTGTTTTAAGCCATTTTTTCCATTGGCCGTATTGGATCACCGGAGTCCTCGGCATCATTTGGATCATCGGCTCAGTGATATCCATCTATGCCATACCGAAAATCAGGCACAGGATCTGGCGCTATGAAGTCCATGAAAATGAAATAGATATTCAATCCGGCATTTTTATTGTCAAACGGGTCATTGTGCCGATGGTGAGGGTGCAGCACGTAGATACTTCACAAGGCCCGCTTCTCAGAAGATACCGCCTGGCCTCAGTCAAAATCTCCACGGCGGCGACCGTTCATTCCATTCCGGCGCTTGATATGGAGGAAGCTGACCGGCTGAGGGATTCCATTTCCCGTCTGGCAAGGGTGACGGAAGATGATGTCTGAACCGAAACGTCTGCACCCGGCGGCCGTGATTTTGAACTTATTCCATATTATTATCGAAACCATTAAAAATATCATTCTTCCGTTTTTTCTCGTCTATATCGTCAATTCCAACCACTTCATCCGCTTTTATGGCGGCATTGCGCTCGCCGTTTTGCTTATCTGGCTGATTGCAGCAAGCGTGATCGAATGGAGAAAGTTTACATATCGCATTGAAGACGGGGAATTCAGAATAGAAGAAGGCTTATTTTTTACAAAAAAAAGATACATCTCCATTGACCGGATTCAATCAATGAATACGAGTGCAGGTGTCATTCAGCAGCTTTTTAAGCTGGTTAAGCTGCAAATCGAAACGGCCGGCGACGGAAAAAATGCCGAGGCCGTCTTATCCGCCATTACTGTGGAAGAGGCGGAACGGATCAGAGCAGCGGTTTTTCAGCAAAAAGCTGAGCTGGAAGAACACCGGGAGATAGCGGCGGAGCAGGAGCCGATGCCTAGGGGTGATGTGCAATCCGTCTACAGGCTGTCTTTAGGCGAGCTGCTCATGGCGGCTTCAACATCCGGGGGAATCGGTGTCATCATCTCAGCGGTATTCGCCCTCTTTTCTCAGATTGATGAAGTATTTCCGATGGACTGGCTCTATGACAGGTTCTCTTTTCTCAAGCATGCGAGCATCGGGATTTACGCCGTGATCATTTTCATAGGATTGTTCATCGCCTGGCTGTTAAGCATCGCCGGTATGATGATCAAGCATGCCAACTTCAAAATAGAGAAAAAGGAACATGAATTGGTCATTACACGCGGAATTATTGAAAAGCATCAAGTGACGATCCCGCTCCGTAAAATTCAGGCCATTAAAATTAAAGAAAATGTCATCAGACAGCTATTCGGATACGCGACGGTTGCGATTGTCAGTGCAGGCAGGGCGGGGAATGAGAAAGAAGGCGCTCAGACGATTCTGTTTCCGATCATCCGCAGATCAAAGCTCGGTGTGATGCTGAACGATTTCACACCGGACTACGTGCTGGAAGAAAACCGGAATCATTTGCCGAAAAGGGCGCTGCGCCGGTATTTATTCCGATCCGTTATTTTTTCGGTTTTCGTAATCATCCCGCTTTGTATTCTGTTTAAACCGTGGGGATATGCCTCGCTGCTTGTGCTTCCTGCTGAACTGGTGCTTGGATATGCCTCGTTTAGGACAGCGTCATGGTGCATAAACGGCGGCAGGCTTCAGATCACCACGAGGCTGATCGGGAAGACGACCACGATTATGCTGAGAAGAAGAATGCAGATGCTGGAAGTCAGCCGGTCTATTCTGCAAAAAAGAAGACGGCTCGCATCCGTGGCTACCGCAGTGAAATCAGCTCACCACATGGAGCATGTCATGCTGAAGGATGTCAGTGAGGAAGATGCCGAACGCATCGGGCGCTGGTATTCATATAAAAAAGCGGACGGTTAATACCGCCGCTTTTTTTGCTGCACGCATAAAAAAGAAAGCAAAAATCCGCCTGCCAGTCCGAACAAATGCGCCATAATGTTAATATTAGAATTGATAAAGGTCGACAGCACCGCGATGACAAGCAGCGTCATAATCATTTTTGACTGGTCCCGGCCGATCAGCTCTTTCCGGAATACAGTCAGAAACACATACACGCCGAAAAGTCCGAAGATCGCCCCTGATGCGCCGACATGCACATAATCAAGCGGCTCGACAAGATACGTGCCGATATTGCCGATGATGCCTGATGCGATGTACACAATCAGAAAACGGACTTTTCCGAGCATCTGCTCAAGCGGGGGCGCGAATAAAAACAGAGACATGGAGTTAAACAGGAGATGGGTGAAATTCGCGTGTAAAAACATCGGTGTCACCAGCCGCCACCATTCTCCCTCGAAAACGCCGTAATTATAGCCGGTCACTGCATCTGACCACATCATGACGGAATGAAGCGGCAGGCTGAAAAACAGCCATAAAAACGCCTGAAGCGCCAGAATACAGCTGACGGCGGGATAACGTCTGATAAAAGTCTGGAAATTTTCCGTTCGTATAAACATCGCAAGCCCCTTTGCACTTGATTTGTTACATATATAGTAACACGTTTATGACACAAACCGTTTTTTAGTACGGACTTTTAGGAGGAATTCACATGATTTTCGGAATCGGAATCGACATCGTTGAACTGCACAGAATTGAAAACATGCTCAGCCGGCAGACGAGATTTCCGCAAAGAATATTGACGGACGGTGAATACGTCCGTTTTACACAGCTGTCGGACAAAAGGAAAATTGAATTTCTTGCTGGAAGATTCGCGGCAAAAGAAGCCTTTTCGAAAGCGTACGGCACGGGTATCGGCAAAGAGCTCAGCTTTCAGGATATTGAAACCGGAAAGGATACGGCCGGAAAGCCAGTGCTGACCTGCGCCAAGCTTGACGGCGCGGCAATTCACGTCTCCATTACCCATACAAAAGAATACGCCGCGGCGCAGGTCGTAATTGAAAGGTTGTCACGCTAGTCTGCATATTAGCCGAAACCCCTTCATATATTTGATAGTGCATTAAGGGAGACAAGTTGTTTGAGGCTTTTATGGTACGCGTCCGGCCGTTCAGGGCGTACCGTTAAAGTCAAACAAGCGATTTCTTCCCTTTACATCAATTGAGAAGAAGGGGTTGGAAAAAGGTGAGAAAAAGCTTTGTTTTGCTTTTAACGGGACTGCTTGCCGTCCTTATTCTTTCGGCCTGCGGCCAAAAATCACAGGAAGATATCGTGACCGGTTTAGATAAGAAGGCGAAAGAATACACCTCGTACAAAGCAAAAGCCAAAATGACCATTGAAACGGGGAGTGATCCGCAAGTATACAATGTGGAAATCTGGCATAAAAAACCTTCCCTGTACCGGGTCTATCTGGAAAATCCGAAAAAAGACCAAAATCAAGTCATTTTACGGAACGCCAACGGAGTCTTTGTCCTCACGCCGTCTTTAAATAAGAGCTTCCGCTTCCAAAGCGACTGGCCGAATAACAGCAGCCAAGTATATTTGTTTGAGTCACTTGTAAAAGACGTGCAAAATGACAAAGACGCCGTCTATTCCGCCAAAGATAAAAAGTACACGTTTGAAACAAAAACAAACTATCAGCATAACAAAATGCTGCCGACGCAAGAAATCACTTTCAACAAAAAGGACATGAGCCCGTCGCTCGTCAAAGTCATGGATACAGACCGGAAAGTGATGGTAAAAGTCGAATTCAAAAGCTTTGAATTCAACAAACCGTTTGACAAAGACTCTTTTGACGAGAAGAAAAATATGACGCTTTCCCAGATGGACGTCGCCACAAGCGCCAAGCCGTCTGATTCATTTGCCGTCAAAACACCGCTTCAAGTGCCGGCCGGCGTCAAAAAGCTTGAAGAGAAAGATATTTCAACCGCGGACGGCAAACGGGTCGTCATGACATACGGCGGGGAAAAATCATTCACGCTCATTCAAGAAAAAGCCCAAATCGCAAAAGCAGCCTCTGCCGTCACGCTGAAAGGCGAACCGGTTAATCTCGGCTTCACGGTCGCCGCACTATCCGATACGTCTTTAACGTGGACATATGACGGAGTGGATTATCTCCTGTCATCGAAGGATCTTACTAAAGACGAAATGGTGGCCGCCGCCAAAAGCATGCAGGGACAGTCGTCAAAATAACGTCAAAAAGAGGCCGCCGCTGCCGGCCTCTTTTTTTGATTCCATTTCACTTTGCAGCATAATTTTAGTATGATAATAACAATATGGTTTGAAAATAATGCTAGGAAGTGTATCGAGTGAACACAGCATCCTTTTACAGAGAAACGTGGGCGGAAATCAACCTGTCTGCGATTAAAGAAAATGTCACACATATGAAAAAACACATCGGCGAAAACGTCCATCTCATGGCGGTTGTAAAGGCGAACGCTTACGGCCACGGAGATTTGGAAGTCGGGAAAGCCGCGCTTGAAGCGGGTGCCTCGTGTCTTGCCGTAGCCATACTGGATGAGGCGATCTCCTTGAGAAAACGGGGCATTACAGCGCCGATTCTCGTGCTTGGCGCCGTGCCCCCTGAATATGTACAAGCCGCTGCCGAATATGACGTCACACTGACGGGATATTCTGTTGAATGGCTTCAGGAAGCTGCGCGCCACCTCGGAAGTGAAACAGTGCCGTTTCACCTGAAAGTCGATACCGGCATGAACAGACTCGGAGTCAAAACGGAGGAAGAGATCCAAAGCGTGTTAAAAATCCTCGGCCAAAATCCCGGTTTAGTCTGTAAAGGCGTATTCACCCATTTTGCAACCGCGGATGAAAAAAACAGAGATTATTTCCTCTTCCAATTTGAACGCTTTAAAAAATTGATCGCTCCGCTTTCTTTAAAAGAATTGATGGTTCACTGCGCGAACAGCGCTGCCGGACTTCGTCTTAAAAAAGGCTTCTTTAACGCGGTTCGTTTTGGCATCAGTATGTACGGGCTCCGTCCTTCCGCTGACATCCAAAACGAAATTCCGTTTCAATTAAATCCGGCTTTTGCACTGCACTCTGTTTTATCCCATGTGAAAAAAATCCGCAAAGGGGAAAGCGTCAGCTACGGTGCAACATATACGGCAGAGAAGGATCAATGGATCGGAACCGTTCCCATCGGCTATGCAGACGGATGGCTCCGCAAGCTGAGCGGCACGGCTGTGCTGATCGGCGGCAGACGGATGAACATTGCCGGAAGGATCTGCATGGACCAATTGATGGTCGAATTAGACCAATCTTATCCGCCGGGCACCAAAGTCACCCTGATCGGCAGCCAGAAAGAAGAAACGATCACGATGGACGAAATCGCCGGGCGGCTTGAGACGATTAATTACGAGGTCCCTTGTACCATTAGTTCCCGCGTTCCCCGTATGTTTTTGGAAAATGAGAGTATAATGGAAGTAAGAAATCCTTTACTGCAAGAAAATACAAGCAAGTAGCCGTCATCCGGAAAAAGAGAATTTATAAAACAGCTTTGCTTGACGTTTGAATAATGGTATCATTATGTCTGGATGGATGAATTGGTCGTATCCGTAAGTTTGGTGGAGGTGTATGTTTTTTGTCTGAATCCAGCGCAAGAACCGAAATGAAAATCAGCTTGCCTGAAAACTTAGTAGCTGAATTGGATGGTGTAGCGATGCGGGAGAAACGAAGCAGAAACGAACTGATATCACAAGCAGTGAGAGCGTATGTCAGCGAACGGACAACTCGCCACAACCGTGATTTGATGAGACGCGGGTATATGGAAATGGCGAAAATCAACTTGAACATTTCTTCTGAGGCTCACTATGCTGAGTGCGAAGCAGAAACGACCGTTGAGCGCTTAGTCAGCGGAGGATAATCATTTTGATTGTAAAGCGCGGCGATGTTTATTTTGCTGATTTATCTCCTGTTGTTGGCTCAGAGCAAGGCGGCGTACGCCCGGTTTTAGTGATCCAGAATGATATCGGAAATCGCTTTAGCCCGACTGCTATTGTTGCAGCCATAACAGCCCAAATACAGAAAGCGAAATTACCAACCCACGTCGAAATTGATGCAAAACGCTACGGTTTTGAAAGAGATTCCGTTATTTTGCTGGAGCAAATTCGGACGATTGACAAGCAAAGATTAACGGATAAAATAACTCATCTGGATGATGAAATGATGGATAAGGTTGATGAAGCCCTGCAAATCAGTTTGGCACTCATTGATTTTTAGTCATATTTTTCTGGTTGCTCATATAGAGCAACTTTTTTTGTTTTCGAAAAACATAAGCGCTATAATAAAGAGATAATCAAACAAAATTTGTTGTTTTGTGTCGGGAGGTCAGTGAAACCCATGTCGAATCAGAAAGTGTATCAGTTCATTATTGATCAGCATGATGAACTGCTTGATACTTGGACAGCCAAACTAAAAGAAGTAGGCAATCAGGAAGACTATCAGCTTACGAATCACATATGTGAAAATATTTGTAAAGATTATATAGACATTCTTTTATTATCGACTAAAAATGACGAGGCTACCGAAGAGCAGATCAGTGAACTCGCACTGCGCGCCGTTCAGCTGGGCCTGTCACTGAAACTTCTTTCAGCCACCCTGTCAGAGTTTTGGAAACTGCTTTACGAAACGATGGTCGACCTTAATATGGCTGATCAGGACAGAGCGGATTTGATTTTGGAAATAGACAGTTTTTTCAATCCGATCAACACGGAAATCTTAAATCAGTATTCTATCTCCTGGGAAAAAACAGTTACTTTGCAAAAAATCGCGCTTCAGGAACTGTCGGCTCCGCTGATCCCGGTATTTGAGCATGTAACGGTCATGCCGCTTGTCGGGACGATTGATACGGAGCGTGCAAAGCACATTATGGAAAATCTGTTAAACGGCGTCGTAAAGCACCGTTCACAGGTTGTATTGATTGATATTACGGGCGTACCGGTCGTTGATACGATGGTGGCGCACCATATTATCCAGGCATCGGAAGCGGTGCGGCTTGTCGGCGCGAAATGCCTGCTCGTCGGAATCCGTCCGGAAATCGCGCAGACGATCGTTAATCTGGGAATTGATTTGTCACAGGTTATTACGAAGAATACCCTTCAAAAAGGAATTCAAACAGCGCTTGAAATGACAAATCGAAAAATCGTTTCATTGGGGGAATAACATTGTGAGACATCCAAAAATCCCGATCTTGAAACTGTATAACTGCTTATTGGTATCCATTCAATGGGAACTTGACGACCAGACTGCTTTGCATTTTCAAGAAGACCTGCTGAACAAAATCTATGAAACCGGCGCAAACGGGGTCGTCATCGACCTGACATCCGTTGACATGATCGATTCATTTATCGCGAAAGTGCTCGGCGATGTTATTACCATGTCAAAATTAATGGGCGCAAAAGTCGTGTTGACAGGAATTCAGCCGGCTGTGGCGGTCACATTGATTGAACTCGGAATCTCACTTGAGGAAATCGAAACAGCGCTCGACTTAGAGCAAGGGCTTGAGACATTGAAGCGGGAATTGGGGGAATAGCGATGAACGACCAATCCTGTGTGAAAATCATGACAGAATGGGATATCGTAGCCGCCAGACAGCTTGGCCGCAACGTTGCGAAGGAATTAGGCTTCGGCACGGTGGACCAGGCCAGAATCACGACGGCTATCTCAGAATTGGCCAGAAATATCTACTTATATGCCGGCAAGGGCCAGGTCAGCATAGAACAAGTAAACGACAGAGGTAAAAAAGGCCTTAAAATCATAGCAGAAGACAAAGGACCCGGAATCCCCGACATCCGTAAAGTGATGGAAGACGGCTTTTCAACGTCAGGCGGACTGGGAGCGGGGCTTCCGGGCGTCAAAAGGCTGATGGATGAATTCAGCCTGCAATCTGTTGCAGAGGAAGGAACAGAGATTCAAGCCGTGAAATGGCTTCGGTAGGAGGTTAGAACGTGGATTTCAGGGAGGTTATAGAGCAGCGGTATCATCAGCTGCTTAGCCGATATATAGCCGAATTAACAGAAACATCTTTATATCAAGCCCAAAAATTCAGCCGAAAAACGATTGAACATCAGGTTCCTCCGGAGGAAATTATCAGCATCCACCGAAAAGTAATAAAGGAACTGTATCCGGATCTGCCGGAAGATGTTTTTCATTCGCTGGATTTTTTAATAGAAGTCATGATTGGCTACGGAATGGCTTATCAGGAACATCAAAGTCTGAGAGATATCCAGCAGGAGCTTCGTTCAGAAATTGAAATTGCCGCAAATGTCCAGCAGACGCTGCTGGGCACAAAAATTCCTGAAGAAGAAGAGCTGGATATCGGGGCGATCAGCGTTCCCGCCAAGCAGATGAGCGGGGACTATTATCACTTTGTCAAAGACAAGGAATCGATTAACATCGCGATAGCCGATGTCATCGGAAAAGGAATACCCGCCGCATTGTGCATGTCGATGATCAAGTATGCCATGGACTCTCTTCCAGAGATCGGCATTCACCCCTCCCAAGTGTTGAAAAACCTTAACCGCGTTGTAGAACAGAATGTGGACTCAAGCATGTTTATCACCATGTTTTACGCAAACTACAATACGAAAAATCACCAATTTACCTATGCTTCTGCGGGGCATGAACCGGGCTTCTACTACTCTGAAAAAGAAAAAAAGTTTTATGATCTGGAGGCAAAAGGATTGGTGCTGGGAATTTCTCAGGATTTTGATTACAGCCAATACGAACAGCACATGGACGAAGGAGACATGATCGTTCTTTTTTCTGACGGCGTCACCGAATGTCGTACCGAAAACGGTTTCTTGGAGCGCAGCGACATTCAGCGCATGCTGGAAGAACATATGGAATGCTCGGCGCAGGATATGGTCAAAAATATTTACGACAGCCTGCTGAGACTCCAGGACTTTCAGCTTCATGACGATTTTACGTTAATAGTTTTGAAAAGAAAGGTTTAACAAAACAGCAGCACGGGTAAAAAGCCATTAGTACGAGTAAGGATAACTTTCAGAGGTGATACGATGAATTTAACGGTAGATATGAAGGAGAATCTTTCAGATATACAAATCAATATCGCTGGAGAAATCGATGTATACTCAGCTCCGGTGGTTCGTGAAAAGCTGATGCCCTTGGCAAACGAGGGGAAAAACATGAGAATCTGCTTAAAAGATGTAAACTATATGGACAGTACGGGTTTAGGCGTTTTTGTAGGCGTGTTTAAAACGGTGAGCAAGGAAGGCGGTTCTTTGAAGCTTGAGAATCTTTCCGATCGGCTCGTCCGTCTGTTTGAAATTACGGGGCTTAAGGACATCATTGACATTTCGGCAAAGTCAGAAGGTGGCGTGCAATGAGTACATCAGTTGATTATATTGAGATGAAAATTCCGGCTGAACCGGAATACGTAGGGATCGTCAGGCTTACATTATCAGGTGTCGCCAGCAGAATGGGCTATACCTACGATGACATTGAAGATTTGAAAATCGCTGTCAGCGAAGCTTGTACAAACGCTGTCCAGCATGCATACAAAGATGAAAACAAGGGAGAAGTATCCGTGCGGTTCGGTGTGTTTGAGGACCGGCTGGAGGTCATTGTCGCCGATCAGGGAGACAGCTTTGATTTTGATCAGAAGCAGCAGGATCTCGGGCCGTACACACCTTCGCACACAGTCGATCAATTGTCAGAAGGAGGACTCGGTCTATATTTAATGGAAACGCTCATGGATGAAGTCAAAGTTCAAAGCAACTCTGGCGTAACCGTGGCGATGACAAAGTATTTAAATGGGGAGCGAGTTGATCATGGCACAACCATCAAAAACTACGAAACTAACTAAAGATGAAGTTGATCGGCTCATACGCGACTTTCAAATACATGATAATAAAAAAGCCCAGGAGACACTCGTCGAGGTGTATACCAATCTCGTCGAAATGCTGGCAAAGAAATATTCAAAAGGAAAAAGCTTTCACGAGGATCTCCGCCAGGTCGGGATGATCGGGCTTCTCGGTGCCATTAAACGCTATGATCCGGAGGTCGGCAAATCCTTTGAAGCATTTGCGATTCCGACCATCATCGGGGAGATCAAACGCTTCCTCCGAGATAAAACATGGAGCGTACACGTCCCGAGACGGATTAAAGAACTCGGGCCGCGCATTAAAATGGCGGTGGATCAGCTGACGACAGAGACACAGCGGTCGCCGAAAGTCGAAGAAATCGCAGCCTTTCTCGATGTGTCAGAAGAGGAAGTGCTTGAAACGATGGAGATGGGAAAAAGCTATCAGGCGCTGTCTGTCGATCACAGCATCGAAGCGGATGCAGACGGAAGCACCGTCACGATCCTTGATATCGTCGGTTCGCACGAGGAAGGATACGAACGCGTCAACCAGCAGATGATGATCCAAAGCGTGCTTCATGTGCTGTCTGACCGCGAAAAACAAATTATCGATCTAACATTTGTGCAAAATAAAAGCCAAAAAGAAACAGGGGACATTCTCGGAATATCTCAAATGCACGTCTCGCGCCTTCAGCGGAAAGCGGTGAAAAAACTGAGAGAGGCCTTGATTGGAGATCCCTCCATGGAGCTAATGTAATGATTCAGGTTGAAGAAAACGAACATGTTCAAACTCTTGTATACCAATTAAATAAAGAAGGCAAGTCCATATGCGGGGACAGCTTTTTTATGAAGGCGGATGAAGAGGAATTGGTTTGCGCGGTAGCCGACGGTCTCGGCAGCGGATCCCTTGCCAACGAATCCTCCTCAGCCATTAAAGACATCGTGGAAACATATGCGGATGAGGATGTGGAAAGCATCATTGAGCGCTGTAACCAAGCGATGAAAAACAAAAGAGGAGCGACTGCCTCCATCTTAAAAATCAATTTCACCAAAAGAGAACTGACATACTGTTCGATAGGGAATGTCCGTTTCTTTCTGCACTCCCCATCAGGCGAAGTCTTTCATCCGCTCCCGATTTCGGGTTACCTCTCAGGCAAACCGCAAAAATACAAAACGTATACGTCATCATACGAAAAAGGGGCGACATTCATCATCTACACGGATGGGCTGGAGGTTCCGCATATCCGCACCTGCTTAAAGCAGGGACACTCAATAGAAGATATATCAAAATCAATTCATCCGTACACAACATCCAGACGTGATGATTTGACCTATATTCTCGGGCAGCTTTTATCGTAAGGCTGCTTTTTTTATGTTCCGCCGTTTTTTGATACACTAGAGAAAGAATGAAGAGATGGAGGCTTTGGTGAGATGGAAACATTAGCCCTTTTGAAAAAACAAATTGCTGAAGAAACAGCATTATCCCAAAAACATGTCGAAAGTGTCATCCGCCTGCTTGAAGACGGCAATACCGTTCCGTTTATTGCGCGGTACCGAAAAGAGCAGACCGGCTCAATGGACGAGGTGCAGATTCAGGCAATCTCCGAGCGGTGGCAGTACATACAAAACCTGACGCAGCGAAAAGAAGAAGTCATCAGATTGATCGCCGAACAGGACAAGCTGACGGACGGACTGAAGCAAAAAATCGAACAAGCGGCCAAGCTTCAGGAAGTCGAGGATTTATACCGTCCCTTTAAACAAAAACGGAAAACAAAAGCGACCGTCGCCAAAAGCAAAGGGCTTGAACGGCTTGCGGACTATATTCTTTCACTCCCGAAAGACAACCGCCTTCACGAAACCGCTGATCAATATATCAATGCAGAAAAAGAAGTCGCCACAAGGGAAGAAGCCATTGAAGGCGCGAAGCACATCATAGCCGAACAAATCTCGGATGATCCTCATTTCAGAAAATGGATCCGCCAGGAAACGTATAAAAAAGGAATTCTCACTTCCACAGCAGGCAAGTCAGCCGCAGACGACGAGAAAAACGTCTATGAAATGTACTACGAGTACGAAGAGCCGATTCAAAAGGTCGTTCCTCACAGAGTGCTCGCGATGAACCGCGGTGAAAAAGAAGGCATTTTAAAGATTGCGATCGAACCGCCCGCCGATCAGATAAAAGCTTATTTAGAAAAGCAAATCATCAAACACCGTGAAACGACTGTGAAAGAAACGCTGAAAGAAGCCATTGAGGACAGTTACAAACGCCTGATCCAGCCGGCTATTGAGCGTGACATCCGCAAAGAGCTGTCAGAAAAAGCAGACGCGCAGGCGATCCATATTTTCGCCGAAAACCTGCGTAAGCTCCTGCTGCAGCCGCCGATGAAGGGAAAAGTCGTGCTCGGCGTCGATCCGGCTTTCCGTACGGGATGCAAACTGGCAGTCGTTGACGAGACGGGAAAAGTGCTGAAAATCGACGTCATTTATCCGCACGCTCCCGTCAAAAAGACAGCGGAAGCCCGGAAAAAAATCAAAGAATTGCTGGACCGGTACGAAGTCGAGGTTGTGGCGATCGGAAACGGCACGGCATCACGGGAGACAGAGCAATTCGTCGTTGATGTGTTAAAAGAAACAGAGCGGGACATTTATTACGTCATCGTCAATGAGGCCGGAGCAAGCGTGTATTCCGCGTCAGAAATCGCCCGTGAGGAATTTCCGGATTTTCAGGTCGAAGAGCGCAGCGCCGTCTCCATCGCACGGAGATTGCAGGACCCGCTGGCCGAGCTTGTGAAAATTGATCCTAAATCCGTCGGTGTCGGGCAATACCAGCATGATGTCAGCCAAAAGCAATTAAACGAATCTCTCCGTTTTGTCGTAGAAACCGTCGTCAACCAAGTCGGGGTAAATGTCAACACAGCATCCGCCGCGCTGCTTCAATATGTAGCCGGATTATCCAAAACCGTCGCCGGCAATATCGTCAAAAAAAGGGAAGAACTCGGCAAATTTACAAATCGTAAAGAGCTGAAAGAAATCCCGCGCCTCGGCGCAAAAACATATGAACAATGCATCGGCTTCTTGAGAGTGCCCGGAGGCCAGGAGCCGCTTGACCGCACCGGGATACACCCGGAAAGCTATAAAGAGACAAAGGCGCTGCTCAAAAAACTGCAGCTCACTGCAGAACAGATCGGAAGCGCGGACGTAAAAGAGAAAATCAGCGCACTGCCGCTGTCTGAGACGGCTGAGGAGCTCGGTATAGGGGAAATTACACTTGCAGATATTTGCGGACAGCTGACAAGGCCGGAACGCGACCCCCGTGACGAAGTACCGAAGCCTTTGCTGAAAAAAGACGTTCTGCAGCTTGAGGATTTAAAAGAAGGAATGGAATTGCAGGGCACCGTCCGCAATGTTGTGGATTTCGGCGCTTTCGTCGATATCGGCGTCAAGCAAGACGGGCTTGTGCACATCTCGAAACTGAGCAATCAGTTCGTCAAACATCCTCTCGACATTGTATCGGTCGGAGACATTGTCACCGTATGGGTCGAAGGGGTGGACGCGCAAAAAGGCAGAGTGTCGCTGTCTATGGTAAAATAAAAGCACTGCTTACGAGCAGTGTTTTTTTCTGTAGAAATACCAACACTGGTTCAGCAGTTTGATTTGGTAATTGTCCTTTTCTAAAAACGCTTTTTGCATTTGTTTCATCAGCCAATTCGGCATGGCTCATTCCTCCTCAGCTTTTAGTTAGAGGGCGGTTTTAACACATTGTATGCGAACGGTGAATTGTCCCGTTCGATGTTTTTAAAGCGGGGTGCACATATGGATAACGAACAACTTCAAAAGCTGACGGAAGACATCTCTGCACAGGATTTCGGGAAGCCGTTCCGTCACCGGGCCTTTTTCAATGACCGGCTGAAAACGACAGGCGGCCGGTACATGCTGTCTTCCCATAACATCGAATTAAACCGCAAATATCTGCTCGAACACGGCCGGAGCGAGCTGGTAGGCATCATCAAACACGAGCTTTGCCATTATCACCTTCACCTTGAAGGAAAAGGGTACAAGCACAGAGACAAAGACTTCAGAGACCTGCTTCAGAAAGTCGGAGCGCCGAGATTCTGCACGCCGCTCCAAACAAAAAAGACACAAAAGAAAACATATATGTATAGATGCACGGCCTGCGGCCAACAGTATATAAAGAAGCGGGCAATGAATCCGGAAAGATATGCCTGCGGAAAGTGCAGAGGAAAAATCAAAAGAATTTTTTAAAAAGGCTTGACTCATTTTAATGTTCTATGTTAAATTATAAAAGTCGTTGAGAGACAACGACACTTTCTCCAAAAAATAAATGTTGCTTCTTGACACAATATGTCGCATCATTTATAATGAAGAAAGTCTGATTATTCCACAGTAGCTCAGTGGTAGAGCTATCGGCTGTTAACCGATCGGTCGCAGGTTCGAATCCTGCCTGTGGAGCCATATGGAGAAGTACTCAAGTGGCTGAAGAGGCGCCCCTGCTAAGGGTGTAGGTCGCGTAAGCGGCGCGAGGGTTCAAATCCCTCCTTCTCCGCCAGATAAGTTCTCAACCAGACGGCCCGTTGGTCAAGCGGTTAAGACACCGCCCTTTCACGGCGGTAACACGGGTTCGAATCCCGTACGGGTCACCATTTACCTTCGTTGGGCTATAGCCAAGCGGTAAGGCAACGGACTTTGACTCCGTCATGCGTTGGTTCGAATCCAGCTAGCCCAGCCATTTTATTTTAAAATGTTGAATCACTTTTAGAGCGAGCCATTAGCTCAGTTGGTAGAGCATCTGACTTTTAATCAGAGGGTCGAAGGTTCGAGTCCTTCATGGCTCACCACTTGTCACGCGGGTGTGGCGGAATTGGCAGACGCGCTAGACTTAGGATCTAGTGTCTTACGACGTGGGGGTTCGAGTCCCTTCACCCGCACTTTCTTTTCAAAGTGCTGATCACTAGCTTACATGCTTAGTGAAAAAACAGCTTCATAGCACGCGGTCGTGGCGGAATGGCAGACGCGCTAGGTTGAGGGCCTAGTGGGTGAATAACCCGTGGAGGTTCAAGTCCTCTCGGCCGCATCTCAATGATACCAAGGGTTTAGATACCTTTGGTATTTTTTGTTTATAGAAATTCATCTGTTACTGTCCACTTATTTATAGTAGGTCAGTAATGGTGTTAAGTAGCTTTTTAGCATTTTCCCACTTTGTGTGTGGGTGATGAGGCTTTAAACGAAGGATTTAAAATAGCGGCCGACCGAGTTGGAGCATAAAAAAACGGAGGATTCCCTTCGTTTTTTTTTTGCTTATCTTCGTGAGGGGGTCAAGGTTTCTTTACTCCCCTTTACTGTCCAGAAAATATGAAAAAACATCAAAAAAGGTGTAAATAATGATAATGAGCGCTGTATAACCCTTAAATATAGGACATGTTAATATTTCATAAGATTGAGGGAAAAGAACAGGAAAAGCAGGAGCAGGGAGAAAAGTAATTACTAATGGGTTTGATTTGCATCATATAGGATTTAATACAAAAACCTTTTATTTCTAGAAAAAGAGAAGATGAAAAGCCTGGAGTGAATTTATCTCCAAAGTATAGAAAGTAAGGAATCTTTTAAAAAACTAAAAAAATGATGAAATTACGGAAAGGTAATGAGTGATTACCTTTCCGTAATTCGTTAATTATTTCTTTGAGCAATTTTATATTCCATCTTAACAGTACCACCTTGAGCCGTTGGTGAAGCTGTAAATGTGTAATTGTATGTCCAACCAAACCAACCATTTTTAACCTCGGCAGAAATGTTGCCTTGCTTGCCTGGTGCGATGGTTCTTGAAACTTTTCCATCAATTGATATTTTTATGTCATTACTTCCGTGTGCTCCGTCATTCTCATCTAATTCGAACTCCCGACTCCAGCTTGATTGATCAACAGAGCCCTCTGAAACCTCCCTGTCTAGAGCTTTGAATACTTCACTTGTAACTGCATAATTTTTCGACGATACACTTGTAGTCGACTCCGCAAAAGCAGGCATAGTATAAGTCCCAACAATTACACCAGCTATCAGAGTCGATGATACTCCTTTGAAAATGGACTTAAGATTCACGATCAAGCACTCCTTTTAATTTCATTTATTATATATACATATTTCGTATTCATAATACAAATAATACCATGTAAAATAATTACAGTAAACATTCTTTTGGATGATAATGTTTGTAACTCAACTTTTGTACCCCAAACATCCCAAATCAGACATGTAAGTCTTATAGCTAGGTAAGTGGAAATTGCGATCTTCTTATTGAGGTACTGCTAATAGCAAAGATTTTCCGATACCCGCAAAACGAAAAAACACTATCCTTTCTCTAAAGTAACGAAAAGGGTAGTGTTTTTTGTGCTATTCAAGATTAATACGTATTCTTTTTTACTCTGTCTATCTACACTGAATTACAAAATCGGACAAGTCAAGATACTACCAAAAGAAAAAACTATCACACCCATTGGGCGAGACCACATTACGCTTGTTTTGAAACCAATGATCAAAAGTATTCCTAAGATGGTTTCAAAAATAGTTGCTATCCATCCTGCTATCGGTACAAGAGCATCTGGTATAAAAGGAGTTAAGGCAGCAACATAATCCGTGTAATTTTCAATATTTCCCCATACGACATTAGGCTTGCCAGGTGTCCCCCATATTCCGAATCGATCGGCTGCAGAAGATAAAAAGCTAATTCCTCAAGCGAGCCTAAGATACAGTGTCATTCATGCTTTCATTTTACATTTCTCCTTCCTTTTTTGAAATTAGTCCGTTAAATAAGAAGATTGTTATTCTTGTTTAAAGGCATCTTTAAGCACAAAAAAGCTCTGACTCATTAATTTAGTCAGAGCTTTTTTTTATGAAGTATTCCCGAGTATCTATCCTAGTTTTTTTAGGCAATACTACGTCCAATTCTTTATTTAACCATGCGAGCGTTTTATTACGAAGATACTTACGCATGTGTTCTTCTGCTTCAAGCATTACCAAATTAATTGTACAAGAGGAATTGCTGGATTCACAGGAGTTGCATTTGTCTCGATAAAGCAGACCATTGCTTACAATATTTTTACATTGAAAAATGGGTTTTGGTCCTTCAACAGCCTCTATTACATCCCAAAAGGAAATATCTTCTGGGGTTTTTGCTAACCTATATCCTCCCTTTACACCAGGGACAGAATTTACAATACCAGCTTTAGATAATTTACCGAAAACTTTTGAAAGAAATGTTTCTGAAAGTCCTTGAAACTCTGCAAGGTCCCGAATCCCGACACTTTCCTTGGAGGGAACATCTATTAAATAAACCAGGCAATGTAAAGCATATTCAACCCCAACACTATACTGCATATAAACTCACCTGCTTTTGATTTTAAGGGTTATCACATTGTATCTTAGGAGTATTTTTGGTGATAGTCAATCATAAAACCCTTCTTTAGGTATATTATTTGTTCCGTTTGACAAAAAAAAATACAGGGTTTATATTAGAGACCGATTCAATCGTCGATTAATTTAATCTTTAATATGAATTAAAAGGAGAGTTTCAAATGAGCAAAACACTTATCATTAACGCACATCCAAAAGTAGATGATACATCGTCATACAGTTTAGGGGTAATGAACCACTTTTTAGAGGCTTACAAAGAATTAATTCCAGAGAGTGAAGAGCTTGAGCAAATTAACTTATATAGTGATGAAGTGCCTATGATTGATAAAACAGTTTTAAGCGCATGGGAAAAGGCAGGCAAGGGCGAAGAACTGACAAGCAAGGAACAAAAAGTAACAGAACGCATGACAGAAGTATTGGAACAATTCAAAAGTGCAAAAACATATGTCATCGTTTTACCTTTGCATAATTTCAATATTCCATCAAAATTAAAAGACTATATGGACAATATCATGATCGCACGTGAAACATTTAAATATACTGACACTGGCTCAGTGGGTCTGCTTAAAGACGGACGAAGAATGCTTGTCATCCAAGCAAGTGGAGGAATCTATACAAATAATGATTGGTATACAGAAGTTGAATACTCTCATAAATACCTGAAATCAATGTTCAATTTCTTAGGTATTGAGGATTATCAAACTATCCGAGTGCAAGGAACAGATGTACTAAATCCGGAGGGTGTATTACAAAAAGCAAATTTAGAAGTTGAAGAAGCTGCTTCAAGATTAGCAGGTAAATAAGAAATAGTATGAAGATCATTGTTGCTTGGGGGGGACTGGAGTAATTGGTCGAGCCCTCCTTCCTAAATTAATACAAAAAGGAAATTTAATGCTCTCTAATGAATATTATCGTATGAGTATTGAAGCAAGACGAAAAATTAAACAAGGGGAGATTATTAATGAAAATCAGGCGGATTCTTTTGACAGCGGAGATTTTAAGTAGTGTATTTTCAATAACTTATTTGCAAGATGATCAAAGTACAGAAGTCAAAGTGGCTGCTGATAGGGTAGGCGCACGAGGGTACTAAAAAGGCTTAATCTTTTTAAAAGGGCAGGCCTTTTTTTGACTATAATTGCTGCCCAATTAGTTGCCCTGAATTTATGAAAAGGGATAAAATGGGTGTAATAAAGTTGCTATTTAAAATTAGAATCAATTCATTATCGCCAAAGCAATAATAACTAATCGGCGAAGAAAGGATAATCAGTCAAATGAAAACATTAGTTATCGTTATACACCCTAATTTGGAAACGTCCGCTGTCAACAAAACCTGGATGAATCGTTTAAAGCAAGAGAATGACATTACGGTTCATGACCTGTACGGTGAATACCCTAATTTTATCATTGATGTAGAAAAAGAGCAGCAGCTCCTGTTAGATCATGAGCGTATCGTTTTTCAGTTCCCAATGTATTGGTACAGCAGTCCCGCGTTACTCAAACAATGGGAAGATGATGTGTTAACACATGGCTGGGCTTATGGAACTAGAGGAACTAAATTGCATGGAAAAGAACTACTCTTAGCTATCTCCTTAGGCGCACCGGAATCTGATTATCAAGCAGGTGGAGAATATAATATCACGATCAGCGAGCTTATCAGACCGTTTCAAGTCACTGCTAACTATATAGGAATGCGTTTTCTTCCTGCTTTTACACAATATGGGACACTTCACCTTTCAAAAGAAGATGTTAAGAACAGTGCGGAGAAATTGGTTGACTATCTTAAAGCTGAGCATTGATCCGGTATTCGCAAGGGAGGCTGAAACAAATTATGTGTTGTGAAAATAAGGGTTTGTGATAGATTTTAATAAACTTAATTTCAAAGTTACATCGAATACTGAATGCAGGGGGCATAGAGCGAGGGCTTAAAACTAATTACAACAGGGCAATGAGTACATATTTCTTGATGAAATGTAGAGTTCCTTGGTCTCTAATAGGTGCCCAATTTATGCTCAGAATTCATGAAAAATGATGAAAATAGCTGTCAATAAAATAAACAGATGCTTTGAATAGAGGCTTTTGTAAATGACGACATGTTTTTATTAGGTTAAGGGCCCAGCGAGTGAATAACCCGTGGAGGTTCAAGTCCTCTCGGCCGCACCCCTTGTTCGGTGCCGCTTCAACGCTGCCTCAGTAAGTGTAATTCCTGGGTTCTCTTCAATAACAGTGAGAGTGTGTACCTCAACCATATGAATGATCTCACCGGTACTATAATCACGTGCTGTTTTTATATAATCATTGTATGAATAAATATACGATCCACTCAATTATTTGAGTGGATCTGTTTGTTTTTTATTTTTTTTGCAGCGGCCTCTATGTGACGAAACAATGTGAATTAAAACCCTTTACGCAACCAGGCTGTGGCAAGATCAATTGCTCCGCGCGCAGCTTCAGTTTTAGCTAAGGCGTTGAGCATCACGAAATCGTGAATGATACCTTGGAAACGTACGGCAGTGACCGGAACACCAGCTTCACGAAGTTTATTGGCATATGCTTCTCCCTCGTCACGAAGTACATCAGCTTCAGCTGTGATAATCAATGCAGGCGGAAGCCCTTGAAGCTGCTCAGTAGTTGCACGTAGAGGTGATGCTGTAATTTCAGCACGCTCATTCGAATTGGTTGTGTACTGATCCCAAAACCACATCATCGCGTCCTTGCGTAAAAAGTAACCCGTAGCAAACTGGTGATAGGATTCCGTATCGAAAGAAGCGTCTGTTACCGGATAGAAAAGTAATTGTTGTCGGATATTCAAGTCACCTCGTGCTTTGGCCATTAGCGTGACAGCAGCAGTCATATTGCCTCCAACACTATCACCTGCAATTGTTAGACTCTCGGGAATCATGCCGTTCTCACGGCCATTTTCAGCTGCCCACTTCACTACTGCATAGATTTCTTCAATGGCTGTCGGATATTTTGCTTCTGGAGATAAGGTGTAATTTGGAAAGACAATAGCAGCTTGTGCTCCAACTGCTAGCTCACGGATGAGCCGATCATGTGTATGCTCATTACCAAATACCCAGCCGGCCCCATGAATGTACACGATGACAGGAAGGTGCGCAGGTGCATTCTGTGGGCGCATTATTCTTACTGATACCTGTCCGCTCGGTCCTCCTGAAATCATAATATCTTCAATATCAACTGGCAGTTTATCAATTGGGTCAGATTGGACCTCATCTACAGCTTCTCGTCCTTTCTCAGGTCCAAGGTCGAATAGATAGGGTGGGTTTGCGGTTGCTTCTGCAAATTCTTGAGCTGCTTTTTCTAATTGTACTTTTTTTAACATAGATCTCTCTCCTTATTTGAAGGTTGGTAACTTTTTTTCCATTACCTATTGATCTTGGCATCTTTCGTCTTACATTGCTGTTGTAATGATTTGTACATCAATATTTCCGCGAGTAGCTTTAGAATATGGACATACTTGATGAGCTGCATGTGTTAATTCTTCCGCTTGCTCTTGAGATACCCCTTGAATTTCCACCTCCAAAACAACTCCGAGTTTATAACCATTATCACTTTCATCTTTTAATAAACTTACTTTACCAGTAACAGCTGATTCGATTTTTAATCGTTTTCTTTGGGCTGCTAAATGAAGAGCACTGTCATAACAAGCTGAATAGCCTGCCGCAAATAATTGTTCTGGATTTGTCGCCGTGGATACTTGATTTGGTTTTGGCATAGCTAAATCCAAATCAATCATAAGATCATTAGATTTTACATGACCTTCTCTTCCGCCTTTTGTTGTAGCTTCTGCTGTAAAATATACTGTCATCATCAAACACTCCTATAAATTAAATTTAACACAATTGAATTTTAATCAATCTAACTAGTGTTGTCAATTAAATTTTTAAAAATTTAATTGTTCTCAATTTAAATTCGTAATTAAATGGCAGTTTAAAGTTAGTGTACATAATAACCATATTGAGAAAATAGGAGATCATAGTATAAGTTATGATTAATTAAATTGTTAGTCATTCAATTTTACTTAATGTAATTCTTGTGCTATTATGTGTAATAATGAATATAAATATTGTGAGGGATTTAACATGAAGAAGGATGATAAATTACTGTTAAGTAATCATCTGTGTTTTGCGATTTATGCAGCTTCCCGTGAAATGATAAAGTTATACCATCCTCTCTTAAAAGAATTAGGAATTACTTATCCGCAGTATTTGGTTCTTCTTGTTTTATGGGAGAAGGAAAAAATATCTGTTAAAGGTTTAGGCGAAGAATTATATCTAGACTCCGGAACATTAACTCCAGTTTTAAAACGACTTGAGGAGCGAGGTCTTATTATAAGAGAGCGTTCAAAAGAGGATGAACGAAGTGTAATTATTACGTTAACAACTGAAGGGAATGAGTTTAAAGAAAAAGTCACATTGATTCCTAATGCAGTATTTGATAAAACCGGTTGTAATGAAGAAGAAATTAAAAGTTATAACAAGGAAATTCGTAATTTACTTAACATGCTGACAACTGAGCAATAGTTTTATGAATATAGATGGTGGGTCTAGCGGGTGAATAACCCGCGGAGATTCAAGTCCTCTCGGCCCCATCAATGATACCAAGGGTTTTGATACCCTTGGTATTTTTGTTTTTAGAAAATTTATCTGTTGCTGCCCACTTTCTCCAGTTACTTATAGTAAGTCGTCTGGTTTGCCAGCCATCTTTTTTAAAGATCCTTTTTATTTTCCTTAATATATTCGCTGTGCTTCTGCTGACTGCGTGCGGCGGTAGTAAATATGATAATGCGATTAATGAAGTGATTAAGCAGGAGAAGAAAGTCAGAAAAGTAATGCGAGGATTCAGATGAGTACAAGAGAGAGATAACGCTTAATTCGTGTATATGATGACGGGAAGTATATTCAGCTTGCGTTTTATCAGCCAGAAGAAAGTTTTCGTAGGCTGACTGCTTATTCTTATTATGAGAAGCTTGGAGATTCTTATGAGGAAATGGCACATATGCCGGGTGATGGTGATGGCGACCGCCTTGGTCTTTATAAGAAAACACCTGATTATAAAGAGGTTAAAGGCAAGGAAACAAAAACAATGTGCTTGTTCATTCCTGATAGGGAACAATTGTTTCACCGTTAAGTTGTTGTGTGAGAGCCAGTATGTTAAAATGCTACGTAGATTTAATAATAAAGTTTAGATTCTAGGAGATTTATTTATGAAGTTGGATGAATTCACCATCGGGCAGGTTTTTCAAACTAAATCTTTTGAATTAACAAAAGAGAATATAATGAATTTTGCAGAAGTGTATGACCCACAATACATGCATTTAAATGAAGAAAAAGCAAAAATGGGCAGATTTAATGGAATTATTGCTTCTGGAATACAAACGTTATCTATTACTTTTAAGCTTTGGATTGAAGAAGGGTGTCATGAAGACGATATTATTGCTGGGACAGGAATGAATAATATAAAATTCCTAGCACCCGTTTACCCTAATGATAAATTGAACACTATTGTTAAGGTTATTGATAAAAAACCAAATAAAAGCCAGACGGGGATACTTACTGTATTGTTATCTACCTATAATCAGAAAGAGGAAAAAGTGTTTGAAGGTGAGTTATCAGTATTAATTAAACGCTAAATGACCTTTGTGGTGGCATAATATCATCGTCACCTTTCATTTTTTATAGGTGTCTGGATGAATTGAGCAATCATCTTAATTAATTGAGTGGACTCTGAGTCTGCTCTTTTTTATTTGTTCAACCTATGTCAAGAAACAAAGGACTAACAATAACGAAAAAATCATCTCGTAAATACGAATTTAAAAATTGCTGCCTTGAAGTTTTTTGCATATTCCTCTGTACCATTGCACCGGATGAATATCTATAATGAGGTTCTATCCTTCAATGTTATGTTTCCTTTTTACTTTTTGGTTTTGTCAGTTCAAAGCTGTACTTTACCATGTCATGGATTTGGTGCTCTGGGAGTCCCTCATCTAAGGTAAGAGTATTCCAATGCTCCTTGTTCATATGGTATCCGGGCTTGATTTCTTCAAAAAGACCACGTAGAAAATCAGCCCTTTCAGGTTCGCATTTAAGGTTGACACATAAGTGTTCGTCGCGAGTGAAGATAAGTGCAAATATTTTCTTATTCCCTTTGTGCCGAATTGCAGTCCAACCATCTCCAAAAGGATGGTCTTCATAAGAGTTTGGAAAGGTTAGGCAGTAATCTTTAATTTCATCATAATTCATTATCAATTCACTCCATACCTCATTATTTTTATATACAGAACATATTCATTCAAACTAAGATTTGCGGTTTCTTTTATATTAATCCGAGATTTCCTCAAGTCTTTGTTTGAACTTAGCTTCTGAACCTTGAGTTGTTGGATAGTAATACTCAACGCCCTATTAAAGAATCTGGCATCATCTGCATTGTCGTTAATTTTTCCTCTGTATCATGAGCATATTTATATCCCTTACCGTAATCTAAATCTTTCATCAAAAGGAGCAGACTTTATGTCTGCTCTTTTTTTGTTCATGAAAAGCCATTTTTTTAATCAAAAAATCAATATCAATACGGGGCTGGATTCAATATGATCCAGTCCCTTTTTGTTTTATTGATTTTCTTATCCCCAGTCTGATAAAAAATTTTCCAGGGAGTTATTTAATAATTATTGGTCAATTTCTCCTTTTCAATAATATCCTTTACCACATCCTCAATTGTTATATGTCCAAGAGCTTTTTCCAAGGCAGATTGGGCGATTTCAAATATTGGACCAATTGTACTTTGAATGTTCCGGCCTACAGGACATTGAGGATTGGGATTTTCATGTATACTAAACAATTCTTTATCTTGAACAACGTTAACTGCTCTATAAACATCAAGTAAGGTGATTTCAGTTAAATCCTTCGCTAATTCGGCTCCTGCAATACCTGGCCGTACATTTACTAAACCTGCTTTTTTCAGCATCCCCATAATTTTTCTTATTAAGGCGGGATTTGTATTTACACTTCCAGCTAAAAATTCAGAAGTGCTAATTCCGTCTGCATTTATTTCAATAAGAGCCAATATATGAATTCCTACAGCAAAACGGCTGCTAATAGACATGATTTCTTCACCATCCTCATTACTTTACACTCTTTATAGTACGCTTGTAACCGAATGTATTACAAGTTTATTTTACTCTAATATGCTTCAAGATGATAAAAGTATTGACAAATAAATAAGTTGTAACTAAAATTATTACATGTAATCAACATGGTTACATTTTAAATTTCGAATTATTAGGAGGACTGGAAATTGAAAATTGGAATCATTGGTGCAACCGGAAAAGCTGGAAGTCTTATCTTGAAAGAAGCGGTAAGCAGGGGACATGAAGTAACTGCAATTGTAAGAGATGCTACAAAACTTAAAGAGGAAAAGATCGCAATCATTGAAAAAAATATAATTGATCTTACATCGGATGATCTAAAAAAGTTAGATGTAGTAGTTAATGCGTTCGGTGCTCCATTAGGAGAAGAACAGGCACATGTAGATGCTGGCCGGGCATTAATTAGGGCATTAAAAGGAATGGATACAAGAGCCGTAATTGTAGGCGGAGCAGGGAGTCTTTATGTAGACGAAAATAAAACTGTCAGTGTAATGGATACACCTGATTTCCCGGAGATTTTTATTCCAACAGCTAAAGGGCAAGGTCGTAACTTGCAAGAGCTAAAGGAAACTTCTGATATTAACTGGACATTTATCAGTCCTTCAGCGGTATTTGACCCAGACGGGAAAAGAACTGGATTTTATCAGTCAGGAAAAGATCATCTTCTTGTGAATTCGAAAGGCGAAAGTTATATCAGCTATGCAGACTATGCAATTGCAGTATTGGATGAAATCGAAAATCCAAAACATATAAATGAACGCTTTACTGTTGTTGGAGAAGCTGAATAAGTTATTGAGCAGAAACAAAGGCTCTCAGCCGCATCTCAATGATACCAAGGGTTTAGACACCTTTGGTATTTTTTGTTGTAAGTGCATTGGCATTAAAAAAGTGCTGACTTCTGCACAAAATCTTTGCGCGAGTCTGCACTTTTATTCTGCAAGGTACGATTATGGGAGTGTTTTTAATCCGTTCTTAGCCGAGCTGATACATGGCTTTTAGAAGTTTTTTTAAAGTGGTTAAAACCAACAAATTTTTTGCCTTCTTCATCCCTTAGGCGGAACTTTAACGACTTAATACTTGTTGCCAGTGTTGTTGCCTTTGAAGTCCCAGCTGTCGTACTCCATGTATAATAAGTATCTTTCCTAATCCTATGTAAAATGATTGAAGGTCAGAAAACTAAATCTCCATCCCGATTGAATCTTTATTAGCAATGGCCAGCCAGGATACAAAAGCGTATGAAGATTATACCCGGCTCTTTATCGGGACAAACTCTCTCCACGCTGTTATTTAGACCGAAACATTGATTGTTTGAAGAACAAACATTACAGTATACCTGAGTGATCGTTTGGAAACATCTGCAGAAATAAAGCTATACCAGTGAACAGCCCTGCTTTTAAAAGAATATCTTGTACGTGAACAAGAAACAGCTGAGCTTTTTTGAAGACACTCGTGATCCATTTTCACGGTGTTTTCAAACCATCGTTATTAATTGGCATCCTTATTTTTCACTGGTATCGACATGTTTCAAATAGCACCATGAATGAAACATAATATTAATTTGCAGTTATTTCCGTTTCGTGTTATGATAAAGGAGAATTATTTTTGTTCGTGTAAAGGATAGTATGAATATCGACTTTTCGTCTTGATGATACTTTGGGCAAGGATAGTAATACAATGTGTAACACACTAGGAGGCAACAAAAATGGAACAAGGTACAGTTAAATGGTTTAATGCAGAAAAAGGTTTTGGATTTATCGAACGTGAAAATGGAGACGATGTATTCGTACACTTTTCTGCAATCCAAAGTGACGGATTCAAATCTTTAGACGAAGGTCAAAAAGTAACGTTTGACGTTGAGCAAGGTGCTCGTGGAGCTCAAGCTGCTAACGTTCAAAAAACTGCTTAATCTTCAATCGTTTATACAAACAGGCTCTTTATATAGGGCCTGTTTTTTTATGTTCTCTGTATCATACTGAATAAAAAACCCTACTCAACGTTCGAGTAGGGACAGATGCTACAAGGTAAGAAAAAGGTTTAAAACCTCAAAGGATTGTTTACAGTATAACATACCGGATTGACGATATGTGGAATATATATAAATGATTTGTTTTTATGTTCTCAATATAACTGTATGTTATTCTTTGTTACAATTCGCATATCTCTTTTATGAAAAGAAGATAAACAATTGCTATTCACTGTGGAAGGAGTTGTAAGAAATTCTTAAAGGTAAAGAGGAGAGTGGTTGTTTTTTCTTCTGGAAATAATCACTTAGACCTAAAACAATGAAAGCCCTGCCTCTCTTCCATCCTTACGGCTCCTTGTCCGTGCCAGTGTGAATCAGGATTACAAAAATCAAGTGACTATTCCATCGAGTTTTTGGTAAAAATTCAAATGTCCGTTGAAGAAATTTAAAAATAAAACAGATTAGATTGCAGGAGTAATAAAAGAGGTTAATGTTCTAAAAGTAAGTTGAAGAAGTTAAACGTCTAATCGTAATTTTCCGAAAACTTAAGGGTGTTTTGGAATGCAAAACATTATCTTACATTAGCCTTAACAGAAACTTTTTATTTGATTTTCAGTGATCCCTTTAATGACTTCCAGTTCACTAATCAAAAATTCATATGCACTATCCAACATTTTTTTTTCGCTTGCATTAAGTGCTTTTTCTTTCTTCATACGCATTAAATCACGTACAACTTCAGCACCTTCTTGGATTTTACCCGTTTTTATTTTGTCTGTGTTTACTTTATATCTTTGTTTCCACGGCAGTAGCTTATCTGATTCTCCATGCTGAAAAATGTGCATAATGTGTTTTAATGCAAGTATATCAGTAACTGGTCGTATATTTAAACTCAATATCTTACGCGTTGGAATCATAACTGTCATATGACTGATTGACATTTTTATGACATAATAATGTTCTTTTTCCTCTAAGAATTCTTTTTCTTCTATGGCTTCAATTATACCTGCTCCGTGCATTGGATAAACAATGTTATCGCCAATTTGAAACATATCATCCACCTCCATATATGGTAACTCAACTTAAGGTTACCATATATGGAGTGAGATATCAAATTTATAATAATAACATGATTGTTTTTTGTTGTCAATAACTTTTTTAAAAAAACAATACCAAAACAAAAGGGAACCATTGAGATTCCAAAAAAGGAAGTGCGATTAGTCCGTGTATGATGATTCAGTTCTCGATGATGCTTATTTTACCTCTTTACTTTCAAACAGCTGCCGGCTTAACACCAGTAGAAACGGGATTTCTTATGCTGCCTGGCGGGATCACGCTGGCACTTACAGCGATGATTGGCGGGAGATTGTTTGATAAAGTTGGTTTTAAACCGCTGATCATCAGTGGTTTAATTCTTTTAATGATCGTTTTAAGTTTATTCACTCAGATTTCAAATGAAACGACTACGACAACAGCTGCCATTCTTTATGCAGCATTTACAATTGGAGTAGGGTTGAGTATAGGGCCTGTGATGACTCTTGGGATAAATCAAGTTCCTAAACAGCTGCATGCTCATGGATCAGCAATCTCTAATACCATTAACCAAGTATCTGGTGCAATCGGTCCGGCTCTTTATACAAGTATTATGGCTGCGGCTTCGCAACATTATATTCAACATACAAATGAAGTCAACAAAACTGTGTTGAACATACAAAGTATGACCCAAGGTGTTCATACAGCTTATCGTGCAGCGATTGTCTTTGCAATTGTCTCTTTCATTTTAGCCCTTACTTTAAAGAAAAAAGACCAGCACCTTGAAACAGATAATGATGATTTATCTTAAGATTAAAACAAAAAAGAAAGGTCGTTTTCTTCTAAAATATGAATCGGATTAGATGGCATGTTCCAGCACATCGGAGATGCTAATAAGGAAAACGATCTTCATATCAATGAAATCAATCCATTGATCGGCGACATAACTAAATATTACCATAGATAAGTTATGAGCTTCCTAAAAAATTGTTGAAGGATAGGTAATAAATTGAACGTAATGGGAATAGAAGTTGGAAAGTAAGGGTGGTTTTTGTTAACCAATTGTTATTAACCCAACTTATCCAAACATATAGAAATGATGAATGTGGAGTTAGAAAGTGCAATGCAACAAACCTTCATTACAAGTGATATGGATTTACAATTTTGAGTGCCTTTTTGAAACACACCTGAATTTTGGGTGTGTTTTTGAACGAATCCATACGTGTCACCTAAAGGAAATGGATAAGATGTGGAATTTTATAAAAAATTTTTATATACTGGAATTAAATCATCAGGGGATTGAAATGAAAAAGATTTAATCATTTATAATATGAAGCGAGTTCAAGAAATGGGGGGCCAACTTATGCAGTGATTGGCTCCTCTTTAAAAGCTCCTCATCATATGAAAAACTTGTTTTGAGGACACTGTACTCCTTCTGCAGTCAAACGCCTCAAAAACTTACAGAAAGAATCCTAACTAGTTATTTGAAAAAAACTCTAGAGGGAATTCCCAGTATATAATTAAAATACAGATAAAGGTTGAATTTTGCAGCTGATAAGTAAAATACTTTTAGTTAAATTCTGAATATTAACATACTTATTTACCATTATGGGGAGGATTTTGTAAGTGGAGGATATTAATTTTTATACACTATTAATAGTAGTATGTTTCGGATTTCTTGCTTCTTTTATTGATTCAGTAGTGGGAGGAGGAGGACTAATCTCTATACCAGCTTTGTTATTTTCAGGTCTCCCGCCTTCAGTTGCTATCGCTACTAATAAGTTAGCCAGTACAATGGGTACATTAACGAGTACGATTTCCTTTATAAGATCAGGAAAAGTTAATTTTCAGTTAGTATCTAAATTGTTTCCGATTGTTTTTATAGGGTCCTTATTGGGTGCTTTAGTTGTCAATTTTATTTCATCTGAATTATTAAAACCATTAATATTAATTCTTTTAGTAGGTGTAGCTATTTACACTATTTTGAAGAAAAACTGGGGTAATGAATCTACTTATAAAAAACTGACTTGGAAAAAAGCCATTCTTTTTTCTTTTGTAATATTCGCTATTGGTTTTTATGATGGATTTTTAGGTGCAGGAACGGGTTCATTTATTTTATTTGCTTTTTTGATAATAGGCTTCGATTTTTTACAATCTGCAGGAAATGCAAAATTTCTTAATTTCGGCAGTAACATTGCAGCTCTAATTATGTTTCTTTTTCTTCATAAAATTAATTTTTTATATGGTGTACCAATGGGTATATCAATGATATTAGGAGCACTTGTGGGATCGAACTTCGCAATTAAAAAAGGTGTAACCTATGTGAGAATGTTATTTATTTTAGTTACTGTTATCTTAATAGGAAAAAATATCTTTGATTTTATAATGCATTATTGAAGAGGGCGGTATGAAAAAAGAAAAAAGTTAATGTATCGAGGTATACGAAATTCATCATACATATGAAAGTTTTGAATGAAAGAGCAGGATGACTCCTGCTCTTTTTCCTTTTAATTGGCTAGATTAAACGCAGACGGTTATTCCTTGGGAAAAACAAAAAAAATTCTTCTATCCATTGATTAGCTTGGCTTTAGCCGGGTTTTTATCACCCTGTTGGGCTTGTCAGATTTTAAAAAGGTATGCTACGTTTATAATGTTTTGTTTCACCTGATTGCGGGGTAATAAAGATAGGATCAGTAAATAATACTTAGGAATCACCTCAATCTATCTGCAACACATAATAAACATATTGGAAGACGTAATGGAAGAACTAAAATAAAGGTTTAGGATACTTTGAAGAAATAAAAGTTTTTTTTTGATTGTGATAATATTCACAATAGAGCTGTATGAAGGGGAATCATTTCTCTAAATAGTCTGCAGAAAATACCAACCACAGCCCAAGGATATATCACTAACCACTTTGGCTTGTATGATCTGTTGGTTGTTTCTCTTTTTGTTGCTTTTTGTATTATTTTTAGTCCAATCGGCAAAAATAAGTGAAGAAAACCATCGGAAAAGCTGAATTTCATCCTTCTTTCTTGGTTTACAATGATATTTGGCGCTGATATGGATATTGGTCCAGTCTTTTAAGGTCCAGTTGAACCAATCAGCCACTATGCCATTAGCTCTCCATCAGGTGAAACAGAAACCCCCAGACTTTTAGAGAAGCATTACGCTATACATTCTGGGATTGCACGCTTGGACCGTTTATCCGCTTGTATCATGTGGATTTGATAATTAAGGAGTTGATATTATTAAATGAAGTTCAACAAGAAAAAAATTAACGTTGTAGACATTCAAAAAGCGAAGAAAAGCGTGTTTGCTACAGGGATAGGAAACGCGATGGAATGGTTTGATTTTGCTTTATATTCTTATTTGGCAGTTATTATTAGTAAAAACTTTTTCAGTCCGGTTCAAAACGATGAATTAAAGTTAATATTTACTTTTGCTACATTTGCAATTGCCTTTTTACTTAGACCGGTAGGCGGAATTATTTTTGGTAAAATGGGTGATAAATTTGGCCGGAAAATGGTATTAACAATTACTATTTTAATGATGGCTTTATCTACTTTAATAATTGGTGTACTTCCTACCTATGATCAGATTGGTGTATGGGCCCCTATATTATTACTCTTAGCTCGTATTCTGCAAGGTTTTTCTGTGGGTGGAGAGTACGCTGGTGCAATGGTATATATCGCTGAATCTTCTCCAGATAATAAACGTATAAGGTTAGGCAGTGGTTTAGAAATCGGCACATTATCTGGTTATATCGTAGCTTCTGTTTTAGTTACAGTACTTTTCTGGGCTTTATCTGATGTTCAAATGAATAGTTGGGGATGGAGGATTCCTTTCTTCTTAAGTATTCCAATCGGATTATTTGGTTTGTATTTGAGAAGTCATTTAGATGAATCACCAATCTTTGAAAATGACATCTCTGAAAACCAAGAACAACAACCAGGTTTATTAGAAGTAATTAAAACATATAAAAAAGATATCTTTTTATGTATCGTATTTGTGGCGTTTTTCAATATAACCAATTACCTATTGTTAGGTTATATGCCTTCTTATTTAGATGAGAACCTTGGTATAAGTGATAATATAAGTACACCGGTTACAGCAATTGTATTGATTATTATGGTACCGTTCGCTTTAACTTTTGGTAAACTGGGAGATAAAATAGGAAATAAAAAAGTTATAACAATTGGATTAGTATTAGGAATTGTATTTTCGATTATCTCTTTCCAATTTCTTAATATGGGGAGTATAACATTCTTATTTATAGGACTTTTATTGTTAGGTATTGTATTATCTGTATACGAAGGTACTATGCCAGGATCTTTACCTACGTTGTTCCATACTGACATTAGATATCGTACTTTATCCTGGACATTCAACTTATCGGTTTCTATTTTTGGCGGAACAACACCTTTAGTTGCTTCTTGGTTAACCCATGTGACAAGAAACAATTTGGCGCCAGGTTTCTATTTATTGGCAGTTAGTTTAATTGGCTTAATAGTTGTGTTAACCTTATTTAAAGATACTTCAGGTAAATCTTTAAAAGGTTCTTACCCAACAGTTGCTTCTAAAGCTGAGTTTCAAGAAGCTGTTGAAAATCCAAAAGATTCACTGTGGTGGAAAATGGAGCAAACAGAAAAGGAATGAAAAAAGCATCCATTTAATTGACCGACTACTTGAAATACAGACTCAGAATAAGCTGGGATTATCCGCGCAGCAATGACTGCAGCTCTTTTATATTCTGGAGGGCTTACTGCTTTGCAAAAGCAGCGTTGCTATTCTCGATCGACATTATTTTATTAGTTGTGTCCTAATAATAAAACATTGACGCAAGAACGAAGAGAAATTAAAAGGTCCGAGCAATACAGCAAAATAAGAAGCAAGAAGCCTTGTTATGCCAGTTCTTCTCCCGGAGGAGAGCTGGCTTTTTATTTTCTATAAGGTCCAAAGCAGAAAACGAGAACTTGTACGCTGAAATCGAGGAACCGTCTTATATAGGACGGTTCCTCGATTTATTCGAGTGCCAGTTTAAATGCAGGTAGCGACGCTCATTTAATGTTTTTTGAGGACTGCCTGTTTTTCGATCGATGGGATGCCAATTTAAAAGTCAATATGATCAATATGATTTTTCCGAGACGTTGCAGAGCTTATGAATAAAAAGGTTTCAAAAACATAAAGTTTTTGAAACCGAATACGAAATATAGTTATACCCTAAATCAACAATATGAAAAAATGCTAATTCCCGAGATATTGTGATAAGTGTACCATTACATCATCATTTTGTTTTGAAGTGCCAACGGTAATTCTGATACTCTTCGGAAATTCTGGATTATTCCCCGAGCGAATAATAAATCCCTCAGATAATAAATGATCAGTAATCTTTTCTGGCGGTTTTCCTTTCCTCGAGAAGGAAAATAATTTAAACCGTACCGCCAGCAAAACCTATAAAAATGCTCTAATTCTTTTCGGTTTTTTTGGTGACATTCTTTTATAAAAATTCTGATCTTCTAACGCAGCAGCAGCAGCTGCCTGAGCTAATCTCGATGTATTGAATGTTTCTCTGGCTGCTTCCAAAATTTTAATGATGTCACTATGTGCAATGCCATAACCAATGCGTAATGCTGCTAAACCATAGGCCTTGGAAAAGGTACGTGTGCTGATTAGATTCGGATAATCCTTCATTAAATGAATAGAGTTCGGGAAATCCCTTGCCTCAACATATTCATAATAAGCCTCGTCACATACTACAAGAACATTTTGGTTAACTGAATTTAGTAAATGTATAAGTTCTTGCTCGCGTACATATTCCCCTGTCGGATTGTTAGGATTACAGATCCAAATAACCCGTGTATTGTCATCAACCGCATCAATCATTTTTTCTATATGATGCCGTCCATTTACATGTGGAACTTCATGAATATCGGCACCTTCCATAACTGCATTCCTTTTATATTGAGGAAAAGAAAGGCTTGATAAAACAGCATTTATCCCTGTCCCTAGAAAGGCCCTGCATATGATACGAATTAATTCATCTGTTCCATTACTAAATACTAGGTTCTCTCGTTGAGAAGTGTAAGAATCTAAAATGGTTTACAGATCTTCATACCTCTTCCTTGGAGCAGCTTACACTTGCAAACTTTATTGAGGATCGTTATCTAGAACACCATATTAGTAAAATGAAAAAAGTGTATAAGAAACGTCGTGAGGCTTTAAAACAAAGTCTGAATCGTGAATTTGGAGATGAGGTCAAGATATTTGGGGATTCGACAGGTCTCCATTTAATAGCCAGTTTTGAAAATGTCATTTTTTCTGAACAGGTGCTGAAAAAGTTAGATCAGCATAAAATTAAAATTTACCCGGTTGAACGCCATACAATCCAGAAAGGGGTTCATAAAAACAAAATTATTTTAGGTTACGGAAATTTAGCTGAGAAAGAAATAGAAGAAGGGATACGAAGATTGAAAGCTGCTTTGTCTGCAAATGCATTAACAATATAAAGCGCTGTACTTCAATAGCTAATTATCTGAAAATTTAAATTAAAAATCAGTCTAACATGCAACATTCTATGATATATTTCCAAAAACCCCGAATGAAAAAAATCCCTAAACAGGGGAGGATCATTTCGGGATGAAACGAATAGAAGAGCTGGTTGCAAGAATGTATCTTTGTGACAATAAAGGTACCTGTGAAGGTTTAGCATCCCAATGATACCAAGGGTTTTAACGCCCTTGGTATTTTTTGTTTTAAATAAGCCGTCTGTCAGTGAATTCAGGGCGTTAAAGCGCCCGACTGTGGCAGGTACATGATCCTTCATTACTTTTTTGAATGTAACTTCCCCGTATTATTCTTCTTTTAACATTGAATACTTTCGATACGCTTTATAGAAACTGATGCCGAAGATAACAGCCATAAGGGCGGGAAGCGACCTCAAAAGGGCAAATGGAGTTTCAAATAAAAATGCTTTCCAAAACATTGAGCCTTCCATACTCCACAGACCTTCGGCTAAATATAAACCTGAATCCTTGTAAAACATATAAGAAATAAACAAACACAGGAAACCAAAACTTGATGAATAACTCATTAATCTTTTATAATAATTACTCTTTGATTGGCGATCCGAGAAGATTTCATTTTGACCATCATCTTCTTTTTGCCAATATCGAGTTCCAAGCCCCCACGGGCCATTTATATAACTCCAGCCGAAGTCTTCATAAATTCCTTTGTAATCTTTGAACTTTTTCTTTGATAAATAATCTTGATAATCCACACGCATTACATATCTCTTATCGGTTTTTTCGAAGGTGTATATTCCTAATCCGCTAATATTTGTACAACGATAGCCTTTTTGTAATTGCTCGTTCAGCCATTGCTCCTCTTTTTCAATATCAAAAAACATCTTAAATTTCTTCATTCGATTCACTTCCTTCGTACAGGGATAAAATATGCAATAACCTGTTTTGTTCCATTTTCAAAATGGCGCTTCCTTCTGCAGTGATCATATAGACTTTTCTCCGGCCCGACTCTCCGACAGGCTCAATCCAGCCATGCTTATTCAAATTTTCAATCGCGCCGTATAATGTGCCGGCCGCTAAAATAACAGTACCGTTACTCATCTTTTCTATCTTCTGCATGGCGGCATAGCCATGGAGCGGCTCACGCAGAGCTAATAAAATGTAATGCATGGTTTCAGACAGCGGTAATAATTTATGTTTCATATCCTCACCCTCTATTCAGTTTGACTATATAGTTCAACTTTATAGTAATGTAATACAGTTCAACTGAATAGTCAATGGGTTTTTCAAAATTTGTAAAAGGAACTTGAAGTAAAAAAAGAATTTATGGCGGTGCGTAACGGTTCTCCGATGAAACAGTGCCGTTGATTTTTATTTTTTAGAAATCAAAGGTGCTCATTACAAAAAAGGTAGAAGAAATGAAAAATATAGTTGACTTAAGCAACTGATTCGATTACGATGAAAAAAGTTGCTTAAGTCAATCTTTTGGAGGAGGTACATCAATTTGGAAACAAAACGTGTTTTGGCATTCAGACAATTTAATAGATTTTATACAGATATTTTGGGTTTTCTGAATGAACATATTTATGACAGTCCATTCTCTTTAACAGAAACCAGGATTTTATACGAAATTTATAATACGCCCGATTGTACAGCAAAAATCATTCAAGAAAGATTAGATCTGGACAGAGGATATGTAAGCAGAATTATCAGAAAATTCGAAGAGGAAGGCTTCATATATAAGCAAAAATGCAAAGAAGACGGACGTAATCATTTCCTTTATGTCACCGAGTCAGGGAAAAGTATTTATAAAAGTCTGGAGAAAAAAGCCAATCAGCAAGTTGAATATATCCTTGAATGCATAGACAAAGAGGAACAAGAAAAACTTGTAGATTCAATGGAAACCATTCAACACATTTTGCAGCATTCTTTTTATGATAAAGAATCTCCGATTTCAATAAGAGACTATTATACTTCAGAGGATGTCAAAAACATAATTGAAAAACAGCGATTATTTTATGCCAAATCCCATGGGTGGGATGACACATTCTTATCTTATCTTCGCGATACGTTTAAAGCTGATATTGAAAAAATATGGGTGGCGGAAAGCGGGAATACATTTGCGGGTTGTATCGGCTTAGTGAATGACGGTGAAAAAACAGGACAGTTAAGATGGTTTTTAGTCGATCCGTCTTTTCAAAGAAAAGGTGTCGGCAGCCGTCTGATGAAGGCACTTGTTCAATATTGTAAAGAAAATGGATACGAGCGCATATTTCTTTGGACGGTAAAAGACGTGTCAACAGCCCGGCCATTGTATAAAAAAACCGGATTCGAAATTACAGAAGTTCATGAAGAGAAACCTTTATGGGGATCAAATTTAATAGAAGAGCGCTGGGATTTGGAATTATAAATAAAAGTGAGGGGGGGGATAGGATGCGAATAAAATATCACTACGCATGGATTATTGTTTTTGTCAGTTTTTTAACTTTATTAGCGGTTCAAGGGGCACGTCTTTCATTTGGAGCTTTTGTTGAACCGTGGGAAAAAGATTTTTCTATGAACAGAGGAACAATCTCACTTATTTCTACTCTGAGTTTTATCATATATGGCCTATCTCAGCCCATAATAGGGAGGCTGGTTGATAAACTAGGCCCCAAAATGATTTTGTCAGTCAGCACTTTCTTGGTCGGGCTTAGCTTTATTTTAACTTCTTTTGTGAGTCATCCATGGCAATTATTTATCCTTTACGGAGTTGTTATCTCCGTCGGTGTTGGAGGGGCATCTAATGTAGCCGCAACAGTTGTTGTTACAAATTGGTTTAATGAAAAACGCGGGCTTGCTTTTGGAATTATGGAGGCGGGATTTGGCGCTGGTCAGATGCTTCTTGTTCCCGGCTCTCTCATTTTGATTCAATGGTTTGACTGGAAGTTAACTGTAGTGATTTTGGGTCTGCTTTTAATGGTTATTGTGTTTCCTGTCATCCTGTTATTTTTACGGAATCATCCCGGCGAGTTGGGTTTATCTCCTATGGGCGGCTTTATGAAAGAAGAAGCTGGAAGTGGGCAGCATACGACCGGCATTTCTGTTTGGGAAGTGTTTTGCAAGAAACAATTCTGGTTTTTAATATTACCCTTTGCGATATGCGGTTTTACAACTACAGGCCTGATGGATACTCACCTTATTCCTTTTTCTCATGACCATGGGTTTTCAACAAGTGTAACCAGTGCTGCAGTTAGTGTGTTGGCGGGATTTAACATTTTGGGGATAATCATTTCAGGAATTGCGGCAGACCGCTGGAGCAGTAAAAAGATGCTTATTCTTTTATATGTCATCCGCGCATTATCAATTTGCATCCTGTTATACAGTCATCATCCGGTTATATTACTTATTTTTGCAATTCTGTTTGGGCTGGTTGATTTTGCAACTGTAGCTCCTGCCCAAATGTTAGCCACGCAATATTTTAAGCAATATTCAGTTGGTTTTATTTTAGGCTGGTTATTCCTGAGCCATCAGATAGGATCGGCGTTGGGCGCTTATGTACCGGGTTTTCTTTATAGTGAAATGGGTAACTATGATCTTTCGTTTTATTTCTCAATGATTATTTTGTTGGGAGCGGCAATATTGACTTTCTTACTGCCTGAAACGGTGAAAATAAAAAAAGAGCAAAAGCCGGAGACCGATTCAGCTTCATATTAATCAGTCCTCGGGCCGTATCTAAAAATACCAAGGGTTTTTCCACCCTTGGTATTTTGTCTGTTCTTATTTGTTGTTCCAGTTTTTCTCTATAAATTCAATCGCAGGCTGTAAGTTGGTTTTGTTCGCAATTTCAATGACAGCGGGAACGACGGCAGGGTCCGTTTTGGAGAAGTTCGGAATCCTCGGATCTAATCGGAAAAACCGATCTCCCAGAAGATTCGCACTGACCATGGATTCATAGTAACCATTTCCGCCAGCAATTATCTGAAGAAATGGCAGTAAAGGTTCATTAGGCGACCTGTCCAAAAGGACTCCCCAATTTGGCGGAAGGTTCTTCAGATTTTCGGGACGTATGTTATCTGCACTTACCATTCCCCATCCCCTCGTATCTCTTCTTAAACGGGTCGGGGCTTCACCTGTTCCGATGGACAATACCGCAATTTGATCCAATGGCACGTTGGCTTTACCGACTGCAAACGCGATACTGGCTGTACTGGGGTTCGTTGCTACTACATATCCGTCCACATAGTTTTGATAGGCGCGTTGCGTCGCAGGGGCACCGCTGCTCCGCAGTATGACATCACTCACTTTCTCATTTAAATAGGGAGAGCCGGGAAAGTTGTGAAATAATACAGGAGTCCAGCGATCCAGTTTTGGAGAGTATAATTTGAATGAAGGGACAACAATTCGCTTTCTTAAATCTTTGAGGCGAAGATCTGCCGGGAAAAAATTTCGTACCGCTTTAATAAAACCGGAATATGGTAATTGTTGATTGAAAACAGGTCCGCCCGGCCGGGAAACGCTGAATGCGGGCAGGATTTTTTCCTTAAAATAGCGGAATGTCTCATGCGGCGATCTTCCGCTGGCTAATGCAAGGGCAGTGAATGAACCGATTGAATTTCCTGAAAACACATGGGTCCGGCTTATTAAAGTCGGATTTTGTTTAACCAGTCTGTTCAATAGCTGTAAACTTAAAGCACCTAACGTACCTCCCCCATCAAAGGTCATGATCCGATATTTTGCCAAAGCTGATGTCTCCTTTCTAATGAAAACTATCATTCAGTATATGTTCAGCCAGAGTCTATTGTATGGATGAATGGATATCTCTTTATCTTAAAAATTGTTTGATTTATCAATCCAGCGGGATGGGAAAGAATATCTTCTTTAATTGAAGAGGTTTTTCCGGGAAGAAGGAGAATGGTTTAAAAATAAGTGAGACGGCGAAGCATCAAGTTGTGGACAGCTATCCCTAAGGAAAGAATGGACTGGCGCCCGGATTCCGAAGCCATGTCGTGTAAGGAAATGATAAGACATGTTTTAGAAGCAGAATTTCTTTATCATCAAATGTTACTAAAACATATGAATGAGCCTTCAGCTGGAATCTGCTAATCCTTAGGGTGTTGTGAATACCGGGCAAGAAATAACTGATCAAACAGCTGAAAATGATGTCTGGGTCTAGCCTGTAATGATAGACCGAAATTAAGAAAGGTTTAAGGTTAAATATTGAAAAATTTTGTTAATATTGTAATACATTGTTTGGAAATTTTATCATTTGATAAGGAGTTTTCTAATTGCGTTGGAGTAAATGGTTCAATATTTTTTGTATAGTTGCATTGGGATCAATATATGGTTATAAATTATGGACTAACCAAGAAGTGAACACTACTCGTTTAATAATAGCTTCAGTAGTTGTCTTGTGGAACATTGTTGGACTTTTTAGCAAAGAACCGGTAAAACAAACACAGCAAGCAAATTAAAAGTCAAAAAAGTCGGTACAGAAGGAGGCTGCAGCGTGCAGCATCTCTCAGTCTCACAAAAAACCAAGGGTTCAGCCCCTTGGTTTTTTTGTGGTTTTCGAAGCTTATTATTTTCAAGTTTATTGCAGGCATCCAGAGTCTGTTGTATGGATAAATGAAAAAAGCGGCTGAAATGTGTTGGTTAACCAAATGAATAGTCCAAGCTGGAGTCTTTTATATACATAGTATGAAGAGATTAAAAAATATGAGAAGGAGTGGTCGTTCATGTATTATAACCCAGGTGAAAAACACGTTCAGAAAAAACCATACGACGAAGCCTGTGACCTTGGCCATGATTTTGATATGGCGGAAGACGAAGCGAGAGCAGAAGCTGCAAGAGAAGCAGAAGCGAGAGCAAGAGCGGAAGAGGCAATCGCAAGAGCGGAAGAAGCAAGAGCCAGAGCAGCAGAAGCAGAAAGACTAGCAGCAGAAGCAAAGGTAAAAGCGGCAAAAGCAGCAGCAAAAGCGAAATGTAAAAAACATCATAAGAAAGAGAAAAAACATGATTGCAAACGTAAACACAAGAAGAAAAAATAGGAGAAATTCCGGACCAAGGCTGCAAAAACGATAAAGAAAAAGATTCTTGTTGGAGATCAAACAGGAAGATTACTCAGCTGGTGCGGCAAAAAGGGCGCATAGCAGGATAAACAAAAACTTTCCTATGAGCTTCCATAGCCGGGTCAGTATATCACGCCAATCATATTAAAAAGATAGGAGAGACAAGAGTTTCGGCAACCTGCCGCTCTTGTCTTTTTTGTGTTTTTATATTATCTTCGCGTATTTCTATTTATTTTTAAGTCAGCAGATCATCCGTCTAAGAATTTGTCCAAACCCTGCATATACTGGAATCGGAATCAAATGTTTATGAGGAGTGAAATAGATGGGATCAGCACAGTTAACAGGGCGCGTCATCTTCAAAGGGGACCCCGGCTATGCACAGGCGGTTAAGAATTGGAACCCTTATGTTGATGTCTGTCCGCTTGTCTTTGTTTTTGCACAAAATTCATACGATGTAAGTAATGCGATTAAATGGGCGCGTGAGAATAATGTGCCTTTGCGTGTCAGAAGCGGCCGCCATGCTCTGGATAGAAACCTCTCAGTCGTAAGTGATGGAATAGTTATTGATGTGAGTGACATGAATAAAGTTTTATTAGATGAAAAAAACGCGATTGCAACCGTTCAAACCGGCATTCACGTCGGCCCGCTTGTGAAAGGATTGGCCCGGGATGGTTTTATGGCTCCGTTTGGAGACAGTCCGACAGTGGGAATCGGAGGAATTACGATGGGCGGCGGGTTTGGCGTGCTTTCACGATCAATCGGCCTGATAAGTGATAACCTTCTCGCACTGAAAATGGTAGATGCAAAAGGCAGGATCATTCAAGCAAATCAATCTCACAATGAAGATTTACTATGGGCTTCCAGAGGCGGCGGGGGAGGCAACTTCGGATATAATACCCAATACACGTTCAAAGTTCACCGTGCTCCTAAAACCGCAACCGTCTTTAATATTATTTGGCCATGGGAGCAGTTGGAGACGGTCTTTAAAGCTTGGCAAAAATGGGCGCCGTTTACAGACGAACGATTGGGATGCTACCTTGAGATTTACAGCAAAGTAAATGGCTTGTGCCATGCGGAAGGATTGTTCCTCGGTTCAAAACCTGAGCTGATTCAATTATTAAATCCTTTATTAAATGCCGGAACCCCGACACGGACAATTATCAAAACATTATACTATCCGGATTGCATAGATTTCCTGGACCCTGATGAACCGATCCCGGGAAGATCTGATCAGAGTGTTAAATTCTCCTCGGCGTGGGCGCTAAATCTTTGGCCGGAAAAACCTATTTCAGTGATGAGACAATTTTTAGAAAAAGCCACCGGAACAGAAACAAATTTCTTTTTTATCAATTGGGGCGGTGCGATAAGCAGAGTTCCAAGCAGCGAAACAGCCTTCTTTTGGCGCCGGCCGCTGTTTTATACGGAATGGAATGCCAGTTGGGAAAATAAATCACAAGAAGCCTCGAACCTTGCATCAGTTGAAAGAGTGCGTCAGCTGGTGAAACCATATGTAACTGGTTCATACGTCAATGTTCCGGATCAGAATATTGAAAATTTCGGGAAAGCATATTATGGCTCAAACTTTGCAAGGCTTCGAAAAATAAAGGCGAAATACGATCCCGAAAATGTATTTCGTTTTCCGCAAAGCATACCGCCATCCAATCAATAGTTTATTCGTTTTGTTACACAAAATAAAAACGCTTAGTGCTGAACCTCATCCAGTTGGAACACACCAGAACATTCAGGTGTGTTTTTATTTTTAGCCCTGCCGTCAGTGATGTGTCAAGAATGGTCTTGCAGGAAAAACACTGCTCTGACCTATCCGTTTTTCACTGATGAACATTCCGTTATTCAGTTATATCCCAATGCGGATTCCAAACGATTTCCCATAGGTGCCCATCGGGGTCTTGGAAGTGACCGGAGTATCCGCCCCAAAAAGTATCATGAGCGGGATCAGTTATCGTTGCTCCTGCCTGTTTTGCCTGTTCCATGACTTTATCGACTTCAGCTTTACTCGTAACATTATGTCCTAATGTAAATTCTGCCGGGCTTGGTGCAGTTAAAGCAACGTTTGTCTCATGTGCGATGTCTTTACGATTCCAAATGGCCAGTTTCAGTCCTGTTTGTAAGTCAAAAAAGGCAACGGCGCCATGTTCAAACTCTTTTCCGACTATTCCCTCTGTAGGCAGTCCGAGGCCGTCCCGATAGAAGCGAAGTGATCGTTCCAGATGATCTACGCCTAAAGTGATGACTGTAACCCGCGGTTTCATAAACATATAACCTCCCAAGCTGATGATAAGACAATGATATCAAGTTTCATTATTGCGCTGCAGCATCATATAGAAAAAGATTTTGACATTTCAGTAAAGAACCTATATATTCATATATGAGCACATAATCATATATGATTATTTTTGTGTACATGTTAGAATGCTTCATAACAGAAAAGAAATAATAAATGCAGTGTATGAGATAAGGAGGAGATTTTTTATGGGTCATAATCACAATCACGCTGGCGGGTCCAATAAGAAGGTTTTATTGATCTCTTTTATCGTGATTACAGGTTATATGATAATAGAAGCGATAGGCGGATTTGTAACCAATAGTTTAGCGCTTTTGTCAGATGCCGGTCATATGCTGAGTGACTCAATCTCATTAATGGTTGCTCTGATTGCTTTTAAATTGGCCGAAAAAAAGGCAAGTCATCATAAGACATTCGGCTATAAACGATTTGAGATTCTCGCAGCTGTGATAAACGGTGTTGCCTTAATATTGATTTCCCTTTATATCATTTATGAAGCAATCAAACGTTTCTCTCATCCGCCAGAAGTGGCAACAACGGGCATGCTTATCATTAGTATCATCGGGTTAGCTGTGAATATATTGGTCGCTTGGATTATGCTGAACGGCGGAGATACAAAGAATAACCTGAACATAAGGGGAGCTTATTTACATGTAATAAGTGATATGCTCGGCTCTGTAGGTGCCATTCTGGCTGCGGTGCTTATCATCTTCTTCGGGTGGGGCTGGGCAGACCCATTGGCCAGTGTCATTGTAGCTGTTCTTGTTTTAAGAAGCGGTTACCATGTGACGAAAGATTCTATTCACGTATTAATGGAAGGAACCCCGGAAAATATTGACGTGACTGACATCATCCATACGATTGAAGAGACAGAGGGCATTCAGCATATTCATGATTTACATATATGGTCTATCACAAGCGGGTTGAATGCTCTTTCCTGCCACGCTGTTGTTGACGATCAGCTGACCATTTCAGAAAGCGAACATATTTTACGCAAAATTGAACATGAGCTTGAGCATAAAGGCATTACGCATGTAACGATTCAAATGGAAACAGCAGCGCATGATCACGACAATGCAATCCTTTGTCAGGCAAAAATTGAGCAGACGGACGGCCACCATCATCATTAAATTTTTATCTGATTTGAATGCAGAGATGGATGAAAGCCTCCTGATGCTCCAAAGCTTTCCGGGATGTATACGCTTGGTAAGAAAATTTACAGAGAATTGTTTAGCTCACGCACATAGAAAAGCTCCTTGTTAAGGGAGCTTTTCTATTGTTTACATATGGTTCATATAAAATGTTTGATTTCACTTTTTGTTCAGCCTTTCTCCTTTAATCCTTTCGATTACAAGCCGAAATAGTTCAAACAACAAGAAGTTAAAAAACATCCAAACTCCGCCATATACATATCCGCCCACTATGTCGCTTGGAAGAACGCTTGTCCATTTCATATTTACAATCGCGAGACCTATTAATAACAGTAATCCAAATAAAGGAGCCGCAATGGTCACATAATGTGTGTTTGAATGACGAACAAGCAAAAATATGCAAGTTCCATAAATGATCATCATCATAGCGGCATTCAGATCCGGAAAATCGGCAGAATGAAATTTCCCCTTAAAACCAATCGTTCGAAGGATAGAGAAGGCCTCCATAATAAATTCACGAAAAGGGGCTCCCCCGAGTATGGAAACCGACAATAATAGATACTCCAGCAGCCTATTTTGATTCTTCAACCAAATGACTAATAGGGTTAAAATAATGAGGCCGGCAAGGGCAGCCGGTTGTTGAAAAATGAATAATTCTTTCATCCAGTCCATATAAAAGGCAGTATAAACGATATATTCCGCAATTTGATTAAACTGGGCAACGTCATTTGCAAGATAATCCTGAGCTAAGCCAAACATCAGGATCACAAATCCAATTAAAACTGACGTGAGGCAAGTAAGGAATATTTCAGTGGCTCTTATCGTTCTGAATCGATTTGTTAACCTCGTCAGCCATTGGATAAAAAAGTTTTTAATCTGGATTTTATAAAATCTAAAAAGAAGATATCCCGTTAACAAAACAGCCAGAACAAGAAGAAAAATGATTAAATATTTGCTTGCTGCCTGATGTAAGGTTTCCCATTTAGGTCCCAATAATTTCCCTAAAGTAATAAAACAGCTTCCCCATAAAATTGCCCCAATGTAAGCAGGAATAATAAATGTCTGGAATGACATTCTGGAACTTCCTGATACATAACCGGCAAAATGCCTGACCCCGGGAATGAAATAAGCAAACACAAGTAATTTACTTCCTGACCGTTGAAACCAAGCCGCTGTTTTTTGATACCTTTCGGGCCCTAAATGAACATACTTTCCATACCTCTCGATTAATCTATATCCTCCGAGTCGGCCAATCCAGTACGTAATTGTTATTCCTGCGCCCGTGGAAATAAAAGCAGTTAACAGTGCTAAAACATAATTCATTTTCCCTTGATAAACGAAATACCCTGCATAACTCATGATCAATTCAGCTGAAATCGGAATAGCTAAAAGCTCTAAAATAATACCTAAAAATAAAATCAAATAACTATGTTGTTCAAATAATGTGATTAAATGTGACATAAACGCCTCCGGATTCGTCTAACACCGTTACTTGATCCGCAATGTATCATTATTTTTTTAGTGAGTTTAGCATTTTCAGAAACTGTAAGTTTTTAATAGGAACAAGTTTATTGTATAGAGTAAGGATGCCCGATTCCGAAAAAAATATAACATCAGTCCAAGCAATTGCGATGCTTACTAAAAGCGATTTTTTAAGCTTTAACTTTTAATGTAAAGCTGACGGGTTTATGAATTGCTTCGAATTTTTATCGCCCTCTTCTCATTACGTATCAACATATAGCCGGTTTTTGGAACAGAGAACAGTATCATTGAGGGACAATGGGTGAGTGACCTGCGGAAGTTCATGTTTTCTCAGTCGTACTCATGATAAGGGGTAAATTCCTTAGCGTGGCACATTCTCACTGTAAAAGCATAGGATAACATCATAAAAATTCAAAATTGCGGGGATGAAAAATGTATTATATACCTTTTTCGCATCAATGTTATTATTATGTGAATGTACCGATGTATAACGACGGAAGATCTGTTTATTGGGCTTATCCAAATGACATGGGGTTGCGATCTTCACCCGAAGATAGAAATCTTCTCCTAAAAGATTACGGATCAAAACCATTAGTTGTGAATATCAATAAAGCCGCAAAACAAAATCATACGTTCCGTACTGCCTTATGGACAGGAAAACATTTTCAAATTACTTTGATGAGTATTGGCATTGGGGAAGATATCGGTTTGGAAATCCACCCCCACGTAGATCAATTCTTACGGATTGAGCAAGGCCGGGGAATCGTTAAAATGGGCAGGAGCAAGGAAAATTTAACTTTCCAAAGAAATGTCTATGATGACTTTGCCATTGTTGTACCTGCCGGCACTTGGCACAATGTGATTAATACGGGTAATACGCCGTTAAAGCTATATTCAATTTATGCGCCTCCCAACCATCCATTTGGTACGGTTCATGTGACTAAGGCAGATGCAGAGGCTGCGGAAGGTTAGCATAGTATGCTGCGGAGGTTTGACAAACTGGGATTATGCCATTCTGGCTGCCCAAGAGTACGGTAAATAAGGCCGATTTAATATGAATCGGCCTTATTTTTTATTGGATTTATTTCCCTTGAATCGGTCTTTGATCGCTGCGGGCAATGAATCGGTTTTAACGGCCTCAAATTCTCCGAAATACCACGGCACGATTCCAAATATGGCCTTCTTGATTAGGCTTTTCGGCAAAGAAAGAGACCATCTTTTTTAGCTTCTACGTTCATTTTGCACATGTTATTGATTTATTTGCAAAGTAACATATAATGGGAAATATGAAATGTAATCTCGTTGAGAAGGAGATTGAGATGATCATTAAAATGACTTCGTTTCATATGAAAGACTTCAATAAACCAAATGAACCTCTGGTTGTTTTCGGGAGAATTATACCCGCACTTGAAAACAATGTTTGGACATATACTGAGGAACGATTTTCTAAGCCTTATGTTAAGAAATATGAAGATGACGAAATTGACGTCAGTTATGTTGAGGAAGAGGGGAAAGCAGTCTTTTTTTATTATGATGAAAATAACTGCATCGGCCGGATTAAGATACGTTCTAATTGGAATGGATATGCGCTGATAGAGGACATTGCGGTTGCAAAGGACTATCGAAACAATGGGATTGGAACGGCATTATTAAATAAAGGGATTGAATGGGCAAAGGAGAATGATTTTTGCGGTCTCATGCTTGAAACACAAGATATTAATGTATCAGCTTGTCATTTTTATGCTAAACACGGCTTTGTAATAGGCGCAGTTGATACTATGCTTTATTCCAACTTTTCAACGGCAAATGAGATCGCGATTTTTTGGTATTATCAATTTTAACTGCTTGGAAAAAGCAAAACGCTGAGTGTATAACATTTAGGGGAATATCGGTGATTCAATTTCCTAATTTGATATTGATATAGATGATGCTTGGGGACAATTATGCGGAAACTGTAAAAAAACGGGGATTGTTCTAAGAGCTTATATTACGCGGGTATTTACAGAAGAGAACGCAGGAAAGTGACGGATACGAAGCAATACAAAAATTCCGAACAAAGCTGACGGTTCAACTTTATCTTGTTTTATTTTATATAAAAAAGGAGTCATAACGTTGCTGAAAAGGTTTTTTCTTGTTTTTCTTACGCTGATAATGTCTATATTTGCTGTATTCGCGGCTGCTGAAGAGTCTCCCGGCGATCGTGTCATTTCTTTTGACGAGCCTATGATTTTATTGATCTCACTCGGAATCATCTTATGTTTGTTCATTCCTCCATTCGTCATGTCCTTTTTTGGCAGTTTGGTTGTGAGAATCATATCCGGAGTCTATCAATGTTTTATCGTCCTCACGTTTGCGGGGCTCATTCCGATTGGATTTCTGATTCCCAATGGCTTTTTGACAATTCTTGCTGCTGTCCTGGGAACTTTGGTCAGTTCAGCCAGTGTTGCGGTCACCTTATTCGTTGGAAGGACAGAGAACACAAGTAAACTTTCATAAGCGGTTTTGACAACAATAACTCGCGTTCCAAAAACACCAAGTGTCACAGACCCTTGGTGTTTTTTAATTCCGGCAGGACCTTAATGCAAGAGCGGCAGAAAAGAAGGTATAATGGGCGGAGAAGAGGTGTCAGCCAATGAAAATAACCAGGGAGACATTAGAAAATCAGCAAATTTGGATATATGGTGTGTTTCTTGTGATCGGAGGAATAGCGGGGGTCGCCGGGAAAGATTCAGGACTCAGCTGGGGCTGGACAATATCACCGCTAATCGCTGTTCTTATGTATGCCATGTTTGCTCAGATCCCATTCTTGAAGCTGAGGGAAGCCATCTCAAACCTCAAGTTTATGGCGGCTTTACTGATTGGTAATTTCTTAGCTGTGCCTGTTGTTGTATGGGGGTTGACCGCCATTTTTCCTCAATCTCCTCCTATATTATTAGGCGTTTGTTTAGTATTGCTTACACCTTGCATTGATTACGTCATCGTCTTTACTCAGCTCGGGAAAGGAAATGAGAAATTAATACTGGCTTCCACGCCGGTTTTGTTCGTCGTTCAGATGGTATTGCTTCCGTTATACTTGTGGCTGTTTATCGGGAAAGAAGTCATAGGGGCTGTTCATGCCGGGCCGTTTCTGGAAGCATTCTTATGTTTAATAGCGGGACCGCTGCTGGCGGCAGTGATGACACAATTGTGGGCTGATAAGAAGCCGGCTGGAGAAAAGATGTTAGAGTGGACGGCGTGGCTGCCTGTTCCTTTTATGGCTCTCGTATTGCTGGCGGTCGTTGCCACACAAATCGGCAAGGTATACAGTGATTTTGAGGTCATTATACGTGTAATTCCGATTTATCTGTTATTCCTGCTCATTATGCCGTTTGTTTCCCGGTTTATCGCATATGCGTTCCGTCTGGATACCGGCGAAGGAAGAGCATTGATCTTCAGCACTGGCACAAGAAATTCTCTCGCAGTCCTTCCGTTAGCGCTGGCTTTGCCGGATGCTTGGGCCTCATTAGCCGCCGCTGTAATCGTCACACAGACGATTGTTGAACTGATAGGCGAATTGATTTATATAAAAGCGGTGCCCAAATGGCTGCTGAAATAAAAAAAATCTGAACTGAAAAAACATACCAAGGGATATTGGTATGTTTTTTTATGATTATAAAGTTGAAATATCAATGACGAAACGGTAGCGGACATCGCTTCGGAGAACCCGTTCGTACGCTTCGTCGACTTGATTGGCCGGAATCACTTCAATTTTAGGAGCAATGCCGTGCTCGGCGGCGAAATCAAGCATTTCCTGAGTCTGCGGAATACCGCCGACGAGTGAACCCGCAATGCTGCGGCGGCCCGTGATTAAGGAGAACACACTGTATGAGTCCGGATTAGCAGGCGCTCCTACATTTACTAATGTACCGTCAATGCGAAGCAGGGATAAGTAGGCATCTACATCAAGGTTCGCGGATACCGTATTTAAAATGATATCAAAATGTCCGGCCAGCTCAGTGAATGTATCCGGATCGCTTGTCGCGAAGTAATGATCGGCTCCAAATTCAAGGGCTTCGTCTTTTTTGTTCATTGAGCGGCTGAGGACAGTGACCTCTGCGCCTAAAGCGTGCGCGAATTGAACGGCTAAGTGTCCGAGCCCTCCCATTCCGACAATCGCCACTTTTTTGCCGGGACCGGCATTCCAGTGTTTCAGCGGAGAATACGTGGTAATGCCCGCGCACAATAGCGGGCTGGCAGCATCCAAATCCAGCTGATCCGGAATCCGGACAACGAATCTGTCAGTGACAACTATTTTCTGGCTGTAGCCGCCGTACGTAGGATTTCCGTCGTAGTCCAGATTATTGTAGGTCTGAACAACGCCTTTTGTGCAATATTGTTCGTCTCCGTTAAGGCAGTATTCACATTCCCCGCAGGAGTCTACAAAACAGCCGACACCCACACGGTCGCCGACGGCAAATGTGGTGACTTCTTCACCCACGGCTTCCACAACTCCGGCAATTTCATGCCCGGGAACCATCGGAAAGATTCCGCCGCCCCATTCATCGAATGCGCTGTGGATGTCTGAGTGACAAATCCCGCTGTACTTAATATCAATCAGGATATCGTGCGGCCGTAATGCTCTTCTCTCAATCGTTGTCCGCTCAAATTTAGCTTTTGCATGCGGAGCGCTTAATACACGAGTCGGATGATTATTGCACATGGTTATCTTCCTTTCCAAGATAAAGTGATGAATCCTCTGTTTGGTTTTACTTTAAATGTTAAAGCGGACTTTAAGTCAAGGGGTTTGGTTTATTTTTTTATGAAATGATATTCTATAATGGCACGCTTATGAAAGGGATGAAGGATGGGTGGTAAGAATATGAAGATTGCGCAGGCTGCAAAGCAGGTTGAGTTATCAGCCGCGACGCTTAGGTATTATGAAAGTATAGGACTGATCCCTCCGGTAAAACGGGATGAAAGCGGCATCCGCGATTATGACGAAGATGATGTGAATTGGATTCAATTTATAAAATGCATGAGAAATGCCGGGCTGTCGATTGAGGCGCTGAATGAATATACCGCTTTATTTATTGAAGGAGCCGATCATACGATTGAACCCCGAAAAAACATCCTTATAAATGAAAGGAAAAGGCTGACGGAGAAACAGAGGGAAATTGATGAAACTATAAAACGATTAAACAGGAAGATTGAGGATTACGAAGACATCCTCGAAAATGAAGCGAAACTTAAAAACAGATTGAAAGTTGAATATATCTCTGAATGAAGAGAAGATGTCCCGGGCGCCGGGCCGCATGAAATGTACCAAGGGAAACGAACCTTGGTTTTTTTATTTTCTAAAGTGAGGAAACAAAACAGTTTTTCCTATCTTATCAATCTTTACTTATCCTTTTTTCAGCTTGACTTTTTTACTGCAGACTTTTAAAGTGTGAAATGTTGCTTAGACTGTGATTAGCGACTTTAATGCTGAAAAGAGGTGGTTTACCCAGATGAACAATAAAAAGAACCCTTGGGCGTTATTGCCTTTAGTCTTATTCGTAGGGCTTTTTGTCGGCTCTGGTCTGGTGACCGGAGATTTTTATAAATTGCCGATCTTGATTGCCGCGATTATTGCATCAGCTTTTGCGCTGCTATTTAACCGGAAGAAATCGCTCAATCAAAAAATAGAATGGTTTGCTTCCGGCGCGGGGCATCCTGATATTATCATTATGGTTATGATTTTTATATTGGCAGGTGCCTTTGCTTCAGCGGCTGAAGCGATGGGAGCGGTGCATTCAACTGTCAATCTTGCTTTGAGCATTATTCCGCAGCAGTTTTTGCTGCCGGGGCTGTTTATCATTGCTTGTTTCATTTCTATATCGATGGGAACATCAATGGGCACGATTGCGGCGGTTGCGCCGATCAGCGCCGGTTTGAGCGGGGAGCTTGGCATTTCCGGCGCGATTACGATGGCGGCCGTGGTCGGCGGAGCTATGTTTGGAGATAATCTTTCTTTTATTTCCGACACGACCATTGCGTCAGTGCGGACGCAAAAAACACAAATGATGGATAAATTCAAAACGAACTTTCTGATTGTTTTGCCCGCTGCTATTTTAACCGTTATTATCTTATTTTTTATTCCGGCAGGCCACGCCGGCCATGCGGGTGCTGCATCTTACAGCTGGATTAACGTGCTTCCTTATGTCGCCGTGTTGGTCTTCGCGTTAATCGGTTTTAATGTGATGGCTGTCATATTCGGCGGATTGGTTTTGACGGGAATCATAGGGTTAGCGAGCGGCAGCCTGACGTTTGATTCTTATTTTAAGGCGATTACGGATGGAGTTGCCGGAATGAGCGATCTGATCATCCTGTCCATGCTGATCGGCGGAATGGTCGGCGTGATGAAACAAAATGGCGGGATCGACTTTTTACTGGAGTTCATCACGAAACGAATCCGTTCCAAAAAAGGCGCCGAAGCCGGCATTGCCGGGCTGGTCAGCGTGACGAATCTGGCTGCTGCCAATAATACGATCTCAATTATCGCAGCCGGTCCGATTGCGAAGAATATCGCTGATCAATTTAAGATCGACAACAGAAAATCGGCAAGTATTCTGGATATCTTTTCGTGCATGGTGCAAGGTTTGATTCCTTACGGCGCGCAGCTGTTATCGGCCGGGAAATTCGGGAATATTTCCCCCGTCAGTATGCTGCCATACTCTTTCTATCCCGTTTTAATCGGAATTTGCGGCATTATCGCCATTATGTTTGGCCTGCCGAAATTCACAAGGAATACGAAATAAAAAAAGGCGCCGTTCGGCGCCTTTTTTCTTTCATGTCAGCCAAGCATGTTTCAAAAGCTGTACGCCCTGTGCAATCTGATCCGTATCAAGGTGGGCGAAACCTAACTTTATGATCGGCGGTTCAGGCTTTCCGGCAACGAAATAAACGGCGGTAGGGTATACTTTCACTCCGTACTGAAGAGCGCGCTCGATTAACGTTTCTTCTGTACAGTTCAAGTGAACTCTCACCAATATATACAATCCGGACTGCTCGCCGATAATCGTCAACTGTTCGCCGAACTGCTGCTTAATATGTGAAGTTAAGTGCTGCATCTTACGCTTGTAGACAGTGCGCATGCGCTTAATATGGCGGGTCCATTCCCCGTTCTTCATCAATTCAGCCATGGTCAGCTGGTTAAGCGAAGAAGCGGTGCTTTCGAAATGAATGAAACGTTTTTTATACCGATGCAAAATGCGCTGCGGCAAAACCATATAGCTTATGCGGATGCCCGGAAGAAAGGATTTTGAGAAATTCCCCAAATAAATCACCCGGTCTGACTGAATGGAAGCAAGGGCGGGAAACGGCTGCTGCGTATAACGAAATTCACTGTCATAATCATCTTCAAGAATATATCCCTCTCTTTTATTCACCCAATTGATCAGTGTTTGGCGCTGCTGAATGGACATGCTTACGCCGTAAGGGCTGTGGTGGGAAGGAGTCACGTAGATTAATTTTTCTTTCATTGCATGCAATTGAGAAAAATCAGCTCCGTTTTCATAGACGGGCATCGTTTCCAGTGATAGCCCGTGAAATTGAAATGCCTCTCTGGCACCGTCAAATCCCGGGTTTTCCACGATAACTCCGGAAAAATCTTCTTTCAGAATCCGGCTGAGATAAATCAGCATCTGCTGTGTGCTGCTGCCGATGATAACCGAATCCGCATCTGTTTTCACCCCGCGTGATTCCAAGAGATAAACGGCAATTTGTTCACGCAAATTTCTCTCGCCGAACGGTTCACCGTACAGAAAGCTTTTCTCTGATGTCAAAACTTGATTGTGTAATTTTCTCCATGTTTTCAGAGGAAAATGCTTTTGATCGACGGCTCCGGCGCGAAAATCAATCAGAGCCGGCTGAGTTGATTCGGTTTTCTCTGCGTGAACAACATCGTTTTCTTGCTGAAATAAAGAGAGCTCTATTTCATTTACAAAATATCCTTTGCGCGTTTCGCCGCGAATGTATCCTTCCGCGAAAAGCAGATCATAGGCCATCAGTGTCGTATTGCGGCTTACCCGCAGGGAATCTGCCAGCTCCCGAATGGATGGCAGCCGCTCATTTGCCTGAATCGTTCCCTGTTCAATCAATGTCTTAAATTGCTCGTAAATTTGTTTGTATTTCGGGGTGTCGCTTTTGAAAGCGAAAATCATATTTTTCATCAGATGTTCACCTCTGACATGCGTATTTATCCAAAACTGTACCTTTTTAAATGTCAGTTGATATTTTATTATAGCGGAAAGCACTTTATCAATCCAGGTTCAGAGAGGAGAGTTTTTATGTATATTCCCGCTCCATTTCAGCTGAGTGAAGCTGAAGCGTACGATGTTATTAAAGAGTATGGTTTCGCAGCACTGTTTTCAACGGCAGGAGGCATGCCGTATGCAACCCACCTGCCATTGATGATGAGCAAGGACAACCAATGCTTATACGGTCATTTTGCCTTGCCGAACCCCCAATGGAAAGAGATAGAAGGCCAAAATGTATTAGCCGTTTTTCAAGGGCCTCATTGTTATATCTCGCCCAAATGGTATGAGACGAATCAGGCTGTTCCTACATGGAATTATGTGGCGGTTCATGTATACGGGGAGGCGGAGCTTTTGGAAGAGGAAGAAACCGTGCATTCGATGGGCGATCTCGTATTGAAATACGAAAGCCCCGACAGCCCGTACAAATTAGAAGATGTCGATGCGAAATTCTTGTCAGGCATGAACAAAGGGGTAAAAGGCTTTAAAATCAAAATCAGCAAAATAGAGGGGCAGGCGAAGCTGAGTCAAAATCATTCAGCCGCTAGACAGGAAATGGTCGTACAACAGCTCAAACAGATCCCGCACACAAACGAACAGCTCATTTCCGGCTTGATGGAAGAAAACATCAAGCGGATCACTGCAAAAAACTGATACGCATCTTAAAAACATACCGGCAGCATGGGTATGTTTTTTTCTGGTTATGAAGGTTTTCTCGGGATGAAAAACGACTCAAACAGCAAATAAATCAACGGTGCCGATAAAACGAAGAAAGAACGGGAAATAGCATATGTTATGAGTAAGTAAACGATAAGTTTCAATAGAATGAAAGACGTTTTATTCAATGTCCAACGGTTCCCCAAAACATCAGTCATACATGCTGAAAAAAGGCCGACCGTCAAATAACCGGCTGCGATGTACATATAAATAGAAAGGTAAAACAGATCAGACAACGGCGGTGTGTCTTCCTGTGTCACTTTTAAACTCACATAAAAGACCAATAAAAAGCAAACGGACGAAATCAGAGCCAGCAAAAGGTGTTTATATAAATACTTCTTCATGTGTTCACCTGCCTATGGCACAATTAATTCTTAACATATTATGACATGGTTTTACCGCTGCTGAAAGAATCGGCAGCTGAAAAAGACGGCAAATCCCGCCGTCTTTTTTTATATCTTAAGATTTCTTAAGAACTTTTACCGCTTTTTCTTCAGGTTTTGAATGTAGAGTGTGTTTTATAAATTCAAAACAAATGGAGAGATTAAAGATGAAACGCCTGTTATTCTTATTTCAATATATCATCAAACCAAGAACTGTCGGCGCCGTTCTGCCCAGCTCACACTTTCTTGCTGAGAAAATGACCGGAAAAATTGATTTTCATAAAGCTGAATACATTGTTGAATACGGACCAGGCATGGGAGTATTTACAAAAAAGCTGCTTGAAAAACGTCAGCCTGGGACGATGATCTTATTGATAGAACAAAATGAGGAATTTTATGCTTTACTGAAAGAAAAATATAAAGAGGAACAAAACCTATTTATTGTACATGGATCAGCTGAACATATTGAGAGTCATATGAAGGAGCATGGAATTCCTTATGCCGACTATGTCGTCTCCGGACTTCCTTTTGCAAGCCTTCCAAAAAAAGTGTCTGCCGATATTTTGACGAATACGGCTAAAATCTTAAAAGATAACGGAGAATTCATTACGTTCCAATATACTCAATATAAGAAGGCATTGATTGAGCAATTCTTTCCGCAAATAGAAGTAAGGAGAGAAATCAGGAATATACCGCCGGCTTATGTTTTCAGCTGTTCATTGCCGAAAAAAAAGAGGGAGGATTCATATGGGGACAACCATTCTAATCGTAGATGATGACAAAGATATCCGAAACCTGATCTCTGTCTATTTAGAAAATGAAGGAATAGACACACAGAAGGCGGAAGATGCTGCTGAAGCATTAAAATTATTGGAGCAAAAGGAGTTTGACCTGATCATTTTAGATATTATGATGCCCAATATGGATGGGATTGAAGCATGCATGAAGATCAGACAGGAACGAAATCTGCCTATCATCATGCTTTCCGCCAAATCGGAGGATATGGATAAAATTCAAGGACTGGCTTCCGGTGCCGATGATTATTTAACGAAACCGTTTAATCCGTTGGAATTGATCGCCAGAGTGAAATCGCAGCTGAGAAGGTATAAAAAATACAATACAGATACAATCAGCACGAAGAACGTCATTGAAATCGGTGATTTGACCGTGAATACAGATACAAGGCAAGTGTGGGTGCGGGGGAAAGAAGTCAGGCTGACTCCGAAAGAGTTTGATATTCTGGAGTTGCTTTCGAGAAACAAAGGAATTGTCATGAGTGTTGAAAAAATATATGAGGCGGTATGGAAGGAAGACTTTTTTAAGTCGGACAATACGGTGATGGTCCACATCACAAAGATCAGAGACAAGATAGAAGAGGATTCTAAACATCCGATTTATATCAAAACGGTATGGGGAACAGGATACAAAATATGAAGAAGTTTGGAAATAAGCTGATTGTCAGGCTTCTGATCGCGATCGCAATTAGTTATCTTGTTGCATTTGGTGTGTTGATTCTTGTTATTTTATCTATTTCATATCTGTACAAAATGAATTATTTAACAGATGTGAGCCAGGGAAACGCTAATTTTAGGATACTGATTCAATTTACTGCAGCTATTTTGACCTTTATTGCGGTTTTTTTGTTATTGGTGCGGAAAAAAATATTATATTTGAAACACATTACTGAGAGTGTTCACCATATTGCCAATGGAAATTTAGGCTTGACCATCAGGACTGAAAGCAGGGATGAATTGACACAGCTTGCACAACATATCAATTATATGTCCGAAGAATTAGAGAGTAAATTTGAACATGAAAGACAATTAGAACGAGCGAAAAGTGAGCTGATCTCAAGTGTATCCCACGATTTAAGGACCCCGTTAACATCAATTATCGGATATTTGGATCTGCTTAAAAAAGAACAATACAACAGTAAAGCCCAATTTCAGGAGTACCTTGAAACGATTTATTCAAAATCGCAAAGGCTGAAATATTTAATAGATGAACTGTTTGAATATACACATTTATCGAGTCCGGACGTTACTTTGAACCGCAGCAAAACAGACTTGTCTGCCCTATTGGAACAAATCACCGGAGAGTACATTCCCATTTTTGAAAAGGAACAATTAACTGTCCGAAAATCAATTACGGAAGAACATGTTCCCGTCTGTATTGATATAGAAAAGATGGTTCGCGTTTATGATAATCTTTTTATGAATGCGCTGAAGTACAGCATCAAACCATCTGAATTGTTCATAAACCTAGAAATAAAAGATGAAAAAGCAATTTTGCAAGTGTCAAACAAGGCCGAAAATCTCCCTGCTGAGGATATCAATCAATTGTTTGAACGGTTTTTCAGAGGGGATAAGGCTAGGACGGGTCATCAAGGTACCGGGCTCGGACTTGCCATTTCAAAGAGAATTGTTGAGCTTCACAGCGGCCGTATTCATGCGGATTACAGCGGCGGATGGCTTCGTTTTTCTGTTGAACACCCGATTGACTAGAGCTTGCGGGACAAACGTTCCGTAAGCTTTTTTCTTAGAATAACTTAAGAATACTTAAGAATTTTACCGGCTGTTTCTTCATTTTTTTTGCTTATGATGTGATGGAAAGCGAGGAGAGCGGAGAAATTGAAAAATAAAATGATTTTATTATGTATATGGTTTTTAGGCGTTTATTGTTTGAAGGAACTGGATGTGCTGTCATTTGATATGAATGATGTAACGGACTTTATATCAGGGCATGTGCAATACGCGATGCTGCTGTTTTTGGCTTTGTGGGTCGTCAGGCTTCTCTTTTTTATTCCCGGCATGACGCTTATGTTTGTAGGTGGAATATGCTTTGATCCGATGGTCAGTATTTTATTATCAATGGCGGGACTGTTTATAAGCGAAACGTTGGTTTATCTTTTTTCAAAGAAATTCGCCAGCGAAAAAACGACTCAATTGCTGGAAGATAAATATCCTGACTTGAAAGTGTTATTGGAGGCGTACAATTATAAGTTTTTGGCATTGGGGATGATTTGTCCGGTAGCTCCTACGGATGTGATTTGTTTTTTATCGGCAGCAATCGGGTTAAGGTATTCTGCCTACATGTTAACTGTATTGATTTCAAATATTCCTATGGTGCTATTGTCCAGCTTTGTCGTTATCAATTTCAGTGAGTCAATGACAGGTATTGTGTTAGTGATCGTTTCGTTTATATTGATTACAATCTTAACGGTGAGAATGTGGAACCGCATGAAGCAAAAGCAGCAGGAGTCTTCATAAAAAAGATATCGGTTTCCCGGTATCTTTTTTGCCGTTGGTGACATGATTTTATTTTGTTACGTCGTTTTCTGAGTGGACTGTATGAGCTGAAAACCGCCGAGCGGCTGCCACGCACGCGATAACGCCGACATTCACCGCCGCAAGTCCCCATCCCACTCTTTCGTAAATCGCTTCTTTATATAAACAGACCTTCTCCTGCCACCGTCAGCTGACACTTGCCCAATTTATCAAAAGCGGGGAGTGGCAGAAACATATCAACAGAATGAGAAAGCTGTACCGGAAAAAAAGAGCGGTATTATTAGACGTAATTCGCGGGGGTATAAAAAAACTGAGAGCTGCCTGGGCGCTGTAAAGGCAGTTCTCAGTTTGACATACTGAAGCTTGAGCAAGAGGGGCTGTCTCATCAGCAAAACGATTTATAGGACGGGCAGGCGGAGCGCCGTATCAATATTTTGTAAATTAAACCGGACTTGTTCATCTGTGTTCCACGGATGATACCAGCCTTTTTCCATCATATAGCGTGAGATTTGCTCGTGCATGTCGATCGCTTCTTCTAAGTGACGGGTGAGGATCGCTTTCACTTCAGGCGTTCCGGCTTCCGTCGCCGCCATCGCATAGTTTCTGACTCCGCTTTTTGCCGAATTCAATAAATCCATTGCGACAATTTGGTCTGTCAGTGCATCCATCCCCGTCAGGTATTCCATAATCGGATTCATTCGTTATTCATCTCCTATTCATGCTTTGCATCAGATAAAATCGAGGCAAACTCCTGCAATTGCCTTGTTGATGTATCCGCATCCTGCTGCATGATTTCTTTCAGCTGCGGATCGGATACGAGCGCTTTCATGGTTTTGGACTTCGTCAGACAAAGTGACTTAAAAGAAGCCATCTCCTGAATTTCGAGTAATTCATGTAAGGCGCTGGCCATTTCTGTAGCCTCCGTTCTCTAAGGTTTGAGTACAACTTTTATGCAATCATCTGTTTTCGTGTCAAACATCTCATAGCCGTGCTTCGCTTCACTAAGCGGAATGACATGGCTTACAACATCGCCCGGATCAATTTTGCCGGTTGATACCAGTTCAAACATATACGGCATATAATGGATAACCGGAGCTTGTCCTGATCGGATATTGACGTTTCGCTGCATGATATCGCCAAGAGGAAACCCGTTATATCTGCCGCCGTACACACCCGTAATCTGGATCGTTCCGCCTTTGCGCACCGCTTGGGAGGCAATGACTAAAGCGCTCATCGCCCCGCCTTGAAGTTTTAATCCGCTGGCGAGGAACTCCAGGTCCGTCATTTTTCCGTCCATGCCGACGGCGTCAATGACCACATCAGCGCCGCCTTTGGTGATTTCCTTCAGGTAGCTGCCCGTATTTTTGTGGTCTTCGAAGTTCACGATTTCCACTTTATTCGTCCGTTTCGCATGCTGGAGACGGTAGTTGACATAGTCTACAGCTATTACGCGTTTCGCTCCCTTTAACCAGCAGAATTTTTGAGCGAACAGACCCACAGGCCCGCAGCCGAGAACGATGACCGTATCGCCTGCTTTTACGCCGGCATTGTCAACGCTCCAAAAGCCGGTTGTCATTGCATCGGCAATAACACTCAGTTTCTCATCCGGTTCTTCGCATGTTTCGGGGACTTTAAAATGAGTAAAGTTCGCAAAAGGGACGCGTAAATATTCGGCCTGGCCGCCCGGATAGCCGCCGGTACTCCCTGAATAGCCGAAATAAGCGCCCATATCGCCGTTATCATTTGATTGATCACATTGGCTTTCCAGGTGATTTTTACAATAAGTGCATTCTCCGCAGGCGATATTAAAAGGAATAATGACACGGTCCCCTTTTTTGACTTTCGTCACGCCGGGGCCGACTTCTTCCACGATGCCCATCGGTTCATGCCCGATGATGTAGTCTTCCTGCAAGTTCGGGATGAGTCCGTGGATTAAATGTAAATCTGACCCGCAAATTGCCGTACTTGTGACTTTTATAATCATGTCATCGTGTTTTTCAATCTTCGGATCAGGCACGTCTTTGACGACGACGTTTTTAACTCCTTGATACGTTACGGCCTTCATGCTGTAATACCTCCAGTGTTAGTGTTCATCAGGTGTGCGGTCAAACATCCCTTTTCTATTCGTTTCAACGGGAAAAAGATTCATGTTTCCAACCATGAGGGTATTTTTCGCAGAGAGCTGATCCAGTTTATACTGTTCGCTCAGATCATGCGGGTGAAACCACTTTTTGCTGACCATCAAGTCTGTAATTTCCTGATGCATCGCGATTCCTTGCATAAGCTGTTTGCGCAGCAAGGCTCTTACATCAGGTGAAGCAGTTTCTGTTAAAGCGACGGCGGTATTTCTGACGCCTTCTTTTGCCCGTAAAAGAAAATCCATTGCGAATGTCGTATCTGCGAGTTCAGGGACGTGTAATGAATTGATTGGATCTAAATGGTCATGATTCAATGATGCTTACCTTCCTTTCAATTGATGATCGAAGTCGGCCGGTTTTGAGGAACAGGAGCCTGAAAAGGTGCACGTTCATAAACCGCCTGTAAATCAGCCAGGTCTTGAGAGGCTTGCTGCACGTCTTTTTCCATTAACGTTTTCAGGTCCTGATCAAACACAAGCCCTTGCATGAGCTTGGATTTCGCTACACAAAGCGTCTTGAAGTTAATCATTTCATGTAAGTCAAGCGACTCGTGAGCCGCTAATTCACGCTTTTCCATAATTATCGTTAAACCTCCTCTTCTCGATTACGTAATTAATTTCCCCTGAGAAAAGGACTTTATTCTTGCACATTTTGTTTATAAAAAAAGCAGAGAAGAAGTCTGACGGCACATCAAAAAAGAGGAAGCACAATCGCTTCCTCTTGTTCACATGGAATGGCTGTTGGTGTCATGAACGTTTTTCTGATGCGCGGGCTGTTTTGCCGCACGGGAGACGAGACCGCTGAGCACGATGCCGATCAGAACGATCGTCAGTGCTTGAACAAGGCCGAATTCTTCACCGAGCAGTCCGAGAACGGGAGGGCCGACTAAGAAGGCGCAGTAGCCGACGAAGGAGATTGCTCCGACCCGTTTAACTGCTCCTTTTGGATCATCGCCGGCTGCGGAAAGGCCGACCGGGAAGCCGAGGGAGGCGCCGATCCCCCAAAGAAAGACACCGATTACGGCTGCTGTGAGGTTCCCGCTGAAAATCACAAGGGAAAGTCCGATGACACTGACGGCGGTGCAGAGACGAAGAACGGGCACGCGTCCGTATCGGTCTAAAAATGCCCCGCCAAAGATGCGGGCGATCAGCATAGCGGTGAGGAAGACGCCGTAAACCGCCGTGCCTTGCGCGTGCGTCACATGAAAACCATCCGTCATGGTGAGCGGAAGCCAGTCATTGGCCGATCCTTCTGCGAAAGCCATTCCGAGCACGATGAGCCCGATCAGCAGCGTGCGCGGCTCTGTCCAGACGTTTACCGGCTTTTCGCTTGAGACTTCCTGCCGCCTTGAGACGGCATCTTCTTTCCCGGTGTCCTCCGGCAGAAACCGGAAGAAAGTAAAAATCAGGATAAACTCAATTCCGGCAATGAGCAGCAGGTGAACGAGCACGGGAACCTTGAATAAAATAGCCGCGGAGGCGAGGCCCGCGCCGATCAGTGTGCCGGCGCTGAACGAAGCGTGCAATGCGGGCATCATGGTTTTCCCGGCGGCGCGTTCAAGGGCGGAACCATCTGCATTAAGGGCTACTTCCGCAAGTCCGTAACCGAGCCCGAAGATGATCAGTCCGGCAAATACGATGCTTTTGAAGGCGGAAAAAACACCTGCGCTGATGACGAATATCCCGATAATGACAATCAGAACACTGATCAGAGCTACGAATCTGGTTCCCTTCCGTGAGATGACCCGGCTGGCGCTTAACAGGCCGATTAATGAGCCGCAGGCAAGCCCGAAAATAATCAACCCCATCACTGAAGTCGAGGCTTTCAGCGTTTCTCTGACTTCAGGCGTGCGGGAAATCCAGGATGAGAAAGCAAGTCCGGGCAGCGAAAAAATAATAAAAAGGGAAAGCTTCCATTTTTGAATGCCCTGTTTACTCATAAAATCAGTTCCCTCTCTGCCAAATGAAGCGGAAAACGCAGAGATGTTAATGTGATGGCAATCAATCCTTTTTGGTAATAGGGCTGAATGTCATCTATGAGAATCAGCTCGGGCATGTGTTCTTTCGGGACAAAAGCGGAGCAGGCTTCATAAACCTGTTCCATATCCAAGCCTTTTGATAATTCTCCGATAAATGCAATGGCCTGCGGGTTGATGATTGAAATGATGGCGCTTGTCATCTTTACAGCCAGTTCCGGAAAAGAATCCGGTGAATAGAGCTTTTCAAGCTGCTGCTGGCGTGTCGTTTCAAACGGAATATAAGAAATTTCTCCGGCGAATTGCGTATTGCCTTTGACTAAGCGCCCGTCTATGACGAAGCGCGCTCCCGGAGGATTGTCTTTGACAAATGAGGCCATGGCGATTGTTTTCGGGACGGAATACTGCTGGTCGCGATAAAAGCCGTATAAAGCGTAATGCATCTCATTTTCTACATTGACTTTGACAGAATGTCTGGCTTCAAGTCTTTCCTGCATCGGGATATCACACAGCTCTTCAGTGTCACAAATGCCGATCACCCCGTGGCTGACCACACCCTGAACACCCATGCCGATCGCCTTTATATTGGGAAACCGGCTGATCCACTCGTCAGTAAGCCGTTCGATAACTTCATAATTGATGATCTCATAATAACAGCTGTCTTTTTCAACATAGTCACCGTGCCAATCTGCCAGTGCAATGTCAATCGAATGGATGCCGCCTTCTGTTTTAACGGATATGCCGAGAACCAAATGACTGTCCGCATTTAACGTAAACTGCCTTGCTTTTCTTCCGCCGGTTGAGGCACTCGGCCCCGATTCCATTACTTCGCCGCGTTCTTTTAATTCATGTAAAATGTTTCCGCACGTGGCCGCACTGAGCCCTGTTTGTTTAGAGAGAAAGGAAATAGTAGCCGCATCTGTTTTCTGCAGCGCTTCAATGATGGTTTCTTCATTTGTTTTCTTTACGATGGAAGTATTATTGATGTTGTTCGCCATGCTCGGCACCCCTTTATTAAACACTTTTTATAAGACTTATTAAAAGTAGTTTAAAATATGATTTCCGTATCAGTCAAGTCGATGAAAGAGATGAATGGAAGGTTTTCAATCGCCGGGCAGATAGGGTATCCTTGCAATACGGTGATTAAAGAAGAATGGAGGCGCGAAAAATGAGTTCTGATAACAAAATCTATTATGAACGCGGAACGGAAGAGTTGAGGAAGAAAAACATCCGGGCGCATAAGCTTGTCCGGGAATTAAACGATACCGATCCGGAAGCGTATGAAAAAAAAGAAGCGATTATCAAAGAATTGTTCGGGACAGCAGGGGAGAAACCGAGTATCGAGCATAACTTTCATTGTGATATCGGAACCAATATTCATGTCGGCGATCATTTTTATGCCGGCTATAATTGCACCATTTTAGATATGGCTGAAGTGCGGATAGGCGATAACTGCATGATAGGGCCGAATGTCGGGATCTACACAGCCGGACATTCTCTGCAGCCGGAAGGAAGAAATAAAAGCGGGTACGGCATACCGATTACGATCGGCAGTAATGTATGGATCGGGGGCAGCTGTGTCATCTTAGCAGGTGTCACCATCGGCGATCATTCCGTGATTGCGGCCGGAGCAGTTGTTACGAAAGACGTCCCGCCAAATTCCGTCATGGCCGGAAACCCGGGAAAGGTCATAAAAAAGATATGAACAAAAGCAGCTTGCGAACAATCCCGCAAGCTGTTTTTCTTTTACCCATCATGCAGGACAGAAGGGGAGGAAGATGAGAAGAAGGCACTTATGGTATGATGACAAATAGAATAAAATCTCGTGAGGCCGTCGGCTAAAAGGAAGTGGACAGAGATTGTTTGGTACAAAATATCAAGAAGACTATTTCTCCCGTGACAGACGCTCATTGCATATGCTCGCGTTTCGGGTGCCCGGTCTGGCGTTTATTTTTATGGTATATGCCGCATCAGTCTCTTTGCAGTACATTTATGAAAGCTGGACGGTTTTTTTGCTGCTGTTATTTACGATATTGATCGTCACTTTTGCCGTGCTGCACTGGCATTCCTATCGCTGGGTCAAGAGAAAAACGTTTCTTTATTTCATCATACAGGGATTCATCATATATACAGCGGCTAACTTGATGGCCGGCGGCTATATCGCGGTGGTCGTCGGTCTCTATGCCTTTTTAATCGGGCAGATTATCGGAATGACGGAAAAGGGCAAAACGCTGCTCATACTCTATCTTTTCATTTTAATGTCCATAACAGCCTTGCACGAGGAGCATCCGCATCATCTGCTTCGTTTCATCGTTATCGCCGCTCCCATTATGATTGTGATTATCACGTATGCGGCAACGTTTTTCGCGCAAGTTGATGAAAAAATAAAAACACAGATGACGCTTGAAAAATTAGAGATCGCTCACCGGCAAGTGAAACAGCTGACGCTTCAAAACGAAAGGCAGCGGATGGCGAGGGACTTGCACGATACGCTTGCCCAAGGATTGGTCAGCTTGCATATGCAGCTTGAAGCGGTGCAAGTTCATCTTTCGAAAGATAACACTGACAGAGCGAAAGACATCATCAGCCAGTCAATGAAAAGAGTGAAGGGCACATTGGCTGATGCGCGCTCGGCCATTGATAACCTTCGCAGCAAATCAGAAGAGATCGGATTTTTAGAAGAAAGCATCACTGAACAAATCAACCATTTTACAGAAGCCTCCGGGCTGTCCTGTTTTTTAGAGTACAGCGTGGATCATGTGCTTGACGTTCATATGGCGGAGAACTGTCATTATATGATCGGAGAAGGCCTGACAAACGCCGCCAAGCATGCGGAAGCAGATAACGTCTGGGTATCCGTTCGGGAAGAAGAGGGACAGATCCGCATAACCGTCAAAGATGACGGGAAAGGCTTTGATGCCGGAACAGAAATGAGAAAAAGCGGACATTACGGGCTGCTTGGGATACAAGAACGTGTCAATATGATGAACGGCACCTGCCGTATAACAAGCGCCAGATCAGCGGGAACTCAAATTGAGATCATCATACCAATTCAAGGAGAGGCGGAACATGTATAAAGTGTTAATAGCTGATGACCATCTTGTCGTCAGAGAAGGTCTGAAGCTTTTGATTGAAACAAATGACCATTACACCATAACGGGAGAAGCAGAAAACGGGAAAACGGCCGTCCGCCTCGCAGAGGAACTAAAGCCCGATGTCATCCTCATGGATCTGTACATGCCGGAAATGAGCGGGCTGGAAGCCATTAAACAGATAAAAGGGCATTCTGATGTGCCGATCATTATTTTGACGACCTATAATGAAGATCATCTGATGATAGAAGGCATCGAATCAGGCGCGAACGGTTATCTGCTGAAAGACACAAGCTCAGAAACCTTATTTCATACGATGGATGCGGCAGTCAGGGGAGAAGTGCTTCTGCAGCCGGACATCTTGCAGCGTTTCCGGAAAATGAAAATGGAACGGGCAAATGCCAATGAAACACAGCTGACGGAAAAGGAAATCACAGTTCTGGAAGCCGTTGCGAAAGGGCATAAAAGCAAAGCGATCGCCTTTGATTTAGGAATCTCTGAGCGGACGGTAAAAGCAAGATTAACATCGATTTATAACAAATTAGGAGCGGATTCGCGGACTGAAGCCGTCACCATTGCCATGCAAAAAGGCATTTTGAAACTGAACATATAATGAAAAACTGCCCAAACGTACATGCCCCTATGTACGTTTTTTTTATGTGAATGTGAACTACAATTAGGCAGAAAGTAATGATTGGAGAGGAGTATTCGATGTCTGGATTTTTATATAAATTAGGGGGATGGTCTGCCCGCAACCGATTAAAAATGATCAGTGCGTGGCTTGTGATACTGATCGCTTCGGCTGTGATCGCCATCTCGTTAAAACCTGCTTTTTCTGAGGATATGTCAATACCCGACACACCTTCTGAAAAGGCAATGGATATCATTCAAAAAGAATTTTCAAAGGGTCCTGATAAAGGAAGCATACGGGTTATTTTCGGTGCTGAAGATGGAAAAAAACTGACTTCAAAATCGGAAAAACAAGCGATCGAAGATACTTTAAAGAAGATCAAAACAGATCATTCAGTCGCTTCAATTACAAGTCCTTTTGAGACAGGAACCATTTCTAAAGACGGGTCAGTGGCATATGCCGATATTACGTACAAAAAAGCGGCGGATGACATTTCGGCCGCGTCTGTTTCACATATTAAACACAGTCTGTCTGCCGCAGGAGACAAGGGCCTGCAGACGGAGCTCAGCGGTGATGTGCCGGGGGCCGGTGTTGAAGTCGGCGGTGTATCAGAAATTATCGGCATTGTGCTGGCATTCGTCGTACTGGCTATTACGTTTGGTTCATTAGTCATAGCGGGACTGCCGATTGTCACGGCCCTGATTGGTTTAGGCGTAAGCGTCGTGCTGACGTTAATTGGGACACAGTTCTTTACGATAGCCTCAGTCAGTCTCTCATTATCCGGCATGATCGGACTGGCCGTCGGGATTGATTATGCGCTGTTTATCTTTACGAAGCATCGTCAGTTTTTGGGCGAAGGTGTACAAAAAAATGAATCGATCGCTAAAGCTGCGGGAACGGCTGGCAGCGCCGTCGTTTTTGCCGGACTGACTGTGATCGTGGCGCTTTGCGGATTAACTGTTGTCGGCATTCCGTTCATGTCTGCGATGGGGCTGACTGCGGCACTCAGTGTGCTGATGGCTGTATTGGCTTCTGTTACGCTGGTGCCCGCAGTGTTATCGGTCGCAGGAAAACGGATGATTCCGAAATCAAACAAGAAGAAAGAAAAGAAAAGCGCCGACACGAATGCCTGGGGGCGCTTCGTGACAAAGAGGCCTATTCTGTTAAGCATTTTCAGTATTATTCTCTTAGCCGTCATCAGTCTGCCGGCCATGCATTTAGAGCTGGGGCTGCCTGATGCGGGAATGAAAGCGAAAGACAGCCCGGATCGCCGCGCCTATGATCTTTTGTCTAAAGGATTCGGCGAAGGCTTTAACGGCAAGCTGACAATTGTTGCCGATGCAAAAGATGTCAAGGGCAATAAAAATGAAGCATTCCAAGACGCCGTGAATGAAATGAAGGACTTGCATAATGTGGCGAGCGTCACCCCTGCCATGCCGAACAAAAAAGGGGACTATGCCATTATTACGGCAGTGCCTGAAACCGGGCCGAACGATAAGGCAACGAAAGAGTTAGTGCAGGATATACGGAAACTATCAGACAAAAACGGTATCCGCCTGCTCGTCACCGGATCAACCGCGGTGAACATTGATATTTCAGACCGGTTAAACGATGCGATTCCGGAATTCGCCATTCTCATTGTGGGGTTTGCGTTTGTATTGCTGACCGTTGTTTTCCGTTCTCTTCTCGTGCCGCTGGCGGCCGTTCTTGGCTTTTTGCTGACGATGACCGCTACACTCGGATTATCGGTATTTGTCCTGCAGGATGGGAATTTCACCGGCTTGCTGAGCATTCCGGAAAAAGGACCGATTCTCGCCTTCCTGCCTATTTTGGCGATCGGTATTCTTTTCGGGCTTGCGATGGATTATCAAGTATTCCTTGTCAGCAGAATGAGAGAAGAATATGTCAAAACAAAACATCCGGTACAAGCCATCCATGCCGGATTGAAGCATAGCGGGCCTGTCGTAACAGCGGCGGGACTGATCATGATTTTCGTCTTTGCGGGATTCATCTTCGCAGGGGACTCTACGATCAAATCCATGGGATTGGCAATGACATTCGGTGTTCTTTTCGATGCGTTCATTGTAAGAATGACCATCATTCCGAGTGTCATGAAGCTGATGGGACATGCGGCCTGGTACTTGCCGAAGCGGCTGGATAAGATCATTCCGAACGTGGATATCGAAGGCCATAAGCTGACACAGGACACAACGCCGGAGAAACCGGAAGAATAAAATGAAAAAGCAGATCATGATGATCTGCTTTTTTTATGTGCTGACCGCATCCATGAAAAGAGAAAATAGCTTTTTCATGTCTTCATGTTTTTTTGTCAGCATTTCAGGATGCCATTGCACGCCGACGACAAATAATTCACCCGTCCGTTCAATCGCTTCAATGGCCCCGTCTTTTGCATAAGCCGCGGCCTTAAACGATGGCGCTGTCTCTTTTATGATTTGGTGATGGAACGAGTTCACAAGCGTTGAATCGCCAAACAAGGAATGAAGACGGGTCCCTTTTTCAAAAGAAACATGATGGGTTCTTAACGGGGGATCTTTTTCTTGATCGTGCTTGATTTCAGCAAACGAAGCATGTGTCAGATCCTGATATAAAGTGCCCCCGAAAGTGACGTTTAACATATGCATCCCCCGGCAGATTGCTAATATCGGCTTCTCTAAAGCAATCGCCGTTTGGATCAGCTCCTTCTCATAGGCGTCCCGGTCAGGAAAGGTCTTTCTTAAAGCCTGTAAAGGTTCTTCACCGTACATCAGCGGGTCTATATCCTGGCCGCCGGACAGAATAATGCCGTCAACATGAGAGACCTGTTCCTTTATAAGCTCAGTTTCTTGAATCACCGGCAATATAAACGGCACACCGCCGGCCTCGGCAGCAGACTGAATATAATCATTGTTGACATACGCCCGATTATAACCCGGAAAAGGACCGGATTGATCAGCCATAATGTTTCCCGTAATACCAATGCGCTTGGCCATTCTTCGTTCACCTGAACCTTTCTTTCTGAGCCTGCTCATAACAAATCAGAACGTAGGTTGTACAAATCAGTTTGAAATTATTCTCTTTATACGTAAACTTTCTAAAACAAAACCCGTGACAATAATCACGGGTTTTTGAACTCATTTCAATTTCTTGATCTCTTCCGTCAGCTCTTTGAATTTTTGGTCAAGCTCACGATATTGTTTATCAGCCGGAGTCATGAAGCTGAGCTTTCCGAGGACTTCCTGCCGTTCGGTTTCAAGCTTTAACCGCAGCTCTTCAATATCAACTCTGGCGGCGGGGGATTCTTTCCATTGTTTTTGGATGCTGCCGTTCGTGATATCAAGCCGGATGTCTGTCGTCTTTTCGAGAAAGTAGCGATCATGCGATACGATGATGAGCGTACCGTCGTATTGAGCCAATGTGTCTTCAAGCTGCTCGCGTGACGGCAGGTCAAGGTGGTTTGTCGGTTCATCCAGAATCAGCACATCTTTCTCCTCCAGAATAAACGCCATCAGCTTGCATTTGACCCGCTCTCCCATGCTCATCTTGCCGATAGGTTCCGTCCATTGCGCTGCGGTAAATCCTAAATGCTTCATGAGAGATTGAACATTTCCCCTTGCTTCGAACGTTTCTTTGTAAAAAAGCTGTTCGGGGGTTTTATCAAGCGGGAGGTCGAATACTTCCTGCGTTAAATATCCGACGTTTGCAGACGGAGATATCCATATGCTTCCCTGCGCTTTTTCCTGACCGAGGATGACCTTCAATAATGTTGTTTTCCCGCTCCCGTTCGGGCCTGTAATGGCAATCTTTTCGCCGTGCATCACAGTGAAATTCACGTTTTTGAACAGCGTTCGGCCGTCATACGATTTTGTGAGATCACGTACTTCTAAAAAACGTTTTCCCGCTTTTTTGCGGTGCTCAATGGAAAAACGGACTTCATACTCCGCCTCCACCGGTTCTGCTTTCGCTTTTTCAAGCTCTTTTTCAAGACGCTTCCGTTTTGATTTAACCTGGGCGTCCGTGCGTTTTGCTTTTACGCGATGGTATTCTTTAAAGCCTTCTATTTTCGTTGACTGGGCATGGGCTTTTGCTGACCAGGCGCTCAGCTCGTTCATTTGAGCTTCAATCCGTCTGATCATATGCTGCTGATTCTCATATTCGCGCTGCTGTGTCAGTCTTCTCTGTTTGCGGACCTCCATATAGCTTGAATAATTCCCTTTATGTTCAATGAGTTTCTTTCCTTCGATCGACCAGATTTTTGTCGCCGCCGCATCCAAAAATGCACGGTCATGTGAGACGAGAATAATGGTGCCTTTATAGTTCTTGATCTGTTTTTGCAATAGGTCTAAACTGTGCTGATCGAGGTGGTTCGTCGGTTCATCTAATAACAAAAGACCGCTCGAAGAAGAGAATCCTTTGGCAAGCCGGGCTTTCAGTTTTTCTCCGCCGCTTAATTGTGAAAAGGTGCGGGCGGGCACGTTCCATTTTTCTAACAGGGCTGCTTCCGCAGGCTCCGGGTGGCCGGAATCATAAGCTTCCGTTTCTTGTTCCACCATATATATGTTCATATCTTGCAGCATCTGAATCTGTCCTTGTGACGGCGCTGTTTTATTACAGATCAATTGCAGCAATAAAGATTTGCCGGCGCCGTTTTTGCCGATAACGCCGATGATGTCGCCCTGCTGAACGCTTGCGCTGATCTGTTCAAAAAGGGGCACACTATTGATTTCATAACTGACGCCGCTTAATTTTAATATTTCTTTCATATGTCAATCCCTCGCTTTAAAGGGAGGACAAAAAAATCCTCCCAATTGATTTGGAAGGATTAGCCGTACCTGTACATGATCAAATAAGCTATTTTCACATAGCTTTTGTATCGTATAGAAAATGGGCAGACTAATCCTATTTTTTCTGATTTGAAATATTTGATTTCAAACGGTCAAAATAAGATTAGTTAATCATTGTCCACCCATCGTCCCTTCGTATTTGTTACAAACAGTGTAGCATACACTTACCTGTAAGAGCAAAGGGTATTCGCCTTTTTATTCCAGATTCGAGGCTTCCCGCTCTTCTTCTAACACGGCGTAATAATATTCATCCCACCAGTCATTTTCATGGGGGATGCATTTTTTAAAAAAGCCTTCCCGTCTCATTCCGATCTTTTCCATCACCCGGTGCGAAGCCGTATTTTCCGGCTGGCATGTCGCAATGATCCGATGCAATTTCATCTCGTTAAACCCGAATGCCAGCACGGCGCGTGCAGCCTCTGAAGCATATCCTTTGCCCTGATATTCCGGGTGAAACACCCATCCGATTTCATACGTATGGTTGCCAAAATACTGAAAAAAAGCAATGTGGCCAATGACCGTTTTTTCATCCTTCAATAAAACGGGATACTTTTCAGCACGTTCACCGCTGTTTTCAATAACGAATTTCTTGGCGTCTTCTTCGGAAAAGACGCCCTCCGGTATATACTTCATGACCTCCGGATTTGACGTGTACTCATAAACGTCTTGCCAATCTTCCCGTTCAAATGTCCGGATCACGAGCCTGTCGGTTTTGATCTTCATTTTACATTCTCCCATCCAAAAGGTTTCATCCTAATACTTCGATCGAAAAGATGCAAAAACCTTTGAGCGGGGAAGGGCGATATAAAAAGCCTGCAGCTACTACACTGCAGGCGGTTATTTCTCATTCGCGGCGGCAGGCAGGTTAGTAAAACCGAATTGCCCTCCGACAGCTTCTTTTACTTCATGAATAACGATAAATGATTTCGGATCAATTTTTTGAACATGTTTTTTGATTTTCAGCAATTCGTTCTTTTTAATGACGACATAGATAATGCGCTTGTCTTTGCTTCCGTAATACCCGTATCCGTAAAAAATCGTCGCCGCGTTGCCGTATTCGGACGTGATGGCTTTGGCGATCTCTTCGTATTGGTCAGACATAATGGTGAGAGCTTTTTTATTATGGAAACCTTCAATGACAATATCGACGATTTTGGCACACAGATAAACGAATATAAACGTATACAGCATATGATTGATGCCAATCGCTAGAACGGACGCGAAAATAATGACGCAATCCATATAAAACATGCTTTTGGAGATGTTAAAGCCCTTTGTGTAGTTCAATAAATACGCCAAAAGCGTGGTTCCGCCGGTAGATCCGTCAGCGATAAAGATCAATGCCAGCCCCGCTCCCATCAGCAGAGCGCCGAATACAATCCCGAGCACCATGTCGTGCACGCCGAATGGAATAAAGCTGACGATACTGAGAAAAACAGAAGTCATTCCCGTGCCGAGTATCGTATATAAAATTGTCCTTTTCGTTAAAAATTTATAAGCCAGCCCGATAAAAATCAAATTTACCACCAGAGTTGTAATGCTTGCAGGTATATGGAAAAGATAATATAAAACGAGAGCGATTCCCACGGTGCTGCCGTCCCCCAGATGATTCGGGATGACGAAAAATTCCACGGATGCCGCGATAAGAAAGGCTCCGGCCATAATCATCAGTATATCCTTGCAAATATTCTTCATGTGCAAACCTCCTCTGCAGTCAAAAATATATACAAAACAAAAACGCCTCAAAAATTATCCAGCAGAACTAAATAATTTTTAAGACGAATCATTCACAATCTCGTTTGTTCATTCAATAAAGAATGATCAGCTTCAATATCGAAGATTATATAGACACCTTCACATCTTGTCAATGATGTAAAAATTGAATTTTCTATTGTATTTATGAGGTTTGAATGAAATAAAAACAAGGAATTATATCAGAAGAGCTTTTATTTCTAAACTATTGATTAGAGAAATGAAAAAAGCAACAAAGAAGGGATGAGAACATTGGAACGAATTTTTATCAGTCCGGCTAAATATGTGCAGGGAAAAAACGCAATTGAAACGATCGGCGGACACCTTGAGGGCGTTGGTGAAAAAGCCATCGTCATTGCGGACAAAACCGTATGGGATATCGCGGGTCACAAAGTGACGGCTGAATTAAAGAAAAGCAGCATTTCGGCTGAAGAGACGGTTTTCAACGGGGAAGCCTCCCAGGAAGAAATGAAAAGAATTGCGGGCATCGCAGAGAAAGCGGGCGCGTCCATTGTAATCGGAGTCGGCGGCGGTAAAACGCTTGATACGGCCAAAGCGGTATCAGATGAAATAAACGGCTACACCGTTATCGTGCCGACGGCCGCTTCAACGGATGCCCCGACAAGCGGGCTGTCTGTCGTGTATTCTGAACAAGGCGCGTTTGAAAATTATCGTTTCTATCATAAAAATCCTGATCTGGTTCTGGTCGATACGAAAATCGTCGCAGAAGCTCCGCCGCGCTTTTTAGCATCAGGGATTGCCGATGCGATGGCGACGTGGATAGAGGCGCGCAGTGTCATCGCCAGCGGCGGTAAAACGATGGCAGGCGGAATTCCCACAATTGCCGGGGAAGCTATCGCGGAAAAATGTGAGGAAGTTCTATTCAAATACGGCCGTCTCGCCTATGAGTCTGTGAAAGCGAAAGTCGTCACTCCTCCATTAGAAGCGGTAGTTGAAGCGAATACACTTCTGAGCGGACTGGGATTTGAAAGCGGCGGCTTGGCTGCGGCGCATGCCATTCACAACGGCTTCACCGCGCTTGAAGGAGAAATTCATCACTTAACCCATGGTGAAAAAGTGGCATTCGGCACGCTCGTTCAGTTGGCGCTGGAAAAACGTTCGCTTGAAGAAATTGAGCGGTATATCGCGTTTTATATCAGCTTGGGACTGCCTGTCACACTTGAAGACATCAAATTAAAAGACGCTTCGAAAGAGGATATTATGAAAGTGGCAGAAGCCGCGACGATTGAGGAAGAAACGATTCATGCCGCTTTTGATGTGACGGCTGACGACGTGGCGGATGCTATCATAGCGGCCGACCAGTACGCAAAAGCGTTTAAAGAAAAGCATGCGTAAACATTTTCATCGCGCGAGTTGAAACCAAGGGCTGTGACGGCTCTTGGTTTTTTTATGTCTTTTTGCCCCGCTTGAAAACTTTTAAAAATAAAGAAAAAATTATGATACAATATACAAATGTTTTGAGAGACTAACAAAGGAAAGGTGGGAACGATATGCTGCATAATCCGACCGGCAAGGAGCGGCTTGCGCTGGCTTTTCTTCTTGGCATGCTTGCGATACTGGGGCCGCTGAATATAGATATGTATCTGCCGAGTTTCCCTGAAATCGCTGAAGATTTAAGCGCCCGCGCATCGCTTGTCCAGCTCAGTTTAACCGCATGTCTGATCGGACTGACAATCGGACAGGTTGTTGTCGGCCCGTTAAGTGACGCGAAGGGAAGAAGAAAACCGTTATTACTATGTATTTTTTTATTTGCTTTGTTTTCTCTGTTTTGCGCGCTTGCACCGAACATTACTACATTAGTGATTGCCCGTTTTCTTCAAGGCTTCACCGCTTCGGCGGGGCTCGTTCTGTCCCGTGCGATCGTCAGAGATGTGTTTACGGGAAGAGAGCTTTCTAAGTTTTTCTCGCTGCTGATGGTCATTACCGCCGTCGCGCCGATGGTGGCGCCGATGACGGGAGGCGCGATTTTACTGCTCCCGTTTGCATCATGGCATACGATTTTTCTCTTTTTAACCTTTATCGGGTTTTTGCTTGTTCTCATTATTGCGCTTAAGCTGACAGAAACCCTGCCGCCGGAAAAGCGGATTCCGAGTTCCGTCGGAAATTCCGTGCGGACAATGGGAAGCCTGCTGAAAGACCGGTCATTTATCGGCTATGCGCTGACGGTCGGCTTTATTCACGGCGGGAGCTTTGCGTATGTTTCCGGGACGCCTTTTGTGTATCAGGATATTTACGGAGTATCGCCGCAGGTATTCAGTATTTTATTCGGCATAAACGGTCTGGCGATCATTACCGGAAGCTTTATCATCGGGCGTTTCGGCGGAATCATTCACGAAAAAAGCCTGTTGAGAATCGGCGTGATTACAGCGATGACGGCGACTGCCGTTCTGCTCGTCATGACGATCATTCACGGACCGCTGGCGGCGCTGGTGATTTCAATTTTCATTTATATGATTACGATCGGCATGACGCTGACAAGCACCTTTACATTGGCGATGGAAAAGCAGGGACACCGCGCGGGAAGCGCAAGCGCACTGCTCGGCATGCTTCCGCTTCTTCTCGGTTCCATCGTGTCGCCGCTTGTGGGGATGAATGAAGCGACAGCCGTCCCGATGGGGGCAATTATGTTCACGACATCCGTTATCGGTTCCATCGCTTTTTTCGCCTTAACAACAAAAACGGAGAAAGCAAAAAAGGAGTGAAATGATTCACTCCTTTTTTTGATGCCCGTTATTCATATTTCTTCAGCACGATCGCCGAATTATGCCCGCCAAAGCCGAATGAGTTGGAAAGACCGATCGTTAACGATTGCTGGCGGGGCCCGTCTGCTACATAGTCCAAATCACATGCCGAATCAGGGTGCTGCAGATTGATCGTCGGCGGAATGATGCCGTGTCTCAAGCTCTCTGTCAAAGCGATGGCTTCAACGCCGCCTGCCGCGCCAAGCATGTGGCCGAGCATTGATTTGTTGGCCGTGACCGGAATGTCATAGGCAAGCTCCCCGAATAATGTCTTGATGGCCAACGTTTCAGAAAGATCTCCGGCTTTTGTGCTTGTCGCATGGGCGCTTACGACATCAATGTCTTCCGCTGAAACGTTCGCCTTTTTCAAAGCGTTTTTCATCGCCAGGTATGCGCCCGTTCCTTCCGGATGGGAGGCCACCATATGATAGGCGTCAGAGCTCGCACCGTAGCCGAGCACCTCACAAAGGATCGGGGCATTTCTGCCGATTGCGCTATCCAATGATTCCAATACTAAGATGCCCGCGCCTTCACTCATGACAAATCCATCGCGATCCGCGTCAAACGGCCGGCTTGCCGCGGCGGGGTCTTCGTTTCTCGCTGACAGCGCGTGGGCATTGCCGAAGCTGGCTAATGACAAATTCGTAATCGCCGCCTCCGCGCCCCCGGCAAACATGATATCCGCATCATCATTCCGAATGGCGTTGAATGCTTCCCCGATCGACGTATTGCCGATGGAACACGCGGTGACGGGAGAAAGTGAGGGGCCGAGCGCGCCTAATCTGATGCTGATTTGAGCGGCGGCCGCATTTGAGATCATCATGGGGACAAGGCTCGGGCTCACTTTTCGCGCTCCCCGTTCATTTAAAGTATGGACATTGTCAATCAAAGTCGTGATGCCGCCGATTCCGGAGCCGACGTACACGCCGAGGCGTTCACGGTCAATCTGATCGAGCTGAATTCCGGAGCTTTCCAGCGCCTGTTCCGCTGCCGCTAAAGCAAACTGGCTGAAACGGTCAAGCCGTCTCGCTTCTTTTCTGCCCCATCTTTCTTCTGCGTCAAAATCGCGGACGGTGCCGGCTATTTTTGTTTTGGAGCTGGAGACATCAAAAGAATCTATGAGAGAAATTCCCGATTTTCCTTCCGTCAGGTGTTTCCAAAATGTATTTACATCATTGCCGAGAGGTGAAATCACTCCCATTCCGGTGATGACAACTCTTTTCATGGTCATTCCTCCTTCGGTATGTATTTATTGTAACTCGCAATTATCCTATTACAAGTTGTTGTTTATCCTAGTATAATAAATACCAGGGTAGGAGAGGAGAGATTCGGTATGATACCAGAAGGAAGATTGCAGGCTCTTTCAGAGTTTTTAAAAATGCAGCGGGCCAAAATTTCTCCGCAGATGGCCGGCCTGCCGACGGGCACGCGAAGAAGAACGCCGGGACTCAGAAGAGAAGAGGTCGCGCAATTAGCCGGCGTAAGCACCACGTGGTATACGTGGCTGGAGCAGGGCAGAGACATTAAAGTGTCGGCAGGTGTATTGGACGCCGTTTCCGATGCGCTCCAGCTGAATAAAGATGAAAGAAATTATTTGTACGCGCTTGCCATTGATGAGGGCGTGAAACAGCCGTTTGCCGCGGAGGAAGAGGCGGTCATCAGCCCGTCCCTTTCAAAAATTCTGCAAGAGCTCCGTTATTGTCCCACCATCATCTCGGACAGGCGGTGTCATATCGTAGGGTGGAACCAGGCGGCGGCTCACGTGTTTTTAGATTTTGAACAAATTCCCCCCGAAAAACGGAATCTCATTGAGCTATTGTTTTCAAGAAAAGAATTAAGAAGTCTAGCCGTGAACTGGGAGCATTTTGTGAAAGGTTTCATTGCCATTTTCAGAACGTATTACGGCCAGTATGTAGCGGATACGTGGTATTCTCAGTTTATAGAGGAAATGGAGAAGACATATTCAGAGTTTCATACGCTGTGGAATGAGAGCGAAGTCAGCTCGGCTCCCGAAGTATTAATTGAGTTCCGCCACGCGAAGGCGGGAAAAATGGTCTTTAATCTGACTTCTTTTCAGGTTCAGGGCAACAGTGATCTGCGCTGCAGCGTGTATACGCCGGTAGATCATACCGAAACGGAAGCAAAGCTGAAAAAGCTCTTCGAAAACAGGTGAAAACAGAAAAAAACGGGAGGCCGCCGCCTTCCGTTTCAGTTTAAAATAAAAGCATCAGCCCGGCGATGGCCGGTGTTAAAAAGATGGCTGATTTCAGAATGACTTTCGGCACGAGATTGGTGAATTTCGCTCCGACATATGCACCGCACATCGTTCCGATCAGCACTTTGACCAACAGCATATAGTCGACAAACCCTTCCGTTACATAACCGAGACCTCCGCCGACTGCAAGCGGGATAATGACTAGCATGGTGGTGCCGACCGACTGGCGGATGGATAAGCGCAAAAGAATCATTAAGCCGATTTGGATGAAAGGGGCAGAGCCGATGCCGAATGTTCCGGACAAGATTCCTGCGATAATACCGAGAACAACGGCTTTCACCCATATGTTCAGATGGCTTTGCGGTCCGGTGTCCTCTTGTGTTTCTTTTAAAATAAATAACCGGACTAAAATCAATAGAGCAGATAAAAACAGCATGCCCGCCGTCAAGTAATGCAGCAAATCTGCGGGGATAAGAGAAGTAAGTCTGGCCCCGAAAAATGAACCGAATGCCGCAAAAACGCCGACGATGAGACCGATTTTCATCTGAATGTTGCCTTCACGGTAGTGGCTGAAAGCCCCGGACAAACTTGTGAAAGCCATTCCGGCTAGGGAAGTGCCCAAAGCCGTGTGAATCGGTACGTGAAAAAGTATAGTTAAAAGTGCAATGACAAAACCGGCTCCCCCCGCGCCGATAAACCCGAGAATAATCCCGAGCAGAAACATAACGAGTATAATAAGCACAATCTTCTCCTCCATTTAGATGCCTGATGACAATGTTTCGATCCGCTGTACCAGATGTTTAACGATCGACCGTTGTCCGTCGACCGTCGTTCAATAACTTTATGTTACCTCAAATTTAAAGTATTGGCAAGAAGCCGGAATGCGTTTATACAGCGCTCTGCAGCTCTTTGACCATCACTTTTTCCCCGTTTGAGTCCAGCTCTCCATTGAATCTAAAGCCGAATTTTTGATAAAGGCGCAGTGCGTGCACGTTATCTTCAAACAGGCTTAAATAAATCCGTCTGCAATCATATAATTGAGCGAGATGATGGATAAGGGCATCAAGCATCAATCTGCCCAATCCCCGTCCCTGGTATCGTTCATCAATGAAAAAACGGTCAAGCCACACTCTGCCGTTTTTATTTTCTTCATCATATTCCGGAAACCAGCCGTACATGGAAAAGCCGACCAACTCCCCGTCAACATAAAGGCCGGCCGGCTGATAATGCGGGCAATCCTCAGCATCTTGTAAACACTCTTCCGCAGTTTCAATAAATGAAGCCTGGCTTTCACTTACATGAAGCGCCAGTATATCGGTACGGTTTTCTTCCGTGACTGCTCTGATTTCAATCGTCATCCTTCATACTCCTCTTCCCTTTTTATGATGATCATCCAATGATCATCATAAAGGATATGGTTGCCATATCGTCAAGGAGGTATTATGAGCGAAGACGTCAAAAAATACTTCATAACGGTTGAATTCCAAAACTCTTCCATGAAAAAAACAAACCCTGTTCCGCTGCTTTCTCCGCCAGGGGGGAGAAAGCAGCGGAAAAACTGGGGGTTAATGAACTAGGTTTCTGTATTTGTGAAAACATAAAGATCGGAGGATGATTGAAAATGGAGCCAAAATGGCTTGAATGGGCAAAACAGCTTCAATCCGCGGCGCAAGCGGGGCTGGCTTATTCCAAAGACATATATGATATTGAGAGATTTGAAGAAATAAGAAAAATCAGCGTGGATATCATGGCGCATCATACCGGGACCGGCAAAGAGATCATACAAGACGTCTTCGCAGGGGACAGCGGGTATCCCACTCCGAAAGTTGATGTCAGAGCGGCAGTTTTTAAAGATCAGAGTATATTAATGGTGCAAGAGAAAAGCGACGGCAGATGGGCGCTGCCGGGCGGGTGGGCCGATATCGGGATTTCTCCGGGCGAAGCAGCTGTCAAAGAAGTAAAAGAGGAATCGGGCATCGACGTAAAGCCGGTCAAACTGTTAGCTGTAATGGATAAGAAATGCCATTCCCATCCGCCGTCCGCCGCCCACGTTTACAAAGTGTTTATCAAATGTGAGATCATCGGCGGACAGCTCAGGGAGGGAATGGAAACAAGCGCGGCCGCTTTTTTTGCAGAAACGGAGCTGCCGCCGCTGTCTGAAGCCCGCAATACGGAAAGTCAGATTGAAAGGATGTTTGCATATCTCAAACATCCGGACGAACCCGTTTATTTTGATTAAGGCAGCAAGCAGAAAAAAGAGAGAAACTGGTTCATAACCATTTCACTTATGAATGATCCGGCCTGTGATAGAGATGGTAAATCATCAGGCCGGGTTTTAAGAGTCTGCCTGTTTCGGTGTGGTGCGCCCCTTAAAAAACCGTTTTTGAAAAATCGATAATCCTGCGGGCAATTTCTGTCGGTTTTTCCTCGGGGACGTAATGGCCGCAGCCTTTTACCTCATATCCGCTGACTTCACGAATTGATTCTCTCCATGTGTCAAGCACGGGAAGGCCGGCTAAGTTCCCTTTTTCTCCCCACAGCAAAAGCGTGGGCACATCCAGTTTTTTCTGTGATTCCTTTTCTGAACGATATCTCGGCAAATCAATTTGATAAGCGGCTCTGTAGTCATTAAGCGCAGCTTGGACAGCGCCGGGCTGCTTCCAGGCGGCTAAGTACCGGTCCCAGGCGCCGTCTGATGTCAGCAGGTCAAAAAGCCCGTCACCTCTGCTTAATAAAAATCTAAGATATTCCTCTTCTTTTCCTCTTATTAATTCTTCCGGCAGATGGGGAACGACTTGAAATGTCCAGTGCCAGTATTTTTTTGCCGCTTCCGCTGCCGTCAGAGAATCATAGACGTATTCAGTCGGCATAATGTCAATGAGCACAAGGCCTGCCGCCAGCTCCGGAGCATCTAAAGCGAGCCGCCTTGCGACCCTGGCGCCTCTGTCATGCCCGGCAATTAACGCTTTTTGTATATGCAGGCGGCGCATCAGACCTTGTATATCGCTTGCCATCGTTTTGTTATCATAGCCGTTTATGCCGCCCGGCTTTTCAGAATCGCCGTAGCCCCTCAGATCAACAGCGATGACTCTATGAGAAGCGGCAAGCGTCGGAATCACATAACGCCACGTCACCCAGCTTTGCGGAAAGCCGTGCAGGAGAATGACGGGGGGAGCATCCTCCTTTCCCGCAAAGACGTAATGAAGGCGGATGCCATTTACCTCAATTGAATCATGGGTCACATGCTTTTCAAATTGTTCACGAAAAGAATCCATTTTCTCTCTCCTTATAAAATGTTAATTTTTTATTTGAGAAATAATAGCGGAAGTGACGTCTTCCGTTGAATGTTTTCCGCCGACATCCGGGGTCAGGACGCCGCTGTTTGTGACCGTTTCAATGGATTGCAGGAGCAGATTGCCCAGCTCCTCTTCTCCGAATGAATCGAGCATTAATTTTGCCGTCCATATTTGGCCGATAGGGTTGGCAATCCCTTTTCCGACAATATCCGGAGCGGAGCCGTGAACAGGCTCAAACATGGAAGGGTATTTGCCGTTTACATTGATGTTAGCGGCGGGAGCGATTCCGATGCTTCCCATAATCGCCGCCCCGATATCTGTCAGCACATCTCCGAACAGGTTTGAAGCGACAATGACATCGAAGCGCTCCGGGTGAGTGACAAAAAAGGCCGCCAGTGCGTCAATATGCTGCGAGTCCGTTTCAATCCCGGCATACTCCCGGCTGACCTCTTTAAAGATGTCATCCCAAAACGGCATCGAGTGAACAATACCGTTGGATTTCGTCGCGCTTGTGACGTGTTTCTTCCGATTTGCCGCCAGTTCAAAGGCATACCGCATCACTCTTTCCGTTCCTCTGCGGGAAAAGACCGCGTTTTGAATGGCGATTTCGTCTTCGCCCTGATACATTCTGCCGCCGACAGAGCTGTACTCGCCCTCACTGTTTTCCCGGACGACCAGCAGATCAAAATCCTTCGGGTTAACGAGAGGGGAAGTGATCCCCGGCAGCAGCTTCGCCGGCCGTACATTGATCACCTGTTCAAATTCCCGGCGTATCTTGATGAGCAGCCCCCACAGCGAAACATGATCGGGGACGAGCTTTTGATTCCCCACCGCTCCTAAAAACAAAGCATCAAAGTGCTGTAACGTTTCTAATCCATCATCCGGCATCATGGTTCCGTGCTCCAAGTAATACTCGCAGCTCCACGGAAAAGAAGTAAAATCGAATGCCATGCCCCCATGTAATTCGGCGATTGCGTTCAACACCCGCTCCGCTTGCGGAACGACTTCTTTTCCTACACCGTCCCCCGGTATGCTGGCAATCTTGTATGTTTTCATGTTCCATCCCCCCTGAATGAATTGTTTCGGTTTACGGCAGACCGTCGACCGTCGTTTGTTATAATTCCATATTACGCCATACTCGCTATGCTGACAAGCTCGGGAATGTTGCTTCCATAGATAAACTGTTATATGATCTTGGTAACAATAAGGCCTAAATTGTATGAAGAGGTAGGAAAGATGGATAACTTTAAATTAGATAAGCCAACCCCGTATTATCTGCAATTTTATTCCCAATTGAAAAAAATGATATTTGACGGGATTTTTAAACCGGGAGAACGGCTGAATGAAACACAGCTGGCCAAGGATTTCGGAGTCAGCCGGTCGCCGGTCAGAGAAGCGATGCGGCTCCTTGAAAAGGATGGGCTTCTGACGGCAGACGATCGAAACGGCTTTGTCATCTATTCTTTATCCGTAAAGGATGTTGAAGAGATTTATCAAATCAGAATGTCACTTGAATCACTGGCGGTCGAACTCGTCATTGATGAAGCGGCTGAGAGTGAAATTGAACTCATCGAAAAACAGCTGCGGGAGACGGAAGAAGCCATCCATAAAGGCGTCAAAGAGACGGAGATTATTTCCTTGAACGAAACGTTTCATCAGCTCCTTGTGGAGTTCAGCCATAACAGTCAGCTGGCCAAGCTGCTTGAGCATGTCAATGTGCTGATTCATTTTTGCAGAGTCCTTAATTTTAAAGGGGATGACCGTGCGGAAGTGATCTTACATGAGCACCGGAAAGTCTTTGAAGAAATAAAAAAAGGCGACAAAACAAAAGCCGTGCACTATATGACGGAGCATCTCAAGCACGATGCAGAACATCTGAAAGGCGTGCTGAAAGCACAAGAAACAGACGAATCATCACGATAGACAAGGCGAAAAGCCTTGTCTTTTTTTGGCGGTGTCATCAAACCGCCATGAAGACCTGACGGGTGTTTCTTGCATAATTTTTCCCGCATCATTTATGATGGATATGGAAAAAGCGCAAAAAAGGCAAAGGAGTTTGAAAAATGGCAAAACATATTCTCATGGTCAATTTTCCCGCAGAAGGACACGTAAACCCGACCCTCGGTATGACAAAGGCCTTCAGTGAACGGGGCGATCACGTTCATTATATCTCAACGGAAAAGTACAAAAGCAGGCTGGAAGGAGTAGGGGCGGAGGTTCACCTTCACCGCGATCTGCTCAGAATGACACCCATTGATCCTGACAGCCCGTCCGGCATACTGCCATTCTTAAAAATTCATATCAAAACGTCACTGGAGATTTTACATATTGTGCAGCGTCTGGCTGAGGACATTCAATTCGACGCCGTCTATTATGATAAATTCGGTGCGGGAGAGCTGGTGAGGGATTATCTCAACATTCCCGGCATCTCTTCTTCAGCATCCTTCCTGCTCAATGAAGACGGCCTGAAAACCCTCCCGCTCCATCCGGAATCGGGCGTGCCGTTTAAGCCGGACAGGGAATGTGAAGAGCTGTTGGCTGAGATGAAAGACAAATACGGCGTTGCTCCTGACAGCCTGATTCAATTTATGAACAACACGGGTGAACTGAACGTCGTCTATACAAGCAGATATTTTCAGCCCGAAAGCGAGACGTTCGGAGATGAGTATTTATTTATCAGTCCGAGTTTTCCGAAGAGAAAGGGGCACACCGACTTCCCGATTGATTCTTTAAAGGATGAAAAAGTCATTTATATTTCAATGGGGACAGTGCTCTGGGACACGGAAGCGTTTTTCAATCTGTGCATAGACGCGTTCTCAGATTTTGAAGGCAAGGTTGTCATCGCCGCCGGAGAAATAGCCGATCTGTCGAAAATCAAACAGGCGCCGGAAAACTTTATCATCGCTCCATACGTGCCGCAGCTTGAGGTGCTGGAGCAGGCTGACCTATTTGTTACACATGGCGGAATGAACAGTGTAAATGAAGGCATTCATTATCAAGTGCCGCTGGTCGTCATCCCGCATGATAAAGATCAGCCGATGATTGCACGCCGCCTGACTGAACTGAATGCCGGCTATACCGTGCAAAAAGATGAAATAAGCGCTGAAAAGTTAAAGCTTGCCGCAGAAGAAGTGCTGCATAACGGAAAATATAAACAAGGCATTCAAGCCATTAACGAAAGCTTTAAAGAATGCATGGACATGAAAGATGTCCTGGCCCGGATCGACCGGTTTATTGAACAAAAAAAATAATACACGAAAAAAGCCTGTTTCCGCTGTAAAAAGGGAAACAGGCTTTTTATAAAGACTCTTAGATGATGTGATGCTCTTCATTTGCGAGTTTGATAAGAGTCAGAAGAGATTCTGCCTCACGTGCGCCGAGTGTTTTTTCCAGACGGTCTTTTTCAAAGATCTGCTGGCCGAAGACATTCACGGACGCCTCATCTACTGTCGCGTGCCAGTCCTTTTGTGAATGATTCTCAGAAAAAGAGAAGACAAACACAGCAAAGACCGCTATAAGCATCGCCTTGATCCAAAATTTTTGCCGGTTTCCTGCTGTTGACATAGGCCGCCTCCTAAACGATCGTTTTACAGTATTAGATCATATATGAGCTGTTTTTAATAGAGTAAAGAAGTAATATTTTCAGGTAGTTCAAATGGTATGGAGAACAGCCGGATGCACGCGGGTCAGGCAGATGTTCCAATTCATAGTTTGTTCATATTTTATTAAAAGTTTATCCAACCCTGTCCTTTACAGTAGGTATAACCACAAACACACTGCTGAAAGGGGCCTGAAAATGCATATTCATATGATGAACAAAAACCAGTTTGAGAGTGATTTGGAGGCGGCAGGATTCAGCCGTCAGGCAGATGATATTATCGGCAAAATGAAAGAGTACGTAACGGAATGCGCGGCTTCATCCGAACGGTTCCTGATTGAAATTCAAACCGTCATGAACGAATACAAAGCTGTCGTCTGCGCGATGTTTTCAACTATGGAAATTGCCGGGGCCAAAAAAGATGAGAAGCATGTTGAATTCGAAGCCTGTACTGTATTGTGTGAATAAAAGATCCTCATAAAAACTCCGCGGCTTCTGATTATCATCGTATATTTACCGACTTGTTCCGGTTGAGGAAGAATATTGAAACTCATATAAAAGCCATTCGTATAAAAGAGAGATACAGTTTTTATATGGAGGGATCATAATGATGGATAAGAAAAAACAAGCTTTTGAACAGCTTTTCAGCACTTTAGACGGAAGGCATGAAATAAACGGAGCTGTTTTAGCGGCAGAAAACGGCCGCATTTTATATCAGGGTTCATTCGGCACTGCAGAACTGGAAACAAACAGGATGCTGAATGACCGCTCTGTCTTTGAATTGGCCTCAGTATCGAAGCCGTTTACTGCTCTCGGGATTATGAAGTTAGAGCAGCAGGGCAAGCTGCGGTATGACGATATGGTAGAGCGGTGGCTTCCTGATTTTCCTTATCCGGGCATTACCATTCGGCATTTACTTCATCATACGTCAGGATTGCCGGATTATATGGAGCTGTTCTTAACACATTGGGACCGGGACAGAATTGCCGTTAATCAAGATGTGATTGATATGCTTAAGCAGCATAAACCGGATGCTTATTTCCCGCCGGGTAAGGGGTGGCTTTATAGTAATACGGGGTATGTTGTGTTAGCGGTTATGATTGAAATTGTATCAGGCATGAGTTTTGCTGCATTTATGAAGCAAGCTGTATTTCGTCCGCTCCGTATGAACGATACTCGGGTTTATAACAGAAGGCTGAGTAAAGAAAACATCCCGAACTATGCATATGGCTATGTCTATGATGTGCATTCCGGAGAGTATGTCCTGCCTGATGAACTTGAGGAAACCAATTATGTCGTCTTCCTTGACGGTATTCAAGGTGATGGAACCGTTAACTCCGCGATAAGAGATTTATATCTGTTTGATCAGGCTCTTTATACGGAAGAAATCATCAGCAAAGAGACGAAAGACCAAGCTTTTACACCTGGCTATTGGAATGAAGAAGAGCACTTCGGGTATGGATTTGGCTGGATGATTCAAAACAGCCCCCAAAAAGGGAAGGTTGTCAGTCACGACGGAGGCTGGCCGGGCTATTCAACTCTGATGATCCGTTATATTGACTACAATAAAACATTGATCTATCTCAGCAATATGGAACAACCGTATCAATTTGAACAAGCTGTGATTGCCGCTGCTGTAAACATCTTATTTGATCAGCCATACGAGATTCCGAAACGTCCGGCGGATCAGAAAAAAGCAGACATCGATCCTGCGATTTACAGCAGATTTATCGGTGATTACTCATTTCAGGATGATACCCATGCATCGGTGGCGGTAAAAGAAAATCGATTGTATCTTACTATAGACGGGCAGACACCATTCGAATTATTCCCAATGACGGAAACCCGTTATTTTGTCCGGGCGCTGCCGCTTGAAATTGAATTTGCCGGTGATAAAGCCCAAGCGGCCTCACATTTCGTTTTATATCAAGACGGCACAGAAGAAACCGCTCTGCGAATAGACTGAGTGACATACAAAAAAACCGCCGTCCTGAGAAGACGGCGGTAATAGAAAAGTCAAACCCCTTTGATGACGCGAAATTTTCTTTTCGGCTCTGACATAAAGATAGAAGAGAAAATCATAGCTCCGAGCATGGTGATGTATTCCATATAAAGTGAAACCTCTGCCAAAATCAAACCTGCAACCATTAAAACAGCACCCAATACCACCGCAAAAACCTTTGTTTTCATGATGAGTTCCCCCTATTATCTGATAATGGAATTATACTGCATTTCCATTAATGTGTACATTTTGTGAACAATTTCACCTGACGAAAGGCAATGAAGAGAGATTTGAAGAATTAGGAGAGATGACCGGCTGCAATTCATCTTCTGTTTTACTGACGAACCGAAAGGGAAAAGTAAAAAATCAAAAAGGCAAAGGAGTTCTTGAAATGAAAGCAAGATTATTTTTATTCAGCATGTTTCTCCTCATTCCCGTCCTGGCGCTTGCCGGATGCAACAGCCAATCTTCAGGAGGAAGCGAAAAAGCGAAAGACAAAGAAACGCACGCTCACGAAGACATGAATCACTCAGGTTCATCCGAGGTGCCGAAAGGTTTAAAGAAGGCCGAAAATCCGACTTATAAAGTCGGCAGTGACGTCATGATTTTAGCTTCTCATATGAAGGGCATGAAAAATGCGCAAGGAACCGTAACAGGTGCTTATGATACAACGGTTTACAGTGTATCTTACACGCCGACAACGGGAGGAAAGCGCGTTAAAGATCATAAATGGGTCATTCAGGAAGAATTAAAGGGCGCCGGTGATAAGACGTTAAAGCCAGGTGACAAGGCCGTCATCGAGGCATCCCATATGAAAGGCATGAAGGGCGCTGAAGCCGTCATTGATTCAGCCAAAAAGACAACCGTTTATATGGTCGACTATACATCGACGGACGGCGGCCAAAAAGTAACCAACCATAAATGGGTCACAGAAGACGAACTTTCCGCCGCAAAATAAAAAAAGACCGCAAAAGCCGAAGGAACTCCTTTGGCTTTTTTGCGGTTTCACACTTATGCGGATTTTCTTTTCAAAGCAGGTCTCGTTAAAGAAAACACGGCTAACGCGACAGCGATAATGACAATCAAACCGCCGCACCAGGCGGTAGCTGTGACAGAACCCGTTTGTCTGATCACGCCGCCGCCGATGGCTGACCCGAGCGCAATGCCGATTTGCAAAGCGGATGTATTGAAGCTTTGCTGAATATCGGAAGACTCAGGCGCAATTTTGATCAAATAACTTTGCTGCGCCGGCGCAAGGCTCCAGCTGAGCAATCCCCAGATCACCATCGCAGGCAGGAAAATGATTAAAGAAACCGTTGACAGCGGAAGGATAAACAGGATCAAAGCGAAAGAAACAGTCACAAGCATGATGCTTTTAAATGATCCCAAACGGTCATACAGCCAGCCGCCGAACGGTCCGCCGCATACCGCTGACAGGCCGAACAAAAAGTAGCATACACTGACCCAAACGGAACTCAAATGAAGCGTTGTTTCCAAAAAAGGCGCAAAGTAGGCATAGAGTGTGTAATGCCCAGCCAGTGTAAACAAGGTGACAAGATGTGCGCTGGCAATTTTGGCGTTCCAGACCGTTTTGATCTGCTCACGAAACGGAATCATTTTTTCAGCAGGTATTTTTTCAAAAAAGACGCTGATAATCAGCATGGAAACAAGCGATAATACGCCGATTCCCAAAAACAGAACGCGCCATCCGAAAGCATTGCTGATGATAATGCCGACAGGCACGCCTAAAGCGATTGCGGAGCTGAAGCCCATGAAAATGATGCCGATCGCCCGCGCTCTGTATTCCGGCGCTACGATTTTAGGGGCAATCGTTAAAGATAGGACGACAATCAGTCCCGTACTCATGGAAGCGAGCACCCGTGACACCATAAGCACGGCGAAATTGGGACTGAAATAAGCGACCAGATTACTCAGGAAGAAAACAAAAAGTGCGATTAAATAAAGCCGCTTTCGTTCAGCTTTTGCCGTCACTGCCAAAAGCAGCGGGCCGGATACCGCGTAACCGAGCGCAAATACGCTGATCAGCTGCCCTGCGCTGACGATGGATATATCTAAGTCGGAAGCGATTTGCGGGAGAATACCGCCCACAATTAATTCAACCAATCCGACTGCAATAGTAGATGCTGCAAGCAGAAATACTTTGAAATTCATGTACAGATACTCCTTTTTTTATTTTTTAGAAAATAAAAAATCCTGATTACAAAAAGTGTGCGGGACAATTTTTTGTAATCAGGATTTTACGGTTCCTGGTAGACACCCTCAAACCATATCATTGAGGTTATACAATGTATACAATATTCGTTTGTGTCCGTTTCTGCAAAGAATTCTACCATAATAGTGAGAGAGATTCCATAGAAAATTCGAGGAAATCCTTTCAATTTCAATAGCGGCGGCTGTAATGTCATTGATGGAGCAGAAAAAAAATTATGATAACCGTAAGGAGTCTATACAGATCAAACATTACACAGCCTGAGGAAACCGATGAATAAGTACGAAAAAATCGCCAACAAAATGAGAACGAGGATTAAAAGCAGTGTTTATGACATAGATCAGCCGCTCCCTGATGAAAAGACGCTCGCAATGGAGTTCGGGTGCAGCCGGATGACCCGATATTAGAAGTCGGAACATGCAGGTTTTTTGGACAACGGCACTTCATTTTCCCGCTGCCGCCATGACAAGTTTGTCGTGACCTCAGTCCATATAAAACGTTCATAAAAGCGACGAAGGGTGAGAGAAAAACTCACTCTTTTTTTGTTGCAGCTGTTTACACCTTCGTTTACTTTATGTTATGTTATCCAATGATAGAATCATCCTACAAATTACAGAGGTGTTCTGATGGAAATATCCAAAACAAGCAGACTGTCGCTCGTAGAACAAGTGGTGGCGCAAATTGAATCGTTAATACAATCGGATAAATGGCCGGTCGGGACGCGCATTCCTCCTGAGCTGGATTTAATGAAGCAATTTGATGTGAGCCGAAACACATTGCGTGAGGCCATTCGGGCGCTCGTACATGCCGGCCTTCTTCAGACTAGGCAGGGGAGCGGTACGTATGTCAGCTCATCCAGTGTCCTCGGCGCTGCATTTTACCGCCATATAAAAAAATCAAATTTGCTTGAAACATTAGAAGTCAGATACGCACTTGAGAGAGAAGCCGCACGATTGGCGGCCCAAAGGCGTAATGACGAAGACCTTAAAGCACTGAAGGCATGCCTGGATGAATGTGAGGCGGCCTTGCAAAATGAAGATCGAAAACGGTATGCCGAAGCTGACATTAATCTGCACAAAACAATTGTACAGGCGGCCCATAACAACATGCTTTCTGATCTATACGAGCATATGACAGAGGCGCTTTGTGCGTCAGTCCATAATCTCTTGGAAATTACGCCTGCTATCCGGATCCACACCCAGCTTGCCGCTGCGATTGCCGGACAGAAACCGGATGAGGCCATGGAGGCCGTCAACCAATACATCACAGTATTTAAAGATACAATACACATGGAGGATGAACATGAAAATTGAAGACGAACATCAAGTGCTGCAAGCAAGTCAGCGTAAAAAACTGATATTGCTGGTTATCGGAGTCATATTGATAGGGGCTAACCTCAGAGCGCCTCTGACATCGGTCGGGCCGCTCGTCTCCTCAATTCGGGACAGCCTCGGCATGACCAATGCGGCTGCCGGCACCATTACGACAGTGCCTCTTTTGGCATTTGCATGTCTGTCGCCGTTTGTTCCTTTATTGTCCCGGCGCTTCGGGACCGAGATTGTTTTACTGTCATCATTAATTGTCCTGACAGCCGGAACTCTGCTGCGCTCCATCGCCGGAATCGGCACTCTCTTTTTCGGAACGATCCTGTTGGGATTGTCGATCGCCGTATGTAACGTCCTGCTGCCGGGTCTCATCAAACATAAGTTTCCCGGAAATTTAGGCGTCATGACCGGCGTCTACTCTGTTTCTATGAATCTGTGCGGTGCGATTGCATCCGGCATCAGCGTGCCGATCGCCTCCTCAGCGGGGTTAGGCTGGAAAGGCGCGCTCGGCTGCTGGGCTATCCTTTCTTTCATTGCGTTCGTCATGTGGATTCCGCAAATGCGAGGACGCGAACTGCCCGTCCGCACGACTGGGACAAACGGAGAGAAGAAAAGCAGTCTGCTGCGGTCTCCGCTGGCTTGGAAGGTGACGTTGTTCATGGGGCTGCAATCCCTTATTTTTTACACCATCATCGCTTGGCTGCCGGAAATTCTTCAGCAGAATGGACTCAGCTCAAGTAAGGCGGGATGGATGCTTTCATTAATGCAATTCTCAGTCCTGCCAATTACTTTTATCGTGCCGATCGCTGCCGCTAAAATGAAAAACCAACGCGCACTCGCCGGACTGACGGCTTTATTTTTCCTTATCGGGATTGCCGGCGTTCTTTTCGGAAGCCCGGCTCTCACTCCGCTATGGGTCATTTTGATCGGAATTGCGGGAGGCTGTGCGTTCAGTCTGGCAATGATGTTCTTCAGCCTGCGGACTCGGCATGTCCATGAAGCCGCGGCGCTTTCGGGAATGGCCCAGTCATTCGGATATTTGCTTGCCGCGTTCGGACCGCTCGTATTCGGCCTGCTGCATGATATCACGCACGGCTGGACGGTTCCGTTATTCATGCTGATCGCGGTCTCCGTTCTGATTTTCATTTTCGGTGTCGGAGCCGGAAAAGCTGAACAGATCAAAACAGCATAAAAAAACAAAGGGCCCGCTTAGGGTCCTTTGTTTTTTATTTAAAAAGCTTTCTCAGGCCGTCACGTTGTCAGTTTTAAGCCGATGACACCGATGAGGATAAGCCCCAGAGACACCAATTGTGACAGATTGAATTTTTCTTTAAACCAAAGTATGCCCACGGCCGAAACGCCGATGCTTCCCATGCCGGTCCAAGCCGCATACGCGACACCTGTGGGAAGAACCTTCATCGCTCCGGAAAGGCAAAAGAATGAAAGCATAAAGCCTGTTACCATGACAATCAGCGGCCACTTTTTTTTAAAACCGTCAATATGTTTCATGGCAGCGGCCGCTACAACTTCCTCCGCTCCGGCAATAAATAACAGCAGCCATGCCATTAATGTTCACCCCTTGTTTTGTTTTCTTTCGTAAATACCTTCATTCCTAAAATGCCGGACAACAGCAAAGTTAAAAAGAAGATTTGCCCGATTGAAAAAGGTTCTCCTAAAATGACGCCCGTTACATATGTGCCGACGGTGCCTATTCCGACAAAAACGGTGTATGCGGCAGCCATCGGTATTTTTTTATAAGAACGGATCAGCATCAGGAAGCTGACAGCAATCAGCAGGAAAATACCAATCCAATCAAAGAGCGAATCCGCATGCTTCAGGGCGGACGCCCAAACTACTTCTAACAGTCCGGCTATCAGTACAAGCAGCCAATACATTTACAGTCACCTCAGTTATGAATGAATGTCAGTCATTTTTATGGCGGTCAAAAATGATCGGTCTCTGCCAATCATTTCTGCAAGCTTCTTTTGAGAAAGCTGAATATTTCTTTTTTATATACTTCGAGATCGACATCCTGTTCACAGCCGATATAAAACCGTTCAGCTGCGTTCTCGACAACATTGATAATCGTTCTGGCCGTCCATCTGACATGAATGCCGCTGTTGACTTCACCCTGCTCAATGGCCGTATTGATGACGCCTTCCAGCCAGGAATAATAAGGCTGATAAATGGCCTCCCATTTTTCCATTGAGTGATCGATGGCAAGACCGGAATAACAGAGAACGATAATATCTTTATGAAGCCGGGTGATGTGAAATGTTTCATCTACCAAAATGTCCAGCAACGTCCAAAAATCTTCAGAACCGTCCGTTTTCCCTTTTATTCTGTCCAGTGTAGTGTCGAGCAGGTTTTCTGCAATCGCGGATATCAGCGCGTTTTTAGAAGAAAAATATAAGTAAAACGTCCCTTGGGCCGTTCCGGCTTTTTTGACGATTTCTGAAATGGATGCTTTGTCTAATCCTTTTTCAGAAATGACTTCAATTGCGGCTTGCAGGATCTTTTCATATTTTCCCGAGCTTTGTTTTGCCAATAGAGGGGTTCCTCCTTTTGTGAATGACTGTCATTCATTTTATCGCACATTCGCTTTTTTGTCATCCCTTAAAATAAAAATACCGGAAAGAAGACCATGCTTCTTTCCGGCGCTCATCATTTATCACTGTCGATCATAGCCTTCGGCAGTCCCGTATATTTTGCCCAGTAATAAATACCGAGCGAACCGATGGCGATCAGAATCAGGTCAAGCGGATTGCTGATAATGCCCAATCCGTGGCCGAACGAGCCGAGATAGGAGAAAATCAGCATCATGACATAAAAGCCGACGATCCACCATGCTGATTTCAGCTGCTGGCGTATGCTGACATCATCTTTGGGAGCATATTTACTGAAACAGAGGTAGATCAGAAACATGACAATTTGAGAACCGAGAAGCCAAGATACGGTGCGCCATCCGGACCAATATACAATATAAGAAGTGAAAATAAACGACAGCGGCCCGATGATGCTCATCCCTTTTAAATAAAACGGTCTGTTAATCTCCTTGGCGTTCACCCTCAGCGCCGCTGAAGAAATCGGCGCAATCGCATAAGACAGAATCAATGCGACGGAGCACACGTTGACGAGAGCGTTCCAAGATGGGAACGGCAGCGTCCAAAAAACAGACAGACCGAACGAAAGCCAAAGGGAGGCACGCGGTGTCCCGGTTTCTTTATTGACTTTAGAAAAGGTGCTGAATAAAGTTCCGTTTCTGGCCCAGGCGTAGACGAGACGTGAAGTCGTATTCATAAAGATATTACCGTTACCGCCCGGTGATAAAATCGCATCTAAAATAACCAATGTCGCCAGCCACCCTAATCCGAGCAAAACGGCGATATCTTTGAACGGAAGAGAGAATTCAGTCCCGATAGCCGGCCATCCGTGCTTCAGGGTATCCGCCGGAATCGCCCCGATAAAAGTGAGCTGCAGCACGGTGTAAATAATAGTAGAAACGATAATACAGACAATCAATGCGATCGGAATGTTCCGCTTCGGATTCTGCACTTCACTTGCGACAGCCACAATCGGGTGCAGCCCAAGATAGGCGAACATGACGCCGCCGGTAGAAATCGCGGCTTGAATTCCGGTGAAACCAAAAGGCGCGAATCCGTGAACGGTCATATTGCCCGGGTGAAAATGAAAAATCAGTACTATAATAACCGTAATCGGAACGACATATTTAAAAATCGAAATAATGAAGTTTGCTTTTGCAAAGGTTTTGACACTCCAGTAATTGAGGAGGAAGAACAGACAGAGCAGCGCAAATTGCAATATCCACCCGGCAATTGTCGGTGAGTCAGAACCTTTCACGGTCAACCCGGGAAACCAATACGCCACGTATTGGCGGACTGCCGTAACTTCTATAGAAATAAGGCTCGTGTAGGCCACAATGGTGACAAAGGAAATTAAATATCCGACCAGGTGTCCGTGTGAATATACGGGATACCGGATAATTCCCCCGGTCCGCGGCAGCGCTGCGCCCAGTTCCGCATAAACTAAGCCGATCAATAAGATGATTCCCCCGCCGACCAGCCAGGAAAAAATGCCTGATGGGCCCGCTTTAGAGGCGACGTTACTGACGGCAAACAGCCATGCTGAACCGAATATGGCTCCCATGCCGATTAAAATAAGATCAAAAAGTGACATAGATTTCTGGAAGTTTCCCTGCTTAGACATTCGCTGCCTCCTTATAAGACATGTTCTATTTACATAATTCCCATTATCATTCGAACATACCCAGCCGGCCGGCTGGAAAATTAGGACAGCTTTCGATGCTGAAGTATGTACATCAGTATGCTCAAATCATAATGGAGTGACTTGATACGGCCGCATGTCAAGATCTCCCCGCTTATATTCCCCGTTTTGCTCACGTTCAAACCTTACATCTATAAAAATAAAAAAACGCCCGAAGCAGGCGTTTTTTTATTACAAGTTCATATCTTTCAGTCCGGGGCTGTGCTCATTCGGAAGCTCAGGAAGTTCCGGCACAGGGAACCCTTTAGGCGGCTCAGACACACTTAATTCGCCGCCGTTTCGGCTCGGCGTCTGTCCTTGCAGAATTTCTCCGATCCGTGTCGGATCCAGTCTGAAATTAAATTGGGTATTATGATATCCCATCTCAACGAATTTACGGCACTCCGGATATTTTTCAATGTCATAATTCGGCACGGGGAATAATTTGCCCCATTCAACACCCAGTGTTTCCAGCGCTTTTGTAAAAGCATTTTGATGAGCATTGTCACGGACAATCAGGAAACCGAGTGTTTCTCTGAACGTCTGGTTAGAACTCATCTCATAAATGCGCGTTTTCTGCAGCACGCCGGTTGATTCCAGCACGACATTGTCCAATAAGTCGGCAATCAGATTACCGTGATTGTAGACCCAAGAGCCATTCCATGGATTGCCGCTTGCATCTGCAGGCAGAGAACTTTGCGCCCCGATAATGTAATGGTGCGGATTGGCATGCTTCACCGCTTCGTCAATCGGCGCCTGATCTGAAGCCTGATTTCCGGGGCCCTCAGCCCCGCTTTCATCGAGCAGCGCATTAATCGTATGCTGGACGAGCTCAACGTGTGCAATTTCTTCTAAAAATACGCCGCGAAGCAGGTCGCGGAACTGCTTTTCTTTTCCCCTGAAATTAGAGCTTTGGAAAAAGTATTGCATCATCGTCCGCATTTCTCCGTAGTGCCCGCCTAAAATTTCCTGAAGCACCTTGGCGGCGGCTGGATCCGGCTTGTCCGGCTTAATGATATTGATCAGTTCTTCTTTGTAATAATACATGAACAGCGCCCCCTGAAATCAGTTTTCGGTTCTTCTGTTAGTGTCTTAGCAAAGTCGGTTTTTATGTATTGGCAGCAAAAAAAGGACGGAAAGTGTGTCCCGTCCTTTTGCGTTAAGCCTCGACCGCCCCGCGGAGCTTCGTGTTGACAAGCCCGTTCCATCCTTGATCCATCGTACTGTGAATCTCCGAGCTTTTCCGATTGACTTTATTGATGACAGCATCCGGCTCTTTCCATCCGCCGTGAATGAGAGTGAATTCCGTATCTCCGCTTTCCGTTTCTTTCAAGACAAAAGAAACGATCCAGCCCTCCGTATCCCATGAAAAAGAAAGACGGTACGGCGCTTCGATATCCAGCACCTTGCACGGAGACGGACCGAATGGAGATTCCAGCTGAAACTCACTGTCTTCTTGAGGAGTGAAATCATTCGGCATAAACCAGAGAGACAGTCCGTCCGCAGTGGAGACCGTATCCCAGACCACTTGCAGCGGCGCCTTGAAAACGGCGGTATGAATAATGTCCGGTAATGTTTGATTACTGCTGTTGTTATTTTTGTTATCATTGTTTTGTTTATCAGACATGCTGCTAACCACTCTTTCGCTGTTTTTTCTTTTGATCATACTACACGGGGCAGGACATTTGAAAATAAATCAAACTTATTTTATGCTTTTTCAAAGCCATTCAATACATTTTAAGGAGACATAGTGATGACAGATCAATTTAAAGCGTTAGTAGTCGATCAACGTGAAGACCGGTTTTCAGTCAGCGTACAGGAGCTCGCAGTTCAGGACCTTCCCGAGGGTGAAGTACTGATTAAGGTTTGCTATTCAGGCGTGAATTACAAAGACAGCTTGGCTGCCATTCCTGACGGCAAGATCGTAACCTCGTATCCTTTCGTGCCGGGAATTGATTTAGCGGGAATCGTCGTTTCCTCAGATGACGCCCGTTTTAAAGAAGGAGACAAAGTCATTGCGACAAGCTACGGCATAGGCGTCTCCCACTTTGGCGGCTATAGCGGGATGGCCCGCATTCCGGCAGATTGGATCGTGCCGCTGCCTGAAGGTCTGACTCTTAAAGAAGCCATGACGATCGGAACCGCCGGCTTTACGGCCGCATTGTCCGTTCAGCGGCTTGAGGAAAACCATGCCGCCCCTGAAAAAGGGAAAGTGCTGGTGACGGGAGCAACAGGAGGCGTCGGAAGCTTTGCGGTTTCCATTCTTTCTTCATTAGGCTATGACGTAGAGGCCAGTACCGGAAAAGAAGAAGAAAGCGGCTATCTGAAGAGTCTCGGTGCGAAATCGGTTATTCACCGTGACGAAGTTTACAACGGCACGTTAAAACCGATGCAAAAACAAAAATGGGCTGCGGCCGTCGATCCGATCGGAGGTGAGCCGCTTGCTTCAGTTCTCAGCCAGATTCAGTACGGCGGAACAGTTGCAGTGAGCGGACTGACAGCGGGAACGAAACTCCCGGCTACGGTCTTCCCGTTTATTTTGCGCGGCGTCAGCCTCCTGGGAATTGATTCCGTATTCTGTCCCATGGACACAAGAAAGAAAACATGGCAGCGTCTGGCTGAAGATTTCAAGCCAGCGGATCTCGAGGCCTTTATTCAAAAGGAAATTACACTTGAGGAACTGCCGAACACGCTTCCTGCTCTCTTAAAAGGAAAAGCGAGAGGGAGAACGATCGTTAAACTGAACGAAGAATAAACAAAAACCCCCGATCAGCAGTTGGGGGTTTTTTCATTATATAATCATTTGTTGATTAAAACTGAGATGATTATTGAGTATATTATGAACGTAAGCTTATTTTAAACAAATATTGATTATATGTAGATCATATTAAGAAAATCTTTGAAATTATCTGAAATATTTATTGACTGAAATCGCTTTTAAAATTAAGATAATAACATAAGTGCTAATAATATCATTACAACTTAACTAAAAAATAACTATAAAGTAACAATTCGACGAAAGGAGAGAGCGAATATAAATGATAAATGATGACGCTTTCGAGTGATTTTTTATATAGAAGCTGTTTTGAATTGTCGAAACGTGGGTAAGACATTATAGGCGTAAATATAGATAACTGAATATTCGGTTTATATCTCTGTATAAAAACTGGGAGGATTTGAAGATGAATAAAAATAGCAGCCAGTATTCATTTTTGAGAACCATCATTTTAGTATCGACGTTCGGGGGGCTTCTTTTCGGTTACGATACAGGTGTAATTAATGGAGCGCTGCCGTTTATGGCGGAAGCTGACCAGCTTAATCTTACGGCGCTGACTGAAGGCATGGTGGCAAGCTCTCTTCTCTTGGGAGCTGCGATCGGCGCAGTTTTCGGAGGGCGGCTGTCGGACTATAACGGCAGACGTAAAAATATCCTTTTCCTTGCCGTTTTGTTCTTTGCGGCGACGCTGGGATGTACACTGGCGCCTAACGTATCGGTTATGATTATCTCTCGTTTTCTGCTGGGGCTTGCTGTCGGGGGAGCTTCCGTAACAGTTCCGGCATACTTGGCTGAAATGTCGCCGGCGGAAAGCCGGGGGAGAATGGTTACCCAAAATGAACTGATGATTGTAACGGGCCAGCTGCTTGCCTTCACGTGTAATGCCATCATCGGCAATGTGCTCGGTGATACGTCTCACGCTTGGCGTTACATGCTCGTTATCGCGGCTCTTCCGGCGGTATTCTTGTTTTTCGGTATGCTGAAAGTTCCTGAAAGTCCGCGCTGGTTGGTTTCTAAAGGAAGAAAAGAAGATGCTTTGCGTGTTCTCCGGAGAATACGGAATGACGAGAAAGCAAAGTCAGAACTCGCCGAGATTGAATCTGCTTTTCATAAGGAAGCGGAGATGGAGCGGGCGACATTTAAGGACCTTGCCGTTCCGTGGGTGCGCCGCATTGTATTTATCGGAATCGGAATTGCGGTAGTGCAGCAGCTCACCGGCGTAAATTCAATTATGTACTATGGAACTCAAATACTAAAAGATGCCGGCTTCCAAACAAAAGCTGCATTGATCGGCAATATCGCTAACGGTGTGATTTCCGTGCTTGCGACGTTTGTGGGCATATGGCTTCTCGGCAGAGTCGGCCGGCGCCCGATGCTGATGACGGGGCTGATCGGAACGACTGCCGTGCTGCTGCTGATCGGCATTTTATCTGTCGTGCTGAAAGGATCCCCTTCCCTTCCTTATGTAGTTCTTACGTTAACCGTCACTTTCCTTGCGTTTCAGCAGGGAGCGGTTTCTCCTGTGACCTGGCTGATGCTGTCGGAGATATTCCCGCTTCGATTGCGGGGGCTTGGTATGGGAGTCACTGTCTTCTGTCTTTGGATCGCGAACTTCCTTGTCGGTTTAACTTTCCCGGTTCTGCTCGCAAGCATCGGACTGTCTGCAACCTTCTTTATTTTTGTTCTGTTAGGAATAGCGTCCGTCATATTCGTGAAAAGGTTCCTGCCGGAAACAAAAGGTCTGTCGCTTGAACAGCTTGAACAAAACTTCCGTACTTATGAAAAACCAGAGCGAAAAAGTGCAGAGGTCAAGGTGAGCGGGTAATCAAGAGAGATGCAGGGTTCTTAGGAATCCTGTTTTTTATTTTCTATATATATATAGAAGGAAGTAATAAGCGAGAAAAAACTTTTGTAAAAGTGTTGACGCGATTTAAGGGGCATGGTATATTAGTAAACGTCGCTGATGAACAAAGCGATCACGCTAAAAGAGAAAATGAGCTTTTGAAAAAAGACTTTACAAATTATTAGAAACGTGTATAATAAATGAGGTTGAGAAAACAACTTCAAAAAGAAATAAAAAACACTTGACATCATCTCTGATTGATAGTATGATAGTTAAGTCGCCTGATAAGCGCCCGTAGCTCAATTGGATAGAGCGTTTGACTACGGATCAAAAGGTTAGGGGTTCGACTCCTCTCGGGCGCGCCAATTTAAAATGCGGGTGTAGTTTAGTGGTAAAACCTCAGCCTTCCAAGCTGATGTCGTGAGTTCGATTCTCATCACCCGCTCCATTATAATGATCTTTGAAAACTAAACAAGACAAAACGTACCTGTTAATTCAAAGTTTTAAATAAATCGCACAGCGATGTGCGTAGTCAGTCAAACTAAGGTCTGCACGATGCAGATCACACAGACGTTACTGCAGGATGCAGTGAACTTAGTCTGTGATCCATTTATCGGAGAGTTTGATCCTGGCTCAGGACGAACGCTGGCGGCGTGCCTAATACATGCAAGTCGAGCGGACAGATGGGAGCTTGCTCCCTGATGTTAGCGGCGGACGGGTGAGTAACACGTGGGTAACCTGCCTGTAAGACTGGGATAACTCCGGGAAACCGGGGCTAATACCGGATGGTTGTTTGAACCGCATGGTTCAGACATAAAAGGTGGCTTCGGCTACCACTTACAGATGGACCCGCGGCGCATTAGCTAGTTGGTGAGGTAACGGCTCACCAAGGCGACGATGCGTAGCCGACCTGAGAGGGTGATCGGCCACACTGGGACTGAGACACGGCCCAGACTCCTACGGGAGGCAGCAGTAGGGAATCTTCCGCAATGGACGAAAGTCTGACGGAGCAACGCCGCGTGAGTGATGAAGGTTTTCGGATCGTAAAGCTCTGTTGTTAGGGAAGAACAAGTGCCGTTCAAATAGGGCGGCACCTTGACGGTACCTAACCAGAAAGCCACGGCTAACTACGTGCCAGCAGCCGCGGTAATACGTAGGTGGCAAGCGTTGTCCGGAATTATTGGGCGTAAAGGGCTCGCAGGCGGTTTCTTAAGTCTGATGTGAAAGCCCCCGGCTCAACCGGGGAGGGTCATTGGAAACTGGGGAACTTGAGTGCAGAAGAGGAGAGTGGAATTCCACGTGTAGCGGTGAAATGCGTAGAGATGTGGAGGAACACCAGTGGCGAAGGCGACTCTCTGGTCTGTAACTGACGCTGAGGAGCGAAAGCGTGGGGAGCGAACAGGATTAGATACCCTGGTAGTCCACGCCGTAAACGATGAGTGCTAAGTGTTAGGGGGTTTCCGCCCCTTAGTGCTGCAGCTAACGCATTAAGCACTCCGCCTGGGGAGTACGGTCGCAAGACTGAAACTCAAAGGAATTGACGGGGGCCCGCACAAGCGGTGGAGCATGTGGTTTAATTCGAAGCAACGCGAAGAACCTTACCAGGTCTTGACATCCTCTGACAATCCTAGAGATAGGACGTCCCCTTCGGGGGCAGAGTGACAGGTGGTGCATGGTTGTCGTCAGCTCGTGTCGTGAGATGTTGGGTTAAGTCCCGCAACGAGCGCAACCCTTGATCTTAGTTGCCAGCATTCAGTTGGGCACTCTAAGGTGACTGCCGGTGACAAACCGGAGGAAGGTGGGGATGACGTCAAATCATCATGCCCCTTATGACCTGGGCTACACACGTGCTACAATGGGCAGAACAAAGGGCAGCGAAACCGCGAGGTTAAGCCAATCCCACAAATCTGTTCTCAGTTCGGATCGCAGTCTGCAACTCGACTGCGTGAAGCTGGAATCGCTAGTAATCGCGGATCAGCATGCCGCGGTGAATACGTTCCCGGGCCTTGTACACACCGCCCGTCACACCACGAGAGTTTGTAACACCCGAAGTCGGTGAGGTAACCTTTATGGAGCCAGCCGCCGAAGGTGGGACAGATGATTGGGGTGAAGTCGTAACAAGGTAGCCGTATCGGAAGGTGCGGCTGGATCACCTCCTTTCTAAGGATTTTAACGGAATATAAGACCTTGGGTCTTATAAACAGAACGTTCCCTGTCTTGTTTAGTTTTGAAGGATCATTCGATTCTTCGAGATAATGTTCTTTGAAAACTAGATAACAGAAGTAATTCACATTCAATTGTAATGCAAGATATCACGTAGTGATTCTTTTTAACGGTTAAGTTAGAAAGGGCGCACGGTGGATGCCTTGGCACTAGGAGCCGATGAAGGACGGGACGAACACCGATATGCTTCGGGGAGCTGTAAGCAAGCTTTGATCCGGAGATTTCCGAATGGGGAAACCCACCACTCGTAATGGAGTGGTATCCATATCTGAATACATAGGATATGAGAAGGCAGACCCGGGGAACTGAAACATCTAAGTACCCGGAGGAAGAGAAAGCAAATGCGATTCCCTGAGTAGCGGCGAGCGAAACGGGATCAGCCCAAACCAAGAGGCTTGCCTCTTGGGGTTGTAGGACACTCTGTACGGAGTTACAAAGGAACGAGGTAGATGAAGAGGTCTGGAAAGGCCCGCCATAGGAGGTAACAGCCCTGTAGTCAAAACTTCGTTCTCTCCTGAGTGGATCCTGAGTACGGCGGAACACGTGAAATTCCGTCGGAATCCGGGAGGACCATCTCCCAAGGCTAAATACTCCCTAGTGACCGATAGTGAACCAGTACCGTGAGGGAAAGGTGAAAAGCACCCCGGAAGGGGAGTGAAACAGATCCTGAAACCGTGTGCCTACAAGTAGTCAGAGCCCGTTAACGGGTGATGGCGTGCCTTTTGTAGAATGAACCGGCGAGTTACGATCCCGTGCAAGGTTAAGCAGAAGATGCGGAGCCGCAGCGAAAGCGAGTCTGAATAGGGCGCATGAGTACGTGGTCGTAGACCCGAAACCAGGTGATCTACCCATGTCCAGGGTGAAGTTCAGGTAACACTGAATGGAGGCCCGAACCCACGCACGTTGAAAAGTGCGGGGATGAGGTGTGGGTAGGGGTGAAATGCCAATCGAACCTGGAGATAGCTGGTTCTCTCCGAAATAGCTTTAGGGCTAGCCTCAAGGTAAGAGTCT
>NZ_CP155579.1:572500-842500 GCF_051628075.1 Bacillus siamensis
TAATCCGATACACTAGAAAGAGCTGTATTTTACAAGAGCGTCAGAAAGGGAGACGGGAGAAACATGGACGAGTTTGATTTGATTCACAGTATTACTCCGCATTCGTATTATCATCCTTCCGTCGATGTTGGGATCGGTGATGATGGTGCGGTTTATACAGCGTCATCTCATATGCAGCAAATTGTCTGTTTAGACACGATGGTGGAGGGTGTCCATTTTAAATCAGAGTACTCCTCTCCTCAAGATATCGGTTATAAGGCGCTCGCTGTTAACATTAGTGATATGGCGGCGATGGGAGGCATTCCGAAGTTTTATCTGGTGTCTCTTGCTGTTCCCTCCTGCTGGCAGAAAGCTGATGTCCAGGCAATGTATGAAGGGATGGCGGAACTGGCGAAACTATACCGGATGGATTTGATCGGGGGAGATACTGTTTCCGCTTCCGGTCAAGCCGTTATTACCGTTACGGTCATCGGAGAAGTCGAAAAGAATCGAGCTTGTCTGCGAAGCTCGGCAAGACCCGGGGATGTTGTGTTTGTTACGGGAGAAATCGGCTCGTCCGCAGCGGGGCTGTCTCTTTTATTAAGAGAAACGCCTCCTTCTGCTTTTCATACGGGTGATTATTTTATCGAAAAACATAAACGGCCCGTGCCGAGGGTTCAGGTCGGCCGCTTCTGCTCTCAGCTTCAACGCGCGGCTCTGAATGATATCAGTGACGGATTGGCCAGTGAACTGCATGAAATAGCTGAGTCAAGCTCAGTTACGATAGAAATTGAAGAACAGCTTCTGCCGGTGCATCCGGATTTGCCTGAGGCAGATCCTCAGTGGAAGAGATGGGTGTTATTCGGCGGAGAAGATTATGAATTGGCTGGAACGGTCTCTCAGCAGGAGTGGATCTCTTTGCTTGATTACTGCACGCAATCAGGCATTCGGATTGCGCAGATTGGAGCGGTGACTGAACGGAAGGAAGCAAGTGTTCTTTTGACAGCCAATGATCAGAGACAAATCGTCCTTGAGAAAAAAGGATACAATCATTTTAAATAAGACGGGTGACTCACTTTGAAGACATTACAATGGAGAACGAAAAACCCTGAAGAAACGAAAGCCGTAGCCAAGCTTGCCGCTTCATTGGCAAAGCCGGGAGACATTCTGACACTGGAAGGCGACTTGGGAGCGGGAAAAACGACTTTCACAAAAGGGTTTGCCGAAGGACTGGGGATCACTAGAGTGGTAAACAGCCCGACCTTTACAATTATAAAAGAATACCATGATGGTTCGCTTCCTCTATATCATATGGATGTGTATCGCATGGAGGATGAAAGCGAAGACTTAGGCCTTGAAGAATATTTTGAAGGACAAGGCGTCTGTTTAATTGAATGGGCTCATTTAATTCAGGATCAGCTGCCCGCTGAACGGCTGCAGATCGTCATCAAGAGAGCCGGTGATGAGGAAAGGGACATTACCTTTACGGCTTGCGGAACACGGTATGAAACGCTTTGTGAGGAGATTAATAAACATGACAATACTGGCAATTGATACGTCAAATTACACGCTGGGTGCCGCGCTCGTTCGTGAGAAAACGGTGATGGCGGAGTATATTACATATTTAAAAAAGAATCATTCCGTGCGGGCGATGCCTGCTGTCAATTCATTGCTGGAGGATTGCGGCCTAACACCGCAGGACCTTACGAAAATAGCGGTGGCGAAAGGACCGGGATCGTACACTGGTGTCAGAATCGGTGTGACGCTGGCGAAGACTTTGGCTTGGTCGCTGAAGCTTCCGATTTCCGCTGTGTCGAGCCTTGAGGTGCTGGCGGCGAACGGACGGCATTTTCAAGGTCTGATCTGCCCGTTATTTGATGCCAGACGCGGACAGGTGTATACGGGACTTTATGAATATCAGGACGGCCGATTACAATCCGTTCTTCCTGATCAGAATGTGCTTTTGACGGATTGGCTCGGCATGCTGAAAGAAAAAGCGTCTCCGGTTTTATTTTTAGGGCATGATACAGCCATTCATGAAGAAACCATTCTGCATGAACTGACATCTCAAGCAGTGATGGGAACGGCTGCACAGCATAATCCGCGGCCGTCAGAGCTGGCGTTTTTAGGCTTGGAAAAAGAAGAAGCGGATGTCCACAGCCTTGTTCCGGATTATTTGCGTCTGGCAGAGGCTGAAGCGAAATGGATGGAATCTCAAAAATAGGGTGATGGGGATGAAAACGAAAACGGCGATTCGAAGCATGCGGCCGGAAGATATTGATCAAATTTATGAAATTGAAACAGCATCCTTCACTTCTCCGTGGACGAAGGATTCATTTTATCATGAGCTTTTGGAAAATCCGTATGCGCACTACCTTGTCATTGAAAAGGACGGCTGTCTGGCGGGGTATTGCGGAATCTGGATTATTATAGATGACGCGCAGATTACGAACATAGCCATTAAGCCGGAATACCGGGGCCAATCATTGGGAGAAGCTCTGTTTCGCGCTGCGGTAGAACTGTGCAGAGAAAAAAAGGCAAGGAGGCTCTCTCTCGAAGTCAGGGTCTCGAATCATCCCGCCCAATCCTTATATAAAAAATTCGGTCTTCAGGCCGGAGGAATCAGAAAACAATACTATACAGATAACGGGGAAGATGCGTTATTAATGTGGGTGACATTACATGAGTGAAAAACAAGATATTTATGTATTAGGAATTGAAACAAGCTGTGATGAAACAGCGGCTTCAGTCGTGAAAAACGGTAAAGAAATCGTTTCAAACGTAGTCGCTTCGCAAATTGAAAGCCATAAACGGTTCGGCGGGGTCGTGCCTGAAATTGCGTCCAGACATCATGTGGAGCAGATTACCCTAGTGATTGAGGAAGCTCTTTTAAAAGCGGAGATGGGCTTTGGTGATCTCGATGCGATTGCGGTAACGGAAGGACCCGGACTTGTCGGAGCCCTGTTAATCGGAGTCAATGCGGCAAAGGCGTTAAGCTTTGCCCATCAAATACCGTTAGTCGGCGTCCATCACATTGCGGGCCATATTTATGCAAACAGACTGGTAGAGGAGCTTCAGTTCCCGGCGCTTGCTTTGGTTGTGTCGGGCGGACATACGGAATTGGTTTATATGGAAGAGCACGGTTCATTCGAGGTTATCGGAGAAACGCTGGATGATGCCGCAGGCGAAGCTTACGACAAAGTGGCAAGAACGATGGGGCTTCCTTATCCGGGAGGGCCGCAGATTGATAAGCTGGCTGCTGTGGGAACGGATTCTATTCCGCTTCCGCGTGCGTGGCTGGATGAGGGATCTTACAATTTCAGCTTCAGCGGGCTGAAATCAGCCGTGATTAACACACTCCATAACGCCTCGCAAAAAAATGAGGTGATTCCTCCTGAGGATCTTGCCGCAAGTTTTCAGCAGAGTGTCATTGATGTACTGACGGCAAAAACCTCTAAGGCTGCGAAAGAATACGGGGTTAAACAAGTGCTGCTTGCGGGAGGCGTAGCCGCCAACAAAGGGCTGAGAGCCGCTTTGCAGCAGGAATTCAGCCATCCGGGAGATCCTGAGCTTGTTATCCCGCCGCTTTCTTTATGCACGGACAATGCAGCGATGATTGCGGCTGCCGGAACCGTTGCTTTTGAAAAGGGAATCCGGGGTTCATATGATATGAACGGACAGCCCGGCTTGGAATTAACATCTTTTGATCGTCTCACGTTGTAAAACGTGAGGCTTTTTTAATTTATTAACAGATAATTCTAACATATCCACAGGATTGTGAATATATTCAGAAATCCAGGCTGGATAAGGATCTAAAAGTTGTTAGTAAAGTGGATAAAGTCAGAAAATTTTGTGGATAGTGTGTATAAAGCGCTTACTTAAATAGCAGGAAAGGAGAAAAGCTGTGGATAAAAAAGCACCCCTTAAAGAGGTGCTTGACTTTTTCTATTCTTCTGAGGAGAGTTCTTCCCACTCTGCTAATAATCGTTCCAGCTCTTGATTCAGAGCTTCGTTCTCTGAGTGAATGGTCTGTACCTTTTCATGATCCTGATACACGTCAGGGTCGCACAGCAGCTCCTCATTGGCGCTGATTTTCTCTTCGGCGGATGAGACCGCTGCTTCGATTTCTTCAATGCGTCTCAGGCGCTGCCGTTCTTTCTTTTTCCATTCTTTTTCTTCCTCGTATGTTCTTTTTGTGTCCTGTTTGACCTTGCCGGCAGGTTGTGCTTGCTCTTTTTCCTGCCGTTTCATTTCTTCCAATTCCAGCTGCTGGGCTTTTTTCTCGGTGTAATAGTCATAGTCACCCAAATATTCTTCTGCATGATCCGGAGACAGCTCCAGCACTCTTGTGGCGATCCTGTTAATAAAGTAGCGGTCATGCGATACAAATAACAGGGTTCCCGGATAGTCGATCAGGGCGTTTTCCAACACTTCTTTACTGTCCAGATCAAGGTGGTTTGTCGGTTCATCAAGGATGAGAAAGTTTGCTTTTTGCAGCATCAGCTTGGCAAGCGCAACTCTTGCTTTCTCACCGCCGCTTAGAGAACGGACAGGTTTCAGGACATCGTCTCCGCTGAACAGAAAGTTGCCGAGGCATGTCCTGATCTCTTTTTCCGGCATGTCCGGATATTCATCCCACAGCTCGTCCAAGACGCGTTTGGATGAGGTCAGTTCGGCTTGCTCCTGATCATAATAGCCGATTGTGACATTGGAACCGTACGTGATCGACCCGGATTTCGGACTGAGCATATTGTTAATGGCTTTCAGCAGGGTTGACTTGCCGATCCCGTTCGGTCCGACGAGGGCGGCGCTTTCCCCTCTTGTAATGCCGAAGGTCAGGTTTTTCAAAAGCGGCGGCTGGCCGTCATAGCTGATGGAAACATCCTGTACGCGAAGGACGTCGTTTCCGCTCTGTTTTGTAATGTCAAAACGGAAGGCGGCTGATTTTTCATCACCGAGCGGCTTTGCCATGACGTCCATCCGTTCAAGCTGCTTTCGTCTGCTTTGGGCTCTTTTTGTTGTTGATGCTCTGGCCAGATTGCGGTCGACAAAATCTTGGAGCTTGGCGATTTCGTCCTGCTGTTTTTCATACAGCTTCAGGTCTTTCTCATACTGCTCAGCTTTTTGTTCTAAATAGGCGCTGTAGTTGCCGAGGTATTTTTTGCTTTCTGTCCGTGAGACCTCGTACACTTGGCTGACGACTTTATCAAGAAAGTATCTGTCGTGGGAGACAATCAGGATGGCGCCTGAATATCCCTGTAAATAATGCTCAAGCCATGTAAGCGTGTCGATGTCGAGATGGTTCGTCGGTTCATCCAAAATAAGCAGATCAGGCTGGGTCAGCAAAAGCTTGCCGAGTGCAAGTCTTGTTTTCTGACCGCCGCTCAGGCTTTGCACTTTCACGGAATCGTCAAATTTTCCGAAACCGAGGCCGTGAAGGATAGAACGGACGTCCGCTTCATACTGATAGCCGCCTTTATCCTTGAAGTCCTGCTGAAGCCTGTCATAGGTTTTCATCAGTGTCTCAAGCTCCGCGGGGGCGGCCGTAGCCATCTTTTCTTCAATAGAACGCATTTCTTTTTCCATTGCTTTCAGGAAATCAAAAACACTCAGCAGTTCTTCTTTTATGGTAAGCTGGGATTCCAAGCCTGTGTGCTGGGCAAGATATCCCATCGTTAATTCTTTCGGTTTGATTAATTCACCCTTTTCATATGAAAGGTGACCTGCGATAATTTTAAGGAGAGTTGATTTGCCGGCTCCGTTTCTGCCTACAATGGCGATGCGATCCCGAGATCTGACTTCAAGCTTTATATTGTTTAAAATAGGATCAGCGCCAAAAGATTTGGACAGCTGATTAATTTGTAAGATCATCATATTATTTCACCTCTGTTATAATAAGTTAAGTGTAGCTTATCAACCTGCTGTCAGCAAACAATACATCAGAATTGGAACATTATAGGATAAGACATCAGGGAGAAAATAGTGTATGATCAGAAGTAAGGAGAGTTTAAATATGAATGGATTTTCTCATTTTAATGAAGAAGGCCGTGCCCGCATGGTGGATATAAGCGATAAATCTTCAACAGTCCGTACTGCCGCTGCGATATCCAGCGTACACATGAAGCATGACGTGTACAGCAGAATCAAAAACCGCGAGATCGGAAAAGGAGACGTACTGGCTGTCGCACAGGTGGCCGGAATCATGGCTGCAAAGCAGACCTCAGCGATTATCCCGATGTGCCACCCGCTTTCTTTAAGCAGCGTCGACATTTCATTCGGCTGGGAGGAAAAGGATTCCGAAGCCGTTCTTCATATACAGGCAAGCGTAAAAACGAAAGGGAGTACAGGTGTGGAAATGGAAGCGCTAACTTCGGCTTCAGTCTGCGCTTTGACCGTTTATGACATGTGCAAGGCGCTGGATAAAGGAATGGTCATCGGCCCGACCTGCCTCATGGAAAAAACGGGAGGCAAAAACGGTGATTTTAAAAGAGATGCATCTGAGTATAAAGTGGAGGACCAATCATGAACAAGGATCAATCAAAAATTCCGCAGGCGACAGCAAAACGGCTGCCGCTTTATTACCGCTTTTTAAAGAATTTACACGCGTCAGGAAAGCAGCGCGTTTCATCTGCTGAACTGAGCGATGCGGTAAAAGTCGATTCGGCCACGATCCGCCGGGATTTTTCCTATTTCGGGGCGCTCGGCAAAAAAGGATACGGCTATAATGTGGATTACCTGCTGTCATTTTTCAGAAAAACACTGGATCAGGATGAAACGACGAACGTCATTTTGATCGGTGTCGGGAATTTAGGGACGGCGTTTCTTCACTATAATTTCACAAAAAATAATAACACAAAAATATCTATGGCTTTTGATGTGAATCAGAGTAAAATAGGAACTGAGGTAGGCGGCGTGCCTGTCTATGCTCTTAATGATTTAGAACTTCACATTAAGGATGAACCCGTGGCGATTCTTACCGTTCCGGCGGTTGCCGCGCAGTCAATCACCGATCGGCTCGTGTCGCTCGGAATCAAGGGAATCCTAAACTTTACGCCGGCCCGTTTGAATGTGCCGGATCACATTCGAATTCATCATATAGATTTAGCTGTAGAGCTTCAATCATTGGTTTATTTCTTAAAGCATTATTCTGTTTTGGAAGAAATTGAATAACGAAAGGAGGAGCTGCACATGATCGGTCCTGGAAGCCTGGCTGTTATCGGTGTGGTGGCGGTGATTATTTTCGGTCCGAAGAAACTTCCCGAGTTAGGAAAAGCCGCGGGGGACACGCTTCGTGAATTTAAGAACGCCACTAAGGGATTAGCCGGTGAAGAAGAGGAAAAAAAGAAAGAAGAACAGTAAGATAGGATGACGCGTATGAGAGTGAATCAAATGACGCTTGTGGAGCATATTGCCGAACTTCGGAAACGATTGCTGATTGTGGCGTTATCCTTTACGGTTTTCTTTATTGCCGGCTTTTTTCTGGCAAAACCTATCATTGTGTATCTTCAAAAAGCCGATGAAGTAAAAGAGCTCACCCTTAATGCTTTTAACCTGACGGATCCGCTGTTTATCTTTTTGCAGTTCGCGTTTATTATCGGCATCATTTTGACTTCGCCGATTATTCTCTATCAGATTTGGGCGTTTGTCAGCCCGGGGCTGTATGAGAAGGAGCGCAAAGTAACACTCAGCTATATTCCGATTTCGATTGTGCTGTTTGTCGGCGGTGTGTCATTTTCTTATTATATTTTATTTCCGCTGGTCGTTGATTTTATGAAGCGGGTCTCGAATGACCTCGATGTCAACCAAGTGATCGGAATCAGCGAGTACTTTCATTTTCTGCTGCAGCTGACGATTCCGTTCGGGCTGCTGTTTCAGATGCCGGTGCTGATCATGTTTTTAACGAGGCTCGGGGTTGTCACGCCGATGTTTTTATCGAAGATCAGGAAGTACGCGTATTTTGTGCTGCTCGTGATCGCCGCGATGATTGCGCCGCCTGAGCTGCTGTCTCACTTGATGATTACGATTCCGCTTTGCATTTTATATGAGATCAGTATCCTGATCTCAAAAGCGGCGTACCGGAAAAGGCAGACCGGCAGCAGTGAATCCGACCAGGACGTATCAGCATAAAAAAAGCCATTTCTCCATGATGAGAAATGGCTTTTCTTTATTTTTGATTTTTTTTCACTTTAAATGAGAAAGCGAACATTTTAAACGAGATGCTGATATTATAAGCGGCGAAAACCATCAGCAGTATGGAATAAAAAGACCACATACTTCCCGGCGAGCTTGCGGCCAAATACGTAAAGATACAGCCGACTGCGAAATAAATCAAGCCCCAAGTCATTGGGTTCCTCATACAAACAATCCTCCAATAATTAATTGCATTTGTTCACTATGCTGTTCAATATATTTTTGGGCGGGGCCGAGCTGCATGACCACGACAATGGTATTCATCATGACATGGGCGAATATCGGCACAATAATCCGTTTCGTCTGCACATACAAGAACGCAAAGGTAAAGCCCATGGCCGTATATAGCAGCAGGTGTGTGAGGTCCTGATGCACAATGCCGAAAATGACGGAACTGATCAGTCCGGCGAAAAAGAAATTCGTTTTTTCATATAATACACCGAAGATGATCTTCCGGAAAATGATTTCTTCAAGAATCGGCCCGACGATAGAAGAAACGATAATCATGAGCGGCATGGCTTTTATAATGTTGAGAATGGCTTTCGTGTTTTCGGAACCGCTGTTCACGTGAAAGACATACTGCTCAATCATTCCGGCGATACCCTGAGAAAATAAAGCGAGCCATATTCCCGCGACCGCCCAGAGAACGGACATGCCGGCGGATGCTTTCTTCCCGTTTCTTAATGTCTGCTTCGGCGCGGTTCTCAAAATCAAGAGAACGATAATCAGGCAGATAAAAAAGCTTACGACGGAATAAATCCCCTGAGCCATGGTGAGATTCGCATTCGTAGGATGCCCGCCCGCATAGCCGAATTTGTACATTAAAGGAATGCCGATCAATGCGGAAAGCTGCATGATAACGTATGTCAAAATGATATACCAATACTGTTTTCTCAAATGATATGTACTCCTTTATCCTATAAAATCAACTTATTTGTTCTTATTGTAACATAAGTGAACCAGACGTGAAAAAAGGAGAAAATCGCTGTAAGAGAGAATGATGTAAGCGTGAAAATTTTTTATTCTTATGACTTGAAATTGGAAGTGAGATTCTTTATTATAATAATTGTGTTAGCACTCTTTAGAGCTGAGTGCTAAAATTACATATTCATACTATTGAGGAGGTTATTACATTGTTAAAGCCATTAGGTGATCGCGTTGTCATTGAACTCGTAGAATCTGAAGAAAAAACTGCCAGCGGAATCGTATTACCGGATTCTGCAAAAGAAAAGCCGCAAGAAGGCAAAATCGTGGCAGCCGGTTCAGGTCGCGTGTTGGAAAGCGGAGAGCGCGTTGCTTTAGAAGTAAAAGAGGGCGACCGCATTATCTTCTCAAAATACGCCGGTACTGAAGTGAAATACGAAGGTACTGAATACTTAATCTTACGTGAAAGCGACATTTTAGCTGTTATCGGCTAAGCAAATAAATACTTTTAAAAATTCGAGGAGGTTTCGTTAACATGGCAAAAGATATTAAGTTTAGTGAAGAAGCACGCCGCGCTATGCTTCGCGGTGTCGATGCGCTTGCTGACGCTGTAAAAGTAACTTTAGGGCCAAAAGGACGCAACGTGGTTCTGGAGAAAAAATTCGGTTCTCCGTTAATTACAAATGACGGTGTGACAATCGCAAAAGAAATTGAACTTGAAGACGCGTTTGAAAACATGGGTGCGAAGCTTGTAGCTGAAGTAGCCAGCAAAACAAACGACGTTGCCGGTGACGGTACAACGACTGCAACAGTTCTTGCGCAGGCTATGATCCGTGAAGGCCTGAAAAACGTAACTGCGGGAGCAAACCCTGTCGGCGTCCGTAAAGGTATGGAACAAGCCGTAACTGTTGCAATCGAAAACTTAAAAGAAATTTCTAAGCCGATCGAAGGCAAAGAGTCTATCGCTCAGGTTGCTGCGATCTCTGCTGCTGATGAGGAAGTCGGAAGCCTTATCGCTGAAGCAATGGAGCGCGTAGGAAACGATGGCGTCATCACAATCGAAGAGTCTAAAGGCTTCACAACTGAGCTTGAAGTTGTGGAAGGTATGCAATTCGACCGCGGATATGCATCTCCTTACATGGTGACTGACTCTGATAAGATGGAAGCGGTTCTTGACAATCCTTACATCTTAATCACAGACAAAAAAATCACAAACATTCAAGAAATCCTTCCTGTGCTTGAGCAAGTTGTACAGCAAGGCAAACCATTGCTTCTGATCGCTGAAGATGTTGAAGGTGAAGCTCTTGCTACACTCGTTGTCAACAAACTTCGCGGCACATTCAACGCTGTTGCCGTTAAAGCTCCTGGCTTCGGTGACCGCCGTAAAGCAATGCTTGAAGACATTTCCGTTCTTACAGGCGGAGAAGTGATCACAGAAGATTTAGGTCTTGACCTGAAATCTACTGAAATCGGACAATTGGGACGCGCTTCTAAAGTTGTGGTAACGAAAGAAAACACAACAATCGTAGAAGGCGCCGGCGATACTGAAAAAATCGCTGCACGCGTTAACCAAATCCGCGCTCAAGTGGAAGAAACAACTTCTGAATTCGACAGAGAAAAATTACAAGAGCGTCTTGCGAAACTTGCCGGCGGCGTAGCTGTCATCAAAGTCGGCGCTGCGACTGAAACTGAGCTGAAAGAGCGTAAACTTCGCATCGAAGACGCCCTCAACTCAACTCGCGCAGCTGTTGAAGAAGGCATCGTATCCGGCGGTGGTACAGCGCTTGTCAACGTATACAACAAAGTCGCTGCAGTTGAAGCAGAAGGCGATGCGCAAACAGGTATCAACATCGTGCTTCGCGCGCTTGAAGAGCCGATCCGTCAAATCGCGCACAACGCTGGTCTTGAAGGATCTGTCATCGTTGAGCGCCTCAAAAACGAAAAAATCGGCGTAGGCTTCAACGCTGCAACTGGCGAATGGGTAAACATGATCGAAAAAGGTATCGTTGACCCGACAAAAGTGACGCGTTCTGCTCTGCAAAACGCTGCGTCTGTAGCAGCAATGCTCCTGACAACTGAAGCCGTTGTCGCTGACAAACCGGAAGAAAACGCCGGCGGTGCAGGAATGCCTGACATGGGCGGCATGGGCGGTATGGGCGGAATGATGTAATTAAACGGCGAAAACCCTTGATATAACAAGGGTTTGACCGTTTATTATCACCCCAATCTGCTGAAAAAACAGCAAAAAGATAACATTTATTGAGGATGCTTCCAAAAGTCTGCTGGGACTTTAGAGGAAGCATCCTTTTTTATTTATAAGGTGAAAAGTAGGTATATATTTTATTGTTGACTCCGCTTACCTTTTTCAATAATTGCATGTATTAATTTAAAATGTCTTAATTTTTCATTTATAAGTATTTTAATGCAAAAAAAGCCTATTGATGAATTTTGCCATAGTATGATGAAACCCTTCTCAACTGTGAAGGGTTTCCTTGTCATACGCTTGCCACCTAGATATGAATACTATAAAAGAGGTGATCATAATGGATGAAATGATTCAGAAAGTACAACTATGGGTAAATGCTGCTTACTCTGGAAAGCCTGGCTTCGTTCCAGCCCCTGAAAGTGGGAAAACTGGTTGGTCCACGATGTATGCTTTAACTAGGGCTTTGCAAATTGAACTTGGAATCTCTACACCTGCTGATAATTTTGGACCAGGAACTGAAGTGGCTTACAAATCATGGGGAGAAATGGAAATTGGGCGTATTCCTACTGATGACAAAGGAAAAAGAATTGTACTAATTCTTCAAGGAGCAATGTATTGTAAAGGTTACAATCCAACTGGATTTACAGGAACTTTTGGAGAAGGGACTAAAGCTGCAGTAATTAAATTACAAACTGATGCGGGACTGCCTATTCGTGATGGGAAAGTTTATTCCTATATATTTAAAGCATTTTTAACTATGGATGCTTATGTGCTCACATCAGGTGGTAATTCTAGAATTAGAGAAATGCAAAGAGATCTTAATTCAAAATATTACAAAACATCTGGAGTCCAGCCCTGTGATGGTTACTACCAAAGAGGGACTAATAAAGCTTTAATATACGGTATTCAAACAGAAGAGGGAATTGCTCCCTCTCTACAAACGGGATCAATAGGGCCTTCTACGACCAACCTTTTACCAACTCTTAGCATAGGGAGTACTAATGCAAACTTTGTTAAGCTCCTTCAATATGCATTATATGTAAATAGTTTCAATCCGGGAGAATTCAATGGACAGTACAGTACACTATTAAAAAATGTAGTAAGTGAATTCCAACAGTTTGTTAAGTTGCCAGCCGATGGAGTTACAGGAAAACAAACTTGGCTCTCTTTGTTGCAGAGTAAAGGAGATCCTAATCGCAAGGGTACAGCTTGTGATTGTATAACAGAAGTTACGCCTGCTAGAGCTAAAGCTTTAAAGAATGCAGGCTATGAAAGTATTGGTCGTTATCTTGTAGACATTCCAGGAGGATTGGAGAAAAAAATAAAACCTGGCGAATTAAAAACTATTTTTAATGCTGGTTTAACTGTTTTTCCGATATATCAAACTTATGGGAATAATTCAAGATATTTCAGTGAAGCTCAAGGGAAAAGAGATGCTCAAGATGCTTTTACAGCTGCCAAAAATTATGGATTTAAAAATGGAACAACAATATATTTTGCCGTGGATTTTGACGCTTTAGGAGATGATATAACTAACAAAATTCTTCCACACTTTAAGGGTATCAATGAACAAATGAAATATCTGGGGAACCGTTATAAAGTTGGAATATATGGAGCTCGGAATGTTTGCAGTCAAGTATCGGAGAAAGGTTGGGCAACAACCAGTTTTGTAAGTGATATGTCCACGGGATTTAGTGCAAATTTAGGCTATCCATTGCCGAAGAATTGGGCATTCGATCAAATTTCAACTATTAGTGTTGGTTCAGGAGACAGTAAAATTGAAATAGACAATAATATTAAGTCGGGACTTGATAAGGGGGCTTCAAGTCTTGATTTCTCAACTGATCTCAATCAAGAGCTATACAAGCAATTATATGAAATTCAACTTTTAGGACTTCAATATACAAACAATGATATTAATCAAGCGAATAAGCTTACAACCAACTATTATCGTCGCAAAAGATATGAATCTTTAATATGGACATTAACTTCTGGCCAATTTGATAAAGACTTTGAAGAGTATGTGATTAATGCTGTAGGGGAAAATAGTTTTGTCTATGCAACTGATCCTGTTTCAAAATCTGAAGTTATTGATTTTCCTCATCTTATGGCTACATTATCTGCTCTATTGTATGCGAATCTTCCATTAGTTGGAACTACACAGCAAGATTTAGCAGGGTGGGGTGGTGATTTATTTACTGTTGCTGCAGATGTATATAAATATAGAGATAAGTATAGCGGCGATATTGAAACAAGAACATATCAAGCTGCTTACGACCTAATCGGTACAAAAACAATGGCCGGTAACTTTGATAATTCTGATTTTCTTGGAGATATCGATGCTATTAACATCGCACAGATCTTATTAAATAACAACACTAAGCCAATTTTAAATGCAGTTCAAGAGTATTATGATAGTCTTGTTTTCTCAAGATATAAGCTGTTTTATAAAAATAAATTTAATAGTAATGAAAATAATTTGAGACTGAATGCGAGTAATATTATGATTGGAGATAATCCTGATATTACAGCGGCAAGGGTAGCCCTAAGGGGTTCAATGCAAATGGAAGTCCCTTATTATACGGAAGAAGAGGGAGAAATGATTGCAAATGCTTTTGCTGATAAAATATTAGACCTTGTAGCAAGTGAATAGAAAATTTAGAGTAGAGTACCATACATTTCGAAAAATATGGTACTCTATATTTTAAGATCTTAAGAAGATACAACAAATTATAAGTTCAATTTTCTTTTTGATTTTATGGAAGGAAAGAGAAAGGGGGAAACATGAGGAAATATTTAGGGATAGTGTCACTTATCATGCTGTTATTCACATTGTGTTTTCTACCCCATATCCATTGGGCGCTTGGAATTCTAGGGATAGTTGTGGGGGGGCTTCTAGCATTAAAAGCCCCTAAAGGGATTGCTAAGTATCTTTCTATTTTTATCCTGGCACTCTGTATTCTTTTATTCTTATTATTGATCGTAGCAGGCCTTTTGATGGCGGGTTTAGTGGGGAAGTAACCATTATGTATAACCATACTAGATTTAAGAAGTATGCCGAAGCTATGAAAGATTACTAAAAGTAAGACTAAGCTCTAAAAAACTCGACAGTCCTTTTATTTCCCAATGGAATATCCATTTTGTGAAAATAGCAGACTTCAAAGGCAGGTTTCTTTTTTAATATTAAACACAAGAATTTCTTTTCAGCATAAGCTGAATTTGATTTGTCTAAGCGAATCGTACAAAGAGGTTCACTGTTTTAAAAAATTGATTAATACATAAATCTTTTTCATCATAAATAAGTTAAACCCTAATATCGTGAAATAAAGGAATCTGCTGATTTCATTAAATGATATTCACGGATATCTTCGTGGTATCCGTTTAGATAGACAGTTCTAAAGATAAAATTTATTATTTAATAGTGCGTAACACATGGTTTCTTGGGTTGAATATCAACGATATAATATTCTGCACAACTCACTATAAACTGGAAGAAATGCACTAACTTTATGAAATACAACCAACTTACAAGATGTTTTTGATAAAATTGTACTTCAGGCCATTATTCATAATATATTGGCCGAACGTGTCTTCACATATTTTAAAGCCAATGTCCAACAAGAGTAAATGCACAAGAAAACAATCGAAAAGATAAACAAAAATTCACATACACAATAACTGACCGAAAAGGCTATCGATGATATAGATCAATTCTTAAATGTGTTCACATACCCCCCTGCTTTAGAACTGCACAAAATCAAAGCTCCGTCGAAAAGTCATCACCCTGCATGTATGGGAAAACCATAAGAAAAGAAGAGGTTGGAAAAATCACTTAAAGTTTCAGGGAAAAAATCCTATGAAAAAATAAAACGCAATTTTGCAGATGGAAATAATAACTAATTCGTTATTTCGAGCATGCAAATAAAAGGCGTGCGAACAAATTATCCTCACATCCGCCTACTAGATTTGAAAAAAATTTTTATAAAAGTGTATTTGTCTAGCACTTTGTAATCTTTTATTCGTGTATATGGGTTTATTGGACACCTTGGCAAAGCTTTTATAGATCTGATACTTCAAATTTTAAGCTTCATTTCACAAGAATCTTAAATTTGCATTAATATTAATAAATTTCTATCATACTTATTCATTTCTCGGAAGAAAGATATGGAAAAACCTCTGTTTTTTTTAGGAAAATATGTTATTATAATTGTGGATTTAAAATATTAAAAAGAAAAGAGGAATTCAAAAGATGAAAAAGTTAGTAATGACCCTGTTTACAGCAGTACTTTTGGGAGTTGCCATTTTCGCAGGCGGGTCAGAAGCCTTAGCTATGGATTCGAAAGGTACAATCAAATTTAAAACAGATGCTAATACATATACGAAAAGTGCTACTTCCATTGTAGTTACGGGTACTTTGGCTAGGGATTTAGATAATGGCTTTTCAGTAATTATCTTAAATAATAAAGGTAAAGTATTTGCCAGAAAAGATATTTCGCATAGTATTGGTTCACGTAATTTTCGTGTGAGTTTTTCAACGAAAAATCTTCCTGCAGGTAAGTATGATGTGCGAGTTGGACAGGATTGGGGAGGAAGATATTGGTCAGGTGAACTAAAACATTATATTACAGTACAGCATTAATACGGCTGTATAAGTATTAACCTCTTGTTGTTAAAAAGTTTAACTTTAGAAATTTGTTTTCTGTGAAAAATTAATTTTTCAATCAAGGTATCTTAATCAATTTACTGTACTGATAAAGATACCTTTTTATCTTTAAAAACAACAAGGTCATGAGTGTTTTTCAAAGCTCTTACCGCTAGCCGCAATGTAGTTGTCTTTTAAATGAGAATATCCATTTGCTCCACCTCACCCCGAATCCCAATCCCAGGCTCCCACGAATCAATCAGACGAATCGCCTTTTGATTAGCTTCTATCGCTTTCGTATTTTCTCCTTTTCGGTACAACAGCTGTGCCATTCCGTAATGATAGTAAATCAGTTCAACTTGATTGGCGTTGTGTTTGTCATAGAGCATCTGTTCAAAGGCTTTTTCCGCTTTTTCGAGTTGATCACACTTGACGTAAGCCATGCCCAGGTTAAAATAGGCCTCTATCGTTTTTTCGCCGCCGTATGCGGCGCTGGTTGTGTTTGCCGCTTCGTATAATGTGATGGCTTCTTCATAATGAGATCGGGCGAAACTCAGGTCGCCGCGGACCAGAAGAACCCTGTGCCGGATAATGGGGGAGACGGGCTGATCTTTGATACCGTCCAGCATTGCTGCCGCTTTGTCCGGTTCTCCGGTTTTTAACAGCAGCCTCGATTGCAGGGCGGTTCCCCATACTTTTAAGTCATCGTGATCCGGCGCGCCTGATTGTTCGAGTATCTTCAGGCCGGCTTCTATTTGCCTGAGAGCTCCGTCTGAATCGTTGACTTCCATCAGCGCCCAGCCTGCCGTGTCGATCCTGAAGTAGGCTTCCCGTGTGTGTTCGCCTGATTGATGGGCGGCATCGGCGGCTTTTAATCCGTATTCGATTCGCAGGGGCAGACTGATTCTGCTTAGAAAGTGGCTGATGCGGATGATGAGTTTGATCAGGATGTCATGTTGTCCGGTTTCGCCCGACCATTCGATGACCTTCAAGATATTCGGCCATTCCTTTTTCATTAGCTCTAAATTCCGTCCCAGCAGATAGCTCCAATAGATGGAATTCGGCTGTTCCCGTTTTATATGGGTTTCCGCATAATCCATATAATAATGCGCCCAGCGGCTTCGGGCTTCTTTTGCAAAATCATGATTTTCGGATAAGTGCTGTTCGCCGTAAGCGACAACGGTTTGATGGGCTGCGTATTGAATTCTTCCTTCGCTTCGTTCCGGCTGTATTAAAGCATATGACCGCATTTGCTCAATCGCGTAATGAAAACGGCGGGCGTCTAATCCGGCCGCTTGAGCCAAGCTTTTTTCGTCAGGGGGCTTAGCGAAAAAGCAAAGCGTCTGCCATAGTTTCCGTGTGTCTTCATGACATCTGTCCCATGTGCGGCCAAAGAGAACCTCAAACAATTCCAATAATGAGTAACCCGCTTGTTTAAGCTCTTGAATGAGCTGGGGAGCGGGGATGTCGTCGTCTGACATGTATGCAATGCTGAGTGCCATGGCCTTCGGGTTGCCGGCGGCTGCCGAGACAAATTCATTCTTAAGGTCAGGCGATAGCTGCAACAGCTGCTCCAGCTTTTCCCGTTTATGCGGGAGATTGCATGTTTGCAGACAGCGGTGCACTTCTTGACAAAAAAAATCAAGGGCATCCGTTTGTTCAAGACCGCTCAGCTGGATGGCAGCCAGTTCTCCGAGGCCGTCCCGATATGTCTGTTTTACGTTTTCCCGTGCTGTAAGGAGGACTTTTACACCTTGCGGAAGGCCGATGATAAATTCGTGAATGTCACGTTCCGCTGTATCAATGCCGTCAACGATCAGCAACACGGGTTTTTCATTTGCATGAGCGGCTAATGCATTGCGGACGACGAACCGTTTTTCGTTGATGGATTTGTCGATTTGTTCGGTGCGTCCGAGCTGGTAGGCAATCGTGTTTAAAAAATCGCTGAAGCTTAATCCCTTCCAGTCAGCGCTGATCCAGATGATGCTGTTGAATGCCGGCCAATTTGAAGAACCTCCGGCACAAAGGCAGGCTGCTTCAAGAGCGAGCGTTGTTTTTCCCATGCCGGCCCAGCCTGTGATTAAACAGACCGGTGACGGAGAAAGCATCCATTGCCGGATCGCTTCTATATCAAAGCCGCGGCCGATAAAGTTTCCGGTCCGACGTGATGGTAAGTTATGCGTGACGGACTGTTCTGTAAGCGCATTCGTTTTATGGCTTGGTCTGTCATGAAACAGCCGCTTCACTGCTTTTTCAACATCTTCATCAGTCGGTGCTCCGAATGATCCGTCTTTCCGGCGTATTTTTGCTTTTTTTAGACAAGACGCCGTCCAAACGGGCAATGCGGGTGTAATGACAGGAATCGTGGTGTTTTCCAGAAGGCCTGTCAGCCATTCAGGATCCATGTCGGTCTTTTCTATAATAATCCAGATCATGCCGAACAGCTTTCCGTCGTCAATTCGTCCGGGAATGTAGTTTGCGCCCATCTGTCCGATCCAGCTTTTGATCGTGTTAGAGGATACGCCTAATCGGAGTGCAATTTTGTCTATATAAGACTGTCTTGCTTTTACGTTCTTTGTCCTTTTGATGTTGTAATCAGGATGAAGTTTCAGTGATTTGACGGCAGGCGCCAGCAGTTCTGCAAATTGTGCCCGGTTTTCAAGTTCAGCCATTAGCCTGCACCTCCTATTAGTACTATTTTATCAATTCAGTGTTTTTTGTATATGAAAAAATAAAAAGTACAGTGCCGCTGTCCTTTTATACAGCAGGAAAGGCTGTTGTACGTCTTGAAAAGCAGATAAAATGGGGGCAGTAACAGAGAAAACAAAAATGTATGCACTTACATTTCAGAGCAGAGAAAGGATTTTGCAAAATGACTCACACAGTGCCTCAAAACATGAAAGCGGCGGTTATGCATAACACGAGAGAAATCAAAATCGAAACATTGCCCGTGCCTGAGATCAATCATGATGAAGTATTGATAAAGGTGATGGCTGTCGGAATTTGCGGATCTGATCTGCATTACTATACAAATGGCAGAATCGCCAATTATGTAGTGGAAAAACCATTTATCCTCGGTCATGAATGCGCGGGAGAAATTGCCGCCGTCGGATCGTCTGTCGATCAATTTAAAATAGGAGACCGGGTCGCTGTCGAACCGGGTGTCACATGCGGACGCTGTGAGGCGTGCAAGGAGGGGCGTTATAATCTTTGTCCGGATGTACAGTTTTTGGCGACGCCGCCGATTGACGGCGCGTTTGTCCAATACATCAAAATGCGTCAGGACTTTGTTTTTTTGATTCCGGATTCACTTTCCTATGAAGATGCGGTTTTGATTGAACCGTTTTCTGTCGGTATTCATGCGGCAGCGAGAACGAAGCTTCAGCCCGGATCAACGGTTGCGATTATGGGAATGGGGCCTGTTGGATTAATGGCTGTTGCGGCAGCGAAAGCATACGGGGCAGGCACAATTATTGTGACCGACTTGGAGCCGCTTCGGTTAGAAGCCGCGAAGAAAATGGGAGCGACGCATGTCATCAATGTCCGTGAACAGGATGCCGGTGAAGAAATCAAAACGATCACAAATGACAGAGGTGTTGATGCTGCCTGGGAAACAGCGGGGAATCCGGCGGCATTGCAATCCGCACTGGCTTCCGTGCGCCGGGGCGGAAAACTGGCGATTGTCGGTTTGCCTTCTCAGAACGAGATTCCGCTCAATGTGCCGTTTATTGCGGATAACGAGATTGATATATACGGAATCTTCCGTTATGCCAATACGTATCCGAAGGGAATCAAATTTCTCGCTTCCGGCATTGTTGACACAAAGCATCTTATAACGGACCAATATCCGCTTGAGCAGACTCAAGAGGCGATGGAACGCGCCCTTCAATACAAAAATGAATGCTTAAAAGTGATGGTGTATCCAAATCGCTGAGTGAACGGGGAGGATCTTTGCATTCTCCCTCTTGCTTATCAAAAATGAAAACGGATTCTTGGGGTGGGATATGATGATTGAAACAGAAAAAGCAGCGGCAATAAAGATGAAACATCGCGGCCTGTCCTGGATGGAACGGATCGGATACGGATTCGGCGATATGTCGTACAATGTGATCTTTCAGTTTGTAAACGCATACTTATTATTCTACTATACAGACGTCGGCGGCATTAAGCCTGCGGTTATTGCAGCTTTGTTTCTGATCGTAAGGGTGCTGGACGCTATTTTTGACCCGATTATGGGCGTGATTTTAGACAAGACGAATACTAGATGGGGGAAGGCAAGGCCGTATCTGCTGTGGGTGGCTTTTCCTTTTGCGCTATTTACGTTCTTATGCTTCACGACCCCTCATTTCGGCGAGACGGGAAACATGGTATACGCGTACATCACCTATATTCTGCTTGGGATGTCCTTTAGCATGCAGACGATCCCGGTCAACAGCTTAACGGGGCGGATGACGAATTCCGTGGAGGAACGGACGGTTCTGACGACGACACGGATGATTTTGGTTTATATCGGAATTCTGTTATCGATTTCCTGTGCGGCACCGCTTGCGGACGCCATCGGCGGGAAAGACCAGGCGTTTGGTTTCCAGATGACGGCGCTTATTTATGCGGCGGTGAGCATCGCATTGAATCTGTTCAGTTTCTTTACTGTACGGGAGCGGATTCAGCCTGAAAAAAGAAAAAAACAAGGAATGAAAAAAACGTTATCTGTTTTGTTCAGAAATAAGCCTTTGCTTATTTTGGTTTCTTCATTTTTAGCGTTTGCGATCGGGTTTAACATTAAGCTCAGCACGATGGTGTACTATTTTACGTATAACGTCAGCCATAAGGAATTTGTGTTTTTAGGAACCGTATTGTTTTTCGGAGCGGCGCTGATCAGCAATCTGTTTATTCCTTTCTTTGCTGAGAAGCGGGGCCGGAAGCAGGTCATGATCATCACGGCGGCGCTATCGCTGATTTCTTATGCGGGCCTTCAGTTTACATCGTATTCCTCGATTCCGCTTATTTTCTTTTGGCTTTTCGTTTCTGGATTTTTCACGACGCCTTTGAATACCCTTGCTTGGGGAATGGTTGCCGATTGTGTCGATTATGCAGAATGGAAAACCGGGGTCCGGGCTGATGGCGTGGTGATATCGAGCATGAGTTTTATCAATAAGCTCGGCGTTGCGTTAGCCGGGTCATTTTCGGCCGTTTATCTCGGAATCGCCGGGTATGCCGCGAATACCGAACAGGCGGCATCGTCATTGAATGCGATTAAAAATATGAATGCGCTCATTCCGGGATTGTTCATTCTGCTGTCCATTATTCTTATTTCTTTTTATCCTTTAACTGAAAAAAAATATCAGCAGATGATGTCTGATCTGGAGCAAAGAGCTGCAAGATAAGTATATGTAAAATTTAAAATATTCAATGTAAACGGTTGTATTTATGACAGAAAGCACTATACTGAAACTATAATCGAGAATTGATAAATGAGTGTGATAATGTGGGAAGCCAATCTGTTATTTGTATTGGAGAATTATTAATTGATTTCTTTTGTACCGATGTGGATGTCGATTTGACGGAAGGGCGCAATTTCTTAAAAAGTGCCGGCGGGGCACCGGCGAATGTGTCGGCAGCGATTGCCAAACTGGGCGGAGACGCGGCTTTCAGCGGAAAAACAGGCAAGGATCCGTTCGGGTATTTTCTGAAGCAGACATTAGATGCCGTACACGTCGATACCTCTATGCTCGTCATGGATGAGAAAGCGCCTACAACGCTGGCGTTTGTTTCATTAAAACAAAATGGGGAGCGCGACTTTGTGTTTAACAGAGGAGCGGACGCTTTGTTTACGCTTGAGGATATTGATCAGGAAAGGGTCAACGATGCGAAAATCCTTCATTTCGGCTCAGCGACGGCACTGTTATCTGATCCGTTTTGCTCAGCCTATTTACGGCTGATGTCGATTGCGAAAGACAATGGACAGTTTGTTTCCTTCGATCCTAACTACCGGGAGGATTTATGGAAGGGAAGAGTTTCAGAGTTTATAAACACCGCAAAAAAAGCAATTGCCGTAAGTGATTTTGTGAAAGTCAGTGACGAGGAGCTTGAGATCATCAGCGGTGCGAAGGATCATAAAGAAGGTGTTGCGATCCTTCACGAGATCGGGGCCGGCATTGTGGCGGTGACACTCGGAAAAAGCGGGACCCTTCTTTCAAATGGAAAGGATCTTGACATCATTCCGAGTATTCCGGTGACATCAATTGATTCAACAGGAGCGGGAGATGCGTTTGTCGGAGCGGCGCTGTATCAGCTGGCGCGCATTGATGAGATTCAGACGGCAGCCGCTGATTTTGCGAAGCTGCGTGATATTGTCTCATTTGCCAATAAGGCAGGGGCGCTCGTGTGCACCAAAATCGGTGCGATCGATGCTTTGCCGACCTTAAAAGAGGTTGAAGTATCACTTTAAAATATGGAGGATGTTTCTTGAAAGTCATCGGACTTCGGGAAGCATCCTTTTTTATTTAGGACTGAAACCCTTTTCGATATACGGTATACTCTATAGAGATATCCAGTAAATTGAACCATTGTGAAGTACATACAATAACGTTTTTATCAGATCCCGAGTAAAACCAAGTTTCTGCTGCTGCCGTCATGTATAGGGTGACGGCCTTTAAAGATTGGACTGCGGAGGAATGTTCATGAAACATATTTTTCTTATTGTGCAATGCGCGTTTTCTGTTTTTTGTTTTTTCTGTCTCGCTGCTGTGAATTGGTATCAGGGGAGTGAGCTTGTTACTGATTCGTTTGATTGGAATTATACGGCTAAATTTTCAAAGCTGCTGAATGGGACGGATACAATTACAAGACCCGAGCAGATATCGCAGCTGGATTTCTTCGTGTATTCTGCTAAGCATTATCCGTTAGTGAGCGGATTGATGATCGGGCTGTTTATTTATTTTTTGTTTTCACTGTATTTGGTTATGAAGAATATCCGCCGGCAAAAACGGGCTTAATGAGACTATTTTCTTATAAAAATACATAAATTCATGAGAAATTGAAACTTTTTTCGAAAAAAATCAGTATATATAACTGTGAACTTGTTACTATTTAACTTTAGGAGGAAAATGAAAAATGAGTATTTTAGGAAGATTTAAAGACATTATGTCAAGTAATATCAATGCGTTGCTGGATAAAGCTGAAAACCCTGAGAAAATGGTTGATCAATATTTGCGGAATCTGAACAGTGATTTAGGAAAAGTGAAAGCGGAGACGGCTTCTGTCATGGCTGAGGAACAGCGGGCGAAAAGAGCGTTGACGGAATGTCAGGCTGATGCCGAAAAGATGGAAAGCTACGCGATGAAAGCTTTACAGGCAGGAAATGAAGCCGATGCGCGGACATTTTTGGAAAGGAAAGCGGCTGTTGAATCAAGACTGACTGAGCTGCAAACAGCTTATCAGCTCGCTTCTTCCAACGCGTCTCAAATGCGCAAAATGCATGACAAGCTTGTTGCTGATATCGGAGAGCTTGAGTCGCGGCGAAATGCCATCAAAGCGAAGTGGTCTGTGGCGAAAACACAGGAAAGAATGAATAAACTGGGGTCCTCTGTGTCAAATGCGGGCCAATCGCTGACCGCTTTCGGCAGAATGGAAGACAAGGTCAACCGGGCGCTTGATCATGCCAATGCGATGGCGGAGCTGAACGCGTCTCCGAAAGACGATATTGACGAGCTGACGGCTAAATATGACAGCAATCAAAGCAGTGTTGATGATGAACTGGCGGCGCTCAAGCAGAAAATGCTTTTCAGTAAAGACCAATAGAAAGCGGGCTGCAGCTTTGTCCGATATAAAGAGAAAGTGAGAGAAACAGAATGATCATTTCTTATAAATGCCCGAACTGCGGAGATGATATGGTCTTTGACAGTTCATCCGGCATGCTGACATGTCACAGCTGCGGGCGGCAGGATCAGATTGAAAGCCTGCCAAAGGAGTATATTACGACGAGATTTTCCGAAAATGAGGCGAACGAGTACCGCTGTGAGAACTGCGGCGCGGTTCTGATGACTGAGGCGGAAACGACGGCCACAACGTGCGGATTTTGCGGAGGAGCCGCCGTTCTCGCCGACCGATTATCAGGAAACCTCGCGCCTTCCATGGTGATTCCTTTTACGATCAGTAAAGAAGAGGCCATGAGCGCTTTTAAAAAGTGGTGCCGAAACGGCCGGCTGACACCGAGGGGATTTATGACTGCCGATCGGGTGAAGAGCATAACCGGTATGTACGTGCCGTTTTGGATGTTTGACTTAAACAGCAAGGTTCAGGTCAATGCCGTTTGTACGAGAGTACATCATTATGATGAAGGAGAATACCGGGTGACGGAGACTGAGTATTACAACGCGTATCGTGATATCAATCTCGATTATCTCAAAATTCCGGTCGACGCTTCAGAAAAAATGAATGATGAATTAATGGACAAATTGGAGCCTTACGCTTACAGTGAGCTGAAGGAGTTTAATACGGCTTATTTAGCTGGTTATATAGCGGAAAAGTACAATTATACCGATGACGATCTCTTTCCGCGGGCGAAGGATAAAATCAGCCATTATATTGATTCTTATATCAGATCCACCTTCTCCGGCTATACGACGGCTGACATAACGGATGAGCAGATTCAGACCGATAAAATCAGCAGCTTTTACGTACTGCTTCCGGTCTGGATGGTCAGCTACGATTTTGAACGGACTGAACATATTTTCGCAATGAACGGGCAGACGGGCAAGGTTGTCGGCAAACCGCCGATCAGCGCCGGAAAAGTGGCCGCGTGGTTCGGCGGCATAACCGCCGGTGCGTTTTTAGCATTAAGACTTGTCTCCCTTATGATAGGAGGCGGTTTTTGATGAGAGGATCGATGAAAAAAGCGTGTCTCTTGTGCTTCGTCCTTTTTCTGATGCTGTCTTTTTCTTTACATACAACAGCGTCTGCTGCGGAACAGAAGCAATATGTTTATGACAATGCTCATTTATTAACGAAGGATGAAACGAAGAAACTTGAGGAATTGGCGGGGAAGCTCGGGGCAAAGCGCCATACCGATTTTATCATTCTTACCGCAAACGGAACGGGCGGTAAGGACATCGAGCAGTATGCCGGTGATTTTTATGACAGTCATTTTAGCGGAAGCACGGCGATATTGACCATTGATATGAAGGACCGGGAAGTATTTATCTCCGGGTATAAAAAGGCGGAGACGTATTTGAACAGCAGCCGGCTGAATACGATCAGGAATACGATTTCGTCAGACATTTCCGCAGGTCATTATGAAAAGGCATTTCAGACCTACATTAAAATGTCCTATAAAGATATGGGGAAAAGCCCGGACAGCAAGTCTGACAATCTGCTGCTCACATGGTGGTTTCAGCTGATGATCGCCGCAGCCGCAGCCGGTATCGCCGTCACAGTGATGGTGTACAATTCCGGCGGCAGGGTCACCGTCACCGGAAGCACGTATATGGATCACGATACGTCTGAAGTGCTGGACCAGCACGACACATATATCCGAACGGACGTGACAAGAGAAAGAAAGCCTGACAAAGATAATGACAATGACAGCGGAGTCACGAGAGGCGGCACGTCTTACAGCGGAAGCAAGGGAAGCTTTTAAATTTAACGTAAAGGATTTGAACATACATGGGCTTTTTCAGAAATCAGTTAGCAAATGTGGTGGAATGGGAAGAATTCAGAGACGACATGGTTTTCTATAAATGGAACAACCGTGAAATTAAAAAAGGCAGCCGTCTGATCATCCGGCCGGGACAGGATGCCATCTTTTTATACAACGGGAAGATTGAAGGGATTTTCCGTGATGACGGCGATTATGATATCGAATCAGAAATCATTCCGTTTCTATCGACATTAAAAGGATTTAAGTTTGGCTTTAACAGCGGCATGCGGGCTGAAGTGCTGTTTGTGAATACGAAGGAGTTCACCGTGAAGTGGGGCACGAAAAACGCCATTAACATTCCGGCGGCGGGAATGCCGGGCGGTATGCCGATCCGAGCAAACGGCACATTTAACTTCAAGGTCATTGACTACATCGGATTGATTGATAAGATTGCGGGTGTCAAGGACAGCTATTTAGTGGATGACATTAAAATCCGGATTACGTCTATTCTGGATCAGCTTTTGATGAAGTGGATCACAAAAGAAGGAAAAGACATGTTCAATCTGCAGTCGAATTCATTTGAAATTGGAAAAGGGATTCAAGAAGATCTTGATATGCAGCTGATCGGAGACGGGATGTCGATTACCGGCTTCAATATTATGAGCTTTAACTATCCGCAGGAAGTGCAGGATATGATTACGAAAAACGCTTCTTACGGCATGGTGGGCGATGTGAACCGCTATCAGCAGATTTCCATGACGGACGGAATGTCATCCGGCAAAATGAGCGGAAGCGGTGCTGCCTCCGACATGGCGGGCATGATGATGGGGATGAATATGGCCAATCAAATGATGAACCAAATGAATCAAAATCAGCAGAACCAGCCGCAGCAGAATCAAAGTCAGCAAAATGAGGGGACGGCGCAGGCAAACGGCTCAGAAGGAGCGGCTAAGCCGAAATTTTGTCCGAACTGCGGAACGAAAACAGAAGGCGCGAATTTTTGCCCGAATTGCGGACAGAAGCTTGCCTGACGATATACGAAAAAGAGGCCATTTGGGGGCCTCTTTTTTTGTCATGATTTCATGGTTTGGACGATGAGGGATGTCAGCGCTTTTGATCCCTCGGGTATGAGATGGACGCCGTCCGGTGTGAAGTATTCAGGGTGCTGCAATGCTTTTGCGTGCCAATCGACAAGGGTCACATTTTTGCGTGACTCGGCCTGCCGGCGCAATGACTCGTTTACTTTGCTTTCCCACTGCCGGGGCACACGCGTGTTGACAAGATAAATATCGGCTTTTGAGAAGGAGCTGATCAGTGATTCAATTTGGCTGTTTGTGAAATAGCCGTTCGTTCCTAACTCGATGATGACCGCTTTGTCCGGCTGATTAAATGACGCATATTCCGAAGTGAGCCGGAGTGCTTGAGAGACTTGTCTTCCTACCTTTCCGTCGATGGTGACATGAGGAAGGGACTGCCGCAGGTATGACGCAATGTCCAGCATCACCGAGTCACCGATGGCCAGCACGTCTTGCTGAGGCTGTGTTTGTTTTGGGTCAGCCGTTTTTTGAGATGACTGTTCCTTTTTGTCTTTCGTCTTCTTCGTATCTGATTTGCCTGTTGTTTTTTTCTTGTTGTTGTCTGATACGGTATCCGTTTTTTCGCCGCCGTGTTTTTTCTTGCTGTCATCTTCTTTAACAGGTTGATCGTGATCGGCCGTTTTGTGCGAAGCGACGGCTGTTTCTTGCTGCTCGCTTTGCGCGTACGTCCATTGCGGCTGTTTTTTCTCTTCGGCTATCCCTGACAGCCCGCCCGCAAATATGAGAATGGCGGCAAGAATGAGGCCGAGCGACATTCTGCTGATGACAGAGGACGTCTTCCATTCCAGAAAGCGGTTCAGAAACACGCGGCGTAAAAATGGCCGGAAGCCCGCAGTGCGGATCGGCTTCTCAATGAAATGATAAGAAAGCTCGGCCAAAATGAAAGTGACGCCGATTCTGACGGCACAATGCCAATAAACAGGATTTCCGATTTCCTGCACCGGGGTGCTCAGCACGATAACCGGGTAATGCCAAAGATAGATTCCGTATGATCTCGTTCCGATCCAGCGAAGCGGTTTCCATGAAAGGACATATCCTATAAAGCTGCTCGGATGGCATATACATGCAACAAGAACCGCTGCGGTGATGCTGATCAAAAGCATGCCGCCTTTGTACAGGAAGGGTTCATATTCATCCGTGTAAAAGACGCAAAGCACCAGTGCGGCAAAGGCGGCAAGCTCTGCCCCGTGAAGCAGGTGTTTCATGCTGCTCGGCAGCCGTTTGGAAGATAATCGTTTCATCGGCCATACTAAAGCTAAAGCGCAGCCGATCAGCAATTCAAATGAACGGGTGTCCGTCCCGTAATAAACGCGGCTCGGATCTCCGCCGGGCACATACATCATACTCATTACGACTGCTGAGCATAACGCGAGGAACATGACCGCGGCTGCAAGCCGGGCCCGTGTTTTACATATGTACATTCCCGCAAGCAGCAAAAAGGGCCATATGATATAAAACTGTTCTTCAATCGCCAGCGACCACAGGTTTTTTAATGGCGAAGGGGAGCCGAAGCTATCGAAGTAAGAAAGTTTATGAAAGATAAACCACCAATTGCTTATGTAAAAAAGTGAGGAGACCGCATCTCCGCGTACGGTATGCAGGAGCTCGCTGTTAAACAGTACGACCCAAATGACTGTCGTGATAATCATGAGATAAGCCGCCGGCAGAAGCCGTCTGATCCGGCGCACCCAAAAATCACGCAAATCAAGGGTGATGTCATTGCCTTGGGCAGGCAATATAATAGATGTAATTAAATATCCCGATAAAACAAAAAAGATATCAACACCGATGAAACCGCCGTCGGCCCTAAAATTCAGGTGATATGCGATCACGGCGAGGACGGCAAAGGCGCGAAGTCCATCCAGTCCGGGAATATAGCGGTGGTGCAGTGACTTGTCTGACATGGTATTCCTCCAATAATATGTGCGGAAATTCTCGCTGTTTTGCGGATGGCTATGGCAGATTTCTGTACAGTCTTCCATTTGTTCCGTTAAATAGACGCATCCGGAAGGGGATTTTGTTTCAGAAAAAATGAATGAAATGTTCTGATTCTCTTAAACTTTTCAGCCCCTGTCCGGCGTCTGTTATATGAAAGGGTTCCCTTGCGCAATGGCTGTTGCGGGAAAAAGAAAAAATCCATGATCTGCGGATATCATGGATTTTTTTCTTTTACCGGATGTAGCGGTCTCCGACAAGCAGTTTGGAGATGACAGAGGTCGGTATTGTAAACTCTGTAACGCCCATATATCCGGGTGCCGCTTCATATTCATCAAATGAGATGACAAGTTTGTGCTGATCTGTAATATAAAAGTTTTGGTCAGCGCGGATGGATTTGAAAGGCTCCGCCATATCATCATCTTCGACCCAGTAGATTTTATTCGGGTCTTCTTTCATCTGCTTTTTCATTTGTTCTTTAATATTTTGGCTGATGACTTTGATATAACGGTCATCTTTGAATAAACTCTTTAACGTAAGCACGGCCTCATTTTTTTTATCAATCGTGATGTATCGGCTTTGCGTATAAGCGGAAGCTTGTGTTTTTTCGATATCACGGCGGACTGAGATCAGATCCGCTGTATCAGTCACGGTTTCATAATCGCTGTAGATGCTGAGGTGGCCTTTTTTGCTTTTTGAGGCCGCCTTCATAAATTCCTGATACAGCTCTTTGCTTTCTTTCATATAATGCCGGTTGATGCTGTCTTCAAGTTTATGATTGGAAAGGCCGGACAGTGCGGGTGTTTTCACATCAATGCTTGATTGGTTCTTTTCTTCTTTCATCTCCACGAACGTGATGGCTTGGACGACTTTGCCGATGACGGGGATTTTGGACATGGCCTGTGCGGCATCCGGATTGATATTGACAACGGCGGTAAATAAGACGGCCGCAGCGACTGCCGCGGATGTCGGCCACATCACGATTCGTTTTTTCTTCGGTTTTGGCTGAAGGGCTTTTTCGACAATGATGTCCAATTCTTTAGGAATGGGCACACTTTTGTACTCTTCCCTTAATTGCTCTAATCTCTTTTCCATTAAGAAAGATCCTCCTTCGTCAGCTGAATGCGCATAAGCTTCAGCCCCCTGTAAAGGCGTGTTTTAACGGTATTGATGTTTTCCCCCGTGATGTCTGCGATTTCTTCTAATTTCAGGTCTTCAAAGAAACGCAGAATGATAATGGTTTTATATGGATGCGGCAGGTCGTCAAGCGCTTCGTGAAGGTCTGTGTCTTTGTAGTGATCTTCCTTTCCGCGGCTTAAAAACTCGATCGTTTCATCGTCCATCACTTTAAGCTTTTTCTGTTTGCGGAGAAAATCAATGGCCGTGCGCACTAAAATTTTATAAAACCAGCTTTTGATGACATCGGGGTTTTTGACGGATTCGACCGATGTCAGCGCTTTTTGAATTGATTCCTGAACAATATCTAACGCGTCATCCTTGTTCTTTACATAACTGTACGCAAGCCGGTAAAAGTCTTCTTTGCGCTCAGTTATGCACGTCACAAGCGACGCTTTGGCTGTTTCGTTCTTCATTGCTTCAAAGGGCTCCTTTTTAAAAAATACGTATCATAGGCTGCTGCCTAAGGATAGACGGGACAGGGTAAAAAATAGTTTGCGCAGAGCGGATCATTTTTAAAAGGAAAAGGAAGGGAAGAGGAAGAGACGAAAAAAGAGCCTGAGCGGCTCTTTTTCGAATGTGTCTGGTATTTTGCCGAACGGCTTAGTTCGGTTTGACTAAGATTTTCACTTGGTTTTTCTCTTTGATTAAAGCGCCGAAGCCTTCTTCAATCAAATCGTCGAGCACGATTTTTTTCGTGACGAGCTTATCTGCTGAGAAGTAGCCTTCTTTCATCAGTGCGAGAACGGAAGGGAAGATATCACGGTATCCGATAATGCCTTTTACGGTCCGTTCTTTGATGACGATATCGTTCGGATGGATTTCCGCTCCTTTTTCCCAGATGCTGACGATAACCGTTTCACCGGAAATGTTTGTTGACTGGATCGCCTGGCGGAGAACGACAGGAACGCCTGTCACTTCATAAGAAACGTCAACGCCGCCGTTTGTGCGTTTAGCGATTTCTTCAACGACATCATCCGTTTTTGACGGATCAATGATGATAGCGCCGAGTTCTTTCGCTTTTTCCTGGCGTTCCGGTGAAAGTTCGACCGCGTAAATATCCGTTGCGCCGGCCGCTTTCAGGGCTTCAATCACAAGCAGTCCGATCGGTCCGCAGCCAAAAACGGCTGCCGTGTCGCCCGCTTTTAATTTGCTTTGGCGGACGGCGTAAAGCGCTACTGCTGACGGCTCAACAAGCGCGCCCTGTTCGTAAGAAAGCTCTTCAGGAAGCTTAAACAGCAATTCTTCGTCAACGGACACATATTCAGAAAATCCGCCGCCGCCTCCGGCTAAGCCTAAGAATCCCATTTGTTCATCAAGGTTATAGGCTCCCTGATGTCCGTGTGTGGCAAAAATCGGTTCCACGACGACACGGTCGCCGACGCTGAAATTTTTGACGCCTTCTCCTACTTCCACGACTTCTCCTGAGAATTCGTGACCCATCGTGACGGGCGCCATTTCGTTTGTTAACGGATGAGGTTTGCCGACCGGAATAAAGATCGGGCCTCCCAGATATTCATGAAGGTCGCTACCGCAAATCCCGCACCATTTGACTTTAATTTTGACTTTTCCCGGTTCTGCTTTAGGTTCATCAATGTTTTCGATTCGAATGTCTTTTTGATTGTGCCATCTTGCCGCTTTCATTGATTATCACTCCTAGTCTGATAGAAACGAGTATAGGTACATGATCAATATGAACCACGGTTAAAAGGAAGAAATGCTTCCTGAAGCCTGATTTCACAAACTATATCATATTACGCAACTATCAATAGGCCTTATAAAAAGTCCATATTGAATGCAGAAATACTCTATGAATATTATAACGCTAATGTATTAAATTTTGTAGTATAATTTACCATGGAATTATATAGAACAGAAGTTTGTGTCATCAATTGAGTGCGTGTCTCCGTCACGTTGTAATGAACATGTAAAGTGATTGAAATATTATAAACGTCTTCTTGGTGTATAATTTTGCCTAGAATAAAGAATCAGGAGGATGAAAGCTTGAAGAAGTTATTCTTAGCCTTATTGATTTTAGCAGGAAGCACGCTGGGAGCGATCAGTTTCTCTTCTGATGCAAGTGCTAAAAAAGTGAACGGAAATATTACATGGTATAATGGAGTCGGTAAAAAAGGATCGTCCGGTAAAAAACTGGGACACTGGGATTGCGCGACAAAATTAGGATTTGACGTTCCGAGAAACGGAACGAAAATCAGAGCTTATGCGAAATCAAAACCGAAAAAGGTTATCACAGTATACAAAAATGATGTAGGCCGTCTGCCGAATGCCGTATTGGATGTCAGCCCGAAAGCGTTCAAAGCGCTCGGATATCCGTTAAGCAAAGGAAGAGTATCCGGACATTACAGCTATTAAAATAGACCATCTTAAAAAGCAAGGAGAGTGATTCTTGCTTTTTCTGATTGACGGAGAGATTGATAATGAAGAAGAAACGATGGATTTGGATCCTCGCAGCCGCTGTTTTGGCGGCGGCGGTCATCGGAGCCGTTCTGCTGATCAAAGGAAAAAGCGGCAGCGGCGGAAAAGCCGTTGTTTCCGGCGGCCATGACAAGCTGCTTGTTTCCCTTACAGACAAAGATCTGATGACGAAATATTATGAAGACAGCCGCATGCTGTACGAGGAAAAGCTTTCGGCATATCCGGCGTTTGCGCTGGATGACGCCCACCAGGCGCTCTATTTTGTCGGTAATAATGATCAAAATGAAATGCGTCTGTATAAGCTTGATCTGAAGACGAAAAAGAAGACGGTGCTTTATAAAGGATCGGCGAGCGCTGACAGTCTGTTTTTATCAAAGGACCTGACGCACATTTATTTCCGTCTCGGTAAAGCGGATGAAGATATTTTCCGTCTCGCATCTTTTGATTTGAAAACGAAGCGTTATCAAAATCTGTATCCGGCGGCGGATGAGAAAGACGACAGTGTGAGCAGCTTCTTTTATAACCGCAGCCAAAACGATTTTGCGCTTCTGCATTATTCCGTTAAAGAGGATTATAAAAAAACGGATGAGGCAAATGAGAAGGGGATTGACCCTGAACCGACGAATATCCGGTTTGCAGCAGGGGCGGACAAAAACCTTAAGGATCTGACCAATCTTGAACAGTTTATCAGCGACGTGGCGATGTCACCGGACGGAAAGAACCTTGTCTTTACATCTTATACACAAAAAGGGACGGAACAAAAAGCGTCCATCCGTCTGATGAATGTCAAAACGAAAAAAGATGAAACGATTATTACAAACGGGAAGGATTTCTCTCCGCTGATAGATGCCCAGCCGCAGTTTTCGAAAGACGGCAGCATCATTTATTTCATGGCGGAAGCCAAAGGCGCTAAGCGCTTGAAGGATGAAACGGGGCGGAACGCGAAGGTCCGGACCATTTATGCTTATCATGTGGATACGAAAAAATGTGAAAAAGTCTGGGAAAATGACAGCGGCATTATCAACAGCTTTTCCGTTATCCAATAATGAAAAAAACACTCAGCGCCAGCTGGGTGTTTTTTAATAAACAAAGCTGGCTGCGGCTGAGGCGAGCCATTTGAAAAAACGGAGAATCGGAACGGCAAAATGGAGTGTTTCGATGAATGACTGTGCGGCAAGGTTCTTTTTCTTCCGTTTCGCCATTTCCTTCAGGTCTTTTTGCTGCTGATCGTTTTTCATGTTCATTGCTCCTTTTCATCATAAAAGGACATGATAACGCAAAGGCCTCTCATGGGATATGGAGGCCTTCTCTATGTTGAGACTCGTAAAAGGGAGGTCTAACTTGATGCCGTTTGATTGTTGTTTTGGAGATTCACCAACGAACGGACGCCGTCGATCATTTTACTGCCGCAAAGGGGGCAAGTCGGGGTATCACTGCCGGTGCCGGCAAAATTCTTTCTGCTCCAGCCGATACAGTCCTCTTTCGTGCATTCCCACGTACTGACATCTTCTTTAGGCAGCGGTTCCTGATTACGTTTGTTGTAGTAAGACATAAAGTCACTTCTTCCCTTATGAATTTTCGTGCACTCCTTCATTGTCTCATACTTTTCCCTAATCTCCTAATTCCTTTTTCTATCCATATTTCCAATGAGGGTGCATCGTCTTCCTGTTATTACAGTATATGCAAATAAGCGGCTTCTTATTTTTTCTTTTTGGATAAATAAAAAAAGCCCCTTCCGGAAAAAAGGGGTGATTCTTGTTTACTGCTTATCCATGATGTCCATCGGTCTCATCATGTCGTAATCTTCATGCTCTAAAATATGACAGTGCCATACGTAGCGTCCGCTGTAAGGAGCGAATGTCGCCGCGATTCTGATGACTTCTCCGGAGTGCGCCTGCACGGTATCTTTCCAGCCTTTCTCACTTGGAGGAGGCGGGACGGCGGGGCCCGTATACACAATGTCGCCGAATTTGTTATAACGCTCTAAGTCAAAAGGACGCCGGTCAAGGACTTGGAAGGAAACAAGGTGCAGGTGTATCGGATGGGTTCCCCCCATCGGATTGATAATCGACCAGATTTCCGTTGTGCCGAGCTTCGGCGCTTCTGTCACAGGATCATGCCAGCGCTTGTTATTAAGCGTCAAAACCGGCCGGCCGTATTTGTCCTGCGTATTTGTGAGTTTAAGCGTCCTGATATTGTGTATTCGTTTTGAGGTCACATCAGGCATGGCTGAAAGATATTTAGGCTTCCGGCTTGTGTCCTCTCCCTTTAGCGGTTTTGTGACGCGGAACTGCATGACATTGGCGTCGGTATCCGGGTTGACGTCGCCCCCGCAGCCGGTGCCGTTCGTCAGAATGATATGTTCTCCGTCAAAAGCGGAGAAATCAATCAGCACATCATACCGCTCTGCCGGGGCTAAGCTGATGGTCTGTGTTCTGACAGAGCGGGGGAGCAGTCCGCCGTCAGAACCGATTTGGATAAACCGGCCGCCGTTATTGAGCGAGAGAGTAAATGTTCTCATATTTGAGGCGTTAAGAATGCGGAAACGGTATGTCCGCGGTTCGACTTCCATATACGGCCATGCTTTTCCGTTGACGAGAATGGTATTTCCGCAAAGAAACGGGACGATTGAAGGGGTAGGCAGCGTTTCGGAAGGATTATCCGGCCCGCTCGGATAAGACAAGGAACCGTCGTCATTTAACGTGCGGTCCAAAATCATAAGCGGTACGTCGTACTCTCCGGCGGGAAGCTTCAGCTGCTTTTCTTTTCGCTCACGGATGATATACATCCCGGCAAGTCCGGCGTACACATTGAGCCTCGTGGCCGCCATGGCATGGTCGTGATACCATAATAGCGCCCCGCGCTGTTTGTTTGGATAATGGTATACCTCTTTTTCAAAATAAGGCCCCGTTTCCTTAAAATCCCGTGTGAACCAGGCTTCCGGATAGCCGTCGCTGTCAGGCGGCGTTTCTCCTCCGTGTAAATGGACGACGGTTCTGACATCGGGTTCCTGATGGCCGCTTTCTGAATGGTGAATGGTATGGTCTACGGGCAGAAAGTGCTTATCCGGCAAGTCATTCATCCATTTAACATAAATGCTTTCACCTTGGTTAACGTCGATCGTCGGACCCGGAAACAAACCGTTATACCCCCACAGCCGGGTCGGCGGGAGATCGCGGTGCAGCTTGTGAAAGCATTCCTTCATTGTGACTTCGTAATACGTGCTGCCGTCTGATTTCTTCTGCGGCTCCAGTGTTTCGATAATCGGCAGTTCATCTGCAAATTTTTCAAGTGCCATTATTTATCCTGTCCTTATCATTTATTGAATTCCTGTACTATAGATAATGCCGCCTGGAACAAGTTGGTTAAAAAAACACCCGCCCTTTTTTGAGGACGGGTGTTTCGGTTATTGCGCAACCCGGTTTGCGGAAGCGCTCTCTTTCGGTTTTTGTTTTTTGCGGAATACATAGGAGGCGAGCACCAGCAGTGTAATAAATCCTGTCAGCAGAAATTCAGACCGCATTGAGCTGATAAACAGCATAGATAACAAGATGGCGCAAATAGCAATGATCGTCAGGTAGGTTAAGTATGGGTAGCACCACATTTTGATTTTAAGAGATTCAGGGTTTGTCCGTTCGATTTTCTTTCTCATTCTCAGATGTGAGACGGCGATGACGAGATAGACGAGCAGTGCGATCGCCCCTGATGCATTGACCAGAAATAAGAATACGGAGTCAGGAGAAAAGTAGTTCATGACAACGGCAATATAGGAGAAAAAGGTGCCGGCGATAATGGCTTGGACCGGTACGCCTCTTTTACTCAGTTTCATAAAACGCCGCGGCGCTTCATTTCGCGCCGCCAGTGAATACAGCATCCGTGACGTCGTATAAAGCCCGGAGTTCAGGCAGGACAGAACGGCTGTCAGGACAATGAAATTCATGATCTGAGCGGCTGCGGGAACCCCGATATGTCCCAAAACGGCAACGAAGGGGCTTTCCAAAATATTGGCTGAATCCCACGGAAGCAGCGTGACCACAACCGTAATGGAACCGACGTAAAAAATAATGATCCTCCAGACGACTGAGCGGGTCGCCTTTGTGACGGATTCGACCGGGTTTGACGTTTCTCCCGCTGCGATTGCGACGATTTCAGATCCCATGAAAGAGAAAATGACGACGACGATTCCGAGCAGAACGGAACTTGGGCCATTAGGGAGAAATCCGCCGTTGCCTGTCAGATTTTCCAGCCCGACCGGTTTGCTGCCGGGGACGATTCCGAAAATGAAAGCAAATCCCGCTATTAAGAAGACAACGATCGTCGCTACCTTCACTAAGGAAAGCCAGTATTCAAATTCGCCGAACGATTTAACTGAATAAATATTCGTCAGTGTTAATAGTACGGTCAGAAGCAGACTCGTCAGCCATAACGGAATCCCGGGGAACCAGTACTGTATGATTCCGGCGCCTGCAATGGCTTCAATGGCAATGACGATGACCCAGAAAAACCAATACAGCCATCCGATGGTATAACCGGCCCACGGCCCGATGGCGTCATGTGCGTACTGTGAAAACGAACCGCTTGTCGGGTTAACGGAGGACATTTCCCCCAGCATCCTCATAATAAAAATCACTAATAGTCCTGCTAATGCGTAGGAGACAATCGCTCCGGGTCCGGTGGAATGAATGACGGATCCGCTTCCGACAAATAATCCGGCGCCGATCACGCCGGCAATTGAAATCATGGTCATATGCCGGGTTTTTAATCCCTTCGATAAAGAATTAGGCTGATTCATTCTTTGCCTCCTTTTGGGTTGTTTTATGCTGAATATTCCGACAAATGTTATTCTATCATAAATGCATGAGACATTTGTTAATGATGTGAGAAAATGTGACTTCTTTTCTCATCCGTACGCAGAAAATGACGCAAGGTGTTTCTATAGACCTACTGTGGTTCAGTGATGTATCTCAATAATAGGAAAATGCGAGCAGAGAGGAGTTTTTTAATATGAAGAGAAATGATGAACTGAAAAAGGGAGAATCCGGGACAATGGTCACTATTGCTGCTTATCCTGTTCTATCTGCAAAGATCATCGGTTATGTTTTTCACTCAGAAGCACTTACTGCAGAGGTTTAATAATAACTGACATTATTGTTTCGGTGGCTGTGATAGTCGCATCCATTCACGGCCACTTTCGGGCGGAAACGATCGCATCGCTTATTGAATCTTTTATTGTGATGGTTGTCGGACTGCTAGTGCCGTTGGAATCTATTTTTTCTGCTAGACAAGAGATGCCAAAAGCTTGGACGACAGCGGGCATGCAGCCCTATGTTTGTAGTCTGCCAGACAATATTAGGCAGCTGGTGATAATAAATTTCGAGGCATTCGTCAGTATCAGTACGTTATCGGAATTACAGGAGAGAACAGATAATTTGGACTATTTAATATATTTTTAATTGACAGAATCATTTTGTTATAATAATCTGTTTTCTGTAAATGTATTTAATTACAAATATACAATTTATTCTTATTTTTGTAATTAAATTTAAAGGTTAATTATGTTTATTTACTAATATTCAGAATAGGAAGGTGTAACAAATGAAGGTTGAAATTGAAAATTTAGATACTAGAAAACTCGCTTATAATGAAACTTATGCGTGGACTTCAACTCTTTTAAAGTCGCTGAGAAATTCAATGGATTTATTTAAGTTTGACGAAATTGTTCCGACTCCCTTTTCTAGAAGATATGAGCCAGGTGCCAAGCATTCAGTAATCGTACTAGGGGATAAAACTTTACCTGACATTAGAGAAAATGGGGATCATGACTCCTCCTTTAATTCAAAAGTTGAGGTGGCAGGTGAACAGTATTACTATATGAGTGTCAGTCATGTTGTAGAAAAACAGATGGCAACGGAATATTTACCTAAGGTTTATTGCCTTGCCCCATGCCTTCGATTATTGATGGAAGGGGAAGAGCTATCTGCAAAACATATTTATTCCTTCTTTCAATTTGAAATTGAATGGAGAACTGAGAGAATGGAAGATGTTTTCGATTTAGGGGAGAAGATTCTCTATGAAGCAGGCAATAAGATTTTATCTCTAATTGATAATAATGATAATTTGACGTTAACTCCTTTAGCAAAACGCAACACAGAGAGCTTGGTAAAAGGCTCATATCCTAGAATAACATTTGAAGAAGCCTTAGAAAGAGTAGGACGATCTAAAGATTCAGAAGGGGATCTTACTTCTGAAGAAGACGCACTTCTTTCTAACCAATTCGACACACCTTTTTGGATTTATAACTATCCAGCAGGAGTTAGAGATTCAATTTATCACGAAAGTCCAAAAGGTGTTTTTCAAACTTACGATTTAATGTTGCCTTTTGGCTACGGTGAACTAACTACCGGGGGTATCCGTCCAACTAGCGGAGAGGAGATTATTAACCAATCAAAAACGCTCGGCAATTCTTATCATCCGGAATATGCGCAATGGAAAGATAAATCACAAGTACAAACAGCTGGATTTGGAATTGGACTGGAGAGATTGTTAAAGTTTATCTCTGGCGCAGAAAGTATTTTAGATTTCATTCAATATCATGATGCAGGTCCAAACACGACGATTACACGTCCTAATCAAAAATAATAACTTCTAATAGGGAGAGGGTAAGGAATTAAATTCTAACCCTTTTCTTTCTTTTGAGTCGTATAGAAGGGAGAATTAGAAAACGTGAAAACCTTATTTGTTATTGATTCTTCTGTTATTGGGCCAGAGTATATTGTAAAAGCGGCAAAGGAAATGAATCTGAATGTTCTGTTCTTGACAAACTTAAATAGTCAGGAAGGAGATGCACTCTCTCAACTTACATCTTATAAGTTTATTAATTGTAATACTAATTCTTTTGAAGAGCTGTATGAGATTATAAGAACTTTTCCAAAAGAGGACATTGCAGGAGTTATCTCTTTTTTAGATAGTAAATTAGAAATTTGCACTAAATTATGCGGCGCTTTAGATATAAAGGGAATTGATCCAAAAATTGAATTACTTAAGGATAAGGCGTATGTCAATGACATTATCCCAGAATTTACGCCGCTATCACTTTCTTTCACTACAGGGGCGATTCCTTATTCAGAGATAAAAAAAATGTTATCTGCTTCACAGAATGGATTGATACTAAAACCATCCTTTGCAGCTGGTGCTAAAGGTATAAGTGTATTAGAGGATGAAAATGATATTGAGAATATAGAAAAATTATTTGATAAAACCTTACCTAAGCATCTGCACCCTGACGAATATGTCGTTCAAGAAATAATAGACGGAGAGCTTGTAAGCTTAGAGGGATACGTTTTAGAGAGTAAAGTAATTCCAATCGGAGTAACTGGCAGAAGGAAGACGGAAAATGCAGAATCGGTATTCATATTCCCTTATCATTCTATAGCTCAGAAAGAATTGTGCAAGATTGTTCAAACTCTAGTGGAGAGAAGCGGGTATAGCAGAGGATTTTTTCATACTGAATTTATTGTTTCAGAAAATCAAGTTAAATTAATAGATTGTAACTTTGGAAGGCCTGGCGGAGCAAATATTACTGAGATTATAGCTTGTTCATACGGAATTGAACCACATAGTATTTACCGACAATCAATGGAGTTAGTCCTAAATGAAAAAGAGATCATTCCAACGGCCTTTTGGGGAGGAGAATGTAAGGAGAGCTTAGGGATAGCTTACGGAATTCCTAATCAAGATAGAGTACTTGAAATTAAGTATGCGGAAAATATGAAATCTAAGCATACACAGGCCCAAAATTTAGGGGACATCGTTTCCGCTATGGGAAGCAGTAATTGGAGTTGGCTGGGAATGCTTTCTGGACTAAAGGAAGACGTAATTAAAGATGTAGATTCTATAAGAGTAAAAACTCTACATAACGGATGGATAAAACCTGTGTACTATAATATGGAATTAAAGGAGCCTTTAGACTATCTTGAAAAAGTCTAATAGTATCTATACATCTAAATTGATTTTGTTCCTTGGGTGCAGATTTGTATCAACAGTATCCGAACAACTTCTGCTATTTGCTATCCCTTTATTAATTTTTCAATACACCGGAGAAGCGTCCAAATCAGGATTAGCATTCCTTATAGAGTGGCTGCCGGCAGTATTATTACTCCCCTTTATAGGAGTGCTTGTAGATACTTATAAAGAAAAGAAACTTTATATTATTGGCGATAGCCTGCGAGCATTAGTTTCCATATCAGGTTTCTTATTATTAATCTATATGCCAAGCCAAACATTTATTATACTTTCAGTTGCAGCATCTTTGTTCGCTATTTTAAACTCATTAAACTTTGTCACATTAGAAACAACTATCGGGAGGAACTTTGATAATAACGATATTCCCCGCATCCAATCGTTAATCCAAGGATTGGAGCTTAGTTCCCAAGTGATGGGACCAGCTTTGGCAAGTATATTGGTTCTATTTATAAAAGAGATGGATTTTCTTATTATTACTGGTATTGCATTTGCAATGACAGGTTTCGGAGTACTGGGTCTTCCCAATAAGGCTAAAAATCTGGTTGTTAGGGAAACGAAGTCCATTAAACGAGTTCTAGTAACAATTGGGGATGGGTTTAAGTTTATAGCTAAAAATTTCTTTCTTCGGCTGTTGGTACTGGCAACAATGCTTATTAATCTTGTGATGGGGACTGTAATGGCTTTAAATCCAGCTGTAGCCCAAGGGGTTCTTGGTGCAACCTCTAGAGAGTATTCATTATTGGCGATGTTTGGCGGGATCACGGGATCTATAGTGGTTTTGTTAATTCCTGTGTTTTTGAAAAAAAGTAAGAGTATTAATAATATAGGCATAGCATCTATTGTGTTGTTAACATTATCTGGCGTCATTTTGGGAATAGCCAATCAATTTTACATTTATGTTATCGGCTACGCCCTTTTGGTTTGTGGAATAGGGATTTTTAATGTATTTCTAAGAACAGAACGAGTTAAGTTAATACCGAAACATCATTTAGGTAAGAGTATGGGAACTATTGTTTTCTTTAATCGTCTAAGCCTGCCCCTTGCTGGATTAATAACTTCTACCTTTACTAAAATTACAGGACCTCAAGAAGTAATATTAGGAGTTTCGATTTTTTGGATTATAGTCAACTCCACAATATTTACTTATTATTTTTATAATAAACGTCATGCTGCCCAGAAAGATGTTTTAGAATTATAATATGAAGATAAAGGGGACAAGTATTATGACTAAACACATATGTATTATTAATCGCTGGTCAGTAGGGTGGGATTCTGAAAAACCTGATTATGAAAAGATAATGAATCATAACGAATATAAAGTAAGTTATATTGTTGACGCTGAAGGTAATAAGGGTTTAACTCAAAATATTTTAGAAAATTCTATCATAGAGCTTGTTGAGGATATTAACTCTTTGGATAACATTCGTACAGCATTTGAAACGATTGAAAAAAAAGGTGGAAGTATAGATCGGTTAATAGCTCTGAGTGAATGGGATATATTGAATTCAGGGAAATTAAGAGATGAAAAGGGATTAGAGGGTCTATCTTTTGAACAGGCTCTAAATGCCAGAGATAAGGTAAGGATGAAAGAGATTGTCAGCCAATCTGGCTTAAGAACTCCTAAATTTAGTAAATGTGATAGTGTAGAGGAGTTAGAACAATTTATTAACCAAGCAGGCTTTCCTATTGTCATAAAGCCTAGGAGAATGGCTGCTAGTAAAGGAGTTCATATTCTTCATAATCAAGAGGAGTATGACGAAATATTGCCACACATAGAATTTAAGGACTTGGAATGCGAGGAATATTGTGAGGGAACAGTATTTCACGTTGATGGATTAGTAAAGGATAATCAATTAAAATTTTGTATTCCGTTTCGGTATATCAATCCGCCAATAAAATTCTTTCAACAAAGTCCATTGGGATCGGTTTCTGTAGATAAGAATGAGACTATGTTATATGAGGGGCTCATCGACTTTACCCAAAAGACCGTTAATGCCTTGGGAATAAACAATACTATGTTCCATCTTGAAATAATTGCAGATGAGAAAAGTGACAAGCTCGAACCTATTTTTATGGAAATTGGAGCCCGTATGGGAGGAGCAGATATCCCAAGATGTGTAAGTCTATTGATTGGCAGAGATGCTGTAACTGATCAGTTAAAAGTTGAATTAGGGGAAGAAGTTTCGGATGTGCGGCTGGATGAAGGAGTATCTTCAGGCTATCTCTTAATTCCTTTTCCAGCAGAACTGCCTTGTTTAATGGAAAAAAACACTTCATTTAAAGGGAAATTGTCAACTTTAGTAGAAGAGTATTTACGGAGTAAAGGAGAAGTACTGGATGGAAGCGGCGGATATTTGAAGATTCCGGCCAGATACATCTTTAAAGGGGAAACAAATCAAGTTTATAAAGATGTCATGAATGCTATAAAAGAACATCAGTATGAATATAAAAGCTTTGTAAAACAGTAATATTACAATAAAAAATAATTTTATAAGATTCATTAACTTGAGTTTTGGAAGGGGAAGATTAAATTGTCAACCTTGCTTACCGAAGAAAAAAGTTTGTCTCTAGGTATGAGTGAAGGTGTAGTTTTAGAAATATCACAGGCTGAAAAAGAACTGATTGAGAACTTAATTAAGGAAATTAATTTCAATCCAAATGTTATTAATAATTCTGCCCTAAATAGATTACAATTTGTTTCGCATAATCTTCCAGACAGAGTAAAGAGTGCTCTAATTAATTTTAAGCGAAATTCTAACAGAGAAGGAACGATTTTATTTAGAAACTTGCCTACAGACGATAGTTTACCTCAGACTCCTGATGATGGCAATCCCTCTTTGGATAAGATCTCCTTTGTTAGTGAATTATGTCTCATGCTATTCATGCTGTATATGGGTGAGCCGATTGGGTATGCTGATGAAAAAAATGGACAACTCATTCATGATATTTGTCCGATTAAGGGGAAAGAAAGCGGTTTGGAAAACTCTGGATCGAAAGTCTTTTTTACTTATCATACTGAAGACGCTATACATCCATACAGACCTGATCACCTTGCTTTATATTGCTTACGATCAGACCATAAAAACGAAGCACAAACAGAAACTGCTTCTATAGTTAATGCTTTAGAATTACTGCCAAGTTCAGTAGTATTAACATTAAGAGAGCCTCTGTATAAATTAAGCCCGCCTGCTTCATTTAATTCGGATGACTTATCAAAGATCATACCCGTGCTTTCAGGCAGTATTCAAGCACCAGAAATGGTCATTCATTGTTCCTTAATGGAAGGAATAACTGAAGAAGCAAAATGGGCATTGGAATTATTAAAAGAAGCATTAAGTAAGGTTTCTATAAAAGTACCTCTCTGTCCTGGGGACCTTATTATTATCGACAACAGATTAGCAGCGCACGCTCGCTCATCCTTTACCCCACAATACGATGGGAATGATCGTTGGCTTCAAAGAATGTTTACAGTGAATGATCTAGGCCGATCTAGTTTTAGCAGAAGCCCTGGCAGTCATGTATGCATACCTCTAAAATATGAACTCAAATTAAAGTAAATTATCGTTTTATGCAGTTAGCTTAATATAAAATTCTTAAATCATACACTTAGAATAAATTTTATTGTTTAACTAAGTGTATGGTTTATTTAAATTGTTAACCTCTAAGATATTAACAAGGAGAGAACCAGAATGAATAATAGTGAGGTTTATAAAATTGGAATTCTTGCAGGGATGGGACCAAGATCAACAGGTCCATTTTTAGAATCTGTTCTGGACTGCTGTGAAAATTTATATGGAGCAAAGTTCGATAATGATTTTCCCCATATGATAATATATTCGCTGCCAACACCTTTTCATCCTAAAAAAGCGATTGATGACAGCGAGATGTTAAAGGCATTAAAAGTCGGAATTGACTCACTAAACAATTCTAATTGTTCGATTATAGCAATACCTTGTAACGTGGTTCATTCATATTATAAAGAATTGTGCCAAATGACAAGTATACCCATATTAAATATAATTGATGAAACAGTAAATGAATTAGAAAATGAAGGAAATGAAGTCGGCTTACTTGCTACAAGAGGGACTGTGGAAAGCAATTTATATCAAGAAAAACTAAAGTTAAAAGGTAAAAATGTATTTTGGAACGATGAGTATCAAAAAAGAGTTGATGAATTAATTTTAAAAACTAAAACATTAGGAGTTTGTTCAAAAGTAACGGATGAATGGAAAACGATAGAAGATATTCTTTTAACAGAAGGGATAAATGAAGTAGTTTGTGCTTGTACTGATTTATTTTTTTGTACGAATCATACTAAACTCAAGATATATGATTCTTCTCAGATATTAGCGAGAAGACTAGTAGAAAGATATATAAAAGAGGGCTTGGAGAGTGGGAAGAATGAATAGTACCTTGAAAGTTGGGGTTTCGGCTATTTCTAAAAATATCTCTCCTTTTAATATTTATTCATGTGATTATGAAATATGCAGAGCTCTTTTTCCTCCATTATTTAAGATGTCCAAAGAAGGGCATTTATTGCCTAACATTATTGAACAATGGGAAATTAATGATTGTGATAATGAATACCTCCTTGTACTTAGAAAAGATATTTACTTTCACAATGACAGAAAAGCTTTAGCTCGAGATATTGAGTTTTCTTTATGCAGAGGAATGATGAAGGGGGCAAGATCTACCTTTTCAGAATTACTATCCGATATAGAAGGTTACGAAGAGGTAAGTCAGACAAATAAATATGTTCCGAATATGTGTTCCGGCATAAAGGTTATTGATGATTACAGACTAAAAATAAAATTGAAACATCTAAATTTGCTTTTTCTAAAATACTTCACTCGAAGTGCCTTAAGTATTGTTCCGCGAGAAGAGTTTTTAGAAAATGATCTCTGGGTGTGGAAAGACAACCCCATAGGAGTTGGAGCTTACTGCTATGAAAGCCTAAGTGAAGACTCTAAGGTTTTGACTTTAAAAAAGAATGAGGATTACTTTGAGGAAAGAATCGATTCTTTTGACAAATTACAGTTTGTGGTATATACAGACGTAAGTCAAGTTGATTTATTAGCCGAAGTGGAAAATCAAACAGAAAACGAGTTTGACATTTTGAAAAGCCCTATAAGCGTCACAATAGCTATAGAATATTTTGTTTTACATGATAAAGATAAGATGTGGAAGGAATTAAGAAGTTTAATTAACTTAGCATTAAACAAAGAAGATATATTATCCAGCATACCGAAAACAGAGAGGTCAATATATTCGCCTGCTCATAGTTTCTTACCTGAAACTATATTGGATGTGCCTAATCATGAGGAAGAATTAATAAATTTTAATTTTCAAGCTGCTAAGGAAAATTATCTTTTGAAATGGGGGTATATCCCTCAATTAAGTATCATTGTTTACAATAATTATAGTGAACACTCTCATTTGCGTAAAATGCAGAACAAGCTATATCATTTATTGAGTGCAAAAGGATTCGACGTAGTTAAAACAGAACTTTCTTCCTTACATGAAAGCCTTTTAGATACTCAGCAGCATATATTAGTCAGTTCCTCAAGTTTTAACTATAATGATCCGGAAGATTTATCTTTATTTTTCAGCAGTGATAAAGAAATCTATCGTGCGAATACTGGAACTCTTATGAATATTAGAGGTCTCCTCAAAGATGCGAAAAAAGAAATTAATATGAATAAGAGAAATAAAATGTATAGAAAAGTAGAAGAGTTAGTTATAGAAAACAGCTTAGTGTTTCCGATAGCTTTAACCTATGAATCTTATCTATTTCGTAAATCCAAAATGGATGGAAAAAGTTTTTTTGATCAATTTTATCAGCCTGCATATGAATACATAAAACCATTAACATTGGAAACGATGTAATCCTAAGGTGAACTTAACCATTGAGTTGCAAATCTGCCTTGCTTGGATTGATACAGTCACGGCGTGTGATCGGTCTCCTTATTTTGAAAAGAATCGTCCTACTCTTTGACAGTGGCTTCGATGTAACGGACATTTCAGCTTATAAACAGACGATCGAAAAATCTCGGCGTCAGCCGTTTAAAAGATATTAAAGCGAGATATCTTGGCAGCTCCGTTCATATTGATCTCGTCATTGAAGTGCCGTCTGATCTGAATATTAAAGAGAGCCATGATTTCGCAAATGAGGCAGAACGCAGGATGAAAGAGGAACACGCCATCGGCCATTCACATGTTCATATGGAGCCTCTCCAGCTGAAATAAAGCTTCCTTTTTAAAGGGAGCTTTTTTGCTTTTTCGGACTGGACACAATTCGCTGAAACGTTTTTTTATACTGATTATATTTTGTGGTAAAGTTAGGTTACAATAATTGAAATTTGAGAGATGACTAGGGGGAGAAGAATGGCTTATAAAGAAGAGCTGCATCCGCTGCTGGAGAAAGCCGTTGAGCATATTGAAAACATCATCATAGGAAAACGGGACATCGCCATACTCAGCCTGGCCGCCATTCTCGCAAAAGGGCATGTGCTGCTGGAAGACGTGCCGGGAGTCGGAAAAACGATGATGGTCCGCGCTTTGGCCAAGCTGATCGGTGCTGACTTTAAGAGGATTCAATTCACGCCGGATCTTCTGCCGTCAGATGTGACGGGTGTCTCTATTTATAATACGAAAACGATGGAATTTGAATACCGCCCCGGACCAATTATGGGGAACATCGTGCTGGCCGATGAAATTAACAGAACCTCGCCGAAAACGCAGTCTTCTTTGCTTGAGGCGATGGAAGAGGGTAATGTCACGATTGACGGAAAGACAATGCGGCTGGCTGAGCCGTTTTTCGTCATGGCGACACAAAACCCGGTTGAATATGAAGGAACGTATCCGCTTCCTGAAGCGCAGCTTGACCGGTTTTTATTTAAGCTGCGCATGGGCTATCCGACTGCCGAGGAGGAGCTTCGGGTTCTGTCTTTGCAGGAAGGGCGCAATCCGCTCGAAACACTCGAGCCCGTCATTTCTAAAGAACAGTTCATCACCCTCCAGCAAAAACTGGAGCAGGTGCGGGTAGATGATGGAATTAAAGCGTATATCGTCGGCATCACTCAGCATACCCGCCGGCATCCTTCCGTCCATTTGGGCGTAAGTCCGCGCGGTTCGATCTCATTAATGAAAGCCGCGCAGGCGTACGCGCTGCTTCATGACCGCGATTATGTTATTCCTGATGACGTCCAGTATTTGGCTCCGTATACGCTGCCGCACAGAATGATCTTGACTGCCGATGCGAAATTTAATGATGTCACGCCGGAAGCGGTTATCGCAGACATCATGCAAACGGAAAAAGTTCCCGTTCAAAGGATGTCGGTCCGCTAATGAGAAAGAAAGTACATTGGCTGTTATACGGCTGGAAGCTGCTTATTTTGGCCGTACTGATGGCGGCGGTCTTTTCTTATGCCATGTTCCAGGGCGGATTTGTGAGCTGGTTTTTATTTTATGCGTTTTTGCCGTTTACCGTTTACGCCGGGCTGGTCGCCGTGTATCCGCTGCGGGCGTTTCAGGCGGCGCGTGAGATTTCTTCCGCCCGGTTAACCTCTGGTGACAGACTGTCTGTCACCATCAGGCTGACGAGACGCCTGCCGTTTCCGCTGACATATATGGTCATTGAAGACGTGATGCCGGAAACGCTCGGCGAGAGGCGCAGTGCAAAACAGCTCATATTTCCGTGGTTTCAAAAGAAGCTGACGTTACAATATGAGCTGCCGCAGGCGCCACGCGGGGAGCATCATTTCCATACGATAAGAGTGCGGACGGGAGATGTTCTCGGGCTCTTGGACAAGACGGCTTCATTTTCCGTAACGGACACGGTCTTAGTATTCCCGGCGTACGGGTCTGTTCATGATAAGCAGCAGGCTGCATCAGGCGAAGAGGGTGCGGGTGCCGGCACGCCGTTTCAGGTTCACCGCTCCGCAATAGCCGCGGGCGTCAGAAATTATCAGCCGGGCGACCGGTTTTCCGCTCTCGACTGGAAAACGTCCGCGCGCCGCAATGAACTGATGACGAAGGAATTTGACCCGCTGCAGAGCACGGATATGATTTTCGTTTTGGACTGCAATCCGTCTCCTTCATTTGAAGCCGCGGTGTCAGCCTCAGCATCTCTGCTTTACACCGCGCTTGTGAAGGGCTCTCCCGCAGGATTTATTTCATTAGGGAGCGACCGGACTGTTTTTCCCGTCCGGGAGGGAGAAGAGCATTTCAGAAATGTGCTGCGTTACCTGGCATCAGCTTCTGAATCGGAAGAAGCTGGTGCAGGCGGGCGTTTAGGAAAAGAGCTGGCGGATCCGCGCGTCCGCAAGGCTTTTATTGCCGTCGTGACGGGCAGTCTTACAGAAGATCTCCTCAAACAGGCTGAGTCCGTCCGCGCTGACATGACGGTGTTTTTGGCGAAAGAAACGAATGCCGTGCTTTCTGAAAAAGAACGGAATCTCGCTCTCATCTTCGCTCAAAAGAATATCAAGGTGCAAATGATCAGGGACAAACGGGTGTCCCATGTTGTTTAGAAAGAGAGGTGGCGCGCCATGCCGCATGACGAGAACCAGGGAAGCAGGCTGAGTCTGCTGCTGTTTTATTTTCTCGCTTTTTTATTGTTGTGGGAATGGCTCAGGCCGCTGCACAATTTTACGGATACAAAGCATACCGGTTTTTTCATCGTCTTTATCGGTTTGGCATTTCTGCTGTCATTCTTCCGGATGAGGTGGTACGTCACCGTGCCGTCCTGCATTCTGTTTACGTTGATCAGTATTCACATGCTGTTTTATAAAGGGTCGGTTTTTCAGCCGGAATGGCTTGCTTCTTTTTTGCGGGACGTGATGCTGAATGTCCGGCACATCGGAACCGGAAGATGGAATGATATGAACCCGTCATTCCGCACATTGCTGTTTTTTGTGCTTTTATGGCTGCTTGTGTATTTGCTGCATTATTGGGTGATCTATCAGCGGAAAATCTTATTCTTTTTTATCATGACGGTGGCGTATATTACCGTACTTGATACATTTACTCCTTATGATGCCGCATACGCTGTCATCCGGATTGTCTTTATCGGCTTTTTGATGATGGGGCTTTTGTATATGGAGCGCATCCGCCTGACAGAACACATAGCATTTAAAAAAAGATTGATTATCAAATGGTTTCTGCCGCTGGCGCTGTTTATCTGCGCTTCCGTCGTGTTCGGTCTGGCGGCTCCGAAATCAGATCCGAATTGGCCGGACCCCGTGCCGTTTCTGAAAAAAATAACAAATCACAAAGAAGTGCCCGCCGCTGAAAGCAAAATCGGCTACGGCAATCATGATGAAACATTGGGCGGCCCTTTTCAGCAGGACGATACGCCGGTTTTTACATGGAAGGGAAAAGAGCGGTCGTACTTCCGGGTGGAAACGAAAGATACATATACGGGAAAAGGCTGGGTGGAGACCGACCAGGGCATGTCCTATAAACTGAACGGCGGCAATGTGGAAGACATATGGTTTGATCGGAGTGTGCAGACGAGACGCTATACGGCGCAGGTGTCCATTGATGAAAATTATCTTTATAATCACGTCATGTATCCGATCGGCCTCTCCAATATTAAACCGAAGCACTCGATTCAGCTTGAAATGAACGGAAACACCGAGCAAATCACGCCGATCAGTGAACAAGTGGGCAACATCCGCAATATGGGACGGTACACGGTGACTTTTCACGCGCCCGTCTTTAAGCTGAATGATCTCAGAAAAGTGAAAGTGAAACGATACCGTGAGCAGAACCAATTCAATGATCGGTATTTACAGCTTCCGGACAGCGTTCCGGAAAGAGTGAGACAGCTTGCGGACAGGCTGACGCGGAATCATCATAATATGTTTGATAAAGCGAAGGCCGTCGAGGACTATCTGGGATCTTCCGCATTTTCGTATGATACGCAGGATGTCGCCATTCCGGAGCACAATCAGGATTATGTCGATCAATTTCTGTTTGAAACGAAAAGAGGATATTGTGATAACTTTTCATCGGCTATGGCCGTGCTGCTCCGATCTGCGGGAATTCCCGCCCGTTGGGTGAAGGGTTATACATCCGGCGAGTATAAAGGCGCAGGCGACCATAACGGCCACATTTATGAAGTCACAAACAACAACGCCCATTCGTGGGTTGAAGTGTATTTTCCCGATCAGGGCTGGGTGACGTTTGAGCCGACGAAAGGCTTCACCAATCCGACGGAGTTTACGTCAGAGCAAAATCAAACAGCTGGAAAAGACAGCGGAAGCTCAGCGGGGAATTCGGATACACCGTCTGACAAGCAGCGTCAGGAAACAAAGCCTGAAAAAGAAGAAGTACCGAAAAAGCGGGAGAACAGTGCGGCACCGCATCCTGTGATCCGCAACAATACCGCGGCACAGCTGTGGCCGTATGCAGCCGTCATCATCGTGATTTCAGCCGCGGCGGCGCTCGCCTGGCTGCTCCGCGCGCGCTGGATTCCGTACGCTGCAGCAGCCAGACTGAAGCGACGTACGGATGAAGACGTCTTTTTCGACGCATATGCCGCGCTGCTCCGCCAGCTGAAACGAAAAGGATTCAGCAGAGGAGACGGAGAAACGCTGCGCGATTTTGCCGCGAGGATTGACGAGGCATACGGTACAAACGACATGTCCGAGCTGACGCTGCGCTATGAGCGGGCCTTATACCGCAGGGATAATGCCGCGGAGCTTTGGAATGAATCGGGACAGTTGTGGGAAAATATAATTAAAACAAGATAGTCTTGACCGTATATCGTCCTGTTGTTAGAATAAATGAATGTTAAATGGGAGCCCGGGAGCGTTAAAAAGCCGGGCTTCCGGACAAGTCTTGCGCGACAGAGGGCTGAACGTTTGTCCTCCGTTTTTTCTGTGTCAAAAACTTAGAGGAGATTAGGTGACAACCATGACGAAGTTAGTGAATGAAATGATTCTTGTTCTTGATTTCGGCAGTCAGTATAACCAGCTGATTACCCGCCGGATCCGTGAATTTGGCGTATATAGCGAGCTGCATCCCCATACGTTGACAGCTGAGGAAATCAAAGAAATGAATCCAAAAGGAATTATCCTTTCAGGCGGACCGAACAGTGTATATGATGAAGGATCTTTCCGCTGTGACGAAAAAATCTTTGAACTCGATATTCCTGTATTAGGCATCTGCTACGGCATGCAGCTGATGACTCATTATCTCGGAGGGAAAGTCGAGGCGGCAAGCCAGCGCGAATACGGAAAAGCGAACATTCAGATTCAAGGAACTCCTGATTTGTTCAAAGATCTTCCGGAAGAACAGGTTGTGTGGATGAGCCACGGCGATTTGGTTGTAGAAGTTCCTGAAGGCTTCACTGTTGACGCAACAAGCCATCACTGCCCGAATTCAGCGATGAGCAAAGCGGACAAGAATTGGTACGGTGTTCAGTTCCACCCGGAAGTGCGCCACTCTGAATATGGCAATGATCTTCTGAAAAACTTTGTATTCGGCGTTTGCGATTGTGAAGGCAAATGGTCAATGGAAAACTTTATCGAAATCGAAATGCAAAAAATCCGCGAAACAGTCGGAGACAAGCAGGTTCTTTGCGCGCTAAGCGGCGGTGTAGATTCCTCTGTTGTGGCTGCTTTGATTCATAAAGCGATCGGCGACCAGCTGACTTGTATTTTCGTCGATCACGGCCTGCTTCGTAAAGGCGAAGCGGAAGGCGTCATGAAAACGTTCAGCGAAGGCTTTAATATGAATGTCATTAAAGTTGATGCGAAAGACAGATTCTTAAACAAGCTGAAAGGTGTTTCTGATCCTGAGCAAAAACGCAAAATCATCGGCAACGAATTCATTTACGTGTTTGATGATGAAGCGGACAAGCTTAAAGGCATCGATTACCTTGCGCAAGGAACGCTTTACACGGATATTATCGAGAGCGGTACTGCAACGGCGCAAACGATCAAATCTCACCACAATGTCGGCGGACTTCCTGAAGACATGCAGTTTGAACTGATCGAGCCGCTGAACACCCTTTTCAAAGATGAAGTGCGCGCGCTTGGCACAGAGCTCGGTCTTCCGGATGATATCGTATGGCGTCAGCCGTTCCCTGGCCCTGGCCTTGGCATCCGCGTACTTGGCGAAGTAACGGAAGAAAAACTTGAAATCGTTCGGGAATCAGACGCGATTCTGCGTGAAGAAGTGGCGAACCACGGCCTAGAGCGCGACATCTGGCAATACTTCACGGTTCTTCCTGACATCCGCAGCGTCGGCGTCATGGGAGATGCGAGAACGTATGATTACACAATCGGTATCCGTGCCGTAACATCAATCGACGGTATGACATCTGACTGGGCGCGTATCCCTTGGGATGTGCTTGAAGTGATTTCAACACGGATCGTCAACGAAGTGAAACACATCAACCGCGTCGTTTATGACATTACGAGCAAGCCGCCTGCAACGATTGAGTGGGAATAAATCAAGATAAAAAACGCCTCTTTTTAAAAAGAGGCGTTTTTTTTTCATCTTTTTGAAACCGTTTTGGCCCGATTCATATCTAACAGCATAGGAGGTGGATAAGGTGAAGGAAGAACGATTGATCAAAAAGGCGAAAAAAGGTGATGCCTCAGCCTTTGATAAACTGATCACAACCCATCAAGATACTTTATATAAAACAGCTTATCTCTATTTGCATCACAAAGAAGATACGCTGGACGCAGTGCAGGAAACGGCTTACAAGGCTTTTCTTCATATCGCGCAGCTGAAGGAGCCGAAATATTTTAAAACGTGGCTGATCCGGATTTTGCTTAATACGATTTTCGCGATGAGGAAAAAGAACGGAGACGTCATTCCGTTTGAGCCGCAACATGATACACGCGCGGAGAATAAGGACATTGAAGAATACATAGATCTTCGGAATGCCATGGAAACGCTTGACGAACATATACAGCTGACCATTCAGCTTTATTATTTTCAAGATTTCTCGATTGCCATGATCGCTGAACAGACCGGTATGGCGGAAGGCACTGTAAAAACGCATCTCCACAGAGCGAGAAAAGCATTGAAGCAGGAGCTGGAAAAGGAGGATAAACAAATATGGAAAAGCATCAAATGAAGCAATTGTATCAGGACATTGACGTGCCGAAAGCTGAATTGAAAAACGTGATACATAGCGCCGCTGTCCGTGCCGGAAAAGAAGGCGCCGTCAGACGGAGATGGGGACGAAAAGTGATAAACGGCCTCGCGGTTGCTGCTGCTTTGTTTATTCTGTATCTGTCCTCAGGCTTGTTCATGCCCTCCGTTAATACGGCTATGGGAAACATCCCTGTTGCCGGGCAGATTTACAGGGTATTTCAGGATAAAGCAGGTTCTGCGCTGTTTAAAAGCAATTTGGTGACAAAACTGAACGAGAAAGCGGAATCGCGCGGGATTACAGTTACAGTGAAAAGTGTGTATTACGACAGCGGACAGCTCGTTTACAATTTTACCGTTGACAATTTGAAATCTGATGAGGAGGATATTCCTTTTGAAGTCGATTATAAAGACAGCCGGAATATATTATCTTTGGATTATGACAGTCAGGGCATGAAAAAAATGAAAGACGGGCAGTACGGCGGGCAGCTTCGCTTTTTTGCGGACGGCCCAAAGATGAAAGACGGTGATAAGCTTCCGCTTGTCATTACACAAATCAAGGATATTCCCGGAAACTGGCGCTTTACACTCCCGATTAAAAAACAAAAGTCCGTTTCTCTTGAAGGAACGAAAGCTGTGAATGTAAATCACGGACTATACCGTTTTTTCGATATCCGGGCGGAAAACGGAACGATGGGATCGGCTCTCTTATTTTCAGTCGACTTTCAAGATGCAGCTAAAAATGATACCATCTCGATTCACGAAGCAACGGATGATGCAGGAAACCATTATGAAATGACGATGGCGGCTATTGAACTTGGCAGCAGGAAGAACCTTCCCGGCGGCGGGAAAAGAGTACGCGGCCAAACTCAATTCAGCAAACCGATAGACCCGAAAGCGAAAACACTTTTCATAACGGGTGATGTAAAATCAGAATCAGAGCCGGGAGAAATCGTCCCTCTGAAAACAAAATTGCCCGCCAGCTATGAAACGAAACATCATCATGTCGGCATCACCATCAAAAGGATCAAACAGCAAGGCAGACGGGTAATCGTTGATTATCAATTCACCGGTATCAATTACAGCAAGGCGGATGAAAATCAACTGATGAATACTGGTGAATCAATCGGTCTCGGCAATACGAAAAAAATGAAAACCTGGCCATCGCTTAATGAGTATGAAAAAGGCTATTATCTGAAAGGGAATAAGGCGAAAGTCACGAATCTTAAAACGGGTGAAATGGAATCCGTTTTTGAATTAGATGATTCATCCGATAAAGGCTATTCATTGCGCGATTTCTCGTTCGGTTCGTATGCTTTGTACGTCAATCAAACGGTTATGAACTCGCTGGCGGATGACAAGGGGATCACATTCTCGGTGCCGGTGCGGCCTGCGGACGGAAAATGATGTCAGGAAGGCGGCTTTTGCCGTCTTCCATTATTGGTCAATTAACGAATAAACTAATTTTTTGAAACAAGATTGTTCGTTTTTTTATTGAGTTTTCAAAATTGAATTGATACAATAGACTCAGAAATCAAATATGCAGATATCGTATAATGGCGGGGATATGGCCCGCAAGTTTCTACCAAGCTACCGTAAATGGCTTGACTACGGATCAATCTCAATCGTTTGATATAAATAATCCATTCTTATTTATTCAGACTGAACGTATGTAGTCAAGCGTCCCAAATGTATTTGGGGCGTTTTTTATTTGGCGGATAACGGGCAGAATAAATGGGAGAGAATGAAGGAGGCAATTGGCTTGAAGCAATTTTTTCAGTTTGATGAGCTGGGGACAAGCTATCGTAATGAAATCATCGGCGGTTTAACGACCTTTTTGTCAATGGCGTACATTCTGTTCGTCAATCCGCTGACATTGTCTTTAAACGGTGTGAAAGGATTTCCGGAAGCATTAAAAATTGATCAGGGCGCGGTGTTCACCGCTACAGCCCTTGCGTCTGCGGCCGGATGTATTTTAATGGGGCTCATTGCAAAGTATCCGATCGCGATTGCGCCGGGTATGGGATTAAACGCGTTTTTTGCTTTCTCTGTCGTCCTCGGCATGGGGATTTCATGGCAGGCTGCGCTTTCCGGCGTCTTGATTTCCGGAATTATCTTCGTGGCGCTTTCGCTGACGGGATTGCGGGAAAAAATCATTAATGCGATTCCGCCTGAGCTGAAATTGGCGGTCGGCGCGGGTATCGGTTTATTCATTACATTTGTCGGTTTGCAGGGTTCGGGCATTATTGAAGCGAACTCATCGACTTTGGTATCTATCGGCAATATTCACAGCGGGCCTGTGCTGCTGACGGTTTTCGGTGTTATTGTGACGGTCATTCTGATGGTGCTTCGCGTAAACGGCGGCGTGTTTATCGGAATGCTTCTGACGGCGGTTGCCGGTATGATCTGCGGGCTGATTCCGGTTCCGACACACATTGTCGGCAGCGTGCCGAGTCTTGCGCCGACTTTCGGACAGGCGTGGATGCACCTTCCGGATATCTTCTCCGTACAAATGCTGATTGTCATTTTAACTTTCCTGTTCGTCGGATTTTTCGATACGGCCGGTACGCTGGTGGCTGTAGCGACACAGGCCGGACTGATGAAGGAAAACAAACTTCCGCGCGCAGGAAGAGCGCTTTTGGCAGATTCAACTTCAATCGTTATCGGAGCCGTGCTCGGTACGTCTACAACGACTTCTTATGTTGAATCAAGCTCAGGTGTTGCGGCGGGAGCGCGCTCCGGCTTCGCGGCTGTTGTGACGGGCATTCTCTTTATGCTGGCGATGTTTTTCTCGCCGCTTCTGTCAGTTGTCACCACGAATGTGACGGCTCCGGCTTTGATTATCGTCGGCGCGCTGATGGTGGCGCCGCTCGGTAAGATTGCCTGGGATAAATTCGAGGTGGCTGTGCCGGCATTTTTAACGATGATTATGATGCCGCTGACGTACAGCATTGCGACGGGGATTGCGATCGGTTTTATTTTCTACCCGATTACAATGATCTGCAAAGGAAAAGGAAAAAGCGTTCACCCGATTATGTACGGGCTGTTCGTCATCTTTATCCTGTATTTCATCTTCTTGAAATAACGGAAAAACCGGCTGAGGACAGCCGGTTTTTTGTTTTTGTCCTATTCCGTAAAACCAATACATACTATAAAACGTCATGTGGGTGTCCGGGTGAAGAAAACCGCTTGACTGTTTAAGGACGCTTCGGTACCTTATATAAGTGTTTTATTTTCTTGCTTAACAAATTCCGCCGTATTTTTTTGATAGGAGTTGCTGACATGACGGAAGAAAGAAAAGAAACGTTGGAAGAAGAAAAACAGCATCAGGGAACTGATGAAGAACCGCTCTCGAGAATGTCCAGAAAAGCGGGACGTTATCAAAAGCAAAAGAAGAAAGAAAAGGAACGGCGCCCGGCTCCGGCTTTTACGGAAAAACTCGCTTCTGTATGGGCCGCGGTCAAACGTTATTGCCGTTTCGCATTGCGCATTTTGACATCACCGGTGAAGGTCGTTGGAGAAGACGGCTTTTCCCGCTTTAAATATGCTCTTATTTCAATGCTTGTATTCAGTATTTTTTTCTCAATCGGAAATTGGTTTCAGCTGAGGGCGAGCCAGCAGAGACCGCTCGGATACGGGGAACGGCATCACACGTTTTTTGACGGCTTTACCGTCGTTCTCGTGTATTCGCTCGTCTTTTTTGCCGCTGCGGCCGGCGCGGTCTGGCTTGTATCACGCTATCTGCTGAAACAGAAAATTACGATGCGGGATGCGGCCGCGGGAGTCGGCTCACTTCTTGTTCCGGCTGTCGTCTGCTCTATCGTGTGGATGATTTTCGCGATATTGAATCTGCCGGTTATCACCGTGGTGTTTACGGCGCTGACCTTATTTCTCGCTGCATCGGCGATGGTGCAGTTTGTGCAGATTCTGTACAAATCGGCTGAGAATCCTGCCGTCGACGTGATGTACTGTATTTCTGCGGCGGTCATCATCATGCTCGTCTTTACGGCTGTGACATGGCCGCTTATTTCAGAGTACTTTACTGCCTCGCTGATCCCTTTGTAAGTCGAAATTTGTCTTTCACAATGTTTACAAATATTTCTAATATAGCGTGTTGTTTTGAAAAGCCGTCCGATATATGATGGGAGCAACAGAAATTGGAAAGCGGCATTAATCTTTATGATTCGGAAAGGATGATGAGGATGGCCCCGTTGTTGCGAGAAGCCATTAATCGGAAAAAACAGCATCTGAGGACAAAGCTGATCCGCTCAGGGTTATACCAAAACCATGTTCAGGAACTGTCCGGATACACGCTGAGCGAGCTTGAAAAGGAATATGAAGCGGTCAAACGATTGAAGAAAGCTGAGCTTCACTGAAAAGAGTTTGAAAGTCTGCCTTGGGGCGGGCTTTTTTTTCTTTTGAAAATGATCAAAAGAGGGTAAACTATCCTTAATTGAAAGATTGGCTTTTCAAATTATCAGAGGAGGGGGAATCAATGATGCAGACGATTTTATCCAACAGTATAGGTATGGTTCTCATTATTCTCATCATTAATATTATATATGTCTCGTTCTTTACGATCAGGATGATCCTTACATTAAAGGGGCAGCGCTATTTCGCAGCAGGCATCAGTACGGTTGAAATCCTTGTGTATGTGACCGGCTTGAGTCTCGTGCTCGGCAATCTGAATCAGATTCAAAACGTCATTGCCTACGCGCTCGGCTACGGCCTCGGTGTCATAGTGGGAATGAAAATTGAAGAAAAACTGGCGCTCGGCTACATAACAGTCAACGTCATTACGAAAGAGCTTGATCTGGACCTGCCGAAACAGCTTCGGGAAAAAGGATACGGAGTCACAAGCTGGGTCGCGGGCGGCCTTGAAGGGGACCGGACCGCCATGCAGATTCTGACGCCGCGCAAATATGAGCTTCAGCTGTATGATACGATTAAAACGCTCGATGAAAAAGCGTTTATCATCGCTTTTGAGCCGAAAGCGATCCATGGCGGATTCTGGGTGAAAGCAGTGAAGAAGAGGAGAATTAAGGAATGACAAAGCCAAAGAAGAAACGGTTTGAAGTAACGGAACATGAAACGATCGACACCATTCTCACTTTAATGAAGGAAGAGGGCTATATGCCCGTCCGGCGGATGGAAGAGCCGATCTTTACAGAAAAGAAAGAAAATGGATCAATTCAAGTTGTTCCTTGCGGGAAAAAAATCGTATTTGAAGGGAAATTGATCTAAACACGAACATTAAAAGAAAGAATTTTTATATCGTTCGATAATGTCGTTGACATTATCCAAGTCCGTTGTTAAGATAAACATGAAATCAAAACACGACCTCATATAATCTTGGGAATATGGCCCATAAGTTTCTACCCGGCTGCCGTAAACGGCCGGACTATGCAGGAAAGTGATAAACAGCTGACATGGATATCGCAGAAGCGAACGACTGACGATACGCGCGCCATGCCCGGTTTGTATTGCTTCCTCATAGTTGCAATATAAGCCGGGCTTTTTTTTCTGAAAAACAAAGCATGAGAAGGTGGGAACAGAATGCAGCCGCTAGCAGGAATCATCATGGGAAGCACCTCCGATTGGGAGACAATGAAACATGCATGCGACATACTTGACGAACTTCACATTCCTTATGAAAAACAGGTAGTATCCGCGCATCGGACGCCTGATTTGATGTTTGAATATGCAGAAAGCGCAAGGGACAGGGGTTTAAAAGTCATTATTGCCGGAGCCGGGGGAGCGGCGCATCTGCCGGGTATGACGGCGGCCAAAACGACACTGCCGGTGATCGGCGTACCGGTTCAGACGAAATCACTTAACGGGCTTGATTCTCTTCTGTCTATCGTACAGATGCCCGGCGGCGTGCCGGTCGCGACGACGGCGATCGGGAAAGCGGGCGCAGTGAACGCGGGTCTGTTAGCCGCGCAAATTTTGTCGGCATTTGACGGTGATATTGCGGATAAACTAGAGGCGAGAAGAAATGCGACAAAACAAACGGTGCTGGAAAGCAGTGATCAGCTTGTCTGATAAAAAAACGATTTTTCCCGGCGCCGTCATCGGCATTATCGGAGGCGGACAGCTCGGAAAAATGATGGCTGTCGCCGCAAAACAGATGGGTTATAAAGTCGCAGTCGTCGATCCCGTTAAAGACTCGCCATGCGGACAGATCGCCGATATTGAGATTACCGCCCAGTATAATGACCGTGAAGCGATTCAAAAATTGGCCGGAGTCAGCGACATCATTACGTACGAATTTGAAAACATCGATTACGAGGCGCTCAACTGGCTCAAAGAACATGCATACCTTCCCCAAGGAAGCGAGCTGCTGCTTATCACCCAAAACAGGGAAACGGAAAAAAAGGCGATCCAGTCAGCCGGATGTCAGGTCGCTCCTTATCGGATCGTAAACAGCAGACGGGAGCTTGAGGAAGCCGTTCAGTCATTGGGGCTTCCGGCAGTGCTGAAAACATGCCGCGGCGGATATGACGGCAAAGGCCAATTTGTCATTAAGGAAGAAGGACAGACAGATGAAGCGGCCGCGCTGCTAGAAAACGGCACGTGCATACTGGAAAGCTGGGTGTCATTCCGGATGGAGCTTTCCGTTATCGTGACAAGATCGGTGCACGGAGAGATTTCAACCTTTCCGGCTGCTGAAAATATCCACAAAAATAATATTCTGTTCCAAAGCATCGTGCCCGCGAGAGCGGAGGAAACGGTTCAGAAGCGGGCAGAGGCGCTTGCCGTTCAGCTCGCGGAGAAATTGGAGCTTGTCGGGCCGCTTGCGGTGGAAATGTTCGTCACAGAAGACGGAGACCTTTTGATCAATGAACTGGCGCCGCGTCCTCACAATTCGGGGCATTATACGCTCGACCTTTGTGAAACGAGCCAGTTCGAACAGCACATCAGAGCGGTCTGCGGACTTCCTCTCGGCCGAACCGATCTGCTCAAACCGGGAATGATGGTGAATCTTCTCGGTGATGAAGTGAAGCTTGCGGAGGAGCATACGGAGCTTTTAAAAGAAGCCAAACTGTATCTCTACGGAAAACATGAGATTAAAAAAGGCCGCAAAATGGGGCATATAACGTTTTTGCGGGAGCCTGATGAAAAATGGATTCAGGACATCACGAACATATGGATGAAAAGAGACGGAGGACGAGCATAATGATCGAACGTTATTCAAGACCTGAAATGTCCGCGATCTGGACGGACGAAAACAGATACCAGGCATGGCTGGAAGTCGAGATTTTAGCCTGTGAAGCCTGGGCTGAGCTTGGCGTCATTCCGAAAGAAGATGTTAAAGTCATGCGTGAAAACGCGTCTTTCGACATCAACCGCATTTTGGAAATCGAGCAGGATACGCGCCATGACGTCGTGGCATTCACCCGCGCGGTTTCAGAATCATTAGGCAAAGAAAGAAAATGGGTCCACTACGGCCTGACGTCAACAGATGTCGTGGATACCGCTCTTTCCTATCTATTAAAACAGGCGAATGAGATTTTGCTCAAGGACATTGAGAGATTTGTTGACATTATAAAAGAAAAAGCGAAAGAACATAAATACACGGTCATGATGGGCCGCACGCACGGCGTACACGCGGAACCGACGACATTCGGCCTGAAGCTCGCACTTTGGCACGAAGAAATGAAACGCAACCTTGAACGTTTCAAGCAGGCAAAAGAAGGGATCGAAGTCGGGAAGCTTTCCGGCGCGGTCGGCACGTATGCAAATATTGATCCGTTCGTAGAGCAGTATGTCTGTGAAAAACTCGGCCTGAAAGCGGCGCCGATTTCCACTCAGACATTGCAGCGCGACCGTCATGCGGATTATATGGCGGCACTGGCTTTGATCGCGACGAGCATTGAAAAATTCGCAGTGGAAATCCGCGGTCTGCAAAAGAGTGAAACACGTGAAGTGGAAGAATTTTTTGCAAAAGGACAAAAAGGTTCATCGGCTATGCCTCATAAACGGAATCCGATCGGGTCGGAAAATATGACGGGCATGGCGCGCGTGATCCGCGGGTACATGCTGACGGCATACGAAAATGTTCCGTTATGGCATGAGCGTGATATTTCTCATTCATCAGCTGAACGTATCATTCTTCCAGACGCGACAATCGCGTTGAATTACATGCTGAACCGTTTCAGCAATATCGTCAAAAACTTAACGGTATTCCCGGAGAATATGAAACGCAACATGGACCGCACACTCGGTTTAATCTATTCTCAGCGCGTGCTGCTCGCTTTAATCGACACGGGTCTGCCTCGTGAAGAAGCATATGACACGGTTCAGCCGAAAGCGATGGAAGCGTGGGAAAAACAAGTGCCGTTCCGCGAGCTTGTCGAAGCGGAGGAGAAAATCACGTCCCGTCTTACACCGGAACAGATTGCCGATTGCTTTGACTACAATTATCATTTGAAAAACGTCGACTTGATCTTTGAGCGTTTAGGTTTATAGAAGAAGCCAGCCAGGGGCGGCTTCTTCAGCCGCTATAGATTGAATATTCCCAACATTCGGGTTAGGAGGCCTTCCGTGAATATTATGAACAATAATCTTCTTTATGAAGGAAAAGCGAAACGTATTTATCAAACAGAAGACGAACAGATTCTCCGCGTGGTCTACAAGGATTCCGCAACAGCTTTTAATGGTGAGAAAAAAGCGGAGATCAGCGGAAAGGGCCGTCTGAACAATGAAATTTCAAGCCTGATTTTCAAACATCTGCATGCTAAAGGAATTGACAATCACTTTGTAGAGCGCCTTTCAGAATCAGAGCAGCTTATCAAAAAGGTAAGCATCATTCCGATTGAAGTCGTGGTCAGAAACTTTGCCGCCGGAAGCATGTCGAAACGCCTCGGCATCCCGGAAGGAACTGAGCTTCCGCAGCCGATTATCGAATTTTACTATAAAGACGACGCACTCGGTGATCCGCTCATTACCGAAGACCATATCTGGCTCTTGAAAGCGGCGGTTCCTGAGCAGGTCAAAACGATCAAATCAATTACAAAACAAGTGAATCCAGAACTTCAGCATATTTTTGAAGACTGCGGTGTCAGATTAATAGATTTTAAGCTGGAATTCGGCTTAGACGCAGAGGGACGGGTGCTTTTAGCAGATGAAATTTCTCCTGACACGTGCCGTCTGTGGGATAAAGACACGAACGAAAAGCTTGATAAAGATTTGTTCAGACAGAACCTGGGAAGCTTAACCGACGGATATGAAGAGATTTTCAAAAGACTGGGAGGCATTTCATCATGTATAAAGTGAAAGTTTATGTCAGCTTAAAAGAAAGTGTGCTCGATCCTCAAGGAAGCGCGGTGCAGCATGCACTGCACAGCATGACCTACAATGAAGTGCAGGACGTGCGAATCGGAAAATACATGGAGCTGACGATCGAAAAATCTGACCGTGATCTTGACGCGCTCGTGAAAGAAATGTGTGAGAAGCTCCTAGCCAATACAGTCATTGAAGACTACCGATATGAAGTTGAGGAGGTTGTCGCACAGTGAAATTTGCGGTGATTGTGTTACCCGGCTCCAACTGTGATATTGATATGTTCCACGCCGTGAAGGACGAACTCGGCGAAGAAGTCGAGTATGTCTGGCACGAGGAAACAAGCCTTGACGGATTTGACGGCGTGCTCATCCCCGGCGGCTTCTCTTACGGCGATTACCTGAGATGCGGCGCCATCGCCAGATTCGCAAACATCATGCCGGCGGTGAAAAAAGCGGCTGCTGAAGGCAAACCGGTTCTCGGCGTCTGCAACGGATTCCAGATTTTGCAGGAGCTCGGACTTCTGCCCGGCGCCATGAGACGCAACAAAGATTTAAAATTCATCTGCCGCCCGGTTGAATTAATCGTGCAGAACGGCGAAACAATGTTCACATCTTCTTATAAAGAGGGACAATCGATTACGATTCCGGTTGCCCACGGCGAAGGCAATTTCTACTGTGATGACGAAACGCTTGAAAGATTAAAAGAAAACAATCAAATCGCCTTCACATACGGCAGCGATATTAACGGAAGCGTAAGCGGCATTGCCGGCGTCGTGAATGAGAAAGGCAACGTATTAGGCATGATGCCTCACCCGGAGCGTGCGGTCGATGAACTGCTCGGCAGCGCAGACGGTCTTGCATTGTTCCAGTCTATTGTGAAAAATTGGAGGGAAACTCATGTCGCTACTGCTTGAACCAAGTAAAGAACAAATAAAAGAAGAGAAACTCTATCAGCAAATGGGTGTCAGTGATGACGAGTTTGCACTGATTGAATCGATTATCGGAAGATTGCCGAACTATACGGAAATCGGGATTTTTTCCGTGATGTGGTCAGAGCACTGCAGCTATAAAAACTCAAAACCGGTTTTACGCAAATTCCCGACTAGCGGCGAACGCGTGCTGCAGGGTCCCGGAGAAGGCGCGGGAATCGTTGACATCGGTGACAATCAGGCGGTCGTGTTCAAAATTGAATCGCATAACCACCCGTCAGCACTTGAGCCATACCAAGGTGCTGCTACGGGAGTGGGCGGCATCATCCGTGACGTTTTCTCAATGGGCGCCCGTCCGATAGCTGTATTAAACTCTCTTCGATTTGGTGAACTCACTTCACCTCGAGTGAAGTACTTGTTTGAAGAAGTAGTGGCGGGAATCGCGGGATACGGAAACTGTATCGGCATTCCGACCGTCGGCGGAGAAGTGCAGTTTGACGCGAGCTATGAGGGCAACCCGCTTGTCAATGCAATGTGCGTCGGCTTAATCGATCATAAGGATATTAAAAAAGGCCAGGCGAAAGGTGTCGGCAACACGGTCATGTATGTGGGCGCTAAGACGGGGCGCGACGGCATCCACGGCGCTACTTTCGCATCAGAAGAAATGTCAGATTCATCTGAAGAAAAACGATCCGCGGTGCAGGTCGGCGATCCTTTCATGGAAAAACTTCTCTTGGAAGCCTGCCTTGAAGTCATTCAGTGCGACGCGTTAGTCGGCATTCAGGATATGGGGGCGGCCGGTCTGACAAGTTCAAGTGCGGAAATGGCAAGCAAAGCCGGCTCCGGTATTGAAATGAACCTTGACCTCATTCCGCAACGGGAAACAGGTATGACCGCTTACGAAATGATGCTTTCCGAGTCTCAGGAACGCATGCTTCTCGTCATTGAACGCGGACGTGAACAGGAAATTGTCGATATTTTTAATAAATATGATCTAGAAGCGGTTTCCGTGGGTCATGTTACGGATGATAAAATGCTCCGCCTCCGCCATAACGAAGAGGTTGTTTGCGAACTTCCGGTCGACGCGCTGGCGGAAGAAGCGCCTGTGTACCACAAGCCGTCAGCGGAACCCGCGTACTACCGAGAGTTTCAGGAAACGGAAGTTCCCGCGCCTGAAGTGAAAGATGCGACAGAGACGCTTTTTGCCCTGTTGCAGCAGCCGACAATCGCCAGCAAAGAGTGGGTGTACGATCAATATGACTACATGGTGCGTACAAACACGGTTGTGGCTCCGGGATCTGATGCGGGAGTGCTCAGAATCCGCGGCACAAAAAAAGCGCTGGCGATGACGACGGATTGCAACGCCCGCTATTTATATCTTGATCCGGAAGAAGGCGGAAAAATCGCTGTTGCCGAAGCGGCGCGCAACATCATTTGCTCAGGTGCAGAACCGCTTGCGGTCACGGATAATCTGAATTTCGGAAATCCGGAGAAACCGGAAATCTTCTGGCAAATCGAAAAAGCAGCCGACGGCATCAGCGAGGCGTGCAATGTGCTCAGCACTCCGGTTATCGGCGGTAACGTATCACTTTATAATGAATCGAACGGAACGGCCATCTATCCGACGCCTGTTATCGGCATGGTCGGCTTAATTGAAGATACGGCTCATATTACGACACAGCATGTCAAAGCGGCCGGAGACTTGATTTACGTCATCGGTGAAACGAAGCCTGAGTATGCAGGCAGTGAACTTCAGAAAATGACTGAAGGAAAAATCTATGGCCGAGCGCCTGAAATTGATCTGGACGTTGAAAAAGCCCGCCAAACATCACTTCTTAACGCCATTAAACAAGGTCTGATCCAATCCGCGCATGACGTGTCAGAAGGCGGCTTGGGCGTGGCGATTGCGGAAATCGTCATGACGACGGAACACCTTGGCGCGAACGTGACTGTAGAAGGGGAAGCGGCGTTATTATTCTCTGAGTCTCAATCCCGCTTTGTCGTTTCCGTGAAGAAAGAAAACAAGGCGGCGTTTGAAGCGGCTGCGGCAGATGCCGTTCACATCGGTGAAGTGACAGGAGACGGACAGCTGACGATCCGAAGCCAAGAAGGACAACAATTGGTTCACGCGCAAACGAAAGAACTTGAGCGCGCGTGGAAAGGAGCTATTCCATGCTTGCTGAAATCAAAGGCCTGAATGAAGAATGCGGTGTGTTTGGCATCTGGGGTCATGAAGAGGCTCCGCAGATTACGTATTACGGCCTGCACAGTCTGCAGCACAGAGGACAGGAAGGCGCCGGCATCGTGGCGACCGACGGCGAAAAACTGACGGCGCATAAAGGGCAGGGGCTTATTACCGAGGTTTTTCAAAACGGCGAACTGAGCAAAGTGAAGGGAAAAGGCGCGATCGGCCACGTCCGCTATGCGACGGCCGGCGGAGGCGGATATGAAAATGTCCAGCCGCTCCTGTTCCATTCTCAAAACAACGGCAGCCTCGCGCTCGCCCATAACGGCAACTTGGTCAACGCTACACAATTGAAGCAGCAGCTTGAAAACCAAGGGAGCATCTTTCAGACTTCCTCCGATACGGAAGTGCTGGCTCATCTGATTAAACGCAGCGGCCACTTTTCGCTGAAGGATCAGATCAAAAATTCGCTGTCCATGCTGAAAGGCGCTTACGCCTTTTTAATCATGACAGAAACAGAGATGATTGTAGCGCTTGATCCGAACGGACTCAGACCGCTCTCGCTCGGCATGCTCGGCGACGCTTACGTCGTGGCATCAGAAACATGCGCATTCGATGTGGTCGGCGCGGCATACCTTCGCGAGGTAGAGCCGGGTGAAATGCTGATCATCAATGATGAAGGCATGAAATCAGAGCGTTTCTCCATGAATATCAATCGTTCTATCTGCAGCATGGAGTACATTTATTTCTCAAGACCTGACAGCAATATCGACGGCATTAACGTGCACAGCGCCCGGAAGAATCTCGGGAAAATGCTTGCCCAGGAGTCCGCGGTTGAAGCGGATGTCGTCACAGGCGTGCCTGATTCCAGTATTTCTGCCGCCATCGGCTATGCCGAGGCAACGGGCATTCCGTACGAACTCGGTCTCATTAAAAACCGTTATGTCGGCAGAACGTTTATCCAGCCGTCACAGGCTCTCCGTGAGCAAGGCGTGAGAATGAAGCTGTCGGCCGTACGCGGTGTTGTTGAAGGAAAACGGGTCGTCATGGTTGATGATTCCATCGTGCGCGGAACGACAAGCCGCCGGATTGTTACAATGCTCAGAGAAGCGGGAGCAACAGAGGTGCATGTCAAGATCAGTTCACCGCCGATCGCCCATCCGTGCTTCTACGGCATTGACACATCAACCCATGAGGAGCTGATCGCTTCCGCCCATTCCGTGGAAGAAATCCGCCAGATCATCGGTGCCGACACGCTGTCTTTCTTAAGTGTAGACGGATTGTTAAAAGGAGTCGGCCGAAAATTTGAAGACACCAATTGCGGACAATGCCTCGCTTGTTTTACGGGCAAATATCCGACGGAAATTTATCAGGATACAGTGCTTCCTCACGTAAAAGAAGCGGTGCTGACAAAATAAAGTTTGAAAATGATATAAAGGCAGCGCGAGTTCAGGCTGCCTTTCTCTTTCTGCCTTTAAGGAGAAACGAATTAACAAGGAGTGATAGGGATGTCTGATGCTTATAAAAATGCCGGAGTCGACATCGAAGCCGGATATGAAGCCGTCAAACGAATGAAAAAACACGTGGAGCGCACGAAAAGGCTCGGCGTTATGGGAAGCTTGGGCGGTTTTGGCGGAATGTTTGATCTGTCAGAGCTCCCGTATCAAAAGCCTGTTTTAATTTCAGGAACAGACGGTGTCGGCACCAAGCTGAAACTCGCATTTTCAATGGATAAGCATGACACGATCGGCGTCGATGCGGTCGCGATGTGTGTAAACGATGTGCTCGCCCAGGGAGCGGAGCCGCTGTTTTTCCTTGATTATTTGGCAGTCGGCAAGGCCGATCCGGTGAAAATTGAGCAGATCGTTCAAGGTGTGGCAGACGGCTGTGAGCAGTCAGGATCAGCGCTTATCGGCGGTGAGACGGCGGAAATGCCGGGGCTGTATACAGCTGATGAATACGATATTGCCGGATTTTCAGTCGGTGTTGCGGAAAAAGACGAAATCGTCACCGGTGAACATATCGAAGAAGGGCATCTCTTAATCGGACTAACTTCAAGCGGCCTTCACAGCAACGGGTTTTCCCTTGTGAGAAAAGTGCTTCTTGATGATGGCGGACTTGATTTGGATACTGTCTATGAACCGTTTGCGCGGCCTCTCGGAGAAGAATTGCTGGAACCGACGAGAATATATGTAAAACCGGTGCTTGAAGCGGTGAAAAGCGGTAAGGTGGACGGCATGGCGCATGTGACAGGCGGAGGATTCATCGAGAACATCCCGCGGATGCTGCCGGACGGATTGAGCGCGGAAATTGATCACGGATCATGGCCGATCCCGCCGATTTTTCCGTTTTTACAGGAGCACGGCAAGCTGAAAGAAGAAGAAATGTTCAATGTCTTTAACATGGGCATCGGTTTTGTCCTTGCCGTTAAAGAAGAGGACCTTACAGACGTTATCGAAACGCTTGAAGCTCAAGGCGAAAAGGCTTATTTGATCGGACGGGTCAAACGCGGCGAAGGCATTTCTTTCGGCGGTGCGGCTCTTTCATGAAGAAATTTGCGGTATTTGCTTCAGGAAACGGATCGAACTTTGAGGCCATTGCCAAACGTATGAGAGAAGAGAAGTGGGATGCGGAGCTCTCTCTTCTCGTGACGGATAAGCCCCAGGCAAAGGCTGCGGAAAGGGCGGAGGCTTTACATATCCCGTCATTCGCCTTTGAGCCGTCAGCTTTTGCAAACAAGGCCGCCTTTGAACGGGCCATTATTGAACAGCTTCGTCTGCACGGAGCGGAACTAATCGTTCTCGCCGGCTATATGAGACTGATCGGAAATACGCTTCTTGAAGCTTACGGGGGCCGCATTGTTAATATACATCCTTCGCTTCTTCCGGCATTTCCGGGAATTGACGCTGTCGGACAGGCGTATCGGGCCGGTGTGAAAGTGGCGGGCATTACCGTTCATTACGTCGACGAAGGCATGGACACCGGACCGATTATCGCGCAAAAAGCATTCGAGATACAGGAAAACGATACGCTTGAAGATATAGAACATACGATACACGAGCTTGAGCACAAATGGTATCCGAGCGTTGTGAAACAGCTGCTGGGACTAAATAACAGAGGTGAAAAGGCATGACAATCAAACGCGCACTAATCAGTGTTTCTGATAAAACAAATCTCGTACCTTTCGTAAAGGAACTGACAGAGCTCGGCGTCGAAGTCATTTCGACCGGAGGAACAAAAAAACTTCTCCAGGAAAACGGTGTGGATGTCATCGGCATTTCGGAAGTGACCGGATTTCCTGAAATCATGGACGGACGGTTAAAAACGCTCCATCCTAATATTCACGGCGGACTGCTTGCCGTAAGAGACAATGAAGAGCATATGGCGCAGATCAATGAGCACGGCATTGCCCCCATTGATCTTGTGGTCGTCAACCTTTATCCGTTTAAAGAAACGATTTCAAAAGAAGACGTAACATATGATGAAGCGATAGAAAACATTGATATCGGAGGCCCCGGCATGCTGCGCGCCGCATCGAAAAACCATCAGGATGTGACGGTCATCACAGATCCGGCCGATTACAGCTCAGTGCTCAATGAGATCAAAGAACACGGCGGCGTTTCGCTTAAAAGAAAACGCGAGCTTGCGGCCAAAGTATTCCGCCACACCGCGGCATACGACGCATTAATCGCTGATTACTTAACACGCGAGGCCGGTGAGAAAGATCCAGAACAATTCACCGTTACATTTGAAAAAAAACAATCGCTCCGCTACGGCGAAAACCCTCACCAAGAGGCTGTTTTCTATCAAAGCGCACTGCCTGTCTCCGGTTCCATTGCGGCGGCAAAACAGCTTCACGGCAAAGAGCTTTCTTACAATAATATTAAGGACGCGGATGCGGCCGTTCAAATCGTCCGGGAGTTTGCAGAACCCGCAGCTGTTGCCGTTAAACATATGAACCCGTGCGGAGTCGGTACGGGAGCTTCAATTGAGGAAGCATTCAATAAAGCGTATGAAGCTGATAAAACGTCCATTTTCGGCGGCATCATCGCGCTGAACCGTGAAGTTGATCAGGCAACGGCTGAAGCTCTTCACGGCATCTTTTTAGAAATCGTTATCGCCCCTTCTTTCAGTGAAGAAGCGCTGAACGTGCTGACGGCGAAGAAAAACCTTCGTCTGCTCACGCTTGATGTGACCGCATCAGGAAAGAAAGAAAAACAGCTGACTTCCGTACAGGGCGGCCTTTTGATTCAAGATTTAGACGTGCATGGATTTGATGACGCCGACATCAGCATTCCGACAAAAAGAGAGCCGAACGAGCAGGAGTGGGAAGATTTGAAGCTCGCCTGGAAAGTCGTTAAACACGTGAAATCCAACGCAATCGTTCTTGCAAAAGACCATATGACGGTCGGTGTGGGCGCAGGACAGATGAATCGCGTCGGTTCAGCCAAAATCGCTATTGAGCAGGCCGGAGAAAAAGCAAAAGGCAGCGCGCTCGGTTCAGACGCGTTTTTCCCGATGCCGGATACAGTCGAAGAAGCCGCAAAAGCGGGCGTCACGGCAATTATCCAGCCCGGCGGATCGGTCCGCGACGAAGATTCAATTAAAAAAGCGGATGAATACGGCATCGCCATGGTATTCACCGGCATCAGACATTTCAAACATTAAGGGGAGGAACGAAGCGTGAATGTATTGATTATCGGTAAAGGCGGCAGAGAGCACACACTGGCTTGGAAAGCAGCGCAAAGCCCGCTTGTTGACACGGTGTACGCCGCGCCCGGAAATGACGGTATGGCGGATTGCGCGACGCTGGTCAGCATCGAAGAAAGCGATCATGCCGCACTCATCGCCTTTGCGAAAGAACATCATGTCGGCCTGACGATTATCGGCCCCGAAGTTCCTCTGATCGAAGGGATAGCGGATGAGTTTGAAAAAGCCGGACTGCTTGTTTTCGGACCGTCCGAAAAAGCGGCAATCATTGAGGGAAGCAAACAGTTTGCCAAGGATTTAATGAAAAAATACGGCATTCCGACGGCGGAGTATGAGACATTTACTTCATTTGAAGAGGCGAAAGCTTATGTGCGGCAAAAAGGCGCGCCGATTGTCATTAAAGCCGACGGGCTTGCGGCCGGAAAAGGTGTAACGGTCGCGATGACGGAAGAAGAAGCGATTGAATGCCTGCACGATTTTCTAGAGGATGAGAAATTCGGCGAGGCGAGCGCATCTGTTGTCATTGAAGAGTTCCTCGCCGGCGAAGAATTTTCCTTAATGGCGTTTGTGAAGGGGGAGACCGTCTATCCGATGGTGATCGCCCAAGACCATAAGCGCGCCTTCGACGGAGACAAAGGGCCGAATACGGGCGGAATGGGCGCCTATTCACCGGTGCCGCACATTTCCGATGATATCGTCAAAAGCGCTGTCGAAACGATTGTGAAGCCGGCGGCAAAAGCAATGGTGAAGGAGGGACGCTCCTTCACGGGCGTGCTGTACGCGGGGCTGATTCTGACGGAAAACGGATCAAAAGTCATTGAATTCAACGCGCGCTTCGGAGATCCGGAAACACAGGTCGTCGTGCCGAGAATGGAATCAGACCTTATTCAGGTGCTTTTGGATCTGCTGCATGAGAAAGATGTTGACCTAAGATGGAAGGATACGGCCGCCGTCAGCGTTGTGCTGGCTTCTGAAGGTTATCCTGAAAGCTATGCGAAAGGCACACCAATCGGCGGTTTGACGGCCGCTGAAGAGGGGATCGCCGTTTTTCATGCCGGGACGAAAAAAGCCGGCGGCCAATTTGTCACAAACGGCGGACGGGTCGCCAATGTCACGGCATTTGCTGAGACATTTGAAACGGCGAGGGATAAAGTGTACAGCTCCGTTTCAGGGCTGACAAAACCCGGACTGTTTTACAGAAGCGACATCGGCGTCCGTGCGCTGAAAGCTTCGCAGCGATAAAGAGGGAAACCCGCGTCATATAAGACGCGGGTTTTCTTCTGAAAGGACGACTAAGGTTGTTGATTTACTGTGAGAGATGATTCTTCTCGGAATAACAAGCCGTTGCGGCTTGTTATTTTTCTTGCTGATGGCTGTCATCCTGATTCATTCCGGCTTGGAACATATATGTCACCGGACAGAAGCGGAGGATGCCGGACGCCGCTTTCATCGCGCCCATCATCATACAGAAGAGATGCATCTTGCACCAAGGTTTCCTCGTATATTTCGCTGACGCAGCAGACAAAATGGTGAGGCCGCAAGTGATGCGCATAACGGCGTTCAATAAACTGATATTCGGTTTCATCATTTCAGCTCCCTTAGAAAAAGTTTTTTCATTCATCTTCAATAATTTGTAACGTTTCAGCCGTGCGATAATTGTGCGGATGTGATACGATGGGTCTAATATAAGCGAAGGAGAGTATGTGAATGTCCGAACGTACCTTTAACTGGAAAAATAAAGACATCAGATCACAGGCGGATGTTGTAGACTCAAAGCTGCTTCCAACGCTGCTTTTACGGAACGCTCTCGTTTTAAATCCTTTTTTAAAACAATGGCTGAATAAGAATATCTGGATTTACGGAGACCGAATCGTATATGTTGGTGATGAGCTTCCTGATGCAGCAGAGCACATTCATACCATAAATTGTGAAGGAAAATACATTGTGCCAGGTTACATTGAACCGCATACACATCCTTTTCAAATATATAATCCCCAAACGCTCGCCGAATATGTGTCTCAATTCGGAACAACGACATTTGTGAATGATAACTTGTTTTTTCTTTTGAACAGCGGTAAAAAGAAAGCGCTTACTATATTAGAGGAACTGAAAAAACAGCCGGTGCAATATTTCTGGTGGTCCAGATACGACCTGCAGACTGAAGTGCTGAATGAGGATCAGCTGCTTTCTTTTGATGTCCGCAAACAATGGATTGAGCACCCGGATGTTATTCAAGGCGGAGAATTGACCGGGTGGCCGCGCCTGATGGACGGCGATGACTTAATGCTTCATTGCATGCAGGCGACGAAAAAACTGCGCAAGCGGATTGAAGGGCATTTTCCCGGCGCTTCTGAGAAAACACTGACGAAGATGAAACTGTTCGGAGCTGATTCCGACCACGAGGCCATGAATGGTGACGAGGTGATGAGACGGCTTGAATTGGGCTACTATGTTTCACTCAGGCATTCATCCATCCGCCCTGATTTGAGAACGATATTGCAGGATCTCCATCAAAAAGGCTTCCGGCATTATGATCATTTCTTTTACACGACGGATGGGGCGGCGCCGCATTTTTATAAAGGCGGCATGACGAATGAATTGATCAAAATCGCTTTGGAGGAAGGGGTTCCGGCGATTGACGCCTACAATATGGCGTCTTTTAATATCGCGAAGTATTATCAGATGGATGACTTTCTCGGTGTGGTCGGTCCGGGACGGCTTGCCTCATTGAACATTCTTGACGACCCGATGAACCCGGACCCGGTCACGGTGATCTCTAAAGGCATCCTGCTGAAAGAAGACGGCCGAAATATGAAGGCGTTTACAAAAACGGATTGGAAAAGAGGCGGTCTTGTCCCTCTTGAGCTTTCATATGATATGACGATGGATGATTTACAGTTTTCAATGCCGATGGGTGTGAAAATGCGCAATGCGGTCATTATGGAGCCGTATATGATTGCGATTGATAATTCTGTTGACCAGCTTTCTTTTGATCATGATGAAAGTTACCTCACGCTTCTCGATAAGCATGGAAAATGGCGGGTCAATACAATGCTGAAAGGTTTTGCCGAGCGGGTGCAGGGCTTTGTCAGTTCTTACACGACAACCGGAGATATTATCGCAGCGGGAAAAAATAAGGAAGATATCCTGCTTGCTTTCTCACGGATGAAAGAAATCGGCGGCGGAATCGTGCTTGCCGAAAACGGGAAGATTCTTCATGAAATTCCCCTTGCCTTAAACGGTTCTGCATCTGCGGAGAGTTTTGAAGACGTCCTTGAAAAAGAGCATAAGCTGAGGACTTTGCTGGAGGAGCGGGGCTACCGATTCTGCGATCCGATCTATACGCTGCTCTTTTTGCAGAGCACACACCTGCCTTATATTCGCATTACGCCGAGAGGAATATTCGACGTGATGAAAAAAACTGTACTCTTTCCATCGATAATGCGTTAAAATATAAAAGCAGGGAGCCGACATATGAAAAGATGGAAAACCGTTTGTATGCTTTGTTTTGCGTTTTTGCTGCTTGCCGCCTGCCGGCAGAATGATGCCGATCAGGTGAAGCCGAAAGAGGCGGAAGCTCCTTTAACGGGGTTAAAAACTGACCGGAAACTTGCAGAACGCCGTCCGATTGCAGTGATAGTGAACAATCATCCGAAGGCGAGGCCCCAATCCGGGCTGTCAAAGGCGGATATTGTCATCGAAGCGCTTGCGGAAGGCAGGATTACGCGGTTTCTCGCGATTTTTCAGAGTGAGATGCCGGAAACGGTCGGGCCTGTGCGGAGCGCGAGGGAATACTTTGTCACCCTCAGCAGCGGGTTTAACAGCATATTTATCCATCATGGCTGGAGTCCCGGCGCTAAAAAGCAGCTGGAGTCCGGTGCTTACGATTATATAAACGGTTTGGATTTTGACGGAAGCCTGTTTTGGCGGGCCGATTTCAGCAAGCCGCCCCACAATTCCTACACGTCTTATGACAATATCAAAAAGGCGGCGGAACAAAAAGGATACAAGCTGAACGGAAAAACAAAACCGCTTCCATTTCAGACATCAGAAGCAAAACCCGGAAACGAAACCTACAATATTCGGATAGATTATGGAACACAAAACGTTACAAATCTTGTCGAATACGATTATGATAAAAAAGCTGATACTTATACAAGAAGCTCTGATGGTGTGAAAGCGACAGACCGGGAGACCGGAAAGCCTTTAGCCATGCGCAACATTTTTATTGTTGAAGCCGGCCATCGCATGACAGACAAAGATGGAAGGCGGGCCATCGATATTCAATCAGGAGGGAAAGGCCTCCTGATTCAGCACGGCGATGTTATTGAGTCAGACTGGGAATACAAAGACGGCCGTATTCTGCCTGTTAAAGGCGGTGAGATTCTTCCGTTTGTGCCGGGAAAGACATGGATTAATATCGTTCCTGATCTCGATGCAGCTTCCATTAGTAAAGGAGAAGGTGTTTGACGATGCAAATCGATAAATTACGCGGAAAAGAACTGGACCAGTTATTTTTATCTATTTTATCGCTGAAAGATCTGGAGGAATGCTATCGTTTCTTTGACGATCTTTGTACGATTAATGAAATTCAATCGCTGGCGCAGCGTTTGGAAGTGGCAAGAATGCTCCGCGAAGGAAATACGTATCACAAAATTGAAAGCGAAACGGGTGCTTCAACAGCGACGATTTCCCGAGTGAAGCGCTGCTTAAACTACGGAAATGACGCTTATGAAATGGCGCTTGACCGTGTAAACAAAGGGGAATCTTCCTCAGCAACGTAAAAACCGACCTGCCGGTGACGGCAGGCGGTTTTTTTATGCGTGCTGATCCATAAGGCTGGGAAGTTCCCTCAGACTTCCGTCTTCCTCCCGGTATACGATGTGTTCAGCTGAGAAATGAATCGGCGAGCTGATGCCCGCCGCCGCGGCAAGGTGAAACAGCCCTTCACGCAAGGAAAGCACGTAGTTGCAGACGCGGTGCTGTTTGTCTTCGATACTGAGCGCGCGCTGAAGCTTCGGATCGGTTGTCGCTACACCGACAGGACAATGATTGGTGTGGCATACTTGAGCGCGGATACAGCCGACTGAAAACATCATTCCCCGGGCAATATTGACAAAATCCGCGCCTAGCGCGAGGGCGACGGCAATCTTATCCGGAGTGAGCAGCTTTCCGGATGCGAAAATTTTCAGCTTATCTCTTATACCGTATGTCTTCAAAAGGCCGTCAACAAGGGGGAGGCCGGTCAGAATCGGCAGGCCGACGGAATCCGCCAGCTCATGGAAAGAAGCCCCGGTTCCCCCTTCACTGCCGTCAATCGTAATAAAGTCGGGATGTTTGCCTGATGAACTCATGCAGGAAATAAGGTCTTCAAGGTCTTTGCGGCTGCCCGGAACAATTTTGATGCCGACCGGTTTTTCACCGACAGTCCTTAATTTCTCAATGAAATCAAGCATGTCCGGAACATTTGAAAATTCGTTGAAGCGGTTGGGACTGTCAATGGATTGTCCGGGCTGCACATTCCTGATGGCGGCAATTTCTTCGGTCACCTTTGAGCCGTCAATATGCCCGCCTCTTGCTTTCGCCCCTTGGGCAAGCTTTAATTCAAAGGCTTTAATCTGCTTGAGACGGCTTTTTTTCTTAAATTCTTCCCATGAAAATTCTCCTTCTTCGGTGCGGACGCCGAACAGCCCCGGGCCGATTTGGCAGATAATATCCGCGCCGCCTTTCAGGTGATACTCTGACAGGCCGCCTTCGCCTGTATTCATCCATGTGCCTCCGGCTTGGTGCAGCCCTTTTGACAGGGCGGTAATTGCCCGGTCGCCAAGTGAGCCATAGCTCATCGCTGATTGTCCAATTAATCCTTTTACATAAAACGGCTTTTTGCATGTGTCACGTCCGATTATTTGCACATCGTCCGGATGCAGGTAATAAGGGTCTGCTTTCGCTTTTTCACGGTGCTCGCTGCGCTTCAGCAGATTGTCCTTGTCAATTTTGTATACCATCGTCTCGATCTTCGGCGTCTGATCCGTGCGCAGTTCCTCCCTTTGTTTCGGGAAGAGGGCGTTACGGATATAATAGCCCGGCTTATCGAAATCCCGTTCTGATCCGAAGCCCATCATTCTGCTTTTATACTTTCCCGACATGACTGTCTGTTCATATTCTCTCCGGGAAAACGGCTGTTCTTCATTATCATTGCTGAATAAATACTGCCGCAGCTCAGGTCCGATTTTTTCAAATATATAACGCAGCTTTCCCGCTGCGGGATAATTGCGCAGCACTGAATGCTCTTCCTGCTTTTCGTCTCTTATGTATATCCAAAGAAACAATGCGGCGGGAACTAAAATAATCAAAATTAATATACAAATCAGTACGATAATGGCTTGTTCCATTGAAATCAGACTCCTTGCCTTTTTTCTCTTTGACATTCCACATTTTGTCTTTTTTGAAACATAGCCGTATCCCTGCAGGCGGAGCGCAATCTTTTTTTGTGAATCAGGTGAATGACGTCTTTTTCCGTTTTTCCGGGCCAAATGAATTTGTTATAATGTTTAAATGGCAAGAAACGAATGGAGGAACGAAAACGCATGTACGATGTTAACGAGTGGAAGCACGTTTTTAAACTCGATCCGAATAAAGATTTACCGGATGAACAGCTGGAACGGCTTTGTGAATCAGGGACTGACGCCATTGTGATCGGAGGAAGCGACAATGTCACCGAGGACAATGTGCTGAGGCTGATGTCAAAGGTGCGGCGGTTTTTAGTGCCGTGCGTACTTGAGGTGTCAACGATTGATTCCATTGTGCCCGGGTTTGATCTTTATTTCATTCCGAGTGTGCTTAACAGCAAAAATGCGGACTGGATTGTCGGCATGCACCACCAGGCGATGAAAGAATACGGCGAGCTCATGTCAATGGAGGAAATCGTGACCGAGGGCTATTGCATCGTCAACCCTGATTGTAAGGCGGCCGCTTTGACGGAGGCGGATACACATATAGAAACAGAAGATATTCTCGCCTATGCGCGGGTCGCGGAGAATTTGCTTCATCTCCCGATTTTTTATCTGGAATACAGCGGGATGCTGGCGGACATAGAAACAGTGGAGAAAACGAAGGCTGTGCTGGACAAGTCCGTCCTGTTTTACGGCGGCGGCATTAAAGACGCGGAAACGGCGGAACGGTTCGGCCGTCATGCCGATGTCATCGTTGTGGGAAATGCCGTATATGAAGATTTTGATCAGGCGCTCAAAACGGTGGCGGCTGTAAAGACAAAGTAGCCAAGCGGACGAATTTGATTTATGATAGAACATATGTTTGATAGGCGGTGAACGGATATGAATTACATTAGCAATCAATTATTAAGCGGATTAAATCCCGTTCAGCAGGAAGCGGTTAAGACTACGGACGGTCCGCTGCTTCTGATGGCAGGTGCGGGAAGCGGAAAAACACGGGTGCTGACGCACAGAATCGCGTACTTAATGGCGGAAAAGCACGTGGCGCCGTGGAACATTCTGGCGATTACATTTACAAATAAAGCCGCCAGAGAAATGAAGGAGCGGGTGGAGAGCATTCTCGGCCCCGGCGCGGATGAAATCTGGATATCCACCTTCCACAGCATGTGCGTGCGGATTCTGCGCAGGGACATTGACAGAATCGGCATCAACCGAAACTTCTCCATTCTTGATACGGCTGATCAGCTTTCCGTTATTAAAGGGATTCTGAAAGAGCGGAATATCGACCCGAAAAAGTTTGATCCGAGAAGCATTTTAGGCTCGATCAGCAGCGCAAAAAACGAGCTGATCGAACCTGAGGAATTCGCAAAAACGGCCGGCGGCTACTACGATCAGGTCACGAGTGACGTGTATACCGATTATCAGAAAAAACTGCTGAAAAACCAATCGCTCGATTTTGATGATTTAATCATGACGACGATCAAGCTTTTCGAGCGTGTGCCGGAAGTGCTTGAGTTTTATCAGCGCAAATTCCAGTACATTCACGTAGACGAGTATCAGGATACGAACAGAGCGCAATACCTGCTCGTTAAGCAGCTTGCGGCCCGTCTTGAAAATATCTGCGTCGTCGGTGACTCCGACCAGTCCATTTACAGATGGCGCGGGGCGGATATCGCGAATATCCTTTCCTTTGAAAAAGATTATCCGAGCGCAAACGTGATTCTGCTCGAACAAAACTACCGCTCAACAAAGCGGATTCTGCAGGCGGCCAACGAAGTGATCAAAAACAACTCAAACCGCAAGCCGAAAAATCTGTGGACGGAGAATGACGAAGGCGTCAAGCTTGCTTATTACAGCGGCGACAATGAATTCGGCGAAGGCCAATTCGTCGCGGGCAAAATTTATGAGCTGAACAGCTCAGGCCGGCGGAAGCTTTCCGATATCGCGATTTTATACCGGACAAACGCCCAGTCGCGCGTTATCGAGGAAACCCTTTTAAAAGCCGGTCTGAACTACAATATCGTCGGCGGAACCAAGTTCTACGACAGAAAAGAAATTAAAGACATTCTCGCATATCTGCGCCTTGTGTCAAACCCGGACGATGACATCAGTTTTACGCGGATCGTCAATGTGCCGAAACGGGGCGTCGGCGCCACTTCGCTTGAAAAAATCGCTTCATACGCGGCGATGAACGGCATGTCAATGTTCCAGGCGATCAAACAGATTGATTTCATCGGTGTCAGCGCGAAAGCGGCAAACGCGCTTGACGGCTTTGGCGCGATGATTGAAAATCTGACGAATATGCAGGATTACCTGTCCATTACGGAACTCACGGAAGAAATTCTCGATAAAACGGAATACAGAGAAATGCTGAAGGCTGAAAAGTCTATTGAGGCCCAGAGCCGTCTTGAAAATATCGACGAGTTTCTTTCTGTCACGAAAAACTTCGAACAAAAAAGCGAAGACAAGTCTCTCGTCGCGTTTCTGACCGACCTGGCGCTGATTGCGGATATTGACCAGCTCGACCAGAAGGAAGAGGAATCGGGCGGAAAGGATGCCGTCACGTTAATGACGCTGCACGCCGCTAAGGGGCTTGAATTTCCGGTCGTGTTCTTAATGGGCATGGAGGAAGGCGTATTCCCGCACAGCCGCTCCCTGATGGAAGAAGCTGAGATGGAAGAAGAGCGCAGGCTCGCATATGTAGGCATTACGAGGGCGGAAGAAGAACTGTACTTAACGAATGCCAAAATGCGCACCTTGTTCGGGCGCACCAATATGAATCCGGAATCACGCTTTATCAGGGAAATACCTGACGATTTATTGGAGAACCTAAATGAGAAGAAAACCCCGCGCATGCAGCCGGGAAGAAAAATGCAGCCGAAACGCGGGCCCGTATCCCGTCCTGTTTCCTACGCGAACAAAACAGGCGGCGACTCGCTCAGCTGGGCGGTCGGCGATAAAGCGGGCCATAAAAAATGGGGCACCGGAACGGTTGTCAGCGTAAAAGGAGAAGGCGAAAGCACGGAGCTTGATATCGCATTCCCGAGCCCAGTCGGCGTGAAACGTCTGCTGGCCGCCTTTGCCCCGATTGAAAAGCAGTAACCTGAAGAGGAAAGGAAGAACATGATGGACAAAGAAACAGCGAAACACCGGGCAGAAGAATTGCGCCGCACCATCGATCAGTACAGTTACGAATACTACACCCTAGATGAACCGAGCGTGCCGGATTCCGAGTACGACAGACTGATGCAGGAGCTGATGGCCATAGAAGAAGAGCACCCGGAGCTCAGAACGCCTGATTCGCCCACACAGCGGGTCGGAGGAGCGGTGCTTGAGTCGTTTCAAAAGGTGCAGCACGGCACGCCGATGCTCAGTCTCGGCAACGCATTTAACGATGATGATCTTCGCGATTTTGACCGCCGCGTCCGTCAGGCTGTCGGCGACGGCGTCGCTTACAATGTAGAGCTGAAAATAGACGGTCTTGCTGTTTCTCTCCGTTATGAAGACGGCTATTTCGTCAGAGGCGCGACAAGAGGAGACGGAACGACGGGCGAAGATATTACGGAAAACTTAAAAACGATCCGAAACATTCCGCTGAAAATGAAACGGAACCTCTCCATAGAAGTGCGCGGAGAGGCGTATATGCCGAAACAGTCATTCGAAGCACTCAACGAAGAACGGCTGAAACATGAAGAAGAGCCGTTTGCCAATCCCCGGAATGCGGCTGCGGGCTCACTCCGACAGCTCGATCCGAAAATAGCAGCGAAACGAAATCTTGACATCTTCGTCTACAGTATAGCGGAGCTTGACGAAATGGGTGTGGAAACACAGAGTCAAGGCCTGGATTTTCTGGATGAGCTCGGTTTTAAAACAAACCAGGAACGGAAAAAATGCGCCACGATAGATGAAGTGATTGAAATGATCGAAGAGCTGCAGGCGAAGCGGGCCGATCTCCCGTATGAAATTGACGGAATCGTCATCAAGGTGGATTCGCTCGATCAGCAGGAAGAGCTCGGGTATACGGCAAAAAGCCCGCGCTGGGCGATTGCTTATAAATTCCCGGCAGAAGAAGTCGTGACAAAACTGCTCGATATCGAACTGAATGTCGGAAGAACGGGCGTCATTACACCGACTGCCGTCCTGGAACCGGTAAAAGTCGCGGGGACGACGGTCTCAAGAGCATCCCTTCATAACGAAGATTTAATTAAAGAGAAGGACATCCGCATTCTCGATAAAGTGGTCGTCAAAAAAGCGGGCGATATCATCCCTGAGGTCGTCAATGTCTTAGTTGAACAGCGGACCGGAGAAGAAAAAGAATTCAATATGCCGACCAGCTGCCCTGAGTGCGGAAGCGAACTTGTCCGCATTGAAGGAGAGGTCGCGCTGCGCTGTATCAACCCGGAATGCCCGGCGCAAATCAGAGAAGGCCTGATTCATTTTGTCTCACGCAACGCGATGAATATTGACGGCCTCGGAGAACGTGTCATCACACAGCTTTTCCGTGAACATCTCGTCCGTAATGTCGCTGATTTATATAAGCTGACAAAAGAACAGGTCATCCGGCTTGAGCGGATGGGGGAAAAATCAACTGACAATCTGATCAGCTCCATCCAAAAGTCGAAAGAGAATTCGCTGGAACGGCTGCTGTTCGGTCTCGGCATCCGTTTTATCGGCTCAAAAGCGGCCAAAACACTGGCCATGCATTTTGAAAGCCTGGAAAATCTGAAACAAGCCACAGAGGAAGAGCTGCTTGCAGTAGACGAAATCGGTGAAAAGATGGCTGATGCCGTCATCACCTACTTCCGAAAAGAAGAAATGCTTGAGCTTTTGAATGAACTGGAAGAGCTCGGTGTGAACACACTCTATAAAGGCCCGAAAAAAGTAAAAGCGGAGGACAGCGACTCTTATTTTGCCGGAAAAACCATCGTGTTAACCGGAAAGCTTGAAGAGCTGTCCAGAAATGAAGCCAAAGCGCAGATCGAAGCGCTCGGCGGAAAGCTGACGGGATCTGTCAGCAAAAAAACAGACTTGGTGATCGCCGGAGAAGCGGCCGGAAGCAAGTTGGAAAAAGCGCAGGAATTAAACATTGAAGTATGGAATGAAGCACAGCTATTGGGAGAGCTAAAGAAATAAGAGGAGTGTTTTCTATTGAAAAAGATGTTGGCATTGGCGGCGACGGCGACCGCGGCAGTATTGATGCTGTCAGCCTGTTCGCCGAGTTTCGGAGGAAAAAAAGAGGAAGAGATCACGCAGAAAACCGCAAAGTCTTCTGAAAAAGCGATCATACCGAAATATAATATCTCTGATTCCTACTATAAGATGGTGCTTCCGTTTAAGGCCGGAAAAGCGCGCGGCCTGACCGCGGACCGGCTGAATACGAGGCTGGACATCGACGAATTCGAGACGGGGCTGATGCGGCTCGCCCAAGACACGTTCCCGACGGATGATTATTTGTATCAGGAAGGCCAGTATTTAGATGAGGATACGGTACTCAGCTGGCTTGACCGCAAAAAAGAAGGCAGTGATCTGAAAAAGGCGAAAAAGGCAGACGCCAATTTTCAGAATCTCGGCTTAAACCCGGTGCTGCCAAGTTCGGGATCGGCAAAAGAGAAAAACGAAAACAGCCCGATTTACTTAGCGTCTATGCTTGAACAGGATTACTTAGTAAGAAAAGATAAAAATTCCATCCAGCTTGGCGGTGTCATGATCGGTCTCGCTCTCAACTCTGTTTACTATTACCGCGAAAAAACCGGTGATCCGCAGCAGGAAGTAGAGCTCAGCGACAAAACGATCCGCAGCCACGGTGAAGAAATCGCCCAGGAAGTCGTTAACCGTCTCCGGAAAATGGATAACCTGAAAAATGTGCCGATTACCGTCGCCCTTTATAAACAAGCGCCGAAAACATCAATCGTACCGGGAAATTACATTGCAAAAACAGAAGTCAAAGCCGGCTCATCCACCATTTCAAACTGGGATGATGTCAAAGAAAAATACGTGTTCTATCCGGCGGATACAGACACGGCAAAGAAATACCCTGACGATTCCGAAGTGTTTAAACGCTTCAAAAACGCGATCGACAGCTACTTCCCGAACTACACCGGAGTAGTCGGAACGGCGATGTACGAAAATGATGAAATGAGAAAAATGAAAATAGAAATCCCGATGCAATTTTACGGAAAAAGCGAAGTCATCGCCTTTACCCAATACTTAACGGGTGAGCTTATGGATTATTATTCAAAAGGCTCAGTCGATGTTGAAATCAATATCACCTCATCAGACGGCCAGGAAGCGCTGATCGTCCGCAATGCGGGTGACAAAGAACCGACCGTCCATATTTACGATTAATTAAGCGCCCTTGTTCATTTCTTTGTGAGCAAGGGTTTTCTTGTATATATCGTTGGTGAGAGAAGTGACGTATGTTATGATATTTGTATAAATAGGGATTAACAGGAAAAACTTTTTTGTTTATAGGCGGATGTTACTAATCTGTTAGGAATAAAAAGAAGGGCGGGATGTTGATGAATGACTTATGCTGAGTACACATGTCACTGCCAAAAGATATGAAGAGGGTGAATCAGCATGCATAAAGATATTAAAGCGGTTTTTGAGGAAGATAAGGTGCTCGCTAAAGCCGGTGAAATATACGGCTTTACCAAGTTTCAATTTATCGCAGACGCAGAGAACTACGTATATGAAATTGTGAAAGATAACGAACCTTATATCTTGAAAATTACGCATACGATCCGCAGAACACCGGAATATATTCTGGGAGAAATGGAATGGCTTCATCATCTCACAAAGGGAGGGCTTTCAGCAGCAAAACCGATTCCTTCATTAAATGGCAGAGATGTCGAAGAAGTGCCGGATGGAAAAGGCGGAGCGTTTTTATTAAGAGTCTATGAAAAAGCGCCGGGCCATAAAGTAGAAGAATCAGACTGGAACGGAACTCTGTTTTATGAGCTTGGCAAGTATACGGGGCACATGCATCGGCTGACGAAAAGCTACCGTCTGAGCGACCCGAAATATAAAAGACAGGAATGGGACGAAGAGGAGCAGCTGAAGCTGAGAAAATACGTGCCCGCAGATCAGCATCTCGTATTTGAGCGGGCGGATGCTTTAATGGAAGAACTGCGGAAATTGCCGAAGAACCCGGAAAGCTACGGCCTGGTGCACGCCGATTTGCACCATGGCAATTTCAACTGGGACAACGGAAAAATTACTACCTTTGATTTTGATGATATCGGCTACAATTGGTTTGTGAATGATATCAGTATTTTGTTATACAACATGTTGTGGTATCCGGTCATCCCGTATGAAGACAAGGCCGCGTTTACGGGTGAATTCATGACACACTTTATGAAAGGCTACAGGGAAGAAAATGACCTTGATCCCGCATGGCTTGAAAAAATCCCGGATTTCCTCCGGCTGCGCCATATGCTGATTTACGGATTATTGCATCAGGCGTTTGACCTCGACTCACTCGGAGATGAAGAGCTTGAGATGCTGAAAGGCTTCAGACGCGATATTGAAAATGAAACACCGATTACTGAATATCATTTTTCTGCATTCGTATAAATAGAAAAACGCCGGCTGACATCAGTCCGGCGTTTTTTTATAACGTATCGCATTTCACTCCGACGACACCCTGAATTTCTTTAATATCATAATACACGTCCGTGGTGTAGCGGTTTTTATGAACGCTGATTTTCACTTCCATAATCGGAAATTCTTTTTCATGCAGATCATCTATCCGGACGGAGTGAATGCGGAGCTGTTTGCTTTTCATTTCCTTTAAAATCTCGGTCATTTTGTCTTTGTCGGAAAGAGACATTCTCACGCGGATATCTTTCTCCTTCAAGCGGTTGGGGCCGATTTTTCTGATCAGCCATGGAAGAAACTCGACGCTGATCAGGATAAACAAGAGGCTTGCGAACGCCTCCTTATAAAAGCCGGCGCCTGTGGCCAGACCCAGTCCGGCTGCACCCCAGATGATAGCCGATGTCGTCAGGCCGGAAATGACGTCATTGCTTTTACGCAGAATCACGCCCGCACCGATAAAGCCGACGCCGGAAATGATTTGGGCGGGAAGACGGAGCGGGTCCATCATGATACGGTAATATTTCGGAAAATGATAGGCCGCATTAATGCTGACGATCGTCAGCATACAGGAGCTGACGGCGATGACGATACAGGTTTTCAGTCCGAGCGGTTTATTTTTCAGCTCGCGCTCAAGACCGATGATCATCCCGATCAGCGTGGCAATGCCCAGTTTTAATAAAATGTCCGGATCGATAGGCCAGCTCAATTTGCACAGCACCTCCGCAGTTTTTCTTATAGTAAATTGATATGATTTTCTCACAGTATTTATAGCAGGACAAGTGCGGAAGAAAAAAGCCGTCAGGAATAAAATCTGACGGCTTTTTGTCTATTTCTTCTTTTTCAAAAGAGCTTCCATCCGGCTGAACAGCTGATAAGAAGCATCGGCCGGTTTTTTGGTCAGCAGGCTGACGGCAATACCGGCAATCAGACTGAGGAAGAACCCCGGAATGATTTCGTATATGCCGGTTGAAGCGGCAAGCCCCGTCGTAATCCAGATTAGAACGGCCGCAGCTCCGGTAATCATCGCCGCAAGCGCTCCCCATTCATTCATCCGTTTCCAGTACAGACTGAGAAGGAGCGCCGGACCGATGGCCGAACCGAAGCCTGCCCACGCATATCCGACCAGATCAAGAATGGTGCTGTTCGGATTCATGGAAAGCAGGATGGCGATCACGGCCACGATTAATACCGACAAGCGTCCGGTCATGACCAATTCTTTATCGCTCGCTTCCCGTCTGAAAAAGGCGCGGTATAAATCTTCTGTAATGGCGCTTGCCGTTACGAGAAGCTGTGAGGAGATAGAACTCATAATCGCCGCTAAAATTGCGGACAGCAGGAAGCCCGTAATCAGCGGATGGAACAAGATTTTAGAAAAAATAATGAAAATCGTTTCCGGATCTTTTACGGAGACCCCGAAGTGATGAGAATACGCAACCCCGATAATCCCGGTCAGCAGTGAACCGATAACTGAAATAACCATCCAGCTCATCCCGATTCTGCGGGCGGGTTTTAAATCCTTCACTTCTTTAATCGCCATAAATCGTACGATGATATGAGGCTGGCCGTAATAGCCGAGTCCCCATGCCAAGTAAGAAATAATGCTAATGACGCTCGCGCCTTTAAAGATATCCAATAGTTTCGGGTTTACGGCGTTGATCGAATCAATCGTCGTTGAAACGCTCCCGAGCTGGGTAAAAGCAACGATCGGCACAAGCACTAATGCCGCAAACATGATCGCTCCCTGTACGAAGTCAGTCAGACTGACAGCAAGGAAACCGCCAAACAGCGTGTAAAGCACAACAACACCGGCCGTTAAAAACAAACCGAATTTGTAGTCGGCGCCGAATGCCGATTCAAATAACCTGCCTCCGGATACCATTCCGGACGATGTGTACAGTGTGAAAAAGATCATAATAATCACGGCGGAAACAATTTTCAGCAATGATGACGAATGGCGGAACCGTTTATCGAAGAAATCGGGAATTGTAATCGCATCATCCGCAACTTCCGTATAGGCGCGCAGCCTCGGAGCAAGCAGCAGATAATTTGAATATGCGCCGATCGTCAAACCGAGCGCCAGCCATAAGGTCGATAATCCCGTTGCGAACATTGCGCCGGGAACTCCCATCAGCATCCATGCACTCATGTCCGCCGCACCTGCGGACAGCGCCGTTACGAACGGGCCGAGTCCTCTTCCGCCCAGCATGTAATCATTAATATTCGTTGTCTTTCTGAATGCGTACCAGCCGATTAACAGCATGGCAGCAAAGTAAATGCCAAGAGATATAATTAATTCAATACTCACGTTTCTGGACCCTCTCTTCTTTTAAGTAAATGTTGCATCACCTCTGCAGATTAGTAGTGCCGGACTTTTGCGCCGGCGGCAAGCCTTTAGTCATCATGACATGCCGAATGCATGATTTTGTGCAGGCTATGGTTACTAAACCTAACAAAGTATCCCCGATCAATCAACTCTCGAAACCTGGCCCATTCAAGGAAAAAATCCCCGGCAACATAGAACAGCTTAAAGATGAAAACGCTACCAATAAATTATAAAAGTAAAAATTTTCTGACATATAATTCGTTTCTCTTTCTCCCCGATTTAGGATAAAATAGAGAGGGTTTCATCATGCCTCAGGAGGCGGCGTTTTGTTGCTTTAGAGGGCTCGTTTTTGATATGATCAGTATTATATGACGAAACGGAGAATTATGCGGAGGTGGATCTTATGTCACGAATTTCTATAGAAGAAGTAAAACATGTCGCTCATTTGGCGAGACTCGCCATTACAGATGAAGAAGCTGAAATGTTCACAGAACAGCTTGACAGCATTATCTCGTTTGCCGAGGAGCTTAATGAAGTGGACACGGATAACGTGGAACCGACAACACACGTGCTGAAAATGAAAAACGTAATGAGAGAAGATGAAGCGGGTAAAGGCCTTCCGGTCGAGGATGTCATGAAGAATGCTCCCGATCATAAAGACGGCTATGTCCGTGTGCCATCTATTCTGGATTAAAGGAGGGAGACAGTATGTCATTATTTGATCACAAAATCACAGAACTGAAACAAATGATACATAATAAAGACATCAAGATTTCCGATCTTGTTGACGAATCTTACAAACGGATCGCATCCGTGGATGATAAGGTGCAGGCGTTTTTGCAGCTTGACGAAGAAAGAGCCCGCGCTTATGCGAAAGAGCTTGACGAAGCGGTTGACGGCCGGTCTGAACACGGTCTTCTTTTCGGAATGCCGATCGGCGTCAAAGACAACATCGTGACAAAAGGGCTTCGCACAACATGCTCAAGCAAAATCCTCGAAAACTTCGATCCGATTTACGATGCGACGGTAGTGGAGCGCCTTCAGGCCGCTGAAGCCGTCACGATTGGAAAGCTGAATATGGACGAGTTCGCGATGGGTTCTTCTACTGAAAACTCCGCGTACAAAGCGACGAAAAACCCTTGGAATCTTGATACGGTTCCCGGCGGATCAAGCGGCGGTTCCGCAGCTGCGGTTGCGGCCGGCGAAGTGCCGTTTTCACTCGGATCTGATACGGGCGGCTCCATCCGTCAGCCGGCTTCTTTCTGCGGCGTCGTCGGATTAAAACCTACATACGGACGCGTGTCACGTTACGGTTTGGTCGCTTTTGCATCTTCATTAGACCAGATCGGACCGATCACAAGAAACGTAGAAGATAACGCATTCCTGCTTCAGGCGATTTCAGGCGCGGACAAAATGGACTCTACGAGCGCCAATGTCGAAGTGCCGGACTTTCTTTCTTCATTAACTGGCGACATTAAAGGCTTAAAAATCGCCGTGCCGAAAGAATACCTCGGGGAAGGCGTCGGCAAAGAAGCGAAAGAATCGGTTTTAGCCGCTTTAAAAGTGCTTGAAGACCTTGGAGCGACATGGGAAGAAGTATCTCTGCCGCACAGCAAATACGCGCTTGCGACGTATTATCTGCTGTCATCTTCCGAAGCGTCTGCGAACCTTGCGCGCTTTGACGGCATCCGCTACGGATACCGCTCAGACAATGCGGACAACCTGATCGACCTTTATAAACAGACACGCTCAGAAGGCTTCGGCAACGAAGTGAAGCGCCGCATCATGCTCGGCACCTTCGCGCTCAGCTCAGGCTACTATGACGCGTATTACAAAAAAGCGCAAAAAGTGCGCACGCTCATTAAAAAAGATTTTGAAGACGTCTTTGAGAAATACGATGTCATCGTCGGACCGACAACGCCGACACCGGCTTTCAAAATCGGCGAAAAAACCAGCGATCCGCTCACAATGTACGCCAACGATATTTTAACGATCCCTGTCAATCTCGCGGGTGTGCCGGGAATCAGCGTGCCGTGCGGATTTGCGGACGGACTGCCGCTCGGACTGCAAATCATCGGAAAACATTTCGATGAAGGCACTGTATACCGTGTCGCTCATGCTTTTGAGCAGGCAACAGATCATCATAAAGCGAAACCTGAACTGTAAGGGGTGAAATGAAGTGAACTTTGAAACGGTAATCGGACTTGAAGTCCATGTGGAATTAAAAACAAAATCTAAAATTTTCTCAAGCTCACCGACGCCATTCGGAGCGGAAGCCAATACCCAAACGAGCGTCATTGACCTTGGGTATCCCGGCGTGCTGCCCGTTTTAAACAAAGAAGCGGTCGAATTCGCGATGAAAGCTGCAATGGCTTTGAACTGCGAAATCGCAACGGATACGAAGTTTGACCGGAAAAACTATTTCTACCCGGACAACCCGAAGGCATATCAAATTTCTCAATTTGACAAGCCGATCGGTGAAAACGGCTGGATCGAAATCGAAGTCGGCGGAAAAACGAAAAAAATCGGCATTACCCGTCTTCACCTTGAAGAAGATGCGGGAAAACTGACGCATACGGGCGACGGCTATTCCCTCGTTGACTTCAACCGCCAGGGCACGCCGCTTGTCGAGATTGTATCTGAGCCGGATATCCGTACACCGGAGGAAGCTTACGCATATCTCGAAAAGCTGAAATCAATTATCCAATACACAGGCGTGTCTGACTGTAAAATGGAAGAAGGTTCACTGCGCTGTGACGCCAACATTTCTCTCCGTCCGATCGGCCAGGAGAAATTCGGCACAAAAACGGAGCTGAAAAACCTGAACTCCTTCGCATTCGTGCAAAAAGGCCTTGAGCATGAAGAAAAACGCCAGGAGCAGGTGCTTCTGTCAGGCGGCGTCATTCAGCAGGAGACGCGCCGCTACGATGAAGCGACGAAAAAAACCATTTTGATGCGTATCAAAGAAGGTTCGGATGACTATCGTTATTTCCCAGAGCCTGACCTTGTCGAGCTCTACATTGATGACGAATGGAAAGAACGCGTAAGAGCAACCATTCCTGAGCTTCCGGATGAGCGCCGCAAACGTTATATCGAAGAGCTCGGCCTGCCGGCTTATGACGCAATGGTTCTGACGCTCACGAAAGAAATGGCTGATTTCTTCGAAGAAACGGTCAATAAAGGCGCAGAAGCCAAGCAGGCATCAAACTGGCTGATGGGTGAAGTGTCAGCTTACCTGAACGCCGAACAAAAAGAGCTTGAGGATGTCGCACTGACGCCTGAAGGCCTTGCCGGCATGATTAAGCTGATTGAAAAAGGGACCATTTCGTCTAAAATCGCGAAGAAAGTCTTCAAAGAATTAATTGAAAAAGGCGGAGACGCTGAAAAAATCGTCAAAGAAAAAGGCCTCGTGCAGATTTCTGACGAAAGCGTGCTTCTGAAGCTTGTGACAGATGCGCTTGACAGCAACCCGCAGTCAATTGAAGACTTCAAAAACGGAAAAGACCGCGCGATCGGCTTCCTTGTCGGGCAGATTATGAAAGCCTCAAAAGGACAGGCCAACCCGCCGATGGTCAACAAAATCTTACTTGAAGAAATCAAAAAACGATAAAAAAAGCAGCCGCCTGTAAGGGCGCTGCTGACACGGAGACCGGTATGCGCCGGTCTCTTTTTTTTATAAGCTGAAATAGGTTTCAATGGAAGCACGCAGCGTTTCAATCTGTTTATTTCCGCTGCCTGCCAAATTAGACAGCATTCCTTTAATAATCGGTTTGCGCGGCTCTTCCTTTGCGCTTTCCTCTTCAATGACTTCCAGCGAAACGAGAACGTCCTCAGGCAGCCCCTGCTGAGCTTTTGCCATTTGAATATCCGCGAGCAGTCTCTTTCTGTCCGCCGCGGGCTGAGTGAAAATATCCTCAGGCAAAAGCGGATCGGGATTGTCTTTTATCAGTCCGGTAATCAGATCATCGATCCTGGCGATCAGAAAGGGGGCCACGTTTTCCGTCCGGAATGCCGTATTTTCATTGAAAATCAAGAAATGAATATAAGAGCTCACAATTCCTTGGGCCATAACGGATGCATCCGCTAAAAACGGCATGACGGCATCTCCGTAAACGGAAAGCAAAGCATCCCGGTACAGCATGTTAAATTGAATATTCGCCTCATGAAAGTATTGTTTTACCTTTTGATTTTCTGGGATGACCTTTTCGCTCAGCAAGAGAATGATAAAGTCCTTATGCTCCATAAATTCCTGGAATTGATATGCGATTTGTTTTTGGAATACGTCCTTAGGCGGTTTATGCTGATGTTCTGTTTTGATTTTCTTTATTTCTTCCATAGACATGCCGATGTAATACTCACATGCGGACAGCAAAAGGTCTTCTTTTGATTTGAAATGGAGATAGAAGGCTCCTTTTGAAATTCCGCATTCACCGGCGATTTCCTGAATGGTTGTTGAAGAAAACCCTTTTTTGGCAAATAAATGGATGCCTGTTTTTATGATTTTCTCTTTTTTTTCGTTCATGACGTGCTTCCCCTTAATCCTGAAAAATTTAGAAAAATTTACTGCCTTATTAGTTGACGATGTTGAGTTATACCGTTTAGTATTATATAGAATGACCAGTCAGTCAATAAAAAATAACGGAGGACATGATGAACCACATTATTAACTTTGTACTGAAGAACAAATTCGCAGTTTGGCTGATGACGATTATCGTTACTGTAGCAGGGCTGTATGCCGGTCTGAATATGAAACAGGAATCCATACCGGACGTCAACATGCCTTACCTTTCAGTAAATACGACTTATCCCGGAGCTGCTCCGAGTCAAGTTGCGGATGACGTGACGAAACCAATTGAGCAGGCGGTGCAGAATTTAGAAGGAGTGAGCGTCGTATCGTCCACATCCTCTGAAAACGTCTCATCGGTTACGATTGAATATGATTACAGCAAGGATATGGACAAGGCGAAAACTGAAGTCGCTGAAGCGCTGGACAGTGTCAGCCTTCCTGACGACGCGAAAAAACCTGACATTTCCCGTTACAGCATCAACTCTTTCCCGATTTTGACGCTCAGTGTGACAAGCGGCAAAAGCTCGCTTGAAGATCTGACCAAAAATGTGGAAAACACTCTCGTTCCTAAGCTCAAAGGCATCCAGGGCGTTGCGTCCGTGCAAGTTTCCGGACAGCAGGAAGAGCAGGTGGAATTCTCTTTCAAAGACAAAAAAATGAAAGAGTACGGACTTGATGAAGATACTGTCAAGAAAGTGATCCAAGGATCTGACGTCAATACGCCGCTTGGATTGTACACGTTCGGCAACAAAGAAAAATCAGTTGTCGTTAACGGAAATATTACGTCAATTAAAGATCTGAAAGATATGAGAATTCCGGTCACATCTTCTTCTGCCGCTCAAGGTCAAGCGGGCGGAGCTGGTGCGGCATCCGCGGCGGACGCTCAGGCTGCGCAGCAGGCACAGCAAAGCGCATCAGCAGGGGTGCCGACAGTCAAGCTTTCTGACATTGCCGACATTAAAGATGTGAAAAAAGCAGAATCCATTTCCCGCACGAACGGAAAGGACAGCATCGGAATTAATATCGTAAAGGCCAATGACGCCAACACGGTGGAAGTGGCCGATGCGATTAAAGATGAACTGAATCAATACAAAAAAGACCACAAAGGGTTCAAGTACAGCTCGACTCTTGATATGGCAAAGCCGATTACAGAGTCAGTGGAGACGATGTTAAGCAAAGCGATTTTCGGCGCGATTTTTGCGGTCGTGATTATTCTCTTATTCTTAAGAGATATTAAATCAACGATGATTTCTATCGTTTCCATCCCGCTGTCACTGCTGATTGCGCTTCTGGTGCTGAATCAGCTCGATGTCACATTGAACATTATGACACTCGGCGCGATGACGGTCGCTATCGGACGGGTAGTCGATGATTCCATTGTCGTGATCGAAAACATTTACCGCCGCATGAGGCTGAAAGATGAGCCTTTACGCGGGAAGCAATTGGTGCGTGAAGCGACAAAAGAAATGTTTAAACCGATCATGTCATCAACGATCGTAACCATTGCCGTATTCCTGCCGCTTGCCATGGTCGGCGGACAGATCGGCGAACTGTTTATGCCGTTTGCCCTAACAATCGTTTTCGCGCTTGCCGCATCATTGCTGATTTCCATCACACTGGTGCCGATGCTTGCGCACAGTTTATTCAAAAAATCGCTCACAGGCGCGCCTGTTAAAGCGAAAGAGCATAAGCCGGGCAGATTGGCCGATTTCTATAAAAAAGTGCTGAATTGGTCATTAAGCCATAAATGGATTACATCTATTATCGCGGTTGTGATGCTTGCCGGCAGTTTGTTCCTCGTACCTCTGATCGGCGCGAGCTACCTGCCTGCGCAAGCGGACAAAACAATGCAGCTCACATACACGCCTGAACCGGGCGAAACAAAAAGCGAAGCTGAAAAAGCTGCGCAAAAAGCGGAAGACATGCTGCTTAAACGCAAACATGTCGATACCGTCCAGTATTCATTAGGCTCGCAAAGCCCGCTCGGAGGAAGCTCAAACGGGGCATTGTTCTACGTGAAATACGAGGATGACACGCCTGATTTTGACAAAGAAAAAGACAATGTCTTAAAAGAAGTCAAAAAAACATCCAGCCGCGGCGAATGGAAATCACAAAATTTCAGCTCGTCAGGCAACAACAACGAATTAACGTACTATGTGTACGGAGATTCAGAGTCTGATATTAAAGGCACGGTCAAAGACATCGAAGGCATCATGAAAAAGCAGAAGGATCTGAAAGACGTCAACTCAGGCCTTTCCAGCACATATGATGAGTACACGTTCACCGCTGACCAGGAGAAGCTCAGCAAGCTGGGCCTGACGGCTTCGCAAATCTCCCAAGCCTTGATGCCGCAATCGTCACAGTCTCCTTTGACAACGGTGAAAAAAGACGGCAAAGAGCTTGACGTGAACATCAAAACAGAAAAAGACCAGTATAAGAGTGTAAAAGAATTAGAGGATAAAACCATCACATCGCCTGCAGGCCAAGAAGTAAAAATCGGCGATGTGGCGAAAGTGAAAAACGGCACGACATCTGATACCATTTCCAGACGCGACGGCAAAGTGTACGCTGATGTAACGGCAACCGTCACATCTGACAACATCACGAAGGTGTCATCTGCCGTTCAAAAGAAAGTAGACAAACTGGATAAGCCGGACAATGTATCTATTGATACCGGCGGTGTATCAGCCGATATTGCTGATTCCTTTACGAAACTCGGTTTAGCGATGCTTGCCGCAATCGCCATCGTATACCTCGTGCTTGTGATCACGTTCGGCGGAGCATTAGCGCCGTTTGCGATTCTGTTCTCGCTTCCGTTTACAATCATCGGCGCATTAGCCGGACTGTATGTATCCGGAGAGACGATCAGTCTGAATGCCATGATCGGTATGCTGATGCTGATCGGAATCGTCGTTACAAACGCGATTGTCTTAATTGACCGCGTCATCCATAAAGAAGCGGAAGGCTTATCGACGAGAGAAGCGCTCCTTGAAGCCGGCTCTACGAGATTGCGTCCGATTCTGATGACGGCGATCGCGACAATCGGCGCCCTGCTTCCATTGGCATTGGGCTTTGAAGGCGGAAGCCAGGTCATTTCTAAAGGACTCGGTGTCACCGTTATCGGCGGTTTAATCAGTTCGACTCTGCTTACCCTTCTGATTGTGCCGATCGTATATGAAGTATTGGCGAAATTCCGTAAGAAAAAACCAGGAACAGAAGAAGAGTAAGACAGCGGGCCTTGGCTCCTTAAAAGGAGCCGGGCCCTTTTTTCTTCTGGCAATTCCTGTACATATTGTTGCGATTTTCTCAAGTCATAGTATAATTAAAGGTTGTTAGTGTTAATAATGGATCGGATACTCTTAAGTAGGATGATGAGATAATGAAACGTGCACGCATAATATACAATCCGACTTCAGGACGGGAGCTTTTTAAGAAAAATCTTGCCCAGGTCCTGCAAAAATTTGAACAAGCCGGTTATGAAACCTCCACCCATGCCACCACATGCGCGGGGGATGCCACTCACGCCGCAAAAGAAGCCGCTTTGCGGGAGTTTGACCTGATTATCGCAGCCGGCGGAGACGGAACGATTAATGAAGTCGTCAACGGCCTTGCGCCGTTAGACAAACGCCCGACACTCGGCATCATTCCGGTCGGCACGACAAATGACTTCGCCAGAGCGCTGGGCATTCCGAGAGAGAGTATACTGAATGCCGCTGATACCGTCATTAACGGCGCAGCCCGCCCGATCGACATCGGCCAGGTGAACGGTCAGTACTTCATCAACATCGCCGGCGGAGGCCGTCTGACGGAGCTGACGTATGATGTGCCGAGCAAACTGAAAACGATGCTCGGCCAGCTTGCTTATTATTTAAAGGGAATGGAAATGCTGCCTTCACTTCGACCGACAGAAGTCGAGATTGAATATGACGGCAAGCTGTTTCAAGGCGAAATTATGCTGTTTTTAGTGACGCTGACCAACTCGGTCGGCGGATTCGAGAAGCTGGCCCCTGATTCCAGCCTGAATGACGGCATGTTTGATTTAATTATTTTGAAAAAAGCCAATCTCGCGGAGTTTATCAGAGTCGCGAGCATGGCGCTCAGAGGCGATCATATTAACGATCAGCACATTATCTACACAAAAGCGAACCGTGTGAAAGTCAATGTATCAGAAAAGATGCAGCTGAACCTGGACGGCGAATACGGCGGCATGCTGCCCGGCGAATTCGTGAATCTGTATCGGCATATTCACGTCATCATGCCGAAGGAGAAAGCGGAACAGCTGGATGATTAATACGCGGACAAAATCCTAAAACAGTATTCGTTTTAGGATTTTGTCATCTTTTCAGCGTGATCGGAAACCTTTGAAGGCTGATATTGAATTTGAAGGTTTGCCAGCACGCTGAAACAAGGCTATTGGTAAAACTAGAGGTGATTATAGATGAAAATGAAACCCCCGATAGAAAAAAATGAATACTATGACGTGACATTTGAGGATTTGACGCACGAAGGAGCGGGCGTCGCAAAGGTTGAGGGCTTCCCGATCTTCGTGCCGAACGCCCTGCCTGAGGAAAAAGCGCAAATCAAAGTGACACGCGTCAAAAAAGGCTTCGCTTTCGGCCGCTTGATTGAGCTGAAGGAAGAAAGCCCGCACAGAACGGATGCTCCGTGCCCAATCTACAAGCAATGCGGCGGCTGCCAGCTTCAGCACATGACCTATGAAGGCCAGCTATTATTTAAACAGAAACAAGTCAAAGACGTCTTAGAACGGATCGGCAAGCTGGATCTCTCTAAAGTCACCGTGCACCCGACGCTCGGCATGGAAGACCCGTGGAACTACAGAAACAAAGCACAGGTGCCTGTCGGTGAAAGAGAAGGCGGACTCGTCGCCGGATTTTATCAGCAAAGAAGCCATGACATCATCGACATGAGCGCCTGCCTGATTCAGCAATCCAAAAACGACGAAGCCGTCCAAGCCGTCAAGGACATCTGCGCAAACTACGGTGTCAAAGCCTACAACGAAGAACGCCACAAAGGCTGGCTCCGCCATATCATGGTCAGATACGGCGTCGTCACGGGCGAAATGATGATCGTCTTCATCACAAGAACAAACGACTTCCCGCACAAAGCGAAGATCATCGAAGACATTACGGCGCAATTCCCGCACGTTAAATCAATCGTGCAAAACATCAACCCAAATAAAACAAACGTGATTTTTGGGGACGAAACAAATGTCATCTGGGGCGAAGAATACATCTACGACCTCATCGGAGACGTCAAATTCGCCATCTCCGCCAGATCGTTCTATCAGGTTAATCCAGAGCAAACGAAAGTGCTCTACGACAAAGCGCTTGAGTACGCGGAGCTGCAAGGGGAAGAAGTCGTCATCGACGCCTACTGCGGCATCGGAACGATTTCTCTATTTCTGGCGAAGCAGGCGAAAAAAGTGTACGGCGTCGAAATCGTGCCGGAAGCCATCGAGGATGCGAAACGAAACGCTGAACTGAACGGCATCACAAACGCGGAATTCGCAGTCGGAGAAGCAGAAACCGTCATTCCAAAGTGGTACGAAGAAGGCATCACGGCCGACACCCTCGTCGTCGACCCGCCAAGAAAAGGCTGTGACGAAGCGCTGTTGCGCACAATCATCGACATGAAACCGAAGCGGGTGGTGTACGTGTCCTGCAACCCAGGAACGCTAGCAAGAGACCTGCGGGTGCTTGAGGATGGCGGGTATCAGACGCTCGAAGTGCAGCCTGTGGATATGTTCCCGCATACGAATCATGTGGAGTGTGTGGCAGTTCTTTATGATCAGGGGAGGCAGTACGGTAACTGTTAGTAAGAAAGAAGAAGGAGTAAAGATAATAAATATCTTTACTCCTTTCGTTTGTAAGGAATCCACTATTTTCAATCCCGCTCTAAATCAGAATCTCTATGACAAAACAGAATGCATTTTTATAACATTATAATTTTTAAAGTTATACATGTAGCAGCCCTTGTTTAATTCCGTTCACAACTGCTCCAACTCTTGAGTTGGCGTCCATTTTTTGAATAATAGAAGAAATGTGACGTTCTACAGTTCTTTTACTTAACTTTAATGCAGAACTGATTTCCATATTTGTTTTATCCTCTGCTATCAACTTCAGTACCTCCAGTTCCTTATGAGTAAGGCGATCAACAGAAAGGTTTACAGCATGTTGAGGAAATACATGGTTTCCTGCAAAAGATTGTTTGACTGCAGTTATTAGTTCATTAATTGAATTTTCTTTCCTTACATAAGCAGCCGCTCCGGCATTGTATGCTGCATATATATATTCATCATACTCATAACCGGATAATATTACAATTTTTAACTCAGGAAATGTTTTCTTAATGTTTCTTGTCAAGGAGATTCCGTTGAAAGATTTCATCCTAATATCAATAATTAGAATATTGGGACGATGGTGGTCAATTTCATCATATATCTCTGCAGGATTTGATAAAGTGCTAACTACTTCAATAACTCTGTCGTGTTCTAGCAATTGTTTAATACCTTGTACCATCATCAAATGATCATCTAACAGCAATACTTTGATTTTCAACTGATTTACTCCATTCATTGGAAAAGTAGTTGTAACAATAATGTGTTAAAACGTTTTTCTCTTTGGTTATAAATTAGAACAGAAAAGGATCGAATATAAGATATCTGCTTTGGGCTTTAGTCATTTCTAAAATGATGTAGATCCAAGCATTAGTAAGAAGGTTTATAAACTTATTTGATAGATATATGTCTATAATACGGTCCTTATGGAATATTATATCGTTTTCCTTGTTTTTAATCTAGATAAAGGTATAATATACTATCCTTTTTTTGTTATTTATTTCTTAACAACTCATATTTTTAATTACTCAAATCGCCTTAATTGATAATCGCGTCAAAAAAACATGCAATTAACAATAATAAGTTGGCGATATCACGCCATTTATTTGGCGGGATTTACGGATTTCATGTGAGTCGATATTTTGATATTTTTATATAGAGAAGAAAATATTGGTTAAATAGAGGTAGAATATACTATTTTCACTGATGTTGTGTTTTTGATACACCTCAAAAAATACTGTGATGCACTTCAGCTAAGGTGTAGACAGAGTAAACTTTTTAAAGAGTTACAATCAGGATTCATTCTTGAGACGGGACAAAGGGAGGGGTAATAATGTTAAAAGTAAAGATCTTAGAAACCGAAGAGGAGAAAAAAGAACTATATGCAACGAGATATAAAATCTTTGTTGAACAGGAAAAATCGGTACCTGCTGCAAATTATAAGGACGGTTTATTAAAGGATCATTCTGATGATCATGCTTACCAAATCGGATGTTATGAAGGCAGTTTATTAGTTGGGTTTATGACTTTAATTGTAAAAAAAGATGATGAATTATTAGAGGTTGAACAAACTCATAATTTGAAACCGCAAGAGAATGAAAAATATGCAGAAGTCATGAGATTAGTCGTGTTAGACACATCTTTTACTAAAACGATTTCAATGAAAGGTAAAGTAATGAACCTTCTATTTGATACAGTAAAAGATATTATTATCTCTGAAAATATTACTCATCTTCTCTTGCAGAGCAGAGAGAAATCTAAAAAAATGTACGAAAAAATAGGGTTTAAACAAATTGGTGATTTCAAATTATACAGAGAGAAATCATACCAATGTCCTATGAAACTTGACGTAATGAAAGTAAGCGAAAAGGTAGTAAATATATCTGAATTTATTTAATGAAAGGGATGGAGCTAAATGAGTCTGGAAACATTAATTAGTGTAGAAAAAAAAGAAAAGCTAGTGGGAATGATCGCGGAAATCTTGGAAGTGGAACCAGTAGAAATAAAGGATGATACAGATCTGGTTGAAGAATTAGATGCTGACTCAATGATGGCTTTAGAAATCTTAGCCTGTGTCGAAAAGGAGTTTCAATTAAAAATACCGGAAGAAGAGTTACAAAACTTCACCACAGTAAATAATATTATTTCAATTATTGAAGAAAGAATAAAGGAAAAATAATATGAATTCATTGTCGCATGATGAGGTTTTAGAGAAATTACCGCAGAGATACCCTTTTGTAATGATAGATCGAGTGATCGAGGCTAATGAAACTTACATAACAGCTATGAAAAATGTATCAGGAAATGAACCGTGCTTCCAAGGGCATTTCCCTGAAAAGAAAATATTTCCGGGTGTGTATATCACAGAAGCGATTGCTCAAGCAGCTATTCTTTTGTTTTCACAGAACGAAAATTCAGCAGAAACAAAACAAACTCTTCCTCTCCTTTACCACACAAATGTGAAATTTAAAAAGCCAATTGTACCTGGAGATCAAATGATTATTACATTAAATATAATAAAGAAAATTAGTAAGGCTGCAATTGTGAAAGCTGAAGTGAAAGTAGATGATTCTAAATGCGCATCGGGAGAATTGACCTTTACACTTGTGGGAGATGAATAATTTGAAAAGAGTTGTAGTAACCGGTACAGGAGCTATTACCTCAATAGGCCTTAATTCAAAAGATTTTTGGAGATCTTGTTTGAGTGGAGAGTCCGGCATTTCACCTATTCAAAAAGACGGACTTCATTTATTGGATCCTAAATATGGCGGTCAAATTCATAACTTCAATGCTTCTGAATGGATTAAAGTTAACGATTATATGTCAATTGGAAGAGGTTCTCAATTATTAATTGCAAGTATGTATGATGCAATCAAAAATGCTGAATTAAAGCCTGAAACTTATAAAATGGCAGATTTATATGTTGGAACCACTATGGGTGAAATATCCATTGAAAAAACTGACTATAATCGTCATTTGGAAGAAGCTAGCCCTCAACATCTTTTAGACCAAGGATTCTTGCATACGTTATTAGCAAATGCCTGCAGAGAATTTGAGTTACAGGGAGAGACAATGCTTGTTGCAAATGCTTGTTCTGCAGGTAATTATGCAATTATTCAAGGCTATGAAAAGATCAGAAACGGAGAACAATCTATCTGTTTTACAGCAGGAGAAGATCCTTTCTCGACTATTGCTTATTACGGGTTTAACCGATTAAAGGCTATTGCAGCAAAAGAATGTAAACCATTTGATGCTCACAGAGATGGAATGCTTGTTGCTGAAGGAGCGGGCTGTTTAGTATTAGAAGAATTAGAACACGCTCAACAAAGAGGGGCTAATATCCTGGCAGAAGTTAAAGGGTATGGAGTTTCATGTGATGCCTATCATATCACTGCGCCGCATCCTAATTCGACAGGGATAATACAAGCCATGGAAAAAGCTATAAAAAAGGCTGGTATTACAACTGATGATGTAGATTACATCAGCGCTCATGGTACAGGTACTCAAGCCAATGATAAAGCGGAGTCGTTTGCAGTTAACCAATTATTTAATAAAAAAGTACCGATGAGTTCAATTAAGTCCATGATAGGTCATTCTATGGGGGCTGCAAGTCTTCTTGAAGCGATTGTATGTTGTAACGCTGTAAAAGAAGACGTTGCACCTCCAACAATAAACTTTGAACTAAAAGATATAAATTGTGATGTTGATTGTATTCCAAATAATAAACGGTCATTTCCTATTGAGTATGCTATGAATAATTCTTACGCTTTTGGCGGCGCCAATTCCAGCATCATTTTTAAGAAATTCAGAGACAATTGCTAAAAATGGAGATGAGTAAAAATGAATATTATTGGAAGAGGTAAAGTCCTTTCTGAAACAATAAGCGTGGAAAGCATAAGAAATAACGTAGAGATAAGCGGTATCCTTGAACCTGAGAATTTTGATATAAAACAGTATGTTAAATATAAAGGACTCCGTTCATTAACAAAAGCAACTAATTTAGCAATTGCATCAATAAGTGAGGCAATTACAGATGCGGGAAGCAGATACAGTGAACATTCACCAGAAAGAATCGGTGTTTTTGTGGGAAGTACATTAAACCCTTTGGATGCCGCTTATCATTTTATGACAGATGTCTATGAAGCTTCTCCGGATTTTGTGAGTCCAGTTAAATTCTCTAGTTCCGTATTAAATAATATTTCCGGATGGGCTTCCATTGTTTACGGAATAACAGGCCTAAACTCTACTGTAATTTCAGGAAATCTTTCTGGAATAGACGCTTTAAAAATGGCAGTTTCGTATATAAACAATGATGTTATTGATGTTGCCATTGTAACTGCTGTTGAGGGAAACGAAGCAGGATCCATTTATCAACAAGGGAACCTTCAAAAAAAAGTAAATGCTGTTACAGGCGCAATTTCGTTTATTATAGAAAAAGATGAAAATAACTATCCAAATATAGAAAATATAAATAGTTTCCAACATACTGAAGATAATAGAGATAAAATCATTATGAACTTAGAAAAAGATTTAAATAACGGAATAACAAAAAATTTAATTTATGGTTCAAATAATTGCAATGATGAAATCATTTTTAACTATTTAAAAAGCAAAAAATTTGACGATGAATTAAATATATTGGATATATCTCGAAGCTCTGGGATGTCAAATGCTTTATCTGGGTTTTTGAAGTTGCTGGTATCAATGGACATGGAAGGTGAAACATTAGTGATCGAGACGAATGAAGTTGGAAACGATAGCATTATTAAAATAAATTCAAAAATTAGTTGAGGATCAGATTATGAAAAAAATAGCCATTATAACGGGTGGTACCGGAGATTTAGGACAATCACTTATTGATAAATTTCATCATAATAATTATATTGTTTATTTTACGTATTTCGGAAATGTCGAGAGAGCTAAAATGATTGAAGAAAAATACCCTGGAACAAAAGCTATAAAGGTCGATGTCAGAGAATACAGTCTTGTGAAAGAATTTATCGAGCAAATATATAACACGCATGAACGAATAGATTGTCTAATTAATAACGCCGGAATTAATAAAGATAAAACAATTTCTTTTATGAATCAAAAGTCTTGGTCAGAAGTGATCGATACAAATCTGAACGGTACTTTCAATTGTTGTAAATTCGTCTCGAAATATATGATCAATCAAGGTTATGGTTCAATTATTAATATGTCCTCGGTTTCAGGTATAAAAGGTATTGAAGGTCAGACTAATTATGGTGCGGCAAAAGCAGGGGTTAACGGGCTAACAAAAACTTTAGCGAAAGAATTGGCAAAGTATAATGTTAGGGTCAATTCCGTTTGCCCAGGCTTTATAGAATCAGACATGACAAGTAATTTGGACGAGGACAGGATGATCAATCTTATCCCAATGCAGTATGTAGGAAGTCCGGATGATGTAAGTGAATTATCACTTTTTTTGGCGGAAAATAGATCCAAATACATTACTGGGCAAATGATTGCAGTTGACGGAGGACTAACAATCTAGCATAATTTAGTAATCTTACTTTTCGAGGTGAACAGAATGGGAGAAGAACAAGACATTATTACAGTAACCGATCTGCGCAAAAAATATGGATCATTTGAAGCAGTGAAAGGGGTATCCTTTTCTGTCAAACGCGGCGAGCTATTTGCATTTCTGGGAACGAACGGTGCGGGGAAATCGACCACTATCGATATTCTCTGTACGCTGATTAAAAAGACATCCGGAAAAGTGGTAATAGACGGTTTTACGCTTGGTGAGGGGAAAGAGAATAATCATATCCGCAAAAAGATTGGGGTTGTCTTTCAAGAGAGTATTTTGGATGAACGATTGACCGTTTATGAAAACATCATGAACCGCGGACAATATTATCATTTAAGCAAGGCACAAGTGCAAGAGAACTATCAGTTTGTTACAGACTATTTAAAATTGGATGATATTAAGGAGAAAAAATACAGCGACTTGTCAGGCGGACAAAGAAGAAGAGCTGATATTGCCCGTGCTATCATCCATAAACCGGCTATATTATTTTTAGATGAGCCTACTACAGGTCTTGATCCGCAAACGAGAGTATTTGTTTGGAATGCGATTAAAAGGCTGCAGGAAGAAACAAACATGACAATCTTTTTAACGACCCATTACATGGAGGAGGCCGCTGTGGCTGATAACGTTGTGGTCATCAAAGAAGGACGTCTGATCGCAGAGGGTACACCGAGTCAGCTGAAAGATCAATATGCGTTTGACAGTCTGCATATGATATTTAAGCAAGGCGTTGATCCGACTGCATGGTTTGAAAATAAACAACTGGATTTTACGGTTAAAAACTCTATTTATTCCCTTCGTGTAGAGTCCACTCTCCAAGCGTTTGACATTTTGAAAGGTCTTGAAGGAAAAATTGAATCTTTCGAGGTGATTAAAGGGAATATGGATGATGTGTTTATCCATATTATCGAAGAACAAGGAAGCAGTTTGCCAGTAAAGGGGAGCATTGCGTAAATGAAGTCTTTATCCAGTTTAATCAGTAGAAATATAAAAATTTACTTCCGTGATCGAACGCTTTTGCTTCTTTCTTTGCTGTCAGTATTTATCGTCATTCTGTTATATGCCGTGTTCTTACAGCAGACACAGCTGGACGCTATTAAGGCTCTGGTCGGTTCGACAGATGATTCCAAAGCAATGGTGAACGAATGGATGGTGGCGGGATTGCTGTCCATTACAGCTGTGACAACGACTTTAGGCGCTTTCGGAATTATGGTGAAAGATAAAGAAAGCAAGAGAACGTATGACTTTTTAACAGCTCCTTTATCAAGGGCGACCATCCAATTGAGCTACGTCATTCATTCATTTGTCATCGGCTTGATCTTTTCTTTCATCGCCTTTTTAGGCTGTGAAATTTTTCTCGTTTCAACAGGCAGCAAGCTTTTAAGCGGTACAGATATACTTGAAGTATTGGGGATCATTATTCTTTCAGTTGCACTGTCAAGCTCTATTAATTTATTTTTAACGCTGTTTATTCACACACAAAATGCATTTTCGACGTTAAGTACGATTGTCGGAACAGCCATCGGTTTTTTATGCGGAGTTTATGTGCCGATCGGCGGTGTACCGGTTTTTGTACAGAAGATTATTATGTATTTCCCTATCAGCCATACCGCTGTTCTGTTCAGAAAGGCGTTTATGACAGATTCAGTTGACAAAGTATTTAAACATGCCTCAGCGGACCAAATACAGGAATATGAAAAGCATTACGGGATCGTCTACAAGTTAAACGGCCATCTTATCAGTACGGCAGCAAGCTTGTGGATCATTGTCATTACAGCCATCATATTTACCGTTATATCTATTTTCATTTTTAAAAAACAAAATAAATAACCTCTTCAGACGATACATAACGATTTAACAGGCAGCATCCGTTTACTGGATGCTGCCTGTTTTGCTTAGTCTTATGGGAGCAGCCCATATTTTTGTGATTCTGCAGGTTCTGTCTTTGTGTACCGGTTAATTCTGATGCAATAACATGTTACATTAGTCAAGATATCCTGATTGTCAGCTTTTCATTTTTCTTTCGCTAGTCTTGATGAAATCTTCAAAGATACATTTTTGTCCATTCACAAGGTATGATGTCATTTAATTTATCACAAATAATCTGGTACAGATCTTGCATTTTTTTAGTTTTCAACCTTTTGACCTTCAATCGTCGAGAAATCCCAGTATAAAAAATAGCCCAGCAAAGAAGTGCTGAGCCATTATTGATTTATAGACCGAAGTAGTTTATTACGAACTGTTTATCATCCTCATCTTCAGGCAATATTCCTAAATTTTTATATTCCCATACTACTTGCCGTTGTGTTCCATTTAAGTCTGAGGCGATGACATCGGTGTAATCGTAGTCTATTGAGAATTTTCCAGTATTCTCTAGTTTAAGCGTTAAATTGGTCCAAATATCTTGGTTGTTTGCTTTAAATTCTTCTCTTAACTCCTCGAATAACTCTTGAAGTTCAATTAATAAACTCACGTATATTTTTTTACTAACATCGAATTGTTTCGGTATATCATGAGAATAGATATTCTCTTCACTTTGTGGTGTATTGAAGAAAAAGTAAACTTCTGATGAATCATCTAATATTTCCGCATAAAGAATGATTTTTGTCCATTCAGATGGAATCATTTCATTAAGCTGTTCTGCTATTTGTTGATATAAATGTCCCATTTTCTCAGTTTCCATAGGTTTAACCTCCAGCTTGGTTTTTTATTGTCACGAATTTTGTTTTATTGCCAATCGTATATTCGATTATGAATTTTGTAGGTCTTAAAGAGTCACCTTTATATAGAGATTCTATGTTAACAATAACTCTTTTAGGAGGTTCTTCTTTAAGAGCCTTTGCCCATTCTTGCTCCATTTCATACCACCGGCCGCCGCTCCTATTAATCTGAGAATTCATCGGCACGATATTGTCGAATTGGCCTGAGCCTTTGAATTGGGTGGCGATTAGGTGGTCTCCGTCGTCATCTGTCAGGCGGTCTGGTTAGCCTGCTTTTGACTGTGCATATTGGTTGCGTTTTGCTTCTCCTAGCTGCAAGTCTGCTTTGACACTTGTAATTCTACCATAGTTGTCAGTGGTGTACGTGTAGCCTTCTTTTGTTTTGTAGATGACATTCGGCTTCAATACTTTCTTTCTGGTCCATTTCGCAAAATGCTCAACGTATTTGACCCTACTGGCGAAGCCCGGTCTTCTTTTTGTTCCGTACGGTTTCGGTGTGTAAGGTACTCCTTTGGCGGTACCACGCACGGAGTGGGCGATAGTGGAGAATAACCCCCAGTTATAGTTAGTTACTTTGTCTGTGAGAGAACGCCCCTCCTTTTGTTTATCTATGGATATTTATAGTCTTTTAGGTTTTACACGCAAACAAAAAAGGCCTCTGAAAAAAAAGAGAGCCTTCTTCTAGTCATCCTACTTTTTATTTGCTTCCAAGTAGTATGAATAACCATCTAATAAAATGCTACATTGAAAATGTAATTCTGAATTATGTTTTATTATGATTTTTTCTTTTAAACATAGGGTACTGCACCAATAAATTTAAATGAATAATTTTTTGCAGTTATTTCTTTCTCCCTGCCGTCATATTCAAAATTATATAAAAGAACAGCAGCATTGATTTGTTCAGGGAGTGTGGTACCTACCATGTTTTCGAAACGAGGTAAGATGACACTATCGTATGAACAGCCGTCAATTAGTGCAGGTAAATTGTCACGATTATTTTCATGTGCAACTTTTTCTATAAAATCCTCATCTAAATCATCGATATCTATATCAAAGTCAATTAAAAATTGGGAAGGAAGAAAATCACCTTCATCTTCATTGTAAACTAATTCAACATATTTACTTAATGATTCATTATCCTTTATACTTCCAATCCACAATGATACGTAATTTTGGCGTTCCATATAAACCTCCTATTATTTAATCCTCAATCCTTTTGGCAGGGCTTCCACTCCACCTTTAAGTCTATAGTTTGCCCAATTATTCAATCTGCGGACAAATATATTATAGTTTAGAGATGAATCAATAATTCCTAGCAATTCATTATGGGCAGCTGTAGAGCCCAATCCCCCATGCTTACCAACAGGATTTACGAACTCAACTTCGTTTATGGCAGTTCTTAAATCTCTTATTTGTTCCGCTGTAATATTCCAATGTTTAAAGGTAGGAGCTCGGGAAACTAAATGCCATTCGTGCATGCCGCCGGGTGCTCTTAGTTGTCTTTCAATTGCTCTTCTAACTTTTTTATCTGCCCAAAGTTCATCAAGTTGTTTTGTTGTTAATGAGTTGAACCAATTATTAAATTCACCGCTTTTTACTGTAGGAACTATTGTTTTTCTAGGTTTCTTTACATTCTGGGTTTTTATTATCTCAGTTTCTTGTAAAGCTTTCGACTTCTGTACATCAATCTCTTTCTTCAAAAGCGGCGTATTCTTCACATTATGTGTATTTTCAATATCCTGGAGAATTCCTGCAAAAGCTGGTTGATTTCCTTTTGATAATGAATTGGTGAAATCTTTAGTTTTCTGGATACCTGTCTTCACATGTTTTACCGCCGCTTTTTCTCCGGCTTCCAAGACGTTATCCACTTTAGAGGCGCCTGTTTTAGCGAGCTTGCTTGTTACTTTTACAGCTGAGCCGGAACCTTTTAGTCCGACGATGCTCCCGATGGCGTAGGTGATGTAATGTGATCTTGAATACGCATCCCCGTTAACCATTTTATCATTCCATGAATCCGCCAGGTTTGTCCATATGATTTTTGCGTAAGAGGGCGTGTTCAGTACAGCCGATATGGTTTTAGCGACTTTTTGTTCATCAGAGAGATGATAAAAATCCCATGCGCCGACAGCCAGATCTTTGACGCCGGTTACGGTGTCTTTTCCGACATCATAAAGGCCGACGCCTATTCCTTTGACGATGTCCCAAGCCGTTTCGCCGACTTCTTCGAGTTGTTTTGCTTGTTCAAGCTGCATCACATATTCCACCTGAGCGGGTTCAAGGTTTTCATAGCCGATCTTCTTCGCGATTTCCAAATACTCATCCGGATCGGTGACACCATCAGCCAGCTTTTTCTTCAGATCCTTGATTTCCCGCTCTTTCGCCTCTTCCTTTTTAATCGTCAAATAAGCATCCGAATGTCTTGAAATCTCGCCTTTTTTCTTATGGATGTCGCTCTCACGGTACGCCTTGGCATTGTAGTGAAGCGGAGTTGCGCTTTTACCTTTGCCTGTGGCGTTTTGGAGCTGCTGAAAGTCGGCTTGGATGAACTGTTCGTTCGCTTCGGTTTCTGCGTATTCTTTCATTAGATCGTGATCGAGCTTGCCGAGTTTATGTATCGTTTCGCTTCTTTTTTTGTCAGCTGAAGAAAGCTTCTGATCTGTGCTTTCGGTTGAAAACAGATCAAGCGAGATGATGTCATTGATCTCACCGAGGATGGAGCGCATGTCCTTCTTTTGCTCTTCCATAATCGCCTTTGATTTACTGAGGGCATGGGTGAGTTCGTGCTCCAGAAATGATTCCTCCACATGCGAATTGGAAAGTCCGGCGTCTTCGACCTTGCCGGGAAGGCTTGTGAGAAATGCGATTTTCATGTCGATCAGATCAAGCCAGCTGTCTGTGACGCCGGCGTGATCCTGGAAAAAGGCTTTGATGTTATTTGCTCCCCGGCCTGAGAAATCATTGTCACCAAGATCAGCCATGCCTTGAAACGCTTTTTTCAGGTTGACCATCTGACCGCGCAGTTTTTTGTATTCACCCGCGCGCTGTTTGGCAGCGGACAGCAGGCTGTTTGCTTCGAAAACTTTCATGACCATGTCCTTTCTTTTGTTCGATATCAAAATTTTACCACGTGAGTCGGGGTATACAGTGTAGGAAATAGGTAATGAGAACAAAATGAATCTTTTGGTTTGCGACTTCCTTCCTGTATGAAGGGTTGTACAATAACCCTCAAATTCGGCTTAGTGCGCGCGGTGATTTTGAGCGTGCCTGTTTTTTCTAATGTCTTACACTCGAAACAACCCAATCGCTGAGGTATAATAGAAACAGAGTATTTAATCATACAGATTCAATTCGTGAAAGAGAGTGGAACAAAATGGGCCGTAAGTGGAACAATATTAAAGAAAAGAAAGCATCAAAGGACGCAAATACGAGCCGGATTTACGCGAAGTTCGGCCGTGAGATTTATGTGGCGGCAAAACAGGGCGAGCCTGATCCGGAATCGAACCAGGCGTTAAAAGTGGTGCTTGAGCGCGCGAAGACGTACAGTGTGCCGAAAAACATTATTGAGCGTGCGATTGAAAAGGCGAAAGGCGGCGCAGAGGAGAACTTTGACGAGCTGCGTTACGAAGGTTTCGGGCCGAACGGTTCAATGATTATCGTGGATGCGTTAACGAATAATGTAAACCGCACGGCGCCTGAAGTGCGCGCCGCATTCGGGAAAAACGGCGGGAATATGGGTGTGAGCGGGTCTGTCGCTTACATGTTCGATGCGACTGCCGTTATCGGCGTTGAAGGCAAGACGGCGGATGAAGCGCTGGAATTGCTGATGGAGGCTGATGTGGATGTTCGCGATATTTTGGAAGAGGATGACAGTGTGATCGTGTATGCCGAGCCTGATCAATTCCATGCCGTACAAGAGGCATTCAAAAATGCCGGTGTTGAAGAGTTCACAGTTGCGGAGCTGACGATGCTTGCGCAAAATGAAATCGAGCTTCCCGAAGATGCGAAAGCTCAATTTGAAAAGCTGATCGATGTGCTGGAAGACCTGGAAGACGTACAGCAGGTTTATCACAATGTAGATTTAGGCGAATGAAGACAAAAAGGCCGGGACTGCTTATGTTCCGGCTTTTTATTTTGTCCGTGCGTTCAGCCTGATTGCAATCCATAAAAAGCTGTAATTGATTAATTCGCCAAAACTGGGCGGCTGCCCATACGTTTCCCTCCGAATGTCATAAACTGGACTGTAACCTATGTGAAGGAGCGATAAATCATGGATGAAAGAAGACCGATTTACGGCGGCGGCTTTGGCGGCGGCTATGGAGGGTTTGGGGGCTATCCGGGGCACGGTTTTGGCGGTTACGGAGGCTTCGGAGGCTATCCGGGGTACGGCTTCGGCGGAGGCTTCGGAGGCTACCCGGGATACGGTTTTGGCGGTTACGGAGGTTACGGCGGCTTTGGCGGCTTTGGCGGCCATGGCGGCTTCGGAGGCTATCCGGGGTACGGTTTTGGCGGCTATGGCGGAGGCTACGGCGGCTACCCGTTCCATCATCGGGACAGTCAATATATCTGACCATTCGGGAAAAAGCACTCTTGGACAGCAAGAGTGTTTTTTTGTGACCGTTTCTAAGCGCCGGGCTTTTTTCATTTCTTGCGGGGCATAAATGCCGTTACGGGTTCATACCTATTAAGGTCATGTGTTTAGGAAAGGAGGATCGTAATGAAAGAAAATCAGCCGTTTACACCGGTCAAATCTTATAAGCCCTTCCACAGCCGGTTTGATCCCTGCCCGCCGATCGGGAGAAAATACTACAGAACGCCGCCGCATCTTTATATGCGGTTTCAGCCGTATCACTTGGAGCAGTTTTCTCCGATGGAGGCATTGAGAAAAGGGACCCTTTGGAAGGATCTTTACGATTTCTATGATAATCCTTATCGGGGGGGAATCGAATATGGCGAAAAAGATTGATGATGAATACTATCGGCTGCTGGAGCAAATCCAGGCGGCGGACTTTGTCTTAGTGGAGCTGACGCTTTATCTGGATACGCATCCCCATGACCGTCTCGCGCTTCAGCAGTTTCATGAATATTCCCGGTACTCAAGGCAGCTGAGAAAGCGGTTTGAGCCTGAGTACGGACCGCTTCTGCAATTTGGCGTGAGTCAGGTCGGCGCGCAGTGGGATTGGGGCCGCGGTCCTTGGCCGTGGCAAGTATAAGGAGGGATCTGTAAATGTGGGTATATGAAAAAAAGCTGCAGTATCCGGTTAAAGTGAGCACATGCAACCCGATGCTGGCTAAGTTTTTGATTGAACAATACGGCGGGGCTGACGGCGAATTAGCCGCCGCGCTCCGGTATTTAAACCAGCGCTACACGATTCCTGATAAGGTGATCGGCCTGCTGACGGATATCGGCACGGAGGAGTTTGCCCATTTGGAAATGATTGCGACGATGATTTATAAGCTGACAAAAGATGCAACCCCGCAGCAGCTGCGTGATGCAGGGCTCAGCGATCATTACGTCAACCATGACAGCGCGCTGTTTTATCATAATGCGGCCGGAGTTCCGTTCACGGCGTCTTACATACAGGCGAAGGGAGACCCAATCGCTGATTTATATGAAGATATCGCGGCTGAAGAGAAGGCGAGAGCGACGTATCAATGGATTATTGATATTTCCGATGACCCTGACCTGAATGATTCACTCCGTTTTCTGCGTGAGCGTGAAATCGTTCACTCCATGCGTTTCAGGGAAGCGGTCGAGATTTTAAAAGAAGAACGTGATAAGAAGAAAATTTTTTAAACGGCCCTCAAACATGACGGCTGTTTTTTTCCTTTCTGCGTTTGGTCTATAATGAAGGTGTCGAATATTCTGATTACGGGAGGATTTTATGACACCATTTACGATGACGGAAGAGACGGCGGGAGCCTTCCGGGTCACCCCCGCCCGGAAGGATGATACAAAAGAGGTGATGGAGCTGCTCGTGTCAGCGGCGGAATGGCTTCGGGATAAAGGATCAAACCAGTGGAGCGGGCTTTTGCAAGGGGAAGATACCCACAATATGCGGGAGGCGATTGCCAAAGGACATGTTTTTTTATTCAGGCAGAAAGCAGAGTTGGCCGGTGTCGTCATGCTGCTTCCCGAAGCAAGCGAGTGGGACAGACGTCTATGGGGCAATGAAGGACATGGAGAATCCGTATATCTGCATCGGCTGGCGATTAACAGGCGGTTTGCAGGCGCGGGACTCGGCCGGACGATCATGACATGGGCGGAGACGGGGGTGTCTTGTCCGGGAAAAACGAAAATCCGGCTCGATTGCGTGTCTGACAACAAGGCGCTTCAGTCGTTTTACAGCGGGATGGGATACGAATCAAAAGGATTTGCATCAGGTTACCATTTGTTTGAAAAAGAGATGAGCAAATAAAAAGCTCCTCATGACGGAGGTGCAAGAGACATGGGATATTTTTATCTGATCTGTCTGGCCGCGTTTTGTCTTAATTTTGCCGTATCGGCTGTTCTCCGTAAAAAATGGCCGAAAAAGATGTGGCCTGAATGCCTTTTGGCGGTTCTGGGCCTTGCTGCATTCGGTACGGTTGTTTACAGCATTTTCGGTGTCGGCGGCTGGGAAGGGATGGGCCTGGGCCTTGCTGCGATGTTTGCCGGCTTCGGAGCGGCCGTCGGTTATGTTGCTGAGACGTGCGTTCGGGTCGTGAAATCGAATCAAAAACATTAAACTGAGAAACGCGGCTGCGGCTGCGTTTTTTGTGTTTTCGGCCGCTGTATAGAAAACAGGCGGATGTCCATAATGGTAATGACTTTTAAGAAGAAGGTGCAGATATGGGACATTTATTTACAGTGGCTTGGGAATTAGTATGCGGTTTGGGTATTTTATTTGTGATTTTAAAATTGCTCGGAAAAACTCAATTCTCACAGATTACGCCGTTTGATTTTATTTCGGCGCTTATCCTCGGCGAATTGGTCGGAAATGCGGTGTATGATAAAGGCGTCAGGATCGTTGAAATCATTTTTGCTTCTCTGTTATGGGGGATTTTAATCTATTTCATCGAACTGATTACGCAAAAAGTGAAAAGCTCCAGAAAGCTGTTGGAAGGCGAGCCGAACATTGTCATCCATAAAGGAAAACTGAAATATGATGTGCTGAAAAAGAATAAATTAGACATAAATCAGCTGCAGAGCCTTCTCAGACAGGCGAACTGCTTTTCCATACAGGAAGCGGAATATGCGATTTTAGAAACAAACGGGATGGTCAGCGTCCTGCCGAAATTTCCGTACGACACGACGAAAAACGGCGACATGCAAATCAAGCCGAAGCAGGTCTCCTTACCGGTCACACTGATTATTGACGGTGAAGTGCTGCACGAAAATCTGAAAGAAGCCGGGGTGGAAGAAGAACAGCTGATGCAAGACCTGAAAAAGCAAAACATCAAAAAAACGGAGGACGTGTTGTATGCGGAATGGAAGCCCGATAAACCGCTGTTTGTCCTGCCGTATGAGGAGAAAAAATAAAAAGAGCTTTGCCCTGGGGCAAACGCTCTTTATTATTTTCCATGTACGCCTGTTTTAACGGCTTTGACATGATACATACCGACGTCCGTCCCAAGCATGTAATCAGGTTTCGGCTTGCCTTGGTTTGCTTTGTGGGCCGCGATGTGATCTTCGCTTTTTTCCCATTGCTTCCAATGGTCTTCTGACTCCCAGCGGATTAAGACGACGACTTCTTCGTCGCCGCGGCGGACTTTTTTCTCCAGGACTGTTACGTCAATCAAGCCTTCCTGCTTTTCGATCACGCCTTCTGAGCTGAAGCGTTCGATCACTTTATCGGCATGTCCTTCTTTTACGGTCATTTTTCTGATTTGCACGAACATCTGGCATCTCTCCAATCCTTTTCACGCTTTATTCAACATCTTAAATGAAAATAATTCTCAAAGTCAATTGAGATGCCTGACGGATTACGATTTCAGGAGAAAGACATGACCATCCTCATCTTTAAATTGCACGAAGCTGCCCCATTCCATTTGTTTCGGTTCATCTAAAAAGGTGATGCCGTTCTTTTTCATCTGTTCGTATGCGGCAAAGACATCTTCGCATTCAAATACGATTGAAGCCTTCATATGCTCGGCCCCTTTCATCATCGCTTTCGGATAGATAACCAAATGAGTCTCGGCTCCTTTTGGCGCTACTTCAAGCCAGAAGGCATTAGGGCCCATCGGATGTTCGGCGACGGTTTCAAATCCCGCTTTTTCCGTCCAGAATGTTTTTGCTTTTTGCTGATCGTCAGTGTATACGGCGACTGTTGCGATTTTTTTGATCATTTTACTGACCTCCTGTTTCATTTCTTTTATAGTGTGTCCTGCAGGCGAAAAAAGCAACCGAAAGCTTTAATGTGCCGGCTTTTTTTTTATTTCTCTAGTACGATCGGCAATTCCGATTTATAATTTAGACAAAAGGACATATTCTTGAAAGAGGAGACGGCAGTGAACAAAGACCAATTACTTCATGATTATATTATTACACATTCGGCCGAGCTGACGGAAAAATGGCTCAAGCTGAGACGGAAGCTGAGAGGGCATTTTTATTCTGCGGATCAATTAAGTGAGGAAATGAAACGGCTGCTGATCGAGCAGCATACCTTTACGAACACGGCCGTCGCAAGCGCTTTTTTGGAAGACCCGGCTGTTTTTCAGCATAACAAAGAAAAATGGGCCGCACAGGTAGCGAAAAGCAGAGTGGAGCAGGACGCGCAGGTTCACGAGGTCGTTGAAGCGATCGGCAATTCAAGAACCGTCTTTTGGGAAGCGGTCACCCGTTTTATAGATGAGAATCCGGATATCGTAACAAAAGAGGATGTCCGCCGCTGGAATCATCTTGTTAACGGCTCATTTGATCAGCTGATGACGGATTTTACTGAACAGTATCAGACATTAATGATCGCGAGGCTGTCATCTCAGCAGGAGCTTATTTCCGAATTGAGCTGTCCGGTTATTTTAATCGCGGATACGATCGGCACTCTGCCGCTCATCGGCGCGATTGATACGAGACGGGCGCGCGTGATATTGGAGACGGTGCCGGAAAACTGTGTCGCCAAACGGATCACAAACCTTGTGATTGATCTGTCCGGTGTGCCCATTGTCGATACGATGGTGGCGCAGCAATTGTACATGCTGTCGAAAACGTTATTTCTCCTCGGCATCAGAACCGTGTTTTCCGGCATTCGTCCTGATGTGGCACAGACTTCTATCCAATTGGGGCTTGATTTTTCAGCGTATCAAACCTACGGCTCTCTGGAGCAGGCGCTCGCCAGCATGGGTGTCACATGTACTATTGAGGAAACAAAAGTGTGAGAAAAAAAGTGCTCCGGCCAGAGGCGGGGCGCTTTTTTTGTCAGCGGGAAACAATTTAAATATTCAAAAACTTAGTTGACAGCTAGGGATAGTTTGAATTATTCTTATACACATCGAACCGGCACCAATAGCTGATCGTACACAAACGAAAGCTGGCCGTATTGCCCATATCTAATACCGGTATAATGGCCCATCAGTCAACTGAAGGCATATTATTTTCTTTTTTTAAAAAGGAGATAATATGCCTTTTTTTATGCAGAGAGAGGAGAAATCAGGAAAATGAAAAAAATAACGGCATTTTTAGTATTACTATTACTGGCAGGGGCGCTGTCAGCCTGTCAGTCTGAGTCCGGGAGCGCTTCATCAGACGGAAAAACCGTTCAGCTGCTGAATGTATCGTATGATCCGACGCGGGAGCTGTATAAAGAGTATAATCAGGCCTTTTCTTCTTATTGGAAAAAGAAAACGGGTCAAGAGGTAACCGTAAAGCAATCGCACGGAGGTTCGGGGAAACAGGCCAGATCCGTTATAGACGGACTTGACGCTGATGTCGTAACACTTGCTTTGGGCTATGACATTGATTCGATAGCAGAAAAAGCCCATCTCATTGATCAAAACTGGCAGTCCCGTCTGCCGGATCAATCAACTCCTTACACGTCAACCATTGTGTTCTTAGTCAGAAAAGGAAATCCGAAACATATCACTGATTGGGCTGACTTAGCGAAAAAGGGTGTTTCTGTCATTACGCCCAATCCGAAAACATCCGGCGGAGCCAGATGGAACTATTTAGCGGCCTGGGCATATGCGGATGAAACGTATCATCATGACGAAACGAAAATCAAACAGTTTATGAAAGACCTCTACGGCAATGTGGAAGTACTTGATTCAGGGGCGCGGGGGGCAACGACCAGTTTTACAGAAAGAGGGATGGGGGATGTATTGATCGCTTGGGAAAATGAGGCCTATCTCACACTGAAGGAATTCGGCAAGGAAAAGTTTGAGATTGTCAATCCGTCAATCAGCATTCTTGCTGAGCCTCCTGTCTCTGTCGTCGACAAAACGGCGGATAAAAAAGGAACAAAAAAAGCGGCTGAAGCATATTTATCCTATCTCTACAGCAAAAAAGGACAGGAGATCGCCGCGAAGAATTTTTACCGGCCACGCGATAAAGAGGTTCTGAAAAAGTATGAAAAACAATTCCCGCATATCAAAACAGTGACGGTCGAAAAGGAATTCGGCGGCTGGAAAAAAGCGCAGGAAACCCATTTCAATGACGGCGGAACCTTTGACAGCATCTATGGGAAATAGAAAGAGGGAACGATTTATGAGAACGCTGCTTTTCAAAAAAACAAAACCGTCCGTGATTCCGGGTTTCGGATTAACGATGGGATTTACATTTTTATATATGGCCGTTTTGGTTATCGTGCCGCTCTCAATGGTGTTTTTTCAAACCATGTCAATGGGCCCCGGGGACGTCTGGCGTATCATTTCTGAGCCGAGAGCCGCAGCTTCCTATCGTCTGAGCTTCATGACGGCGGGATGCGCCGCTTTGATCAATGCGGTTTTCGGCGTAGTCATCGCCTGGGTGCTGACGAGATATGACTTTCCGGGGAAGAGGCTGGCTGACGGCCTGGTTGATCTGCCTTTTGCACTGCCGACCGCCGTCGCAGGCATCACATTGACGGCAATGTATGCGCCGGACGGCTGGATCGGACAGCTGGTTCCTTTCCGTATCTCGTTTACGCCGATCGGCATTGTCATCGCATTAACGTTTATCGGGCTGCCTTTTGTCGTCAGGATGGTTCAGCCCGTCTTAGAAAGTCTCCAAAAAGAAACGGAAGAAGCATCTGCCTCACTCGGAGCTTCAAAATGGAAAACCTTTCGAAGGGTCATTCTGCCGGAGCTGTTTCCTTCTATTCTATCGGGTTTTGCATTATCCTTTGCCCGCGCTCTCGGGGAGTATGGTTCTGTTGTTTTTATCGCGGGCAATATGCCGTTTAAAACCGAGATTTCCCCGCTGATCATTATGACGAAACTAGAGCAGTACGATTATGCCGGGGCAACGGCTGTTGCGGCAGTCATGCTTGTCATCACATTTTTCATTTTATTCATCATCAATGGATTGCAATGGCTCACCGCGAGAAAATATGCAGGAAGGTAGGGGATATGCCATGCAGCTGGAAACAGCCAAAACAGCCGCGCCAAAGCGGGAGATACGGGAATCACCCGTTGTGAAATGGGTGCTGATCTCAGCGGTTCTGCTCTTTTTGTCCATATTTTTAATCATGCCGCTTGCATTTATATTTATTGAAGCTTTTAAAAAGGGGGCGGAGGCCTATATCCTCTTTGTCACGCATCCGGATTCCCTTGCCGCGATGAAATTGACGCTCCTCGTCGTTTTCATCACGGTTCCGCTGAATACGCTGTTCGGCGTCGCCGCGGCGTGGGCTGTGACCAAATATGAATTCAGGGGGAAAAGTCTGTTTATGACACTGATTGATCTGCCGTTTGCCGTGTCTCCGGTAATCGCGGGCTTAATCTTTGTTCTTTTGTTCGGGCTTCACGGCTGGCTTGGTCCATTTTTACTTGATCACCAGATAAAAATCGTATTCGCCGTCCCGGGAATCGTGCTTGCATCCTTGTTTGTGACGCTCCCTTTCATCGCCCGGGAATTAATACCGCTTATGCAAAGCTTGGGAAATGCTGAAGAAGAAGCGTCCGTCACCCTTGGTGCTGGAGGCTGGAGAACGTTTTGGCATGTCACGCTTCCTAATATCAAATGGGGGCTAATCTACGGGGTGATTTTAAGCACGGCCCGGACAATCGGCGAATTCGGCGCCGTTTCAGTCGTTTCCGGCCATATCAGGGGTGTTACTAACACGCTCCCGCTTCATATCGAAATTTTGTACAACGAATATCAGTTTACGGCCGCTTTTGCGGTGGCTTCTGTCATGTCGGTTTTTGCGATTGTGACACTGTTTTTGAAAAACATCATTGAATGGAAAGCCGGTTATCGCTCTGCCAAAGCCGGGTGAGGAAGGAGTCATTATGGAGATTACGATCGACAGTATTTCTAAGCATTACGGAAACTATCAGGCATTGCGGGATATTAATCTTCACGTCAATAATGGCGAGCTGGTCGCACTTCTCGGCCCGTCAGGCTCAGGCAAAACGTCATTGCTGAGAGTTATTGCCGGCCTTGAGCAGGCGGATGGGGGGCGTGTCCTGTTCGGAAGACAAGATGTGACAAATACGCATGTGAAAAGCAGACGTGTCGGTTTTGTGTTTCAGCACTATGCGTTATTCAGCAAGATGACAATCTTTGAAAATGTCGCCTACGGATTAAAAGTCCGTCCGCGAAAGCAGCGCCCTGCAAAAAAAGAAATTGCCGAAAAGGTCAGAGAGCTTCTCGCTCTTGTAAAACTGGAACCTTATGAAAAGCGCTACCCTTCGCAGCTGTCAGGCGGACAAAGGCAGAGAGCTGCCCTCGCACGCGCCTTGGCCGTAGAACCGAAAATTTTGCTTTTGGATGAACCGTTCGGCGCGCTCGACGCAAAAGTAAGAAAAGAATTAAGACAATGGCTCAGGCGGCTTCATGATGAATTCAGCATGACAAGTATTTTCGTCACTCACGACCAGGAAGAAGCACTTGATGTGGCTGACCGGATCATCATCATGAATGAAGGCGTGATTGAACAGATCGGAACGCCGCAGGAGGTCTATGATTACCCCGCAAACCCTTTTGTGTACGACTTTCTTGGCAGTGTCAATGTATTTGAAGGAAAAGTGGAAGGCGGAAAGCTGATCACCGGAAATGCGGTATTACCTGTCGGGCATGCTGATCAGGACAGGGGGATCGCTTATGTGAGGCCCCATCATTTTACCGTAGAAAAAAATCCGTCCGGTCTGAATTCGTTTGAAGTAAAGGCGGCGCATATCCGCGCCATCGGGCCGTCCGTCAGAGTGGAAGCCGTCCGTACTGACACAGGCCAGCATTTGGAGATTGAGCTTTCAAAGGAGCAATATGACGACTTGGGGGCCGGTGTCGGTGACACAGTTTATGTCAAAGCGAAGGAAGTGAAAGTATTCGCAACGAAATCATATCCAAAAATCGTGTAAATGTTATTGATTTTTGGAGGGAAACATAATAGTATAATTATATATTTCTTATCAGAATAGTATGAATTAAAAACCATTGTCTTCAAGACGAACGGCCAGACATAAAGGGGGAGCATGATGACGTCCAAAGGAAACGTAGATCCGCATGTGGTTGAAAAGATTATCAGTGCGCTGGAAACGATCGATTTCGGGACTGTTCAGATTACGGTTCATAATTCCCAAGTGACACAAATTGATAAGGTGGAGAAATATCGATTTTCCCTGAAGAGCAAAGAAGTAAAACAATCTTAAAAAACGGCCAATGACAGGAGGCGGTACATATGAAGCATTCAACTGTTCCTTTCCGGGAGAGCCGGTATCTGCACCTGCCCGAAGTGCGCTTTCTGCATTGGTGCACGAAGCAGTACGGCATAAATAAAGGCGTGCTGAATACAATTGACGGATGGTTTTATGATGCGGGCATCATTCCCATTCCCGTCAGGCGCCTTTATGTGCTGGCGTTTCTCGATTATGCGAAAACGCCGGGACAGAAGGGGAATATCCGATTCGGGCACGGCGGATTGACGAAAAAACTGCATGATTTCATGAATATGCAGGAGTGTGCAGCAAAACGCCAGGCCTGATATCCTTAAAATCTTCTTAAAATCATGCAAATTTCTCCCATTTTATTTATAATAGACCTATCACAATCATTTTTTGGGAGGACTTTTGACATGCAAACTGCTGCTTATGAGAGCAAACAATCTATTATGCAGCGCATTATAACGGTATTTGTGTTTACGCTGTTAGTTGCGACAATCGGCCTGTATACCGGCCAGTTCATTCCGCCGGCATTGATGCTGCCGCTGTCGATCTTAGAGGTCGTCATGATCTTCGCGGCGTTTTGGCTGCGCCGAAAAAAAGCCGTCGGATATGCGTTTGTGTTTTCATTCGCTTTTATTTCCGGAGTGACGCTGTTTCCGATTATCAGCCATTATGCGTCCGCAGCGGGCGCCTATGTCGTATTGGAGGCATTCGGCTCTTCGTTTGTGATTTTTGCGGTGCTCGGCACGATCGGCGCTAAGACGAAAAAGGACTTGTCGTTTTTATGGTCCTTCTTGCTTGTCGCTGTTATCGCGCTTCTCGCGGTGGGGATCTTTAATATTTTCAGCCCGCTGAATTCCGCCGCCATGATGGCGTATTCCGTCATCGGAACGATTGTGTTTTCAATGTACATCTTATACGACCTGAACCAGATCAAACACCGTGACATCACGGCGGATCTGATCCCTTTGATGGCATTGACGCTTTATATCGACTTTATCAACCTGTTTATCAACCTGCTTCGATTTTTCGGGATTTTAAACAGTGATGATTAACCGCGCGAAAAAGGCGCCCTTCTAAAGGGGCGCCTTTTATGTTCTGCCGCCGGAAAACAGCAGAATCTTATCAAATAATACTTCAAGCATTTTTGTGAAGGCCACTTTTTCTTCAGCGGTGAAGTTTTCCATGACACCTGAAATTTTAGAAAAGTGGCCGGGGAGGAACAGCATCAGCTTTTCTTTTCCTTCCTTTGTGAGCTCGATGCTGATTTTTCGTCTGTCGCCGGTATGCCGGCTGCGGTTTACAAAGCCGTCCCGTGCGAGTCCGTCGATCAATCCGGTGATGGTCGCTTTGGTGACGTTGGATTTTTTTGCCAGCTCCGTCGGACTCAGGCTGCGGCCGGGTGCGTCAAACAGAAACATTAAAATTTTGAATTTGCCTTCTGACAATCCGTGACTTGAGAAATAATGCTCCATGACATGATTCATTTTTTTCGCCATATCAAATAAAGTCAAAAATGTTTTCAATGAGTCAGCGTCCATATCGGCGTAAATCTCAGCGTGTCCGGCAATCTGCGAGTAATCCGGCAAATCTCTCAATTCCATTTTGTAAGCCTCCGTACATTTTTGTGATTCAAAGTATAAGCTTGCCGGATTCAAAAGGCAACTTATAAAGATTGACAGTTTTTCAGCCTATATAGTAAGGTGGCTAATAGTTAATGGATAGTAAACAAATAGAGAAGGCGGTATCGTGATGAACCATGAAGTGAAGAAGATCATCATAGCGGGCGGAGGGATCGGCGGCTTGTCTGCAGCGATTTCTCTCGGGAGAGCGGGTTTTGAAGTGACCCTTTGCGAGGCGGCGTCCGATATGCGAAAAAGCGGAGCGGGCATTCTCCAGCCTCAAAATGCGCTGCGGGTGCTGAGGGAAATCGGTGTGTATGAAGAATGCTGCCAACACGGCTTTCAAACGGGATGGCTGAAGCAGCATGATGAAAACGGAACGCTGCTGTTTAAAGTAAGTGAGGCGTTTTTAGATGATTCATTGCCTGGGAGGAATAATATACTTCGGCAAGCCTTAAATGATGTCCTCAGAAAGCATGCTGAAGCGGCGGGGGTTACGATTCTGCTCGGTAAAAAAGTCGTATCTTACGAAGAAACAGCAGATGAAATAACGGTGCATTTCGCAGAAGGAACCGCGATGACGGCTGACATTCTCGCCGGTTTTGACGGCATCCGCTCTGCTGTCCGTGATCAAATGCTGCAAAGAGAAGTGAAAACGGAGTATCTCGGCATGGGGGCGCACAGATTTTACATCTCTTTTCCCGAGCCGATATTTCATGATTCAACACTGATGTATAAAAAAGGGCAGACGCAGGTCGGGGTCGTGCCGCTGTCCGAAAAAACAGGATACGTATTTATCATCCGGCCGTATGACGCTGGCTTCAGGGATGATGAGGACACGCGTTTTGAACGGGTGAAAGACTTGCTGCGCGGATTTCCGGGAGTGAAGTTTGTGACAGAAAATATGTCAAAGGAATATCCCGTTTTGTTTCATAAGGTTGAGCAGATGGCGGTCAAAGAGCCGTGGCACAGAGGCCGCGTCGTTCTGGGCGGGGATGCCGTCCATGCAGGAGCGCCGACATTGGCGCAGGGCGCGGCGATGGCGATTGAAGACGCGATCGTGCTTAGTGAAGAACTGCAAAAGCACAAAAACCATGAAACTGCATGTCAGGCATACTTCGAACGACGGGCGGAGCGGGCTTTACGGGTGCAGAATCTCTCATCTGAAATCGTCCGCCGCGAGATAAAGGGAACGCCCGGCGTCCAAGACATCATCGGTGAATGCTATCGATTGCTCAAAGAGCCTTATTAAATAGAGAAAGTCCAGAACATGGCGTCTGGACTTTTTGTCAGTCTTGTTCAGATTTATTCCGTATCTTTAATATATTTATGACTTTGTTAATGTTAATAAAGTCTTGAAACACCCTTAGTATTTAATTTATAATAATTTAAGTGTAAATGGAAATGATTTATATGGGAATTATTATATATTAAATGCTCTTTAATGAGTATTTATGGGAATGAGAGGATAAAATGGCTGAACCTATCTCTATTAGAAATGTAATAAATAAAGTAGTATCAGGAGAAATAAGAATTCCCTCTTTTCAACGGGACTATGTTTGGACGTCGGAACAAGTGGCTTTTCTATTAGACAGTTTATATAAAGGTATTCCTATTGGTAATATATTTCTTTGGAAAACGAGTGAAAAATTAAAGATTGAGAAGGATTTTGGGAACTTTATTCTTCCAGAACCTGAAAAAGATTATCCAATTAAATATGTGTTAGATGGACAGCAACGTTTAACATCACTATTTACAGTTTTTCAAAGTTTGATTGAACCTACAAAACAGAATCATAATTGGTCTGATATTTATTTTGATTACACAGCGGATGAAAACATTCAGGAAAGTCTTTTTATCCCCCTTGCACCAGAAGAAGTTGATCTAAATAAACATTTTCCAATGAATGCAATGTTCGATTCTGTCAAATACCGAAAGGCCACAGCAGAAATAAACTTAGATTTTTTGGAAGTGATTGACAAAGTTCAAGAAAAATTTAAAGAGGTTATGCTTCCTGTTCAAGAGATTGAAACTGAGGACAAAGGTAAGGTAGCTATTGTATTCGAAAGAATAAATAGAGCAGGAACGGAGTTAAATACATTCCAATTATTAACGGCGTGGACATGGAGTTCAGAGTTTGATCTGCAAGAAGAGATAGAAAAGTTAGTCGATGATCTCGATGAATTTGGATTTGGAGAGATTTCGGAAGACAAAGACCTTCTGTTAAGGTGTTGTAGTGGAGTGATCTTAGGAGAAGCTTCACCACTTTCTATAATGTCTTTAAATGGGGAAGAAGTTAGAAAGAATTTCGAAAAAATAAAAAATGGAATAAAAGGTACAATCGATTTTCTACAAAGGGAATTAAATATAGAATCAATAAAAATAATGCCATATACTTCAATGATTGTTAGTCTAACAAGGTTCTTTGCGTCGGATAAAAAAAATGGTAATCTATACAGTGATAAGCAAAGACGTGAATTGTTAAGGTGGTTCTGGAGATCGTGTTTCTCCCGTCGATATTCAAGTGGTGTCACACAGAAACACAAACAGGATCTATTAGCAATGGATGAATTAAGAAAAGATGAGAATAGAAAAATATCAGGGTTTGAATGTGAAGTGTATGAAAGCTTTTTTAACGAAAATCAATTTAATTTAGGCTCTGTAAACACAAAAACTTACATAATTGCGTTAGCAAGTAAAAAACCTTCATCATTTATATCTGGAGCAAAAGTTGATTTAAGAAGAGTATTGAAAAATACTAGTAGAACCGAGTTTCATCATATATTCCCTAAAAATTTCTTAAAAAATTCAGGTAAGAATAATAAAGAAATTAATGTTTTAGCAAACCTTTGTTTTCTTAACAATGCAGATAATCAAAAAATTAAAGATAAGTCACCTAATTCATACAAGGATTTATTACCATCGGATCGCCTTCAAGATATTTTAACGTCCCATTTATGTCCAAAGAATATGTTTGATTTAGATTATGACCAATTCATAAGACTACGTGCTAAAATTTTAACGGATTATGTCAAAGAATTAACCAGATAAATATCAATTTATAAAAGTAGAATGCTTAATATAGCACTCTACTTTTTATTTTTTAAAGTCTCTGTTTTCAAGAGTCTTTTGTTATCCGTTCAATCACCTCATGCAGCCCCTCAGGCTTGTGAAACTCCACCGGCGAACTGCCTTTTTCAAACGAGATTGTTTCCGCCTCAATGAGCGCGACATAGCGCCCGTTTATTTTTGCGAGATGGATGGTTTCGCCGAAATCGGCCAGCAATCCTTTAATCTCTGTTTCTCCGACTTTCATTTTCAGCTCGGCTTCCGGCGTGTGTTCAATGATCTGCGCAGATGCCTCGATGACTTGATGGGTGTCGAGGCGCTCCTGAATTTCCCGCTTTTCACTCGCTTCCCAAATTTCAATGTCGTGCTCAAACTGCTGAAGCTCTTCGCTGTTTTCTTCAAAAGTTTCATACACGTGCTCCTGCACCATGTTCATGACTTGGTTTTTCATGATTTCCGGCATCGATTCGCCGTATTCGACAAATTTGAGAAAGTCCTCAAAATAACGGGCATGCGAGGCTTGGTGGATTTTCAGCTCGTGCTCTTCCGTCATGCCTTCTTCCGGCATATACGGATATTGAATGCTTTTCATGTTTTTTGTTGTGATGGCCATTTCGACCTTTTTAATGAGAGATGAAGCGTCTGAGATCCGGGCGACTTTCGGCTCGAAATCGCATTTCATCATAAAGACGAACTTGTCCTCAAAATATTTACGCGGCACGGCCGATGCCACGATAAAAACACCGCCGCGAACGGCGCTCGTGTCCAGATAAGTGCGGACGAACTGCTCGCTTGCTTCGATAAATGCGTCCTTCGTGTCCGCAAGTCTGGCACGGTTGAAAAGGTTGTAATTCGGATTTGAATCAAGCTCATGACCCGGCTCCGTGATAAAATGGCCGATTTTTGTGGGGACTTGCTCGGATTGCGGATGCCGTTCGGCTTTCCGTTTGACGATTTTCTTCAATTCCCCGTCAAGAAAATCCTTCAGCTCGCTTTCTTCAAATTCTTCCGTATCAAGCGTCTGGAAATGTTTGAACTGTTTGTTTGCCTGTTCGTCTTTTCCTTCCACTTGAATGACATAAAACGATAAAAACTTGATTTCAAAATCCATATATGAACTCACCTTATTTCTGTATTTGACAAGCCTCTCCAGTATAGAAAAAACCGTTAATGATCGTCAATGAGGATTGCCCGCTCTGGCGGATAATCGGCGGGTGAAAAGGGCACTGTAGTTGGAAGAAACGCATTCCGTTTAAGAAAGGGTGTTATTCATGAAGGAAACAAGTCCGATTCCGCAGCCAAAGACGTTCGGCCCGCTCGGAAATCTTCCTTTGCTTGATAAAGACAAGCCCACCATGTCGCTTCTCAAACTGGCAAATGAGCAGGGGCCTATTTTTCAGCTGCATACGCCGGCGGGCACGATTATCGTCGTGTCCGGCCATGAACTGGTGAAAGAGGTGTGTGATGAAGAACGGTTCGATAAAAGCATTGAAGGGGCTTTGGAGAAAGTCCGCGCGTTTGCCGGTGACGGGCTGTTTACAAGCTGGACGCATGAGCCTAACTGGCGAAAGGCGCATCATATTCTGATGCCGACCTTCAGCCAGCGCGCGATGAAAGATTATCATGCAATGATGACGGATATCGCGGTGCAGCTGATTCAAAAATGGGCAAGGCTGAACCCGGATGAGGCCGTTGATGTGCCTGCCGATATGACCCGGCTGACGCTCGATACGATCGGGCTGTGCGGTTTTAACTATCGGTTTAACAGCTATTACAGGGAAACGCCTCATCCGTTTATCAACAGCATGGTGCGCGCCCTTGATGAAGCGATGCACCAAATGCAGCGCCTTGATGTTCAGGATAAGCTCATGATCAGAACGAAGCGCCAATTTCATCATGACATTCAGGCGATGTTTTCGTTAGTAGACAGTATTATCGCAGAGCGTAAGTCAGACGGCGGCCGGGATGAAAAGGATCTGCTGGCCAGAATGCTGAATGTGGAAGACCCGGAAACAGGCGACAAACTTGACGATGAAAATATCCGGTTTCAAATCATCACGTTTTTAATTGCCGGCCATGAAACGACAAGCGGCCTGCTTTCTTTTGCCATCTACTTTCTGCTGAAGCATCCCCGTGTTTTGGAAAAAGCCTATGAGGAAGCCGATCGGGTATTGACCGATCCCGTTCCTTCATATAAACAAGTGCTGGATCTTACTTATATCCGGATGATTTTGCAGGAGTCATTGCGCTTATGGCCGACCGCGCCTGCGTTCAGTCTTTATGCGAAAGAGGATACGGTGATTGGCGGGAAATATCCGATCACGGCAAAAGACAGAATTTCCGTCTTAATTCCTCAGCTTCATCGTGATAAAGAGGCGTGGGGAGACAATGCGGAGGAATTTTATCCGGAGCGGTTTGAAGATCCGGATCAAGTGCCCCACCATGCGTACAAGCCGTTCGGAAACGGTCAGAGGGCGTGTATCGGTATGCAGTTCGCCCTGCACGAAGCAACTCTTGTTCTGGGGATGATTCTTCAGCATTTTACCTTTACAGACCACACCGATTATGAGCTCGATATTAAACAAACATTAACGCTCAAGCCCGGCGATTTTCATATTCGGGTGCGGCCGCGAAACAAAGAAGCCGTTTCGGCTGCTCTCCCGGCGGCTGAAAAACCGGGGGAAGGTGTCAAAAAAGAAAAACAGGAGACAAAAGGCGCTTCCATCATCGGACTTGATAACCGTCCGCTTCTGATTCTGTACGGCTCAGATACGGGAACTGCAGAAGGCGTGGCGCGGGAGCTTGCCGATACTGCCGGGATGCACGGCGTCCGGACTGAAACAGCGCCCTTGAATGACCGGATCGGAAAACTGCCGAAAGAAGGAGCGCTCTTGATCATTACATCCTCTTATAACGGAAAGCCTCCGAGCAACGCGGGGCAATTCGTGCAATGGCTTGAAGAAGTCAAAACCGGGGAACTGAAAGGCGTCCGATATGCCGTCTTCGGCTGCGGTGACCATAACTGGGCGGCGACATATCAGGCCGTTCCGAGACTGATTGATGAAAAACTTGCCGAAAAAGGGGCGGAACGCTTTTCTGCCCGCGGCGAAGGGGATGTCAGCGGCGATTTTGAAGGAAAGCTTGATGAATGGAAAAAAAGGATGTGGGCGGACGCCATGAAAGCGTTCGATCTCAAGCTGAATGAAAATGCCGAAAAAGAGCGGAGTACGCTGGGCCTTCAATTTGTGAGCGGGCTTGGCGGCTCCCCTTTGGCACAGACGTATGAAGCGGTTTACGCATCCGTTGCGGTAAACAGGGAGCTTCAGGCGCCGGAAAGCGGCCGGAGCACAAGGCATATTGAAATCATTCTGCCGAAAGAGGCTGCTTACAACGAGGGGGATCATCTCGGCGTGCTGCCTGTAAACAGCAAAGAGCAGGTCGGCCGTGTTCTCCGCCGGTATAATCTGAACGGGAACGACCAAGTGCTGCTGACGGCCAGCGGACAGAGCGCGGCTCATCTCCCGCTCGATCGGCCGGTCAGGCTGCACGATCTTCTGAGCAGCTGTGTCGAATTGCAGGAAGCAGCATCAAGGGCGCAAATCCGGGAAATGGCCGCTTATACGGTCTGCCCGCCGCACAAACGGGAATTGGAAGATTTACTCGGAGAGGGCGTCTATCAGGAGCAAATCTTAACATTACGCGTCTCAATGCTCGATCTCCTTGAAAAATATGAAGCGTGTGAACTGCCGTTTGAGCGATTTCTGGAGCTTTTGCGTCCGCTGAAGCCGCGTTATTATTCGATTTCCAGCTCACCGCGGAAACATCCCGGGCAGGCTTCAATTACCGTCGGTGTCGTTCGCGGCCCCGCCCGGAGCGGTTTGGGGGAGTATCGCGGAGTCGCTTCGAATTATTTGGCGGAACGCAGACCTGAGGATGGTATCGTGATGTTTGTCCGCACTCCGGAAACAAGGTTCCGGCTGCCCGAAGACCCGGGAAAACCGATTATTATGGTCGGTCCCGGCACAGGAGTCGCCCCCTTCCGCGGTTTTCTGCAGGCACGCGCGGCGTTAAAAGAAGAAGGGAAAGAGCTGGGGGAAGCTCATCTGTATTTCGGATGCAGAAACGATCATGATTTTATTTACCGTGATGAGCTTGAAGGTTATGAAAAAGACGGAGTCGTGACGCTTCATACGGCGTTTTCACGCAAAGAAGGCGTGCCGAAAACGTATGTGCAGCACGTCATGACGGAGGATGCCGAAGCTTTAATTTCAATCCTTGACCGGGGAGGGCACCTCTACGTATGCGGCGATGGAAGCAAAATGGCGCCTGATGTAGAGGCAGCACTGCAAAAAGCGTATCAGTCGGTTCACGAAACAGATGCACAGCAAGCGCAAGAATGGCTTTTGGATCTCCAAACAAAGGGCATTTACGCAAAAGATGTCTGGGCCGGCATTTGACCGATTTGATGAAAAGGACTGGATGACTCCAGTCCTTTTTTTGCATCGGCCGAAAAAAATATTCAAGTTTTTCAATCCCTTTGCATACAATAACTTCAGCCCGCCTGTGGGGCGGCTGCCTTTGATATTCATTTTTCGTTTTTAAGTAGTTTGTGGTATTCTTATATTTGGTATCTCCTAGTTTCAGACTGGGTCTGAAACGGTACCTTTTAATGCCAGAAAAAAATGTGAAACGAAGAACGGATATCCTGCGTCTAATGGCTGGCGGGATAAGATGTTCAATGGGCATGACACGAATGATAAATATATCGTTTATTAAAATGGTGTGTTTATGGGGCTGTGTGATGCTTTCGTTTTGCTCGGAAAGCAGGAATTGAAGCAAAAAGTAAGAATACAGATTTAAAGTGTTTAGGAAAGTAGAGGTTGCCATGAAGAAATTATTTTCTTACAGACTTAGTTTTTTTGTACTGGCTATTATTTTGTTTTGGGCCAAAACGTATTTAGCCTATCATGCTGAATTCAACCTTGGGGTGAAGGGGCCGACGCAGCAGTTTCTGCTAGCGATCAATCCGTTCTCAAGCGCCATTTTCTTTTTAGGACTGGCATTGTTTGCGAAAGGCCGCAAATCAGCGATTATCATGGTGGTTATTGATTTCATCATGACGTTTATTTTGTATGCAAATATCCTATTCTATCGATTCTTCGATGATTTCTTGACATTCCCTAACTTAAAGCAATCCGGTAATGTCGGAAATATGGGAGACGGCATCTTCAGCATTATGTCCGGCCATGATATTTTGTACTTTGTTGACATTATTATTTTAATCGCACTTCTGGTGTGGAGACGTGAGCTGAAGGAATTCAAGCTGAAAAAACGGTATACGTCTTTAATTATCGTGACGGGTATTGTTTTGTTCTTTGTTAACTTGGCGATTGCCGAAGAGGACCGCCCGGAGCTGCTGACAAGAACGTTTGACCGCAATTACATTGTAAAATACTTAGGTCTTTATAATTACACGATTTATGACGGCGTGCAGACGGCGCAGACGGAAACGCAGCGGGCATATGCAAGCAGCGATGACCTGACGAGCGTTGAGAACTACACATCGTCGCATTATGCGAAGCCGAACGCCGAGTATTTCGGCAAGGCCAAAGGCAAAAACATCATTAAGATTCACTTGGAAAGTTTCCAATCGTTTTTAATCAACTACAAACTTGACGGAAAAGAAGTCACGCCGTTCCTGAATAAACTCGCCCGCGGCGGTGAGGACATGACGTACTTTGATAACTTTTTCCACCAAACAGGCCAAGGTAAAACATCTGACGCCGAGCTGATGATGGATAACAGCCTGTTCGGACTGCCTGAAGGGTCAGCCTTCGTGACAAAAGGGGAAAACACGTATCAATCGCTTCCTGCCATCCTTGACCAAAGTGAAGGCTATACAAGCGCCGTTTTACACGGTGACTACAAATCATTCTGGAACCGTGACCAGATTTACAAACATATCGGCTATGACAAATTCTTTGACGCCAGCACATACGATATGTCTGATGACAACCTTGTCAATATGGGACTGAAGGATAAACCGTTCTTCAAAGAATCCATTCCGAAGCTTAAATCGCTGAAACAGCCGTTCTATGCGCATTTGCTCACGCTGACGAACCATTATCCGTTTACGCTTGATGAAAAAGATGCAACGATTGAAAAAGCGAAAACAGGCGATGCAACTGTAGATGACTATTTCCAGACGGCTCGTTATCTCGACGAAGCGCTTGAACAGTTCTTTAAAGATCTGAAGTCATCCGGTTTATATGACAACTCGGTGATTATGATTTACGGAGACCATTACGGAATCTCTGAAAACCATAACCGCGCGATGAAAGAAATTCTCGGCAAAGAAATTACGCCTTATCAAAACGCGCAGAACCAGCGTGTGCCGCTTATGCTTCACATCCCCGGCAAAAAAGGCGGAGTGAACCATACATTCGGCGGTGAAATGGACGTTGTGCCGACGATCCTTCACTTGGAAGGCATTGATTCTAAGAAATATATTAATTTCGGAACCGATCTCTTCTCGAAAGACCATGATGATACGGTGACGTTCCGTAACGGAGACTACGTCACGCCGAAATATACTTCTATCTCCAATGTCGTATACGATACGAAGACAGGAAAAGAACTGAAAGGCAATCAGGAAACGAAAAACCTGAAAGCCAGAGTCACAGAGCAGCTGAAGCTGTCTGACAGCGTGATGTACAAAGACTTGCTCAGATTCCACAAATTGAGCGACTTTACGCCGGTTGATCCGTCTAAATATCATTACGGCAAAGAAAAGCTTAATGAGGATAATAAATAATAGAAAGAGCCTTACGGATGGTTTTCCGTGAGGCTCTTTTTTTGTGTGTATCTTCACCAATCTGAAAAAAGAGAGAGCTTTCGGTCACAAAGGGCGCCAATCTCTCATATCTTACTTGTAGATTTTGAAACCGGTGATAGAGAATCGGACAAATTATCCGGTTGGTTTCTCTTGTACGGGCGGTTTCGAATCCAATATTCACAGAGAAGAGGGGTAGAGATGAAAGCAGTCATTCTCTGCGGCGGAAAAGGAACGAGAATGAGCGAAGTCACCAATGAACGTCCCAAACCGCTCGCCATGATAGGCGGAAAACCGATTCTATGGCATATTATGAAACTCTATCAATACTATGGCGTGAACGAATTTATCCTGCTTCTTGGTTTCAAAGGAGAGATGATTAAGGAATATTTCTTAGATTATGACTGGAAGAATCATAGTATGACGCTCGACAGCTCTACCGGAGAAGTGCGGATATTGGGAAAATCCGAGCCGTGGAAAATCACTTTTTTAGACACGGGGGAACACACGCAGACAGCGGGGCGGCTTTTACAGGCAAAGGACCTCATCGGTGATGAAACCTTTCTCATGACATACGGAGACGGACTGGCCAACATCAACCTGTTTCACCTGATCAGCTATCATCAATCAAAAGGGGCTGCTGCAACCGTCACCGGTATTGAAAAGACCTCGCAATTCGGGACGCTGACGGTCGAAGACGGCATGGCGAAAAGCTTTTCTGAAAAAACCTCGAGTGACGGCATCATCAACGGCGGATTCTTCGTGCTCAGCCCGAAGGTATTCGATTATCTGCCGAAAGACAGCGATGTCATGTTTGAAGAAGAACCGCTGAAGGAGCTGGCGAAGGACGGCGAATTGGCGGTATATCGGCATTACGGTTTCTGGACGGCGATCGATACGTATAAAAACCTGCTGGAAATCAACAAGATGTGGGACAGGGGACAACATGTATGGAAGGTATGGTGATCAAGTTTGAGTTTCTGGAAAAATAAAAATGTGTTTGTGACGGGATGTACAGGTCTTTTAGGAAGCTGCTTGGTAAAGGAACTGATCGATCAGGGGGCCAATGTGACGGGACTTGTCCGTGACACTGTGCCCAAATCTAATCTGTATCAGGGAGAGCAAGTGAAGCAAATGAATATCGTGCAGGGCGCTCTTGAAGATCTGGATGTGATTGAGCGGGCGCTGGGCGAATATGAAATCGACACGGTCTTTCATTTAGCAGCACAGGCGATCGTCGGCGTCGCAAACCGCAATCCGATTTCTACATTTGAAGCCAATATTCTCGGCACATGGAACATCCTTGAAGCGTGCCGCCGGCATCCGCTCATCAAGCGGGTGATCGTCGCCTCCAGTGATAAAGCGTACGGCGACCAGCCGGCACTGCCGTACAATGAAAACATGCCTCTTCAGGGCAAACATCCGTATGATGTGTCAAAAAGCTGTGCCGATTTGATAAGCCACACATATTTTAATACGTACGGCCTTCCGGTTTGTATTACGCGCTGCGGCAACTTGTACGGCGGCGGGGATTTGAATTTCAACCGGATTATCCCGCAGACGATTCAGCTCGTGCTGAACGGTGAAGCGCCGGAAATCCGCAGCGACGGCACATTTATTCGTGATTATTTTTACATTGAGGATGCGGTCGAGGCGTACCTTTTGCTGGGGGAAAAGATGGAGGAGCTCAATCTTGCGGGAGAAGCGTTCAACTTCAGCAATGAGATTCAGCTGACGGTGCTGGAACTTGTAGAAAAAATTCTTAAGGCCATGGACAGTGACTTGAAGCCGAAAGTGCTCAACCAGGGGAGCCACGAAATTAAGCATCAATATTTGTCGGCGGAAAAGGCGAGAAAGCTTCTGAACTGGACACCCGCGCATACCATTGATGAAGGGTTGGAAAAAACGATCGAATGGTATAAAGCCTTTTTTCAAAAGTAACAGAAACAGAGGTGATAAAGACGTGACAAGCGCATATTGCACAGTTTTATCAAAAGGAAGGCTGTATCAGGCCATCGCTTTATTCGGCTCATTGAAAGAGGTTCAGGCGGACGCCCCCATTTTTACTTTGTGTATGGATCAAGACACCTATGACGTGCTTCAGGCAATGCAGCCGGATAATGTCACCCTGATTCCGGTGTCTGCAATGGAAAATGAGGAGCTCCTTGAACTGAAGCGGACGAGAGACCAGAGCGAATACTGCTGGACGGTGAAGCCGGTATTTCTCGAATTCGTGCTGGACGGACATCCGGACTTAGAGCGTGTCACGTACATTGATGCCGATTTGTTTTTTTTCGCTGATCCGCGCCCGATTTTTGAAAATCAGCCGGATTGTTCGGTGCTTCTGTCACGGGGCGATATCGTCATCCCCTCATTTGAAAAACAGGAAATTGACATGCTGCAGCGCCTTTTAGGCCGGTATAACTCCGGATTTCTCAGCTTCAAAAACGACCGGGCCGGCACAGATTGTCTCAGATGGTGGAAAGAACGCTGTCTTGAAGAATGCAAAAATGCGCCGGGTGAAGGAAAATTCGGAGATCAGGGCTACTTGGATTACATGTCTGATCTATTCCCGAATGTGTGTGACATTACAACGCCCGGTGTGAATATCGGCCATTGGAATTACGGCCGGCACACATTTTCATGGAAGGACGGGCGTCTTGTGCTCGAAGACGGGAGTCCGCTGATTTTCTATCATTTCAGCGGATACCGGATCATCACAGCCGGCGACATTCGGCAGATTCACGAGAAGACCCGGACCGACCTGCCGTTTGTCCATCAGCTTTACAAAGACATTCTGAAGCAGGTGATCGGGACGGTCAGCGCCGTCTGTCCGGAGTTCAGCGGCTTCGCATCTGAGGACGATAACAAATAAATGATTATATACAGGAAGTGAACAAAAGTGAAGGCAAGCGTCATAGTTCCCGCATATAATTCCAGGGAGCGGCTTTATAACAGCCTGCTGTCCCTGAATGAACAGGAATGCACAGAGCCGTTCGAAGTGATTGTGGCTGACAACGGTTCGGAAGACGGAACCTTATCCATGCTCGAATCATTCAGCGCGAATTTTCCGCTGATTTTTGTGAGAATTAAAGAAAACAGAGGAATCGCTTACGGCCGGAATCAGGCGGTCCGCAATGCCAGAGGGGATATTTTGATTTTCCATGACAGTGACATGCTTGCCGAAAAGGATTTGGTGGCGAAGCATATCAAGGCTCATGAGGACCGGGACGATCTTGTCGTATGCGGTATGTTCTGGAAGCGGCTGTACAGCTTTTATTATGACCGTTTTGAAAAAGAGCATAAGGAAAAGCTCGCCGAACTGTATGAAGAGCTGCCGGGCGATAAAGAGCCGCTTCTTGATGAAAGTGCCATCAGAGACGGAAGCTTTCTCGACCGATGCTTTGACTTAGATACCGATTTTATACGTGTGCTGAAAAGCATTTTGGAAAAATACGGAGACGACTTGAAAGGCTACCGTCTGCCGTGGCGTTTTTTCATTACGAACAATTCCTCAGTCAAACGGCAGCATGTGGCAGATCTCGGTCTGTTTGATGAAGGCATTGTCAGATACGGTTTTGAAGATTATGATCTCGGCATCAGGCTTCACCAGTCGGGCTTGTCGTTTCAGCTGCGGCGCGATATCATGAGCGTCCATCAGGAGCATCCGAGCAACTGTGCTTCCGTTGATGACATCAGGGCGAATATCGCGTACATGTGCGACAAGTACAATGACATCCATTCGCTTGACGTGCACCTCGCGTTTAACGGCCCGTTTGATGCGGAGTTAACCAACAGCATTATGGCAGACATCGAAGTGCTGCTTGATTATGAGAAATATGAAAGCCTGCTGTACATCTTTCTTGAGCTGATGCACGCGGTTAAAGACCGCAACCTCGATCCGGACTGGAGGACGAAAAGCCCGCGTATCACGGCGAACAGCTTTCATCTGCCGGAGGTCCAAAAGCTTTTGTCAAAAGCGGAAAAAAAGCTGGGCGTTACGCACTTTGCAAGAGCGTTCAAAGCGCTGTTTGCTGATTTACTGCATGTGGATTTTAAATAAATTGGATGTGATATGGTGAGTAAATATCATTTTTCAACCATTGTTTCAAGAACGCATATCTTTAAACTGATGCCGATGATTCATTCTCTCCATGAGCATTGCCGTGATTTTCATCTGTATGTGCTGTGTGTCGACAAGAAGGCGTATGAACTGCTTCAGCAGGTGCCGTGGGAGCATGTCACGGCGGTTCAGCTCCATGAAATGGAGGACCCGGAGCTGCTTGAAGCAAAGGGCGGGCGGACGTTTCATGAATATTGCTGGACGCTGAAGCCGGCATTTTTGTTCCATGTGATGACGGAGTATGATGAAGCCGAATATTTTGCCCATTTGGACACTGATCTCTTTTTCTTCTCAGATGCAGATAAGCTGTTCGCCGAAAAGCCGGATGCTTCTCTTTTCCTGACGGATCACCGCAATTCAGAACGGTTTGCGTCTTATTACAAGCTGACCGGGCAGTACAACACCGGGTTTGTCGGCGCGCGGAATACCGAGGAAGCGTATCGGGCGGTCTGGCAGTGGAGACAGGATTGCATCTCCTATTGTACGGTGGAGATGAATGAAGAAAAAAAGACATACGGTGACCAAAGGTATGTTGAAAAGTGGCCCGCGCAGTTTGAGAACGTTCATGTCACGGAGTCGATCGGCGCAAATGCCGCGCTGTGGAATATTGAGCAATACGAAGTCAGCCTGCGTGACGGGGCTGTATATGTCAATGACACCCCGCTGATTTTTTATCATTTTTCAGGCTTTACGCTTGTCACGGAGAACGAATTCAATCTGTGCTGGTACTATCACATTGATGACGAGGCGACAGTCAATATGATTTACGTGCCGTACATCAAAAACGTAAAAAAATGGATTGATGAAATTCAAAAGGCGTTTCCCGATTTCAGAGACGGGTTTATTCCGCGATATGCGGTTCCTGACACTCATTTTTATACGGTTGAAACATAAAATCCCTGCCGAAAAGGCAGGGATTTTTTTATGAATGCCATTCTTTTAATGTTTTGTCGCTCGGCAGGACAAACGCGAGCAGTCCTAAAACGGGCAGAAAGGCGACGGCTGTCATGGTCGGCGTCAATCCCGCGGAATCAATGAGGGCGCCGAGCGCAACGGCTCCGATCGCGCCCATTCCGAAGGCGAGCCCGACCGTAAGCCCTGACATCGTGCCGATTTTACCCGGAACGAGCTCCTGTGCGTAGACAACGGTCACAGAGAAGCTGGACATCAGGACAACGCCGATCAGCGCCAGTACGCCATAGGCGATGACAGGTCCCGCAAACGGAAGGAAAATCGTCAAGGGAGCCGATGCCATCATTGATACGATAATGACGTTCCGCTTTCCGAAACGGTCTGCCAGCGGCCCGCCGAGAAACGTTCCGACAGCCCCGAAGAATAAAAAGACGAAGATGTAGCTCTGTGCCTGCTGAATGCTGACATGATAGGCATTCATCGCATAGAATGTATAAAAGTTGCCGATCGCGCTCACATACCAGGAACGCGCGAAAATCAAGAAAATAATCATGATAAGGGCAAGAATAATCGGCTTTGTAATCACGGTCTCCACAGCGGCAGCCGGTGATTTTTTACTTGCGGCGCGCAAATGAATAAGGCGGCCTTTATACCATTTGGCGATATAAATGAGAAACAGCACAGCGATTGCGGCGACAAGCGTAAACCAGACAGAGCCGAATTGACCGAGCGGAACGAGAATCAGCGCGGTAATCAGGGGCGCCATCGCCTGGCCGGTATTTCCGCCGACTTGGTAAATCGATTGCGCCAAGCCGCGCTTTTCGCCGGCGGCCATGTAAGCGACACGCGATCCTTCAGGATGAAAAACAGCGGAGCCAAGGCCGATAAAAAATACACAGAATAAAATCGTCAGAAAAGACGGGGCGAACGCGAGACCTAAAATGCCGAGCATGCTTGCGGTGAGTCCGAGCGGCAGGGCATACGGCATCGGGCGTTTATCCGTATACCAGCCGATGACGGGCTGCATCACGGAAGACACCATATTCAGCGTAAAGGCGATCATTCCGAGCTGTGTAAAGGTAAGGCTCATGGAACGTTCCAAAATAGGAAACATCGCCGGAATCACCGCTTGCAGTGAATCGTTCAGCAAATGACAAATCCCGATAATCAATAAAATGGAATACATGGTTGTATCGGGACGATGGACAGGTTTTTCTTTCATCGGTGCGGCAATTGCCAAAGTGATTCTCCTCCTTTTATGTAAGCAAAGCATACACCATATTATTCATAAGGTGAATGAATGATCAAGAGCAAAAAAGGCTCTTCTTTCTCAAATCGAAAAAAGAGCCTCCCTTTTTATTTGTTTAACAAACTGTGTTTTCTCGAATAAACCATATAAACGACGATCCCGGCGGCGATCCAGATGACAAAGGAAAGCCATGTCACGCCGGGCAGGCTGCTTGCGAGATAGAGGCATAAGCATGCGCTGATGATCGGCACAAAAGGAACGAAAGGAACACGGAAGGAAGATTTGATCTCCGGATGTTTCTTTCTTAAAACGATGACGGCGATCGCGATGACCGTAAAGGCCGCCAAGGTTCCCATGTTGACGAGATGCGCCAAGGTTCCCAGATCAATCAAACCGGCGATCCCGGCGGCAACGATCCCCGTCACCCAGGTGTTTTGAAACGGTGTTTTAAAACGCGGGTGCACCTTGGAAAATACGCGGGGCAAAAGACCGTCTCTGCTCATCGCAAATGTGAGACGCACCTGAGCGTACAGCAGAGCAAGCATGACTGTTGTAATCCCGATAATCGCGCCGACGGAAATAATGCCCGCTATTTTGTTCTGGCCGACAAACTGCAGCGCAAATGATACCGGATCTCCGACATTTAATTTAGTGTACGAAAGCATTCCCGTCAGAACGAGCGATACGGTAATGTAAAGAATGGTGCAGATGGCGAGCGCGCCGATAATCCCGATCGGCATTGATTTCTGCGGGTTCTTCACTTCTTCCGATGCGTTTGACACGGCATCAAATCCGAGATATGCGAAGAAAACGGTCGCGGCGCTCGTGATGACGCCTTTCATTCCGAACGGCATAAACGGCGACCAGTTTTCCGGTTTCACGTAGCCGAATCCGACGATGATAAACAGCGAAATAATGGCAATTTTCATCAAAACAATGACATTATTAAAGCGGGTGCTTTCTTTCACGCCTCTTGAAACAATCGCGGTAATCACCAAAATAATAATAACGGCCGGCAGATTGAGCACGGCGCCCGCTTTGCTTCCGGGTGCGGCGGTCAGCGCCTCCGGAAGATGCAGCCCGAAGCCCGCAAGAAGCGACTGGAAATACGATGACCAGCCGGTTGCAACGGCGGCGATTGCAATGACATATTCAAGCATTAAGTCCCATCCGATCAAAAACGCGAGACATTCTCCGAGAGTGACATAGGAGTAAGTATATACGCTGCCTGAAATCGGAATGGTTGAAGAGAATTCCGCATAACAAAACGCTGCGAGCGCGCAGGCAAGGCCCGCGAGCACAAACGACAGAATCAAAGCCGGCCCTGCCCCTGTTGCGGCCACGGTCCCGGTAATCACAAAAATCCCCGTGCCGACAACACAGCCGATTCCGAGTAAAACCAAGTCAAAAGCGCTTAACGAGCGGGCCAGACCGGCCTGTTTGCTCTGGGCCTTTAAGTCGGCGATCGGCTTTTTCCGAAATAATAAAGACATATGGGTCCTCCTGAAAATTCATAATATTCATATCATTATATACACTGACGTTTGTATTATATTGTCGAAATTTCGCACAGTCAATTAAAGAATTTTCCACTTTAAAAGGAAAAAGCTCAAAAGCGTCGATGTGCGGAAGGAACAGTAATTTTATTGTGAAATAGTTCAATTTTCTCACGTTAAGACCGATACAAAAAATGACTCATCAACTATTTTCAAGTTTCGGTGAAAGGGAGATGTTTACATGTTTCAATATGAAGAACTAAATAAGCAGTTTATCGGCGGCCGATGGAGGGATGGGAGCAGCCGGAACGTATTGGAAAACAGGAATCCTTATACTCAGAAAGTCATCACCTCATTCCGAAAAGCGACGCCTGATGACGTGGATGCGGCGTATCGCGCCGCGGCTCTTGCGAAACAAGAATGGGACAAAGTCAATCCTTTTAAAAAGCGGGCCATTTTGGAAAAAGCCGTATCTTTCATCGAAGAGCACGAAGAAGCGATCATTTACTTAATTATGGAGGAGCTTGGCGGAACAAGGCTGAAGGCTGAGTTTGAAATCGGACTTGTCAAAAATATGATAAAAGAAGCCGCAACATTTCCGGTGCGGATGGAAGGGAAAATTCTCCCGTCCACGATTGACGGAAAAGAAAACAGGCTGTACAGAATACCGGCCGGCGTCGTCGGGGTCATCAGCCCGTTTAACTTCCCGTTTTTCCTTTCGGTGAAATCGGTTGCGCCGGCACTCGGAGCGGGCAACGGCGTTGTGCTGAAGCCTCATGAAGAAACACCGATCTGCGGCGGAACACTGATTGCGAAGATTTTTGAAGCGGCCGGCGTACCGGACGGGCTGCTGAATGTCATCGTGACGGATATCGGGGAGATCGGCGACAGTTTTGTTGAGCATCCCGTGCCGCGGATTATCTCATTTACGGGTTCAACCGGAGTGGGCAGCTATATCGGACAGCTTGCGATCAAACACTTTAAAAAACCGCTGTTGGAGCTTGGCGGAAACAGCGCGCTGATCGTGCTTGAGGATGCTGATCTTGAATACGCCGTCAATGCGGCCGTATTCAGCCGGTTTACGCATCAAGGCCAGATCTGCATGTCGGCGAACCGGGTGCTCGTACACACATCTGTATATGACAAATTTACAGAGCTTTACGAAGCGAAAGTGTCATCGCTGAAAGTCGGCGATCCGATGGACCCTGACACGGTGATCGGGCCTTTAATCAATGAGAGGCAGGCGGAAGGTCTGAGACGGTCTGTCGAAAAAGCGATAGAAGAGGGAGCGGTTCCGGTGCTGTCCGGCCGATTCAGCGGAACGGTCGCTGAGCCCGTCATTTTAAAAGATGTGAAACCTGAGATGAGCATCGCGAAGGAGGAGCTGTTCGGACCGGCCGTCTGCATCATGCCGTTTGAAACGGAGGATGAAGCGGTAAGCATCGCAAACGCGACACCGTTCGGTTTAAGCGGAGCCGTGCATACGGCAAACGTTGAGCGCGGCGTTGAGTTTGCTAAGCGGATCGAAACCGGCATGATTCACGTCAACGATACGACCATTAATGATGAACCGAATGTCGCGTTCGGAGGCGAGAAGCAATCAGGTCTCGGCAGGCTGAACGGCGAATGGAGCCTGGAAGAATTCACTACGCTGAAATGGATTTCGGTTCAGCATGAAAAACGGCAATTCCCATATTAAGAAGGAGTGAAAGAAATGAGTATACAGACGGAACAGCAAACGCACAGCCTGCTTGACGCTTTTGTCAAAGTTGCGCCTTTTTTAAACAGCCTGATCCAAGATGACATCACCATCGGGATTTATGATACAGAAAAATTAATCGTGAATATTCCGGCTAAAACGTTTTCTCTTAATGTAAAGCCGGGAGACCCGCTCCAAAAAGGAGACATCATTACAGACGCAATCCGTTTGAATCAGAAAAAGACAAGCATGGTGCCGAAAGAGCTGTTCGGATTTCCGCTGATCGCCAGAGCGATCCCGCTTCACGATGAAAACGGAAAAGTCATCGGCGGTGTCGGTCTCGGCACGAGCCTTGAAAAATCAGCCAAGCTTCATGATGTCGCTGAAAGCCTGTCCGCCGTCGTGGAACAGACCGCTTCAGCCATCGCGGATATTTCAGAATCCATCAGCGGCTTTTCAGCACAGATGACCGGGATTTCCGCTCAGGCGAAACAGGTCAGTGAAAGCGCGGGAGAAATCGCCGACATTTCCGTCACTGTCAAGGGCATCTCAGATCAAAGCAATCTGCTCGGTTTGAACGCGGCCATTGAAGCCGCGAGAGCTGGAGAATCCGGAAAGGGCTTTTCCGTGGTGGCGGATGAGATCCGCAAGCTTGCCACTCATTCAAAAGACAACGTCGGACAAATTGACCAGATTACGAAAAAAATCCACAGCCTGCTGAAAGGGCTGGAGGACTCTATTGAATCCATCAACCAGAACACAGACGGCCAAGCGGCGGCGGTTGAACAAATTTCTGCCACGATGCAGGAGATTTCAGGAAGCGCCCAGCATTTAGCGAAAATGGCTGAAAACGTGCTCGGAGATTCATAAAAAAGGGGAGCTTACGGGCTCCTTTTTTGTTTTCTCTCCATTATTCGGAAACTGCATTTCATACGTTTGATCCGCTATGCTCAGGGGTACACATACGAATACATCACCAATGATAAAGGAGAGTTTTGTATGTCTGATGCAAATCTGCACAACCCGCAGACGAAATATGATCATGATGAATTTCCAAAACAATATCAGGAGCCGCCCGGTTTGCAGAAAGAGATGAAGCCTGTGCCGGACTGCGGCGAAACAAGCTATAAAGGAGCCGGCAAGCTGAAGGGAAGAAAAGCCCTCGTCACCGGCGGCGATTCGGGGATCGGCCGGGCTGCCGCGATTGCTTATGCCCGGGAAGGGGCGGATGTGGCCATTAACTATCTGCCTGAGGAACAGCCGGATGCGGAAGAAGTGAAAGCATTAATTGAAAAAGAAGGAAGAAAAGCCGTTCTGCTGCCGGGAGATTTAAGCGATGAAGCGTTTTGCGGAGAATTGGCGGAAAAAGCGTATCAAGAGCTTGGCGGTCTTGACACGCTCGCTCTTGTCGCCGGCAAACAGCAGGCAGTGGATGATATCAGCGATCTTACTACAGAACAAATCTATCAAACATTTGAAGTCAACGTATTCTCGCTGTATTGGCTCGTCAAAGCCGCGCTTCCGTATCTGCCGGAAGGCGCGTCTATTATCACGACAACTTCTGTCGAAGGGTACAATCCAAGTCCGATGCTGTTGGATTATGCCGCGACGAAACATGCCATTATCGGCTTTACCGTCGGCTTAGGAAAGCAGCTGGCGAATAAAGGAATCAGAGTCAACTCTGTAGCGCCGGGGCCGATCTGGACGCCGCTTCAGATTTCCGGAGGGCAGCCCGGTGAAAACATTCCGAAATTCGGCAAGGAAACACCGGCCGTGCCATTACAGCGTGCCGGCCAGCCCGCGGAGCTTGCAGGGATTTATGTCTTTTTGGCCTCAGAAGAATCGAGCTATGTGACATCCCAGATCTACAGTGTCAGCGGAGGTATTCCGACGGCGTAATGAATAAGGAGCTGCCCTCTTACAAGGGGCAGCTCTTTTTTCGATGTTATGTGCCGAGCACGTTTTGATTATACAGTACGCTCGGATGTGACGGGTGATAGGAGGCGGCTTTGTCGTTATGAATCTTCGCTTTTTCTCTGTCACCGAGCTGCCAGTGGCAGACGCAGAGCTGCAGATGAGGATACCAGGTGGAATATTCGAGCTGGGTAAAGCCTGAATCGCTGTATGTGGCGGATAGGGCGAGCTCATACCAAAACACGCCCTGCCGGTATTGCCGTTTCTCCGCAAAATAGTCGCCGAGCCTGCAGCAGAACTCCGGCCGCGGACAATCAATCAAAAATGATTTTAAGAGCGACGTCATGGCGGCCTCTTCATGGCCGACCGCCCTGTAGCAATCGAATAGATATTGGCACGTTCTGATCTCGTCTTCGATCCAGCACTGTTTAGTAGAAAGAAAATGGTGATAATACGTAATGGCGCGCTGATACTGGCCGTGATCCTTTAATTCATTCGCGAAATAAAATAAATCGCGCGGTGTCATCGTTTCACTGTTTTCCGCCATTTTCTCGTAAATCCTCAGGTTGCGGTCTGAGGGAGGCGAGTGCTTTTTCTCGGATTTGCGGTGTGTGACGGCGATATCGGTTTCTATAATGTTTCCGTATACTTCCAGATATTCATGCACGGCTCCGATCCAGCGGAACCCTTTTTCCCGCTTGACGAGACGGTTGCGGCGGTATCTGAAGCTGACCTCTCCCCGATCATCAAAGCCGACGTGATAATACATGGATACCGCGTCCACCTCTTTTGAAAGCGACGCCTTCAGATCAATCAGCTTTTCACGATCCTTTTCCGTCAGCATATCGTCGGCGTCCAGCCACAAAATATATTCCATTTCCGCTTTCGAAAACGCAAAATTACGGGCGGCCGCAAAATGATCGACCCATTCAAAATCATAAATCTTATCCGTATAACGGGCCGCGATTTCTTTCGTCCGGTCGGTCGACCCCGTATCAGCAATCACAATTTCATCCGCAATGTCTTTGACGGAATCAAGACAGCCTGCAAGCACTTCCTCTTCATTTTTCACGATAACGCATAAACTGATGCTGATCATGTCATCACCTCTTCACCTCCAGTGTATAAAAGGAGAGGCGGAAACATTCTTCGGACAAAATGATCGCTTCCAAGAAATTTGTCTGCCCTTTTACTAGTTTTATTCCAGCGCCTGATTTAAAATGAACACATGAACTTACGTGAGGATTGATAGGAACCATGAGCATCATAAAAGCGGAAAACCTTTATAAAACATACGGAGAAAAGACATTATTCGACCATATCTCCTTTCATATTGAAGAGAATGAAAGAATCGGTTTAATCGGCCCGAACGGAACGGGGAAGTCTACGCTTCTGAAAACCATTGCCGGCCTTGAATCAACGGAGGAAGGCGAGATAACGGCTTCAGGAAACGTGCATATTGAGTTTTTGCATCAGGACCCTGAGCTTCCTGCCGGACAAACCGTCCTTGAGCATATTTATTCCGGCGACTCAGCCGTCATGAGAACGATGCGGGAGTACGAAAAAGCGCTTCAGGAGCTGAATGAAGAGCCGGAAAATGAACAGCGCCAAAAGCACCTGCTTGATGCGCAGGCGAGAATGGACGCGAATGACGCGTGGGAGGCGAATACATTAGCCAAAACGGTTTTAACCAAACTCGGTGTCACCGACTTGATGAAGGATGTCAGCGAGCTGTCCGGCGGCCAGAAAAAGCGCGTCGCGATTGCGAAAAACGTCATCCAGCCGGCGGACCTGCTTATTTTGGATGAACCGACAAACCATTTGGACAATGAAACGATTGAATGGCTGGAAGGCTACTTATCGCAATATCCGGGCGCCGTCATGCTTGTCACGCACGACAGGTATTTTCTGAACAGGGTGACGAACAGAATTTACGAGCTTGAGAGAGGCAGCCTTTATACGTATAAGGGAAACTATGAAGTATTCCTGGAAAAACGGGCCGAACGGGAGGCGCTGGCAGAGCAGAAAGAAACGAAACGTCAAAACCTCCTGCGCCGCGAATTGGCGTGGCTCAGAAGAGGAGCGAAAGCACGCTCGACGAAACAAAAAGCGAGAGTGGACAGAGCGGAGGCGCTCAAAGAGCAAAAAGGGCCGGCAGTCTCAGGATCGCTCGATTTCGCGATCGGTTCCCACCGTCTCGGAAAACAGGTGATAGAAGCGGAAAACGTCACCCTCACCTACGACGGCCAAGCACTGATCAGCCAATTTAACGAGCTTGTCATCCCGGGTGAAAGAATCGGCATCATCGGGCCGAACGGAATCGGGAAAACGACACTTTTAAACAGCCTCGCCGGCAGAATTCAGCCAGACAGCGGCCGCATCACCATCGGGCAGACGGTCAGGATCGGGTACTACACCCAGGACCACAGCGAAATGAACGGCGATATGAAAGTCATTGAATATATAAAAGAGACGGCTGAAATCGTCAAGACGGCGGAAGGTGATGTCATCACCGCGGAACAAATGCTTGAGCGCTTTCTATTCCCGCGCCCGATGCAGCAGACATATATCAGAAAGCTGTCAGGCGGGGAAAAGCGCCGTCTGTACTTGCTGAATGTACTGATGCAGGAGCCGAATGTGCTGTTTTTAGATGAGCCGACCAATGATCTGGACACAGAAACATTAAGCGTGCTCGAAGATTACATCGAACAGTTTCCGGGCGTCGTCATTACCGTATCCCATGACCGCTATTTTCTTGACCGTGTCGTGGACCGCCTGATCGTATTTGAAGGACAAGGCGTCATTTCGCGTTTCCAAGGTTCGTACAGTGAATACATGGAATACGCAAAAGCGAAGAAGACTGCGGTAAAACAGCCGGCCGAAGAGAAAAAGGCGGAAGAAGAGCCGAAGAAAAAGCGCAAAAAGCTTTCATACAAGGATCAGATCGAATGGGACGGCATCGAAGACAAAATTGCCGGCCTTGAAGAAAAGCATCAGCGTTTGGAAGCGGAAATCGCTGAAGCGGGAAGTGATTTCGGAAAGATTCAAGAACTGATGGCCGAACAGGCAAAAACGGCTGAAGAGCTTGAAGCGGCGATGGAGCGCTGGACCGAATTGTCACTGATGATTGAAGAACTTGAGAATTAAGAAAAGCCGGTACGGCCCCCGAGAAAATGGCGGGTCATACCGGCTTTTTTTGTCATGAGCATATGTTCATTATGCGGTATGGATGTTTATCCAGTAAAAATTCCTTTTCAAAACTTTACGTTTACGTTAAGGTTCAAAAGGTGTATAATAGAAACAGAAACGACAAGAGGGGGATTCACCTTGGAATGGATGAAGATTGATCAAGTTGCCAAACGAAGCGGATTGACAAAACGAACCATTCGTTTTTACGAGGAGATTGGTTTGATTCCTGCACCTAAACGGACAGAAGGCGGCGTCCGGCTTTACTCTGAAGATGATATGGAGGAGCTCGAAAAAGTCACCAGCACAAAAGAAGTGCTCGGTTTTTCCCTTCAGGAGCTTCAGCAGTTTATGGAGATGAGCCGTCAGCTGGAATTAAACAAAGAGGGGTACTTGTTGTCACTGGATCCGAAGGAACGGAAAGCAAAGCTGGAAGAGATTCAGCACGCATTGAACCACCAGCTTGAGATGATTGATGAGAAGATCAGCACATTTCTGCATTTTAAAGAGCGCCTTAACGGAATGAAAGAAAAAGCTGACCGCGCCATTCAATCAATCGAATGATTTTGCTGTAAACGCTATGAAGATAGCGTTTCTTTTAATGGATCAAATAGGAGGTCTGATCAAATGGATACATCATCACAACAGAAAACAGGCTTATTCAGCCAGCCGAAAGCCGTTTGGGCGGTTGCGTTTGCCTGTGTGATTTCCTTTATGGGAATCGGACTCGTCGACCCGATACTTCCGGCGATTGCCGCACAATTACATGCTTCACCTAGTGAAGTATCTCTGTTATTTACAAGTTATTTACTCGTTACCGGTTTTATGATGTTTTTCTCCGGCGCGATTTCCAGCCGGATCGGCGCGAAATGGACGCTGCTTCTCGGACTTATTTTTATCATCGTATTTGCCGCCCTTGGCGGAAGCTCAAGTTCAATCGCTCAGCTTGTCGGCTATCGCGGCGGCTGGGGGCTTGGGAATGCTCTCTTTATTTCAACCGCGCTTGCCGTCATTGTCGGGGTATCTGTCGGCGGCAGTGCCAAAGCGATTATTTTGTATGAGGCCGCGCTCGGCTTGGGGATTTCCGTCGGGCCGCTTGCTGGCGGAGAGCTTGGCAGCATTTCATGGCGCGCTCCGTTCTTCGGGGTGTCTGTCCTGATGTTTATAGCGCTTTGCGCGATTTCACTCATGCTGCCGAAGCTGCCGAAACCGGCGAAGCGCGTCGGTGTGTTTGATGCGATGAAGGCGCTCAAATATAAAGGCCTTTTGACAATGGCAGTATCGGCATTCTTATACAACTTCGGATTTTTTATTTTGCTTGCTTATTCTCCGTTCGTTCTGGATTTAGATGAACACGGTCTTGGATACGTCTTCTTCGGCTGGGGATTATTGCTGGCAATTACGTCAGTCTTTACGGCGCCGCTCTTGCACAAAGCGCTGGGAACAGTGCGTTCGCTCGTCGTTCTCTTTATCGCCTTTGCGGTCATTCTCATCGTCATGGGGATCTGGACTGACCATCAGACGTTGATCATTACATGTATCGTTGTCGCCGGTGCCGTGCTCGGTATGGTGAATACGATCATGACAACCGCTGTGATGGGTTCTGCGCCGGTTGAACGTTCAATCGCGTCTTCAGCCTACAGCTCAGTCCGCTTTATCGGCGGTGCGCTCGCTCCGTGGATTGCGGGAATGCTGTCAGAACACTTTACCGCAAGCACACCATATACAGTAGGCGGGATCGTCGTTTTTGTCGGCATGCTTGTCCTTCTCATGGGACGCAAACATCTCTCCGGAATAAAAGCCGGACATTAAGAAAAAAAGGAACTACCGCACAGGCGGGAGTTCCTTTTTGTGTTTACAGCACTTTCGTCGTCCAAGACTCGCAGTTCCATGTTTCCGTCGCGATATCCATATAGAACTCCGGTTCGTGGGAAATGAGCAGAATGGAGCCTTTGTATTCTTTCAGCGCGCGTTTCAGCTCTTCTTTCGCATCGACATCCAGGTGGTTTGTCGGCTCGTCAAGCACGAGCAGATTTGTTTCTGAATTGATCAGCTTGCACAGTCTGACCTTCGCTTTTTCTCCTCCGCTTAATACGGAGACGCGGCTTTCAATGTGTTTAGTGGTCAGGCCGCATTTGGCGAGGGCGGCGCGGATTTCGTACTGGGTAAAGGAAGGAAATTCGCTCCACACTTCTTCGATGCACGTATTGTTATTGGTTTCTTTTACTTCCTGCTCGAAATAGCCTGTGTATTGATGCTCGCCGCGTTCCACCGTGCCTTCCAGCGGCTGAATTTCACCGAGCAGGCTTTTTAACAGCGTCGTTTTCCCGATGCCGTTCGCGCCGTACAGGGCGACTTTCTGTCCGCGTTCCATTCTGAGGTTGAGCGGACGTGACAGCGGGGTATCGTAGCCGATGACTAAGTCCTTCGTTTCAAAAATCAGCTTGCCTGACGTTCTCGCCGGCTTGAAATGAAATTCCGGTTTCGGTTTTTCAGCCGCCAGTTCAATCATATCCATCTTATCGAGTTTCTTTTGGCGGGACATCGCCATATTTCTCGTGCTGACCCGCGCTTTGTTGCGGGCGACGAAATCTTTCAGCTCTGCGACTTCCTGCTGTTGCTTTTTGTAGGCCGCTTCGAGCTGCTGTTTTTTCACTTCGTATACTTCCATAAACTGATGGTAGTCGCCGACATAACGCGTCAGCTCTTGATTTTCCACATGATAAATCAAATTGATCACGCTGTTTAAAAACGGAATGTCGTGAGAAATTAAGATGAACGCATTTTCATATTCCTGCAAATAGCGTTTCAGCCATTCAATATGCTGCTCATCAAGGTAGTTGGTCGGTTCGTCCAACAGGAGGATTTCCGGTTTTTCCAAAAGCAGCTTGGCGAGCAGCACTTTCGTCCGCTGTCCGCCGCTTAAGTCAGTGACATCGCGGTCAAGGCCGACATCCTGCAGGCCGAGGCCGCGGGCGATTTCTTCAACTTTGCTGTCAATCACGTAGAAATCATTATTTGTCAGGGCGTCCTGAATGACACCGACATCTTCAAGCAGCTGCTCAAGTTCATCGGGGTCCGCTTCGCCCATCTTATTGTAAATCTCATTCATTTCTTCTTCCATCGCAAATAAGTAATGGAACGCATCTTTCAGCACGTCGCGGATCGTTTTGCCTTTTTCAAGCACGGTATGCTGATCGAGATAGCCGACGCGCACGTTTTTCGCCCATTCAACCTTTCCCTCATCAGGCTCAAGCTTTCCGGTAATAATATTCATAAACGTTGATTTACCTTCGCCGTTAGCTCCGATTAAGCCGACGTGTTCCCCTTTTAAAAGACGGAACGATACATTGTTAAAAAGCGCACGGTCACCGAAGCCGTGGCTTAAATCTTTTACGGATAAAATACTCATCATTACACCTCTATCGTTATCAGACACGCTTTTTCATTATGTGTCTTTCTCATTAATGATTATAAAGGAGGAGACCGTTTGTTAAAAGGCTTGGAAGGAAAAAGAAAATTGCGTTTGCCGCGTGCATTTGAGATACTATGGAGTAGATTTTAAGAATTGAGGAGAACGACATGACCCAAACATGGCCATTTTTACAGCATACACAACCATTTATCGCCGAAAACTGGAAGGCGTCAGGCTTTCAGAAGCCGACCGACATTCAGGAAAAAGCCGCTCAGGTGATCATGGAAGGGAAGGACGTCATCGCCGAATCCCCGACGGGGACGGGAAAAACATTGGCGTACACGCTTCCGGTTCTGGAGCGGATCAATCCGGAGCAAAAACATCCGCAAGTGATTATTTTAGCGCCGTCCCGCGAGCTTGTGATGCAGATTTTTCAGGTGATTCAGGATTGGACAAAAGGCTCCGATCTTCGCGCCCTGTCTTTGATCGGCGGAGCAAACGTGAAAAAGCAGGTGGAAAAGCTCAAAAATAAACCGCATATCATTGCAGGCACACCGGGCAGGGTGCTCGAATTGATTCAGGCGAAAAAGCTGAAAATGCATGAAGTCAAGACGATCGTTCTTGATGAAGCGGATCAGCTCGTGACAAAGGAACACCGCGAAACAATGAAAAAAATCATTAAAACGACGCTGAAAGACCGTCAGCTTTTAAGCTTTTCCGCTACGCTGCAGCCGGAGACAGAAGAGGTGCTGAAGGGCATTGCACACGAACCGGCCGTTTTGAAGGTGGAGCGGAATACGGCGGAAAAAGCACGGGTCACGCATCAATATCTCGTCTGCGATCAGCGGGATAAAGTGAAGCTATTGCAAAAGCTGTCACGGCTGAACGGCATGCAGGCGCTCGTGTTCGTCAGAGATATCGGAAATTTAAGCGTCTATGCGGAAAAACTCGCCTATCATCACGTGGATCTCGGCATCCTGCACGGAGAAGCGAAAAAAATGGAGCGGGCAAAGATATTATCAGCGTTTGAGCGGGGAGAATTTCCGCTGCTTCTGGCGACTGACATAGCGGCGCGCGGACTCGATATCGACGATCTTCCGTACGTCATTCATGCGGACATCCCGAATGAAGACGGGTACATTCACAGATCAGGCCGGACGGGGCGGGCCGGTAAAGAAGGAACGGTACTCAGCCTTGTCACGCCGATGGAAGAATCCAAACTGAAAAAAATGGCCAAATCACTCGGAATTGAGCTGAAAGAGGCCGTTTATTCAGGCGGAAAATTATCTGAGAAATAAGAAACGGAGGGCGGGAAGCCCTTCTTTTTTTTGTTGTGAAATAATAGAAAAGGTTCGCACGGGGGATGGGAAGATGGTTTCAATAGACAGATTTCAAATATTGAAGGAACGTGAGCTGAAAATAATTGAACACTGGTTTAAGGACGATAATATCAGTCGGAGAATGGATGCGATACTGCCATTAGATGCGTGGTATGCACGATTGAATAAAGATGAAGACGATACTGTCCTTATGGCATATGACGGGCAGCTGCCGGCAGGCATAGTCTCTATAGAGTTTGTGGAGGAACGGGTGTATATCGGATTGATCGTCAATCCTTTGTGCCAGCTTCAAGGGTTCGGAAAACGGATATTGCAAAAACTCCTGACTGACCCTGGGTTTACCAGTGTGCGGGAATGGGCGGCAAGCATCGAAAAAGACAATCAAATGAGTTTAGCCTGCTTTCAAGCAGCGGGATTCACTTTGGAAGATACGGAGCCGGATGAAGACAGATTTCTGACTTTGATTCTTCGCAGCTGATCCGAAAAAGCAGAAAAGGAGGGGACAAAGCCCTCCTTTTTTCATCATCATGTTAACTTGGATCACTGACTTTGATGATCTGTTTGCCTTTGTTTTCTCCCTTAAACAAACCGAGGAACGCGTCAGGGATATGGCTGAATCCTTCCGTAATCGTTTCTTCATAATGAAGCTTTCCGTCCTTGAGCCATTCAGCCAATTGTTTCGCGCCTTCGGAAAAGCGGTCAGCATAATCACCGACGATGAATCCCTGCATCAGCGCTTTTGTTTTGATCAGTTTCGGCTGTACGCGGGGGCCCATGTCTTCCTCTTCACTTTCGGTATTGTATGAAGAGATCGCTCCGCATACCGGAATGCGGGCGAATTCATTCAGCAGGTTGATCACCGCATCTGAAATCGGTCCGCCGACATTGTCAAAATAGACATCGACGCCGTCAGGGCATGCCTGTTCAAGCGCTTTTTGAATATCATCCGCCGTTTTGTAATTAATGGCTTCATCAAATTGAAGCTCCTCTTTCAGATACGCGATTTTTTCGTCAGAACCGGCGATGCCGACAACCCGCGCGCCTTTGATTTTGGCAATCTGCCCGACCGTTGAGCCGACGGCGCCCGCAGCCCCTGAAACGACGACGGTTTCGCCTTTTTTCGGACGGCCGATATCAAGCAGCCCGAAGTAAGCGGTCAGTCCGGTCATCCCTAAAATGCCGAGATACGCCGAGGCGGGTGCGATATCCGTGTCCAGTTTGCGGAGAGCGGACTCATTCACTGCTGAGTATTCCTGCCATGCGAGATTCCCGATCACGATATCGCCTTTTTTCAGCTTATTGCCGTCTGTGAGAACCTCGGCAATCACTCCGCCTGTTATGGCTTCTTCTAAAGCGAACGGCTCGACATATGATTTTGTATCCTGCATTCGTCCGCGCATGTACGGATCAACGGACACATAACTCGTTTTTACAAGCACTTCACCGTCTTGCGGCTCGGGAACGGCAATCGTTTCAAAACGGAAATCGTCATGGACGGGAACGCCTTTAGGGCGTCTCGCTAATTGAATTTGCTGTTGATTTTTCGGCATGATGCATCCTCCTTCAACATGAGTGTTTGTTCCAAATGTAACACGAACCATTTCCCGAATACAAAATCAAACCGTCCGCCGGCAACAAAAAAAGAAGGGCCCGGGCCCTTCTTTTAATAGAACAACCGGAACATCTCAGTGTTTTTCTCATGTTCCAAATATTCATAGGCATTTGTTTTAGAAGAATGAAGCATGTCGGCGGTAATGACGGGCTGAAGCGCGGTCAGATAAGAACCCAGCGTATTCTCAATTTCTTTCGGCAGAACGGATTCGATATCACCGATATTGATAATAATAGAGAACACGAAATCGATATTAATATGAAAGGTATCTTCAGCAAAGGCCGTAAGCTCTTTTATTCCATCCGGGCAGCGGGTATGCCGGCGGAATACCTGTTTCACTAAATCACTGACAACCCAAGCGTTAAATCGCTGTTCCGGTGAAAAATAATGAATAGGAACCACCTCCCTGCTTGATCGGCTCTTGAAAATTTTTATTTTTCTGATAAAAGTAGCTTCTCCTACTGTAACATGTCCCGGAAGAAAATATCCACCGACAATCTGCCCGATTTTTCACTGAACGCTCTTTCTTTTGTTTGGCATTTGGTGAAGCGGGTAAACACACAATATACAAAAACAAAAGGGAGGACTTATCAATGAAACCGGTAGTAAGAGAGTATACAAACGATCAAAAACTGATGCAGGACGTAAAAGAGCTTCAGCAAATGGGTGTCGCAAAAGAAGATGTATACGTGCTTTCTCATGATGACGACAGAACGGAACGACTGGCCGACAATACGGATGTCAATACCATCGGAGCAAAAGAAACGGGCATTAAACACGCGGTCGGCAATATGTTTAATAAAAAGGGCGATGAGCTCCGCAACAAAATTCATGAAATCGGCTTTTCAGAAGAGGAAGCATCACAATTTGAAAAGCGCTTAGATGAAGGAAAAGTTCTTCTGTTTGTCACGGATAACGAAAAAGTAAAATCATGGGCGTAAGCCGATCAGGTCCCAAGGGGTTTCGGTCCCTTGGGATTTTTTTGCGGATTCCGCAATAAAACCGAAAGACACAATCAGTACATTTTCGGTGCTGTTTTTTAATTGATTTGATACAATTCGGTTGTAATAAATTGGAATATCAAATCGGGAGGAGCACCATTTATGAAAAAAATGTTACTGATGCTGGCGGTTTGTTTATGGATGATTCCTGCGGGTGTCCATGCCGCTGACCTTGGCCGGCAGACGTTAGGAGCAAATGACGGATGGGGAGCCGCTTCCGGCGGGACAACCGGCGGCGCGAAAGCCTCTTCATCGAATGTATACACCGTATCAAACAGACAGCAGCTCGTTTCTGCATTAGGGGGAAGCGCCAACAGCACGCCGAAGATTATTTACATACAAGGCACAATCAATATGAATACCGACGACCGCAATAAAACGCTCGGCTTTCATGATTATAAAGATCCGGCTTATGATCTCAATGCCTATTTGAAGGCGTACGACCCGGATAAATGGGGGAAAAAAGCACCGTCAGGAACCCAGGAAGACGCCAGACAGCGATCTCAAAAAAACCAGAAAGCGCGGGTCGTGATTGATATCCCTTCAAATACGACGATCATCGGGTCAGGCTCAAACGCCAAAGTGACAGGCGGAAATTTTAATATCAAGAACGGCGTCGACAACGTCATCATCCGCAACATCGAATTTCAAGACGCTTACGACTATTTTCCGCAATGGGACCCGACTGACGGCAGCAGCGGCAACTGGAACTCGGAATATGACAATATCACCGTTAACGGCGCGACGCACATCTGGATCGACCATTGTACCTTTAATGACGGATCGAATCCCGACAGCGGTTTTCCCTACTATTACGGGAGAAAATATCAGCACCATGACGGCCAGACGGATATAGCCAACGGGGCGAATTATATTACATTATCCTATAATAAATATCATGACCATGATAAAGGCTCCGTCATCGGAAACAGCGACAGCAAGACGTCGGATGAAGGAAAACTGAAGGTGACCCTTCACCATAACTATTACCAGAACATCGTCCAGCGCGCACCGCGGGTCCGGTACGGGCAGGTTCATATTTATAATAATTTTTACGCAGGCTCGAAAAGCGCCGCGTACCCGTTCAGTTATGCATGGGGCGCAGGACATGCGTCAAAAATATATGCACAGAATAATGTTTTTGAAGTGCCGGGCCTGGCTGCCGATAAGGTCATCAGTGTCTTCAGCGGCGGAAAAGCGCTTCATGAAGAGGGCACTCTTTTAAACGGCGCTGCCATTAACGCGTCAGCCGCCAACGGATTAAGTCAGTCTGTCGGCTGGACACCGGCATTGCACGGCTCTATCGGCTCATCCGCAAATGTAAAACCGGATGTTATATCTAAAGCCGGCTCGGGTACGTTAAAATAAGAGACACAAAGGAATATTTTCCTTTGTGTTTTTTAATTAACAAAAACGTTTATTAACTTAGTTAAGTAGTAAAATGGGATGGGGGATGGAAGACAACAAAATAGGAGGAGACCTGTAATGGCTTCAGAAAAAGACGCAAAAAAACAGCAGGCGGTAAAAATCATTCCTTTGCTTATTACTGTTGCTGTGGGATTAATCATTTGGTTTATTCCCGCGCCGTCCGGACTTGAACCTAAAGCATGGCATTTGTTCGCTATTTTTGTCGCAACAATTATCGGCTTTATCTCCAAGCCCTTGCCAATGGGCGCAATTGCAATTTTTGCATTGGCAGTCACCGCGTTAACGGGAACGCTTTCTATTGAAAATACGTTAAGCGGATTTGGAAACAAGACAATCTGGCTGATTGTCATCGCCTTTTTTATTTCCCGGGGATTTATCAAAACCGGGCTCGGCGCCAGGATTTCTTACGTATTCGTACAACGGTTCGGGAAGAAAACACTCGGCCTTTCTTATTCACTGCTGTTCAGTGATTTAATTTTATCACCTGCCATTCCGAGTAACACGGCACGGGCGGGCGGCATTATTTTTCCTATTATCAGATCATTATCCGAAACTTTCGGATCAACGCCGGCAGACGGAACAGAGCGGAAAATCGGCGCTTACTTATTAAAGACCGGTTTCCAAGGAAATTTGATTACGTCTGCGATGTTTTTGACGGCAATGGCGGCGAACCCGCTGATCGCCAAGCTGGCCCACGATGTCGCAGGGGTGGACATCACATGGACAAGCTGGGCAATCGCAGCCATTGTCCCGGGATTGGCGAGCTTAATCATTACACCGCTCGTCATTTATAAGCTGTATCCGCCGGAAATTAAAGAAACACCGGATGCGGCTAAAATCGCAACGGAAAAATTGAAAGAAATGGGTCCGTTTAAAAAATCCGAGCTCTCCATGGTCATCGTCTTTTTATTGGTGCTTGCGCTGTGGATTTTCGGAGGAAGCTTAAATATAGACGCAACGACGACGGCCCTGATCGGATTATCCGTTTTGCTTTTGTCACAGGTATTAACATGGGAAGACATCAAAAAGGAACAAGGTGCGTGGGATACACTGACTTGGTTCGCGGCGCTTGTGATGCTGGCGAATTTCCTGAATGAACTCGGCATGGTGTCTTGGTTCAGTAATATGATGAAATCCTCTGTTTCCGGTTTTTCATGGATTGTGGCATTTATGATTCTGATCGTTGTGTATTATTACACCCATTACTTCTTTGCGAGCGCAACTGCGCATATCAGCGCCATGTATGCGGCATTTCTCGCCGTCATCGTGGCGGCAGGCGCTCCGCCGTTATTGGCGGCGCTCAGCCTGGCGTTTTTCAGCAACCTTTTCGGTTCGACGACGCATTACGGCTCAGGAGCGGCTCCGGTCTTTTTCGGAGCAGGCTATATTTCGCAAAGCAAATGGTGGTCCATCGGCTTTATCCTGTCAATCGTCCATATTGTGACATGGCTTGTGATCGGCGGATTATGGTGGAAAGTATTAGGTTTATGGTAGAAGAAAAAAGGCAGACTCAGGTCTGCCTTTTTTTGTTTGATAAGAGGCGGGAAGGCCCTGCACATGATGGCTTCAGCGTGAATACAATATAGCCGGGGTGATAATATGAGCAGCGGCCGTAATCAATACATGATATTGAAACAGAAACCTTACAAATATATGAGCAGACATATGAAACGCTGGTATGAACAATTACTATATGATAATGAAAAAACGGAAATAGTGACGGAAAAACAGTTTCCGTCTTTAGATGAAAATCGATCTGCCCTGTGCGTGCCCCAGATGCGGGGTCCCGAAGGCAAAAGAGGCCCCGCCGGCTCCCGCGGTCCGCAAGGGGAAGCAGGTCCGCCCGGTCCGCCCGGTCCCCCGGGGCCTGAGGGTCCGCCCGGTGCGGTTCCGGCTGTAGCTTTTCAAAATACAACAGAACAAATGACGATTCCGTTAGAAGGAACACCGATAAATGTATTAAGCACTGTGGTAGATGCGCCGACAGATCAATTGGTAAAAACGGATGCCGTCATACAAGTAAATGTGGAATTAGATCTGCTCGCTTCTAATTTTTCATTAGACTTAGCTGTCGATCTCCAAAGAAATGGGGTATCTATTCAAACACTAAGACAAGAGCTGAACCTCTTTTCTTCAGGCGGGCAAATCTTGGGGATTCCTTTTACGTACATCGAGGAAATGACGGCGGGAGAAACAGCTGCGTATCAGCTCTTTTTATCTGTACTGTCTTCGAATCATGTCACGCAAGTCACAGCGGCAAACCGTTCCCTCATTGCAACGGGATTCCCCATTCAAGGATCGGACTAAGGTGATGGATAGAAATCACCTTTTTTATTTAGGTTGTCAAAAGACAGCCCGTATTAATATGCTGTCTTAAAAAGTAAGGTTATTCGCAACAGAAAGGAGAGGGAAAAAGCTTGAATGAATAATCCGATTATAAATGGGAGCTTTGAAACCGGCACATTAGAGGGTTGGAGTTCGGCAAATACCCAGATTAACAGTTTGTTTGCACATTCAGGGAGATATTCTGCACAATTTATTGGAACTCAGCCATATGCTTACCTCAGTCAAATCATCCCCATTTCAGCTCAGTCACTGACTCTATTCGTATCACTGGCAACGCTCGGAAATGAGCCAAGTCCCCAGGTAACCCTCCAGATCATATATGTCAGCGCAGCAGGTGAACAAATCAGTTCCGTTCAAGAAAATATCACACCCGGAAATTTGCCGAATGTGCTCTTTCATACATGGTCTGAAATCTATAAAACAAGCAGTGTGCCTTCTGGCGCGGCCTCTGCTGTCATTGTATTAAGTAAAGTTTCTTCCGGCACGGTTTTAATAGACGATGTTTCATTGGCACAAACCGGGGGTGAACCTGGCGTAACGGGTATTACAGGCCCCACAGGAGTGACGGGTCCCACGGGAGCAACCGGGGTAACGGGAGCAACTGGTGCAACCGGCCCAATTGGAGCGACAGGAGCAACTGGTGCAACCGGTGTAACCGGCCCAATCGGGGCAACAGGAGCAACCGGAGTAACAGGTGCAAGAGGAGCAACTGGAGTAAGAGGAGCAACCGGGGTAACAGGTGTAACGGGAGCAACAGGAGCCACTGGAGTAAGAGGAGCAACCGGGGCAACTGGTGCAAGAGGAGCAACAGGTGCAACTGGAGCGACAGGGGCAACAGGAGTAACCGGAGCAACGGGAACAACCGGGTCAACAGGAGTGACTGGTGCAACGGGAGCAACAGGTGCAACCGGCCCAATTGGAGCGACAGGAGCAACAGGAGCAACTGGAGTAAGAGGAGCAACAGGAGCAACTGGAGTAAGAGGAGCAACAGGAGCAACTGGAGTAAGAGGAGCAACAGGAGCAACTGGAGTAAGAGGAGCAACAGGAGCAACTGGAGTAAGAGGAGCAACCGGATCGACTGGAGTAACAGGTGTAACAGGTTCAACCGGAGCCACCGGTTCAACTGGAGTAACAGGATCAACCGGCTCAACCGGAGTGACAGGAGTAACAGGAGTAACAGGATCAACCGGAGCAACAGGATCAACCGGTCCAACGGGTGCAACCGGATCAACCGGATCGACTGGAGTAACCGGAACAACAGGATCAACCGGAGCAACCGGATCAACAGGGGCAACCGGAGCGACCGGATCAACCGGTCCAACGGGATCAACCGGATCGACTGGATCAACAGGGGCAACCGGAGCGACCGGATCAACCGGAGCAACAGGTGTAAACGGAGCGACTGGAGAAACAGGAGCGACAGGAGTAACCGGCCCAACTGGAGAAACAGGAGCGACAGGAGTAACCGGCCCAACTGGAGTAACAGGAGTAACAGGAGCAACAGGAGCAACAGGATCAACCGGAGCAACTGGCCCAACTGGAGTAACCGGAGTAACAGGATCAACCGGAGTAACTGGTGTAACAGGAGCAACAGGGGAAACTGGTGTAACAGGGGCAACAGGAGTAACGGGAGCAACCGGATCAACCGGGGCAACTGGAGTAACTGGTGTAACGGGAGCAACCGGGGCAACTGGCTTAACAGGAGTAACAGGAGCAACAGGGATAACCGGAGAAACTGGGGTAACCGGAGCAACTGGAGCCACCGGAATAACAGGAGTAACAGGAGTAACCGGATCGACTGGTGGAACAGGAGCAACCGGGGAAACTGGCCCAACCGGATCGACTGGTGGGACAGGAGCGACAGGCTCAACCGGAGTAACGGGCGTAACCGGCCCGACCGGGGTGACTGGTCCAACTGGAGAAACCGGAGCAACCGGGGAAACTGGCCCAACAGGTGCAACTGGCTTAACAGGAGCAACAGGCCCAACTGGCCAAACGGGAGCAACTGGTGTAACCGGAGCGACAGGAGTAACAGGAGTAACAGGTGTAACTGGGGGAACGGGTCCAACCGGCTCAACCGGGGTGGCTGGCCCAACCGGAGTGACTGGAGTAACAGGTGCAACAGGTGTAACGGGAGTAACAGGAGCCACAGGTCCAACCGGAGAAACGGGAGCGACCGGAGCAACAGGCTCAACCGGAGTAACGGGAGCAACCGGAGAAACCGGCCCAACCGGAGCGACAGGAGTAACAGGTGCAACAGGTATAACGGGAGTAACAGGAGCCACAGGTCCAACCGGCCCAACAGGAGTAACCGGGATAACGGGAGCAACCGGAGCAACAGGAGTAACGGGAGCAACAGGGGAAACTGGAGTAACAGGAGCCACAGGTCCAACAGGAGTGACTGGTCCAACCGGCTCAACCGGAGTGACAGGAGTGACAGGCTTAACCGGCCCAACAGGAGTGACTGGTGAAACAGGTCCAACGGGTCCAACCGGCTCAACTGGTGTAACCGGAGCAACCGGAGCAGCTGGGGTAACAGGCCCAACAGGAGCGACAGGCTTAACAGGAGTAACCGGAGTAACGGGAATAGCAGGAGCCACTGGGATAACGGGAGCCACCGGAGTAACCGGAGCAACTGGTGCAACAGGAGCAACCGGAGTAACCGGAGCAACAGGCCCAACGGGTCCAACCGGCCCAACAGGAGAAACCGGAGCAATGGGAACGACCGGGCCAACCGGAGTGACTGGTGCAACGGGAGCAACCGGGGCAACTGGAGTAACTGGTGTAACGGGAGCAACCGGCTCGACTGGAGTAACTGGAGTAACCGGCTCAACCGGAGTAACTGGAGTAACGGGAGCTACAGGTGAAACTGGGGCAACCGGGGAAACCGGGCCAACCGGAGTGACTGGTGCAACGGGAGAAACCGGGCCAACCGGAGTAACCGGCTCAACAGGGGCAACAGGAGTAACAGGGGCAACAGGAGTAACGGGAGTAACAGGAGTAACAGGGGAAACCGGAGCAACTGGGGAAACCGGAGCAACTGGGGTAACAGGAGCAACAGGTTCAACCGGGGCAACTGGGGTAACTGGGGTAACAGGGGCAACAGGAGTAACGGGAGTAACAGGAGTAACAGGGGAAACCGGAGCAACTGGGGAAACCGGAGCAACTGGGGTAACAGGAGCAACTGGGGTAACAGGAGCAACAGGTTCAACCGGGGCAACTGGGGTAACTGGGGTAACAGGGTCAACCGGAGCGACAGGAGTAACAGGTGTAACTGGGGGAACGGGTCCAACCGGGGTGACTGGCCCAACCGGAGTGACTGGAGTAACAGGTTCAACCGGGGCAACAGGAGCAACCGGGCCAACCGGAGAAACTGGCCCAACGGGTCCAACAGGAACAACTGGGGTAACAGGCCCAACAGGAGCAACCGGCCCAACAGGAGAAACAGGCTCAACCGGAGCAACGGGTGCGACTGGAGTAACAGGAACAACAGGAACAACAGGAACAACAGGAGCAACAGGTGCAACAGGAGTAACAGGAACAACAGGAGCAACCGGGGTAACCGGAGCCACTGGGGAAACGGGTCCAACTGGAGTAACCGGAGTAACAGGATCAACCGGAGTAACAGGCTCAACCGGAGTAACAGGCTCAACCGGAGCAACAGGTGTAACGGGAGCCACCGGGGAAACCGGAGCAACTGGGGAAACAGGAGCCACAGGGCCAACAGGTCCAACCGGAGCAACAGGTTCAACCGGATCGACTGGTGAAACTGGTCCAACGGGTTCAACCGGAACAACGGGAGTGACCGGGGCAACAGGTGAAACAGGGGCCACCGGAGTGACTGGAGTAACGGGAGCAACAGGGTCGACCGGCCCAACCGGTCCAACAGGCCCAACCGGAGCGACCGGAGTAACAGGGGCAACTGGAGTAACCGGAGTAACTGGAGCGACAGGAGCAACCGGAACAACAGGAGCAACCGGTGCAACCGGATCAACCGGGGCAACTGGAGTAACTGGTGTAACGGGAGCAACCGGCTCGACTGGAGTAACTGGAGTAACCGGCTCAACCGGAGTAACTGGAGTAACGGGAGCTACAGGTGAAACTGGGGCAACCGGGGAAACCGGGCCAACCGGAGTGACTGGTGCAACGGGAGAAACCGGGCCAACCGGAGTAACCGGCTCAACAGGGGCAACAGGAGTAACAGGGGCAACAGGAGTAACGGGAGTAACAGGAGTAACAGGGGAAACCGGAGCAACTGGGGAAACCGGAGCAACTGGGGTAACAGGAGCAACAGGTTCAACCGGGGCAACTGGGGTAACTGGGGTAACAGGGGCAACAGGAGTAACGGGAGTAACAGGAGTAACAGGGGAAACCGGAGCAACTGGGGAAACCGGAGCAACTGGGGTAACAGGAGCAACTGGGGTAACAGGAGCAACAGGTTCAACCGGGGCAACTGGGGTAACTGGGGTAACAGGGTCAACCGGAGCGACAGGAGTAACAGGTGTAACTGGGGGAACGGGTCCAACCGGGGTGACTGGCCCAACCGGAGTGACTGGAGTAACAGGTTCAACCGGGGCAACAGGAGCAACCGGGCCAACCGGAGAAACTGGCCCAACGGGTCCAACAGGAACAACTGGGGTAACAGGCCCAACAGGAGCAACCGGCCCAACAGGAGAAACAGGCTCAACCGGAGCAACGGGTGCGACTGGAGTAACAGGAACAACCGGAACAACAGGAGCAACAGGGGTAACAGGAGAAACCGGCCCAACGGGAGCAACCGGTGTAACCGGGGCAACAGGAGTAACAGGAGAAACTGGGATAACAGGAGCAACAGGTCCAACCGGAGAAACTGGATCGACAGGAGCAACCGGAGCAACCGGGGAAACTGGCTTAACAGGCAACACAGGGGCAACAGGAGTAACAGGAGTAACAGGAGCCACAGGTCCAACCGGAGAAACGGGAGCAACCGGATCAACCGGAATCACCGGGTCAACAGGTCCAACTGGAGTAACCGGAGCGACTGGAGCAACAGGTGCAACCGGAGCAACAGGAGTAACTGGTGTAACAGGGTCAACCGGAGTGACTGGTGAAACTGGTCCAACAGGAGCAACCGGAGTGACTGGAGTAACAGGTTCAACCGGTGCAACAGGAGTAACCGGAGTAATTGGTATAACAGGAGCAACCGGCTCAACCGGAGTGACTGGTGGAACTGGTCCAACGGGTTCAACCGGCCCAACAGGAGCAACCGGATCGACCGGCTTAACAGGAGTAACAGGCCCAACCGGTGCAACAGGAGTGACTGGTGCAACGGGAGAAACCGGGCCAACCGGAGAAACTGGCCCAACGGGTCCAACAGGAACAACAGGGTCAACAGGAGTGACTGGTCCAACCGGAGTAACAGGAGCAACGGGGGAAACTGGAGTAACAGGAGTAACGGGAGCAACAGGGTCGACCGGTCCAACCGGTGTAACTGGCTCAACCGGAGCAACAGGCCCAACCGGAGCGACAGGAGTAACAGGTGCGACTGGTGTAACCGGAGAAACAGGTTCAACTGGAGTAACAGGAGCAACCGGAGTAACTGGAGAAACGGGAGCGACCGGGGAAACCGGAGCAATAGGAGCCACCGGGGTGACTGGAGCAACCGGAGCAACCGGCTCAACCGGAGTGACAGGAGTAACTGGGGTAACAGGAGCCACTGGGGAAACGGGTCCAACCGGTGCGACAGGAGCAACGGGCCCAACCGGGGTGACTGGCCCAACTGGTGTAACCGGCCCAACAGGAGTAACAGGAGCAACTGGGGTAACAGGAGCCACAGGGCCAACAGGTCCAACCGGAGCAGCCGGAGCCACAGGAGTAACCGGGGAAACAGGAGTAACAGGGCCAACTGGAGCAACAGGAGTAACGGGCGCGACTGGAGTAACAGGAGCCACTGGTGTAACGGGTCCAACCGGTGCGACAGGCTCAACTGGTGTAACGGGCCCAACCGGGGTGACTGGCCTAACGGGAGTGACTGGCCCAACTGGTGTAACGGGCCCAACCGGGGTGACTGGCCTAACGGGAGTGACTGGTGCAACGGGAGCAACCGGGCCAACCGGAGAAACTGGCCCAACGGGTCCAACAGGAACAACTGGGGTAACAGGCCCAACAGGAGAAACAGGCTCAACCGGAGCAACGGGTGCGACTGGAGTAACAGGAACAACAGGAACAACAGGAGCAACCGGCCCAACCGGGGAAACCGGAGTAACCGGCCCAACAGGATCGACAGGAGTAACAGGGGCAACAGGTCCAACCGGAGTAACGGGAGCCACCGGAATAACCGGAGTAACTGGTGTAACAGGAGCAACAGGCCCAACCGGAGCGACCGGAGAAACAGGTTCAACTGGAGTAACAGGAGCAACCGGAGTAACTGGAGAAACGGGAGCAACCGGAGCAACAGGAGCAACTGGTGCAACCGGAGCAACAGGAGCAACCGGCTCAACCGGATCGACAGGAGTAACAGGTGCAACAGGTCCAACCGGAGCAGCCGGAGCAACAGGTTCAACCGGATCGACTGGTGAAACTGGTCCAACGGGTTCAACCGGAACAACAGGTCCAACCGGAGCAACGGGAGTGACCGGGGCAACAGGTGAAACTGGGGCAACCGGAGTGACAGGAGTAACGGGAGCAACAGGGGCAACCGGAGTAACTGGAGTAACCGGAGTAACAGGTTCAACCGGAGCAACTGGAGTAACTGGTGTAACGGGAGCCACCGGAGAAACTGGATCGACAGGAGCCACCGGAGTGACTGGTCCAACGGGTTCAACCGGCCCAACGGGAGCCACCGGAGTAACGGGAGCAACCGGAGCAACAGGAGAAACCGGAGCGACCGGTGCAACTGGAGTAACAGGAGTAACCGGCTCAACAGGTCCAACCGGGGTGACTGGCCCAACTGGAGTAACGGGAGTAACAGGAGAAACTGGCCCAACTGGAGTAACGGGAGTAACAGGAGAAACTGGCCCAACAGGAGTAACTGGAGTAACGGGAGCAACCGGGGTAACCGGTCTAACCGGAGAAACTGGCCCAACGGGTCCAACAGGAACAACAGGATCAACCGGAGTAACCGGATCGACAGGAGTAACAGGGGCAACTGGAGTAACGGGTCCAACGGGTTCAACCGGCCCAACGGGAGCAACCGGGGAAACCGGTCTAACCGGAGCAACTGGCCCAACGGGTCCAACAGGAACAACAGGATCAACCGGAGTAACCGGATCGACAGGAGTAACAGGGGCAACTGGAGTAACGGGCGCGACAGGAGTAACCGGAGCAACAGGAGTAACGGGCGCGACAGGAGTAACCGGAGCCACTGGTGTAACGGGTCCAACCGGTGCGACAGGTGCAACCGGCCCGACCGGGGTGACTGGCCCAACTGGTGTAACGGGCTCAACAGGTCCAACCGGGGAAACCGGTCTAACCGGAGCAAGTGGAGCAACTGGAGTAACTGGTGTAACGGGAGCAACCGGAGCAACCGGAGTAACTGGAGTAACGGGCGCGACAGGAGTAACCGGAGCCACTGGTGTAACGGGTCCAACGGGTTCAACCGGCCCAACGGGAGCAACCGGGGAAACCGGTCTAACCGGAGCAACTGGCCCAACGGGTCCAACAGGAACAACAGGGTCAACCGGAGTAACCGGCCCAACCGGATCGACAGGAGTAACCGGGGCAACAGGAGTAACGGGCGCGACAGGAGTAACCGGCTCAACCGGAGCCACCGGAGTAACAGGCCCAACCGGGGTGACTGGCCCAACTGGTGTAACGGGCCCAACCGGTCCAACTGGCTCGACAGGATCAACCGGCTCAACAGGAGTAACTGGGGCAACAGGATCAACCGGCTCAACCGGAGTAACAGGATCAACCGGAGTAACGGGCCCAACCGGAGCAACAGGTGTAACTGGGGTAACGGGTCCAACAGGAACAACCGGAGTAACCGGGGTGACTGGCCCAACTGGAGTAACCGGAGTAACAGGAGTAACCGGAGCCACTGGGGTAACGGGCCCAACCGGTGCGACAGGAGCAACAGGAGTAACCGGGGCAACGGGCTCAACCGGTGCGACAGGAGTAACTGGAGCAAGCGGAGTGACTGGTGCAACGGGAGCAACCGGCCCAACCGGAGTAACCGGAGTAACCGGGGTGACTGGCCCAACGGGTGTAACGGGTCCAACAGGATCAACAGGATCAACCGGGGTGACTGGCCCAACGGGTGTAACGGGCCTAACCGGAGTAACAGGAGTAACAGGAGTAACAGGAGCAACAGGGGCAACCGGAGTAACAGGAGCAACGGGAGCAACCGGAGTAACAGGAGCCACCGGAGTAACCGGCCGAACCGGCTCAACAGGTGTAACAGGAGCAACAGGAGCAACCGGCTCGACAGGAGCAACCGGAGCAACAGGAGCAACAGGAGCAACCGGAGCAACAGGAGCAACAGGAGCAACCGGCCCAACGGGAGTAACCGGCTCAACAGGTCCAACCGGCGCCACAGGCAGTACACCAACCTTGCTCTTCACAAGAACTAATGGGCCGCTCACTGTTTATCCGCCGTTAAATACAGAAGTTCCCATCGCTACGCTGGCAATTCCAGTTAATGCTTTGGAGAATGTAAAGCTTGATTATGCACTCAGTGTCGCATTAACAACTACAGCAAATTCAAACTTTGTTTATGAAGTGAGATTATATAGGGGAGCAGTGCAAATTCATACAAGAACTCTGGCGCGAACTAGTACTACCGCAGCTACGGATAGTTTTTCGATTGCTGATACAACAGTGGATACTGCGCCGACCGCAGGAACGAACACTTACCAGCTCAGGGTTATTTTCACAACTGCTAATGATTTAACGACAGCAATTGCTCTCAATATCGATTTTAACAGCATAAGTTTTCCGACAACCTGATGAAAATAGCAGTCTGATATTTTAAAGATGAAAGGCCTGACTGATACGCGGTTAGGTCTTTTTTTCCGTAAACGCTGTGCAACATTCACTCTTAGAGACCAGTTGATCATTTAAATGGGTTTTTGAAACACCATTTGTTTTTGAAAAAATATTATGCAAGAAGAGGTGGTGTAATGAGAAAAGGAGATACTTGGTATAACAGATACGACTCTGGAGATTATGACTGCCGGTATTGTAATGATTGTTGCTGTCATTCCCAACATAAAAGAAGAAATCAAAGGCGCAGTTACCATAATCGAGCACATTGCTGTGAAGGATGCTGCTGTGAAAACTCTTGTTGTCATGAAAGATGGTGTCCGTGCTGTCATCCAAATCATTATCATATGAGAGGCGCGACCGGAGCAACGGGGCTGACTGGAGCAACGGGGTTCACTGGAGCGACCGGAGTAACAGGCGACCCCGGAGTAACGGGAGCAACAGGGATAACAGGAGCAACTGGGGTGACAGGAGCAACCGGAGTAACAGGAGCCACCGGGATAACGGGAGCAACTGGGATAACAGGGCCAACCGGGTTAACAGGAGCAACGGGGTTAACAGGAGCGACCGGAGTAACAGGCGACCCCGGAGTAACGGGAGCAACCGGGGTAACTGGAGCAACGGGGTTCACCGGGGCGACCGGAGTAACAGGCGACCCCGGAGTAACGGGAGCAACCGGGATAACAGGAGCAACCGGAGTAACGGGAGCAACAGGGTTAACAGGAGCAACCGGGGTAACTGGAGCAACGGGGTTCACCGGGGCGACCGGAGTAACAGGCGACCCCGGAGTAACGGGAGCAACCGGGATAACAGGAGCAACTGGGGTGACAGGAGCCACCGGAGTAACAGGAGCCACCGGGATAACGGGAGCAACTGGGTTAACAGGAGCAACTGGGTTAACAGGAGCAACCGGGATAACAGGAGCAACCGGGTTAACAGGAGTAACGGGAGCAACAGGGATAACGGGAGCCACCGGAGTAACGGGAGCAACAGGGATAACCGGAGCAACCGGGTTAACGGGAGCCACCGGAGTAACGGGAGTAACAGGGCCAACCGGGTTAACCGGAGCAACCGGGATAACAGGAGTAACGGGAGTAACAGGGCCAACCGGGTTAACAGGAGCAACTGGGTTAACAGGAGCAACCGGGATAACAGGAGCAACCGGAGTAACGGGCGCAACAGGGGTAACCGGAGCAACTGGAGATACAGGAGCAACTGGAGAAACGGGAGCAACAGGGATAACCGGAGCGACTGGAATAACGGGAGTAACTGGCTCAACCGGAGTAACGGGAGCAACAGGGTTAACGGGGGCAACAGGGGTAACGGGAGCAACCGGAGTAACAGGTTTAACTGGAGAAACGGGAGCAACCGGAGTAACAGGTTTAACTGGAGTAACGGGAGCAACCGGGGTAACCGGAGCAACGGGGTTCACCGGGGCGACCGGAGTAACAGGCGACCCCGGAGTAACGGGAGCAACCGGGATAACAGGAGCAACTGGGGTGACAGGAGCAACTGGGATAACCGGGGCAACTGGGGTGACAGGAGCCACCGGAGTAACAGGAGCCACCGGGATAACGGGAGCAACCGGAGTGACAGGAGCAATCGGGCCAACCGGAGTAACGGGAGTAACAGGAGCAACCGGAGCAACCGGAGCAACAGGAGTAACCGGAGCGACAGGAGTAACGGGAGCCACCGGAGAAACGGGAGCAACAGGGATAACAGGAGCAACAGGGATAACCGGAGCAACCGGGATAACAGGAGCAACCGGAGTGACAGGGCCAACCGGGTTAACAGGAGCAACCGGGATAACAGGAGCAACCGGGATAACAGGAGCCACCGGAGTGACAGGGCCAACCGGGTTAACAGGAGCAACCGGGATAACAGGAGCAACTGGGTTAACAGGAGCCACCGGGATAACGGGAGCAACTGGGTTAACAGGAGCAACCGGGATAACAGGAGTAACCGGAGAAACGGGAGCAACCGGGATAACAGGAGCCACCGGGTTAACAGGAGCCACTGGGATAACAGGAGCCACCGGAGAAACGGGAGCCACTGGGATAACAGGAGCCACCGGAGTAACGGGCGCGACAGGAGAAACGGGAGCAACTGGGTTAACAGGAGCAACAGGGATAACGGGAGTAACCGGCTCAACGGGAGTAACGGGAGCAACCGGGATAACCGGAGCAACTGGGTTAACAGGAGCCACCGGAGTAACGGGCGCGACAGGAATAACGGGAGCCACCGGGGTAACAGGCGTAACCGGAGTAACGGGAGCAACCGGAGCAACAGGTTTAACCGGAGCAACTGGTGTAACGGGAGCCACCGGAGTAACGGGCGCGACTGGAGTAACAGGAGCCACCGGAGTAACCGGAGCAACAGGGATAACGGGAGCAACCGGGGTAACGGGAGCCACTGGAATAACAGGAGCAACAGGGATAACGGGAGCAACCGGGGTAACGGGAGCAACTGGAATAACGGGAGTAACCGGGTCAACCGGAGTAACAGGAGCAACCGGAGTAACAGGAGCAACCGGGATAACCGGAGCCACCGGGTTAACAGGAGCCACTGGGATAACAGGAGCCACCGGAGTAACCGGAGCGACAGGAATAACGGGAGCCACCGGGGTGACAGGATCGACCGGAGCAACAGGAGTAACGGGAGCAACCGGGTTAACAGGAGCAACAGGGCCAACCGGGTTAACAGGAGCAACAGGGATAACGGGAGCAACCGGAGTAACGGGAGCAACAGGGATAACCGGAGCAACCGGGTTAACGGGAGCCACCGGAGTAACGGGAGTAACAGGGCCAATCGGGTTAACGGGAGCCACTGGGATAACAGGAGCAACCGGGATAACGGGAGTAACCGGAGCAACTGGGATAACAGGAGCAACAGGGATAACGGGAGCCACCGGAGTAACGGGAGCAACAGGGATAACCGGGGCAACCGGAGTAACGGGAGCGACAGGAATAACGGGAGCCACCGGAGTAACCGGAGCGACAGGAATAACCGGAGCAACAGGTTTAACCGGAGCCACCGGAGTAACGGGTGTAACCGGAGCAGGCGCGATCATTCCTTATGCTTCAGGTCTTCCGACTGCCGTGACCACGATTGCCGGCGGATTAATCGGAACGGTGAGCCTTGTCGGGTTCGGCAGTTCTGTGACGGGCGTCAATGTCGGAGGGGGAGGCGCAATTGATCTTACCGGAGCCGGAGGGACTCTGCTGAACTTTGCTTTTTCTGCTCCGAGAAGCGGAACCATTACATCAATTGCCGCCTATTTCAGTACCACCGCAGCATTGTCGCTTGTCGGCTCGACTGTTACGATAACTGCACAATTATACAGTTCCGCTGTGCCGAATAATACGTTCACGCCGATTCCCGGAGCATCCGTCACTTTAGCTCCTGCCCTTACCGGCGTATTGTCAATCGGCAGCATCAGCAACGGAATCACTACAGGGCTGAACATTGCGGTAACTCCTCAAACCCGGCTGTTAATGGTATTCTCCGCCACTGCGTCGGGTCTTTCTCTTATTAATACAGTGGCGGGATACGCAAGCGCGGGAGTTACGATTTCCTGATAAAAAGAAGGCTGACTTCGGTCAGCGTTCTTTTTTTTGTTACATAAATCCTCAAAAGTGAAAATATGCCTATCATCCTTTTTGAAAATCGGCAAGAGAAAAAGATCACGAAAATTCTTAAAAATAAAAAATAAGGATATAAAAAGTGGTATGATTTTAGGAGGAAAGGACGGCTGGTGCTGTGTTGGAAGAGAAACGGTTTTATGTCTCTCTGCAAATGAAAATTGCCGGATTAATTACGGCTTTATTAATACTTGTCATCGGAACGCTTACTGTTATATTTGCCTTTCAGCAATTAAAGGAAGGCCAGAAGCAGGCGGAACAGCTGGCGGTGCAGACGGCAAAAACCATATCATACATGCCGCCTGTAAAAGAGGCATTCAGGCTTGCGGATCAAAATGCTTTTAAAAAGTTAGACGTCATTGAACAAATGAAAGAACAGGCAGGTGCGCACGCCGTCTACATTACCGATCAAAAAGGGCGTGCCGTGTTTCATTCGGACCGCAGCAGCATTCCGAAAGACAATCAAAATCTGAAAAACAAAGCCGTCATGTTCGGCGGGGCTCCGGTTTCTGACGGAATGAAGGCTGTCCGGGGAAGCGCACCGGTTATTCTGGAGGAAAAAAATCATAACGAAGTCGTCGGAACGGTGACAGTCGAGTTTCTGCAAGATGAGATAGAAAAAGATATGAAAGCGCATTTGCGGCACTTAAGCTATTTTGCATGTTTGGTGTTCCTTATCGGCATCGGGGGAGCGGCGGCGCTCGCAAAAAGCATCCGTAAAGATACACTCGGCCTTGAACCGCATGAAATTGCGGCGCTGTACCGGGAGCGAAATGCGATGCTCCTTGCGATTAAAGAAGGGATTATCGCCGTAAACAAAGAAGGCGCGGTAACCATGATGAATTTGTCTGCGGCTGATATGCTGCATCTTCCGGAACCGATGATCGGAAGGCATATAAAAGAAATTATGCCGGGCGCAAGGCTCATGCCGGTTTTTGCAGGCGGAGAATTACCGCCGAATGTGGAGGTGCGTGCCGGGGATAAAGTGTTTATTTTAAACGTGAAAGAGATGAGACAGGCCGGGCAAGTATACGGAGCGGTCATAAGCTTTCGCGAAAAAACGGAGCTCAAGAAGCTGATTAACGAGCTGACTGAAATAAAAAAATACTCGGAAGATCTCCGTGCGCAAACGCATGAATTCTCGAATAAGCTTTACGCGATACTCGGTCTGTTAGAACTGGGAGAATACGATGAAGCCATTGAACTGATTAAAGAAGAGTACGCCATCCAGAATGAACAGCACGAAATCCTCTTTCAAAACATTCATTCACAGCGGGTTCAGGCCATACTATTAGGAAAAATGGGAAAGGCATCTGAGAAGAAAGTGAAGCTTTCAATAGATGAAAACAGCTTTTTAGAATCGCTGCCGGCGCATGTGGGCTCATCCCAGCTCATTACAATCATAGGAAATCTTATTGATAACGCTTTCGAAGCCGTCGCCGAAAAAGAGAAAAAAGAGGTATCCTTTTTTATGACCGATATCGGAAGGGATATTGTCATAGAAGTGGCGGACTCAGGAGACGGGGTGCCTCAGGAAAAAACAGAAACGATATTTGAAAAGGGATACTCTTCAAAGGGGACAAGGAGAGGATACGGCTTAGCCAATCTGAAGGAAGCCGTCAGTGAATTGCAGGGATGGATAGAGATTTCGCAGCAAAAGAGCGGCGGTGCCGTATTTACGGTGTTTATACCGAAAGAAAGGCCAAAGGGGGAATCCGTGTGATTAACATCGCGATTGCAGAGGACGACTTTCGAATCGCGCAAATCCATGAAAAATTCATCGAACATCTTGATGGATTCAATGTCATCGGCAAAGCAATCAATGCCAAAGACACCATATCGCTGCTTGAGAACCGGCAGCCTGATCTGCTGCTTTTGGATATTTATATGCCGGATGAGCTGGGAACGGATTTGCTTCCGCTCATCCGCTGCCGTTTTCCTTCTGTTGATATCATCATTATTACGGCTTCTGCCGAAACAAGACTGCTGCAGGAAGCGCTCAGATCAGGCGTTTCCCACTATGTCATAAAGCCGGTTTCGGCACATAAATTTACAGAAGTGCTTTTGCAGTACCGTGAAAAAAGAGAATGGCTGCACTCACAGCCGGAGCTGAGCCAGTCCGTCATCGATATGTTTTTCGGAAGCGGCCAGAAAGAACAAAAACAGCTCAATGATCTGCCCAAAGGCATTAATTCTATTACACTCCAAAAGATAAAAAACGCGCTCAGGACTGCCGAAAAAGGGATGACGGCTGAAGAACTGGGTGAAAAAATGGGGGCCTCCAGAACAACGGCGCGGCGCTACGCCGAGTTTCTCGTTTCTCAGGAAGAAGCGCTCGCTGAATTAGAGTACGGCATTATCGGCAGACCGGAACGGAAATATTATTTAGCACATGAATAAGGGATTGGAGAAATGAAGCGGTTGGGAGTGCTCCTTGTTTTGCTGGCGGCGCTGGTTTCATTTGACGGACGGCAGATGGCGGGCATCCGCTCAGCCGGAGGGCCGATTGAAATCGTCGTACCCGCAGCGCCTCAAGGGGGCTGGGATGTAACGGCAAAAGCTTTGCAATCGGTAATAGAGCGGAAGCATATATTAGACCGGCCCGTAAAGATTGTCTATAAGCCCGGCGGAGGCGGAGACAGCGGCTGGAAATATGTAAACGAACGAAAAACGGATGTCATCAGTATGAATTCAAGCCTGCTGTTAAGCAATGAAATTTTAGGACAAAGCCGGCTGAAGGCAGATGATTTTACGCCTTTGGCGATTATCGCAAAAGAGTGGCAGACTGTCGCTCTTCCGAAAGATTCAAAGATAAAAAGCGGAAAGCAGCTGCTCGGGGATATTAAAACACATCCGGGCGGCATAAAGATCGGATTTGCGCCCGGTCTCGGAAATGATGACCAGCTCTCCTTTGCGAGAGCCGCGGAAATGGCGGGAATTTCGCCGTTTGATATCCGCTTTTTTCAATACGGGAGCAGCAATGAAGTCATTGAAGCTCTTATCAACCACGATATAGATGCCGCCTCGATGACCATTTCAGAAGCGAGAGACACCTATGAGAAAGGAAAAATCACATTAGCGGCCGTTACTTCTGACAAAAGGCTTTCAGGCTTCAGCGATGTTCCGACATGGAAAGAACAGGGGGTGCCGTTTGTCTTTGCGCATTGGAGAGGCATCATGGGACCGAAAGACATGACCGAAGGCGAAATCGCTTATTGGGATCAGGCTTTGAAACAGATTACCTCATCTGCGGAGTGGAAACAAATGATGAAAAAACGGGATTGGGAGAGTTTTTATAAAAACAGCAGCGGCGCAAAACACTTTTTAGAAGAGCAGACCGAGTTTTATAAAGAAATGATGAGCAGCGAAAAATAAAGATTCCGCATACATGCGGAATCCTTTTTATTTATAAATGAACAAAATGAACGAAAAGGTTATAAAAAATTAAAAATCTTTAAAATCCAAAATATTTACTTCAATATGTAATTCTCATAATATAGCAAAAAGGCGGATAAAGGGGAATCGGGCCTTTAAAATGTAAGCGTATTCATAATAAGGGGGACATACTGTGTTAGCAATCTTAGGCTTTCTTATGATGGTTGTTTTTATGGTGCTGATTATGACAAAACGGCTTTCGGTGTTAACGGCGCTCGTATTGACGCCGATCGTATTTGCGCTGATTGCCGGCTTTTCATTTAATCGGGTCGGCGGGATGATGATCTCCGGTATTGAACAGGTGGCGCCGATTGCAGTCATGATTATGTTTGCGATTCTTTATTTCGGCATTATGATTGATACCGGTTTATTCGATCCGATGGTTGCGCGTATTTTAAAACTGGTCAAGGGCGATCCGCTCAAAATTGTTGTCGGAACAGCCGTGCTGACCATGCTTGTCGCGCTGGACGGAGACGGTTCGACGACGTATATGATTACAACTAGCGCAATGCTGCCTTTATATATCATGCTCGGAATCCGTCCGATTATTTTAGCGGGAATCGCCGGGGTCGGCATGGGGATTATGAACACGATTCCATGGGGCGGCGCGACGCCGCGTGCGGCGAGCGCGCTCGGCGTGGACCCGGCGGAGCTGACGGGACCGATGCTGCCTGTCATTGCGAGCGGCATGGTGTGTATGATTGCGGTCGCTTATGTACTCGGAAGGATGGAAAGGAAACGGCTCGGGGTGATCGAATTAAAGCAGCCGTCCCATACAAATGAAACGGCTGCGGCTGTGGAAGATGAATGGAAGCGGCCGAAACTGTGGTGGTTCAATTTACTGTTAACGCTTTCTTTAGTCGGGTTTTTAGTATCAGGAAAAGTGAATTTAACCGTGCTGTTCATCATCGCGTTTTGTATCGCGCTGATTGTCAATTATCCGAAGCTTAACGATCAAAGGGAGCGCATTTCAGCCCATTCGAGCAATGTGCTGGCGATCGGGTCGATGATTTTTGCCGCAGGCGTGTTTACCGGAATTTTAACGGGGACGAAGATGGTTGATGAAATGGCCATCTCTCTCGTTTCGCTTATTCCGGAGCAGCTGGGGGGATTTATCCCGGCGATTGTTGCCTTAACGAGCGGTATTTTTACATTTCTGATGCCCAATGACGCCTATTTTTACGGCGTACTGCCCATTTTGTCCGAAACCGCCGTGGCGTATGGTGTTGATAAGGTGGAAATCGCCCGCGCTTCAATTATTGGCCAGCCGATTCATATGTTAAGCCCGCTCGTGCCGTCGACGCATTTATTAGTCGGGCTTGCCGGGGTAACCATTGATGAGCATCAGAAATTTGCGATGAAATGGGCGGTTCTCGCCGTTATCGTCATGACTGCCTTTGCACTCCTTATCGGCGCGATCACGATTTTTTAACATAAAACAGCCTGTTCGTCGCACACTAAAGGCATCAGAGGAGGTGCCATGATGAGTGATCCGTTTATGCCGCTTTTTTCGGTTAAAAGCGGCGTCGGTTTTAAAGCGGCGGACGGCGTTTACGGACTGACCGTGCAGATTGCGAATGTTTACTTTATCGAAAATCCCTCAGCTCCGGGGGAAATCATTCTGGTTGACGCGGGAATGCCGCAATCGGCAGAAATGATTACAGATGAAATGAAACGCCGGTTCGGCGAGGGGTATCAGCTGAAGGCGGTCATTTTGACGCACGGCCATTTTGACCATGTCGGTGCGATGGAAGAGCTGCTTAAACTTTGGGATGTACCGGTTTATATTCATGAACAGGAGCTCCCGTACGTCACGGGAAAAGCGGATTACCCGCCTGCCAGGCCCGATGCGAAAAAAGGGCTTGTCGCAAAGCTGTCCCCGCTGTTTCCCCGCCATACGATCCGCATTCCGTCCGTTCAGGCGCTGCCTTCAGACGGCGCCGTTCCATTGCTTGAAGATTGGAAATGGATTCATACGCCCGGCCACACCCCCGGCCATATTTCATTATTCCGGGAGAAAGACCGCGTTTTGATTGCCGGTGATGCCGTGATCACTGTTGAGCAGGAATCCCTTGCGGACGTTGTCATTCAAAAGCAAGAGCTTCACGGGCCGCCCGCCTATTTCACAGCGGATACGCAGACTGCGGCAGCATCCGTTCAAAAACTGGCTGAACTGGAGCCGGAAGCGCTTTTGACGGGTCACGGGATTCCGATGTCGGGAAAAAACTACCGTGATGATTTGCTTACACTGGCTGAAAAACTGCATTCCGTTTTGTGAAACACCTGCGAAAATCACAGGTGTTTTTTCTTTGCACTTTCCAGTATGAGACAAAAAAACCATTGTGTTCACCCTTAAAAACGATACAATGGGAAGCAGATGTAAATTGAAGGAGAGAGTTTTTTGAAACATACGGAATTACTCTGGGATGAGGCGAAGGATTTTATTGAGGTCTGCTATCAGGAACTCGGCATGGAATCGCAAATCAATGCGCGTCTTCACGCGATAAAAGATGAGATAGATCGGACGGGCAGTTACGTCCATACGGCGGAAGAGCTTGAACACGGGGCGAAAATGGCATGGCGCAACAGCAACCGCTGTATCGGGCGTCTGTTCTGGCAATCGCTGAACGTCATTGACCGGCGCGGCGTGAATACGAAAGAAGAGGTGCGCGACGCTTTATTTGAACATATCGAAATCGCAACGAACGGCGGAAAAATTAAACCGACAATTACGATTTTCCCTCCTGAGAAGAATGGGGAGAAACAGGTGGAAATCTGGAATCATCAGCTCATCCGCTATGCGGGATATGAGACTGAAAAAGGAAGAATCGGCGATCCGGCATCGTATGAGCTGACGGCTGTCTGCGAAAAGCTCGGCTGGCGCGGAAAGCGGACTGATTTTGATATTTTGCCGCTGCTGTTCCGGATGAAAGGGGACGAGCAGCCGGTCTGGTACGACCTGCCTCAGGCTCTCGTGAAAGAGGTGCCGATCTCCCATCCTGATATAGTAGAGTTTGCCGATTTGAATATCAAATGGTACGGGGTTCCGATTATCGCCGATATGAGGCTTGAAATCGGCGGATTGTCGTACAACGCGGCGCCTTTTAACGGCTGGTATATGGGAACCGAAATCGGCGCAAGGAATCTCGCTGATGAAAAACGGTATGATCTGCTCAGAAAAATCGCGTCAGCCATAGGGGTTTCATCCAGCCTGAATACCGACCTGTGGAAAGATCAGGTGCTTGTAGAACTGAATAAGGCAGTGCTCTATTCATACAAAAAACACGGTGTCAGCATTGTCGATCATCATACGGCGGCAAATCAATTTAAGCGTTTTGAAGAGCAGGAACAAGACGCGGGCAGAAAGCTGACGGGAGACTGGACCTGGCTGATTCCGCCGATCTCGCCGGCTTCCACCCACATTTTCCATAAATCATACGACAATACGATTGTGAAGCCGAATTATTTTTATCAGGACAAGCCTTATCAGTAACTGATGGAAAAGGTGCGGTACCCTTTCAGATGGCGTGATTCTTCGATGGTTACGCCTGTTACATTTGAGAAGGGGCTGCCTTTTCTGACGGCTTCGGCAAAGTGTTTTAACGACTCTTCAGGGCCTTCGGCAAGGATTTCAACCCGGCCGTCATCGCGGTTTTTGACCCAGCCGGTAATCTTATGTCTGTCTGCTTCCATCTGGACGAAGTAACGAAAACCGACGCCTTGAACCCGGCCGTCTGCAAACATATGATATTGAAGCATGGAAAAACCACCTTTTTCCTACTATGATAAAGGAAAGATATGATATTTCGCAAAGGATGTGAACGGGATGACGCAAGACTATTCTGTCTTATCTATCAATCTCGGAATGCCGGCAATTCACGAATTTGCCGGCAGACAAATCAATTCCGGCATCGTCAAGCAGCCTGCGGATTCTCCCGTCATGCTGTATAAAACCCATTTTGCGGGGGACGGACAAGCCGATCTGAAGAATCACGGCGGCGCTGATAAAGCGGTGTGCGTGTATCCCGCCGAGCATTATTCATATTGGGAAACAACGCTTGCGAGAAAGCTGCCCGCCGCAGCGTTCGGAGAGAATGTAACGGTCAAAGGGCTGGCCGAACAGGACGTATGGATCGGAGACGTGTTTCAGCTGTGCGAAGCCGTCGTGCAAGTAAGCCAGCCGCGCCAGCCCTGCGTCAAACTCGCCCTCAAATACGGCATCAAAGATATGGTGCTTCGTGTACAGCAGACGGGATTTACCGGCTTTTATTTCAGGGTGCTTGAAGAAGGATATGTCGATCCGCATCCGGTCCTCAAGCGTTTGTCGCGAGGCAAAGAAAGCATTTCCGTCTGGTATGCGAATGAAGTGAAATACCGTGATTCAGGCAATCTGTCGGCCATTGAAGAAGTGCTGCGGGAAGAAGCGCTGTCAGAAAGCTGGAGGGAGTCTTTCCTTAAAAAAAGAGACCGGCTCTTGAATGTATAGAAAAAAAGCCGTGCTGCACTGACAGCACGGCTGATTGACGTTATGCTTGTTTCTTTGTTTCCAGCAGATTGGCAAGGAAATACTTTTTGAAGCTTTGAAGCTTTCTTCCTTCATAGTGGGTAATTCCTTTTTTCTTTAATTCTTCTACATACCAGCCTTTACTGCCATAATGCATGTCAGAAAACTCCTTTCTCCGTTCTCCCTCAGGGGAGAGTTTCTTCAGTTTTTGCCAAACTTTTGGCATTGTAACATCTATAAAAAGACGCTGAAAAGGGGTAAAGCAAAAACTGAGCCTTTCGATTCAGAGATGTAAAGCTTTCTTACATATATATGTAAAGGGCGGTCTTTTCATGCTTAATGGCCGGTTAATTTTAACAGCACCGTGCCGAGTGTCATAATTCCGAATACGACGCCGAAATAAATCAGCATCCCCTTCTTTTTCTTCACCCCGTAAACGGTAAGAATGATGCTTTCAATAAAGAAAATAAACCCGAAGATAATAAACCACATGTTGAAAAATGGCTCCTTTCACAGACATATGTCCAGTGTAGCACATCTCTTGTCACGAAACATAAAAAGCCGGGCACTGTATCAGTGTCCGGCAAGTTTGACGAGAAGCTGGGCCAAATGCTGTTTTTCATTGTCATCCGCAATATCCCACAGCTCTTGTAAAAGTTTTTCTTCCGCATTGCGGGGCTCCTCGTGCTTGGCGAGATAGTCCCCGAGGATGGCGGCGCTTTTGATGATTTTGCTGTCATCCAGGCCTAGTTTCTTTCCGGCGGATATTTTCTGGTGAAGGTACGCTTTAAATTCCTCGAAATCCTCTAAAATCTGCTGTTTCGTTACGCCGTGCATGGCGTGTATTTCGTTTTCGATTTTGATTTTTTCTTTATCTTTTTTCATGCGTCTCCCTCCTTCGGGTTAGTTGTTGTATACCTGTTTGGGAGGGAGATGAAACATTACAATGCCGTTAAAATAATCGGTTTGTCTTTTGTGATGACGATGGTGTGCTCCACTTGGGCGACAAGGCTTTTATCCGGTGTTTTATATGTCCAGCCGTCTCCCGCTTCAACAATGGTTTCAGCCTTCGTGGAAATAAACGGCTCAAGCGCGATCACGGTGCCGTTTTTAAACAGCGCGTTATCAAACGGATCGTAGTAATTCATGATGTGGTTCGGCGCTTCATGGAGGTTTCTGCCGATTCCGTGGCCCGTCAGCGTTTTAATGACGGTAAATCCGTTGGAGCGGGCTTCATGGTAGACGGCTCTGCCGATCTGGTTTTGGCGTTTTCCGGCTTTTGCCTGATCCAGTCCCTTTTGAAACGCGGATTGTGCACAGTTGCAAAGCTTTTGCAGACGTTCATCGCCTTCTCCGAGTACAAATGAAATTCCCGTATCGGAATAAAAACCGCCGAACTCCGCCGAAATATCGATATTTACAAGATCCCCGGCTTTTAGGATTTTAGAGGCGCTCGGAATGCCGTGAGCGACTTCGTCATTTACGCTGATGCATGTCACGCCGGGGAAATCGTATTCCTTCTCCGGAGCGGAAGCGGCTCCGTGTTCGTCAAGCACCGCCTTTCCGATCAGGTCAAGATCTTTCGTGCTCATGCCGGGCTCTGCCTTTTTCTTCATTTCTTCACGCGCCAGGGCGACGATTCCGCCGATTTTTTTAAGACCTTCTAATTCTTGATCGTTCGTTACAATCATTGTCATTCCCGCTTTCTATGTTTAATCATCTGATTCAAGCTTACCACAACTGCTTTATAAATAGAAAACCAACAAGCCTTATGTGCATAAATGAAGGGAAAATTGGTATAGATCACTAGATAACTTATGTGATATATTTAAGAAAAAAGAAGGGGGATGGGTAAAATGCTTCAATTTTTGCAAAAACTCGGAAAATCCTTTATGCTTCCGATTGCCGTTCTGCCCGCCGTGGGTATTATTTTGGCCATCGGCAGAGAGGATTTATTAAATATTCCGTTCATTTATGCGGCGGGGACAGCGGTATTTGATCATTTGCCGCTGATTTTTGCGATCGGAATCGCGATCGGGATTTCAAAAGACAGCAATGGGGCCGCCGCTCTGTCGGGAGCAATTTCCTATATTATGCTGGACGCGGCTGTAAAATCAATCAATTCGACAAATAATATGGCCGTTTTCGGAGGGATTATCGCGGGGTTAATTGCGGGATACACGTATAATCGCTTTAAGGATACGAAGCTGCCTGAATATCTCGGATTTTTCAGCGGACGAAGGCTCGTTCCGATTGTAACGGCACTGATTACCATTATTTTAGCCGGGATTTTCGGCTTTGTGTGGCCGCCGATTCAGTCGGTGATTACGTCATTCGGGGAATGGATGATCGGGCTTGGGGGCATCGGTGCCGGAATTTTCGGGATTTTTAACCGGCTTTTGATTCCATTCGGTCTTCATCATGTGCTGAATAATATTTTTTGGTTCCAATTTGGCGATTTTCACGGAAAAACGGGAGATCTGGCCCGCTTCTTTGCGAAGGATCCGACGGCCGGGACTTATATGACGGGGTTCTTCCCGATTATGATGTTCGGGCTTCCGGCCGCTTGTCTGGCAATGATTGCCGCAGCTAAGCCAAGCAAGCGCAAAGCGACGGCCGGGATGATGATCGGTCTTGCGCTGACGGCATTTATTACCGGAATTACAGAACCGATTGAATTTGCATTTATGTTTTTATCACCGCTTCTGTACGGGGTTCATGCTTTATTAACCGGGTTCTCTTTATTTATCGTCAATATTCTCGGCATCAGATCAGGCTTTTCGTTCTCAGCGGGGGCGATAGATTATCTTCTCAGCTACGGTATTGCGGAAAAACCGCTTTTGCTGCTCGTTGTCGGGCTTTGTTATGCGGTGATCTATTTTGCCGTCTTCTACGTGCTCATCAAATCGTTAAACTTGAAGACGCCGGGACGGGAAGATGATGAGGAAGAGGAAGAAGTTCTTAGTGAGGATACGGCCGGTTCGGTTGAAGAACATGCCATGCTCAAGGGGCTCGGCGGCAGACAAAATCTCGAAACGATTGACCACTGTGCGACCCGCCTCAGACTGACCGTTCAGGATACATCCCTCATTAATGAGACGGCACTTAAAAAAGCGGGAGCAAAAGGGGTTATCAAAACGGGGAATAAAACGGCGCAGGTCATTATCGGGCCGAACGTCGAGTTTGTCGCAGAAGAGCTGAGAGAGGCCGTCCGCCATGACGGTCAGAAGTAGAACGAAGCCCGGATCATCTATGTGATCCGGGTTTTTTTGAACATATATCAAGTTTCACATAATGGACAAAAAACAACGTTTCCTCCTGTGGTAAGATTCATGTAGAACAAGTATGGAGATGATGTAAGGTGACGTGGATTGCAGTTGTTTCAATTGTTGTCATAAGCCTGATTAAGATTGTGCTGACATGCCTTCCTACCGGAGCGGTGGAATGGATTCTCCGAAAATTTGAAACCCATTCGAAGCTCAGTGACGCGTCCGCTGCCGTATCCCTCGGCGGAAAACGTCTGGAAGGCGAAGACAAACGCCGGGTGATTGATGATTTTAACGAGGCCGTATTTATCGAACGGCATTATATATACCCAGGTGATGAAGAACGGTATCTTCATCCGCAGAACGGAGCCGACCCGCTTGTCATTAAGACGAGAAAAGGGAAAAAAGATGTGACGGTGTTTGTATACAGCTACGAAGATCATGTAGATGTCGTCAAACAGCAGAAAAAGAAAGTCGTCGCTTATTCGGTTCTTTCCGACAGCCTGCAAAAGCGCTCTATGGCCGCTGCCGGGAGCTGAACGATAAAAAAGCCAGATCATTGATATGATCTGGCTTTTGTTTATTCTTTTTGATCATCTGCTGAAGAATCTTCACGCTTTGTATAATCGAATTGTGAAGGATCCACTTTCTTGAAGCCTTTCGGCTGATAGAAGCGAAGCAGATCTCCGTTGATGATCTTATCAGACATTTCAAGCTCAGTCTTGACGAGTGAGTCTTCTTTTTTGTCGACTTCTGAATCATCTAAAAGTCTTCCGGTTTTCGTATCGTAATACTTGCCGGATACTTTCGTGTAGTTCGGTGAGATGAAGTCGCCGTTACGGAACGGAATCACTTCTCTGTGCTCTTTCGATAAGATATCTGAACCTGACATGAGATAATCTTTCGTATCGACGCCGAGCAGATGGAGAACGGTCGGCGCGACATCGACATCGCCGGCAAATTTATGATTGCGGCCGCCTTTCACGCCCGGAGCGTGGATAAAGAGCGGAACCCGCTGAAGCTGGGCATTCTCGTATTCATTGATCTCATCTTTGCCAAGCACTTTCGCCATCGCTTTATTATGGTTTTCAGAGATGCCGTAGTGATCTCCGTACATCACAATAATCGATTTATCATACAGGCCGTCTTTTTTCAGGTCATGAAAGAACTGTTCGATTGATTCATCCAGATAGTTCGCGGACTGGAAGTAGTTATTGACGACCGAATCGCCAAAGTCTCCTGCCGGGAAGTCTGTGTCTTCTTTATCCATCCCGAACGGGAAGTGGTTTGACAGCGTAATGAACTTCGTATAGAACGGCTGCGGCAGGCTCTTTAAGAGCGGCATGGATTCTTTGAAATACGGTTTGTCTTTCATGCCGTAGTTTTTCGTATTCTCTTCGCTCATGTCATAATAAGCAGAATCGAAAAACTTATCGATGCCTTCCGCTTTGTACATTTCGTTACGGTTCCAGAACGTCTGCGTATTTCCGTGGAAAGCGGCAGACGTGTAGTTTTTGCCTTTTAAAATCGCAGGAACGGACTGCAGCGTGTTTTGCGCTTTATTGACGAAAACTGAACCTTGCGAGAGCGGGTACAGAGAGTTCTCCATCATAAATTCCGCATCTGATGTTTTACCTTGTCCCGTTTGGTGGAAAAAGTTATCAAAGTAGAATGTTTGATTGTCATGCGCCAGTTTGTTTAAAAACGGCGTCACTTCCTTGCCGTTAATTTTGTAATCAATGATGAAGGACTGCAGAGACTCTAATGAGACGTAGATGACGTTTTTTCCTTCGGCTTTACCGAAGTAGACGTTGTTCGGCACGTCATAATTGGCCTTCATATAGTTTTCCACATCCGTTACATCGCTTGAATCGGCAAGCGCGCGCTGGCTGTTTGACTTCACATTCTGCACGGCATCGTAAATCGTAAAGTTGTACGTGCCCAAGTATTTCACCAGATAGTTACGGTCAAATGAGCGTGTCAAAAGCTCAGGACGGTCGGTTTCCGCTACGGCGAGGTTGATCAGGAACACAAGCACGGCGGAAGCCAAAACGATTCTGAATGATTTCTTCGCCGGTTTTTCAGCCGGTTTTTTCATCTTAAAGGCCAAAATAATCAAAATGACGGTATCCAGGAAGTAGAAGACGTCTGTCCATCTCATTAATGAGAACGCGCTGTCTCCGAGCTGGCCGCCGTTTGTTTTTGCCTGCATCATGACCGGGATGGTAATGAAATCATTAAAGAATCTATAATAGACGATGTTTGCATAAAGCAAAAAAGACAATAAAAAATGAATCACAATAATGGCTGTCTGCTGTAATTTTTTCTTGAAAAGAAGTCCAAATCCAAGAAAGAACAGGCCGGAGCTCAGCGGATTCACAAAAAGCAATATTTTCTGGATCGTGTTGTCTATGCCGAGGTTAAAGTTTAAAATATAAGCAGCATATGTTTTCACCCACAATAACACGACCGCTATCAAGAAGAAGGCAAGTCCTCTTTCTTTTATAAATGTTTTCATTGTTACACTCCTTTTTTCCGATCACGGTTTACACGGAACGATAGAAAAAACGAACGTAATCAATATACCATGAAACCAGCAAATAGAAAAGGTGGAAAAGGCTCATCGGAAAAAGGGCGAAAAACACTGTCGCAACGGCAGTTTATCTGTTGAATGCCGGCTATGAAAAATTCGAATGGAACAAAATGGGATATGGATTTTTGTATGGATATGATCCGGTTTAATTGAAAAAAGGAGGTAACAAGTGATGGATATTGCCCATATCGTGGCTGAAGATAAAATCAAGCGCGCCATTAAGGATGGAGAATTCGCCGGCATCAAAGGCATGGGAAAGCCCCTGCCGAAAGACGATGCCGCACATCTTCCGGAGTCGCTCAGAATGGGCTACCGCATGTTGAAAAATGCCGGGATCGCCGAGGATGAGGGCGCGCTGAAGAAAGAGCTGATGACGCTCGATTATTTGATCGCCAAGTGCCGCAATGAAACGGAGCTGGATCACCTGCGGAACAAACGGACGGAAAAACAAGTCAGACTCGACAAGCTGACGGAGGAGAGAGACATGTTCTCAGAACCCGCATCTTCTCATTATAAGGAGAAAGTGTACAGACGCCTGAACCGTCCGTAAACCGGTTCCTTATATTTTCTGCTGAAAAGGAATGTATTCCATAAGGCGCGGATAGGAAATGTGTAGCAGGCCGTTCATGCACTGCGCCTGCAGCAGATGGGGCTCAGCCGGTTCAGGAAGTTCAATCGTCTCATCAATTTCTCCGTAATACCGATTTTGGCAGATCCCCATGTCCTTTGGAAAAAGGGGCGTGATATTTCCTTTTATATGCAGCCGCGTTCTTGACACCAGCCTCAATGTCAATTCTTCTTCGTAAACGCCGGGCATTTCCACAATGACAAATGTGTGCTGTTCATCCTGATAGATATCATAAACCAGGGTGTTTTTTTGTAAGGAGAAAAACTCTTCGGGAGATTTCCGTTTCAGGACATTGGTCCAAAAGTCGCTGGGCTTGTGCTCGTTCGTAATCTCAAGCCACTTTCTCATTTTTTCGATATCCACTTCAGCAAACCCCCCTTATATTTGATTTGCGATCGGCATTGACGGGTTGGCGATCTGATCCTGGTCGCTCACATCAGGGTCAAGATGGCCCGAATTCAAACATCCGGCGGCCGGTGAAAAGTCTCCTAAAGAAAAGTTCGCGCCGACAAATTTGCTGTTGGCGGTGTGGCTGTTTTGTACGGTCTGACCGATATCGACGTTTCCGTTTTGGGTGGCTCCGTTTACTTTTATATTGACGACGTTAATTTGGTAAGGCATTCATAAAAACCCCTTTAATCTATAATGGGCGGCACCGGCGTAATATTTGCGGTATCTGCGGTTCCGATGGCTGTCTGGTCGTTTACATCAGGATCATTTAACAAGTTCTCCATCATCGATTCTATAGGTGACGTATCGCCGAATGAAGAGTTCAGTCCTTGTGATTTGTTGTTTGTGGTGGGACTGTTGTATGCCGCTTCCCCAATCGTAATAGATCCGTTGCCAGAAATACTGTTAATCTTCAGATAGTACAGGTTGATAACAGTGGATGGCATCTCTTCACACCTCTTTAACTTAGTTGTACAGTACTGTATGCTTTTTGCGCTCCTGTTGTGAATTCCGCCCGGATTCAGCCATATGGCGGTCGTGAAAAACCGTATCTTTTTGGAGGGCACCAGCCTCTTTCAGTACACAGAAAGCCGGCACAGGCTCGATACATTCCGTTTCGTCGGCTTTGCGAGAAGAGAAAAATAAAAACGGACTGCCGCGGCAGCCCGTTTTTTTGTCAGTATCAAAATGAATACTATCCAACAAAAATGTGCGTACTGGTACTTTCAAAAATAATGGCTACAATAGTACATAACGAGATAAAAAGGAGAGATCATGAATGTCAGATAAAAAACAGCAGATCATCGAAGCGTATCAATTCAGACACGCCACAAAGGAATTTGATCCTGAGAAAAAAATTTCAGAAAGCGATTTTGAATTCATTTTAGAAACGGGAAGACTGTCCCCAAGCTCACTCGGTTTGGAGCCTTGGAAATTTGTCGTCGTTCAAAACCCGGAGCTTCGTGAAAAACTCCGCGAGTTCACATGGGGCGCGCAAAAGCAGCTGCCGACTGCAAGCCACTTCGTACTTCTGCTTGCCCGGACGGCAAAGGATATCCGTTTTGACGCCGATTATGTCAAAAACCACTTGAAGGAAGTCAAAAAAATGCCGGAAGATATGTATGAAGGCTATATCAGCAAAACAGAAGATTTCCAGAAAAATGATTTCAATCTGCTTGAATCAGATCGCGCGCTGTTTGACTGGGCTTCAAAACAGACATACATCGCCCTTGGCAATATGATGACAGCCGCGGCGCAGATCGGAATCGACTCCTGCCCTGTAGAAGGCTTCAACTACAAAGAAATCCACCGGATTCTTGAAGAAGAAGGACTTCTGGAAAATGGAAGTTTCGACATCTCTGTCATGGCCGCATTCGGTTACCGTGTCAGAGAACCGCGTCCGAAAACAAGATCTGCCGCAAAAGACGTTGTAAAGTGGGTATAAGATCAATAAAAAAAGCTGCCGGGAGTTTCCCGGCAGCTTTTAACGTTTCGTCTGTTTCGCTAAAAAACAGGCGGTGATCCAGGACGTAACGGGAATGATGATGCCGATCCCGACGCCGGCGCAAAGAATGGTGACGGCTTCCGCGCTGAAGACTTTTGAGTTCACTATTTTTTCAGCAGAGTATGATAAGTCTTTAAACCAGATAATTAAAGCCAAATAGCTGCCGAAAAAAGCAAAGAATAGCGTATTTGTATTCGTTCCTAAAATATCTCTTCCGATGCTTAAACCGAATTTGTACAGATCTTTTCGGCTCATGGACGGATTATAGCTGTAAATCTCTCTCATGGGTGATGTAATGGAGATCGCGACATCGGTAATGGCCCCTATCGTGCCCATAATGATCATAGCCGCGGTAACCTTCACAAAATCCACCCCGACAAAAAGTGTGAATATGCCGATATCACCCAGTTCTTCTTCACCAAACCCTTGAATCGAAGTCTGTTTCGTGACGGCCAGAATAAAAAACAGCATTAATACGATCGTCAGCATGGCAGCAATAAAGGCGGTTACGGTTTTGACGTTACCCCCGTTAATATAAAAAAGTGTAATGCTGCAAATCGCGGCGGAAGAGAGCAATGTTAAAACAATCGGATTGATATGCGGGTCTGTCATTAAAATGATGGTGAGAAAGAGAACGCCGAAATTTAAAAATAGCGCAATAAAAGACCTCGCTCCCTTTTTACCGCCGATGAGAACCATCAATAGAAATAAAATCGCCGCAAGAATTACGATGACATTCATGAGCTTGCCTTCTTTCGTTTAATAAAAAAGACAGAAGCATACAGACTGGCGGGGATGGTTAATACAATTCCGATTCCCCCGGCCAATGCTCTGGCTATTTCCAAGGAAATGTTCATAGAAAGAGTGAATCCTATCGGGGAATCATTTTTCAAATACAAAAGCATCATCGGTATAGAGCCGCTGATATAGGCAAAAAACAGAATGTTGGTCATCGCCCCCATGATGTCTTTACCGATCTCCATTCCGGAACGTTTGAGTGCTTGTAATGAGATACTCTTGTTTTCTTCATATAATCCAAAGACAGATGACGTCATGGTAATGGCCACATCCATGACCGCTCCCAGTGATCCGATAAATACCCCGGCCATGAACACCGTGTGATAAGGGCGGGTTAAATACTGCATTTCTTCATATCTGAGCCCTTTTTCTCCGGTTGCCGCCATCACCAAATACGTAATGAGCAGGGAGACAAAAGTGCCTGCGAGCGTCGCGGCTATGGCGGCATATGTTTTCGCATGAAAACCGCTGACAAGCAGCAATGAAATGACAGTAAAGATGAGAATACAGATACCGCAGATGAAAATCAGCCCGATATTCGGGTGCTTTCGGTACAAATCTAATGCATAAGACAATAAAACAGCGTTAAACATCAGGCTGATGATCGAAAAGAAGCCTTGTTTTTTGCCGACGATCAGTAAGGTGAATATGAAAATCCAAGCGATCAGCAAAAGCTGTTTATCCCGTTTTTTATCTATAATGCTTCCGGATATATCCTTACTTGATGTTTTCCCTTTATCAATTGACACGAATACTTCATCGCCGGGCTGATACTTTTGATCATTCGCTCCGGATGAGGAATACTGATTGGACAAATGAATGAGCTTTCCTTTTTGACTGCCGTTTTCAAGTTTGGCTGTAATCGTCTGATTGAAAATCTTATCTTTGTTTTTGTGCATGTCCTGCACATCAGACTGGTGTTCCAATGTTGTTTTCGTCACTTTGGCAATCGGGCGCTCATAAAAAGAAGCGTTGTAATTGACGAAAATGAGCGAGCTGATACAGCAAAGCGCTGTTATCACGTAAAACAGCTTTATTTTGTAAGTCATGCAGTTGCGTTTGTTTTTTGTTATTTTCAAAAAAAGTCCTCCAAACAGGCCCCGCCGTGAAGTGTCAAGCTATGCAGCAGCTGCATAAATAACGCTCATATTTTATCATTCGGCCGTACCGCTGTCGATTCAGAAGGCGGACGGGAAAAGCTCCCCTGACATCAGATCAGGAGAGCTTTTGGGATGAACCGGCCGAGAAAAGCGGCCTTTTTATGCTTCATTCACTTTTTTTGCTTTTCTTCTTTGATACAGATACAGTGCCGTTCCGAGCGCGCTGATGAGAAACCCGGCAAGGAGGATGGAATACATCGCTGTGGCTGTATCAGGAAGCAGGCCGCCCGGCGATACTCCGTCCTGCGCTTGGCCGGATGAAGGGTTTTGTCCGTTTGGCTGTTTTCCGGCGCCGTGATCTCCGCTTGTCGGCGGCGCGCTCTTCGTGTTTGCGTTTAATATGGCGTATTCACTGAAATGATTGGTATAGCCCGTGACGAGATCGTGTGAAACCGATCCGTTGTCTGTTTTTGTATAGGCGTTCTTTTTCCGGTCTATGTGATAAATGCCCGGCTGTTTCGCCTTCTTCGTATTCTCAATGCGCATGGTAAGCTTTACAGGCGCTTTGAATGTTTTGATGTCTTTGTTTTTCTGCTTCATTGTAAAGTCGTATACGTTTGAAAGCGCCCCGCTTACTTTTTCTTTCGGGGACACGCTGAATCGTGTATCAGCGGCAGTCACGTTTGTCATCGGCATTTTCATGCTGAACTTGTTATGCAGAATCGTAAGGGAAGAATCAAGTGTTCTGTCCTTTAACAGGCCGATCTGTTTTTTGGTTACGCTGAGGTCAATCGGCTTTTTGACGCCGTCATTTTTATCGTAATACACGATCGGTGTGTTGGCGTTTTTGGCATAGGCGGCAAATGCGCTGTCATCTTCAAGCGTCCACGAGCCGTTTTTTTGTTTCGTCGGCAGGTACACTTCTTGTGCGCGCCCGTCAACTTTCGGCTCAACTGCTTTTCCCGCTTTTTCAAGCTGCTCGATGAAGACCTCATAGTCGACAAAGCCAAGGTCTTCTTTACGGGACGCTTCGTTAAAGACGGAATATCCGTCTCCGCCTTCTCCGACAAAGTCACTGGTGGCGACTCTGTATGTTTTCTTATCGGAAATCGGCTTTAAGCTGCCGTCATCCTGCACGGCCGCAGCTTCAAGAACGCGATGTCCCGGCTTTTTATTCAGTGTAAACGTGTATGTGAAACCGGCAACTTGAGGGAAGGCGCCGCCTTGAGCCTCAATTCCGCTCAACCCTTGTTCCAAGGCTTGTTTGATCTGTTTTCCGGTTAAATCCGCGACGTAAAGCGTGTTGCCGAACGGCATCACATTCAGCACATCGCCGAGTGTGATGTCTCCTTTATCAATGCCTGCGCGGATGCCGCCCCCGTTTGTGATCGCAATCTGGGCGCCGGCGGCTTCCTTCGCTTTTTGCAGCATGCCGTCCGCGATGAAGTTTCCGAGATTGGTTTCTTTGGAGCGGACATGCTCGCGCCGGCCGTCAAGCGCAACTTTCGTGGAGCCGACTTTTTCATTTTTAACGGAGATGAGCTCTTTTTTAAACGGATCAAGCTCTTTTTTCAGATCAGGGTCTTCTTTCGTCTGCTCATTCACCGGCAGCGCTTGAAGTGAGGATTGTTCCGGCAGGACGACCCCGTTTTTGTCAAATACGACATCCACCCGGCCTAAATATTCGCCGTATTCTTTTGCCTGGGCGACGATGGTCGGCTCTTCGTTTTTGACAATTTCCATTTTATCTACAAGCGTATGCGTATGTCCGCCGACGATTAAGTCAATGCCTTTTACTTTTTTGGCGAGATCGAGATCACGCTGATGCCCGATATGGGTCAGGGCGATAATTTTATTGACATGTTCCTTGTTCTGTATTTCTTTTACCGTACCTTGTGCGGATTGGAAGGCATCATTAAAGACAATGCTTTTACCCGGGCTTGATGTGACGGACGTATCTTCCGTCGTTAAGCCGAATACGGCAACTTTTTCTCCGTTTACATCAAGCAGAATGTATGGATAGATGCCTGCTTTTTTCTTTTTCCCTGCCGTAAAGGTGTCTGCTTTTTTCATGAATGGTCTGAGTTTTGACTCTTTGGACACATCGACATTTGAGCTGACGAGCGGGAAGTCAGGCGCTTGGAAATTGTATTTTCCCGACGGGTCAGCCGCGCTTCCGTTCCCGCTCAGGAAGCTGGCGAGAGCACCCGGGCCTTTATCAAATTCATGATTTCCGAAGGTCATTGCGTCGTAGCCCATGCTGTTCATCAATTTTAAATCAGCCAGCCCCTGCCACTTCGTAAAATAAAGATCGCCTGAGAAAACGTCTCCCGCATCAAGCAGAATGCTGCGGTCGGTTTCGCTTCTGATTTCTTTGATTTTCGTCATTCGCCTCGCCGCGTTATCAAGGTGCGCGTGCGTGTCGTTTGTATGCATAACGGTGAGCTTCCATGCGTCATCTTTCGGCGGATCTGTGCCCGGTTCATCATCTTTGAACTGGAGCTTGTACTGTCCGTAGCCGGCGTTTTGTGATTCTCCGATATAGGCGACGTCATCTGCGCGGTCGGCAAACGGCTTTGCGGCCAAGGAGGATTCAAATGTCAGGTTCGTCCCTTTGACCGGAAGGATGGACCAGTTATGATCAGCCTGCGGATTAATTGTTTTCTGCTGGATGATGTAATCCATTAAGACCTGCCTGTTTTCATCGGCTGATGAGTATACGATTTTATCATTGCTTAAGTGAGGAAATCCTCCGCCTCCTGAAGCGCGGTAATTATTTGTGACAATCAGAAATTCCTGCTTGGCGCTGACGGGTTTTCCTTGATAAGAAAGGTTGACGATCCGGCTTGCATCGGGATGAATGACTGTTCCGTTTTCGTTGTATTTCGCCGGTTTAGTGACATCGACCTGATAGGTGACGCCGTCAATGACATCAAAATTGTATGAGCGGTAGGCGTCATTTAAAAGCGCTTGGCTGCCGCCTTTTGCCTGATTGATCTGATTAAATTGCCCTGCGGACATTTCAAGCCAGTCTTTCACTTCGCTGCCGTTCAGCTTGACGATCTGAACCGTGTTGTCATACAGGTATAAATCGCCGATATTTTTGATGGCGAGGTCACCTGCGGAAATGTTTGTATAGTAGTTTGAACCGTTCCGCCCGCCGGCTTTAAACGGAGCGCCCGCCGAGAGGATTGGCAGATCTTTATATTCCGTATCCTTCATCTTATTTTCGGCGTACCATTTTTGCGCATCCGTCACGATTTGAATGGACGGATCATCTTTGACTTGGGCAAAAAAACTGTTGATATCGGCTTTTGTCTGGCCGACGGGTTCTCTGATGTATTGCAGTGTGCTTTCATGCGCTTTTTTGACGGTATTGACGACGGTTTCGTTTTCCGAAGTCACATTGCCGGCAATCGGCTCGATCCTGCCTTTTCCATCTTCCACATGCCATGCGCCGTCTGTTTTTGCAAGCCGGAGGTCGATGACGCCCGCATATTTGCCCCAGCTGCTTGACATGACAACGGGGATGCCGTTAATCGTGCCTTTATCGACGTCGAATTGATCAGCGCCTTTGTATTCGGCATCGGGGAACAGACCGTGCTGATGGCCCGATACGATCGCGTCAATTCCGCTGACTTTCGTTGCCAGATCAAAAACGGCATTTTCCGCACGGGAGGACTGTGCTTTTTTTTCGATGCCGCTGTGGGCGAGGGCGATGACGATATCGGCACCTTCAGCTTTCATTTTCGGAACGGTTTTCTTCGCGGATTCCACAATGTCCTCGACTTGAACGCGTCCTTCAAGATTTTTTTTATCCCACGTCATGATTTGGGGAGGGACAAAGCCGATGTAGCCGACTTTCAGCTGGTGTTTTCCGCCGTTTTCATCCGTGACGGTTTTATCTTTTATGACATAAGGCGTATAACGGTTTTCACCGCTCAATGTTTTCACATTGGCGTTAACGATCGGATAATCAGCGCCTTTCATCGTCCCGTCCAGAAAATCCAGCCCGTAATTAAATTCATGATTGCCGAGTGTTCCTGCGTCATAGTGCAGACTATTCATCACTTCAATGATCGGATGGGTCTTTGCGCCTGAAATGATATCGTTTTTCTGATATTTTACTGCGTATTCACCGAGGGGATTCCCTTGAATCAGGTCTCCGTTATCGACAAGCAGCGTATTCGGATTTTCGCTTCTGTGCTTCGCAATGAGCTGAGCCGTTCGGGCCAGCCCGAATTCCGTTGTCGGTTTGTCGCTGTAGTAATCGTAGTCCATCATATTGGCGTGAACGTCAGTTGTCGCTAAAATGCTGAGATTCACACTGGAGGATTTGTTTTCTTCTGCTTTAATGGGTGTTATTGGGAGGATTAGACTAAGTATCATAACTAGGGGCAGCAGAATACGGAGTGTCCTATTGACGCTGCATTTCTGTATTCTCACCTGTTCTCCACCTTTCAACAAATTTTGTCATGCAGTACCATTGTAAGAATATTTTGTGAAAGTTTATATAGATTTCATGATGATTCTTGTAAAAAGAAGAAAAATGAGGATAATGACCTATGTAAAACGAATGGGCGGCAAATGCGTCTTTTATGTTTGATGTTAGTGTGGCTGGGGTACATGGATTTATGTAGACTTCATCAAGCAGGAGGTAGTAACTATGGGTAAAAAAATTGCAGTTGTATTAACGGATTATTTTGAGGACGTCGAGTATACAGAACCTGCGAAAGCTTTTAAAGATGCGGGTCATGAATTAACAGTGATCGAACAGGAAAAAGGAAAAACAGTCAAAGGCAAACAAGGGGAAGCGGAAGTGAAAGTGGATGCGTCCATCGATGATGTGAATCCGAAAGACTTTGACGCATTGCTGATCCCGGGCGGATTCTCACCTGACATGCTGCGTGCGGATGACCGTTTCGTCCAATTTGCCAAAGCATTTATGGATGATAAAAAACCGGTTTTCGCCATCTGCCACGGCCCTCAGCTTCTCATCAACGCGAAAGCATTGGACGGGCGCAAAGCGACAGGGTTTACATCCATCCGTATTGACATGGAAAACGCGGGCGCAAATGTGGTGGATGAAGAAGTCGTCGTCTGCCAGAACCAGCTGGTCACAAGCCGCACACCAGATGACATTCCGGCATTCAACCGCGAATCATTAAAACTGCTTGCATAATATAAAAGCGGAGCGCCGTATCAGGCGTTCCGCTTTTTTTGTGAAGATTCACGAATGACCAGCTCGGGCGCCAGAATAATGCGCTGTTTTTTGTGCTGGGAATTGGCGATTTTATGATGCAGCAATTGAGCCGCTTCTTTTCCCGACTGCCGCGGAAAAGAAGCAACGGTTGTAAGCGGGGGATAAGAAATTTCAGCTTCCGGCACGTTGTCAAAGCCGACAATATCAATATCTTCGCCCGGGATGAGTCCTGCTTTTCTGATCCCTTGCATGACGCCGAACGCGACCAAATCACTGAAGCAGAAAATCGCGGCCGGGCGCTCAGGCCGGCGGAGCAGCTTCATCACAGCTTCATAGCCTGCCTCGCGGGTCGGCGCGCTGTCAATCACAAATTCACTTTTCACTTCAAGATCCGCTTCACGGAGCGCTTTTTTAAACCCTTTCATCCGTTTCGTCCATGTTGATGAGTGCTTCACACCGCCCAGAAACGCAATCTCCTGATGCCCTTTTTCAATGAGATGGCGCACTGCCTTATAGGTGCCTTCCTCATAGTCAGCTCCGACAAAATCACAGTCCGCATCGGCAATCTCCCTGACGGCGAGCACGACCGGAATATCAAGCTGCTCAAGGCGGGAAAGGGTTTCCTCGGCCGCGCCTGAAACCGGGCATAAAATCAATCCGCCGACCCTGTGTTCCAGCATGGTCGAGATCAGCTGCTCCTGTTTGGCGACGGAATCAAATGTCGTGCCTAAGAGCACTGTTAATCCGACTTCCTCGAGTGTATTCTGCACGCCGATCAGAAACTCTGAGAAAAACGTATTGGAAATGTCAGTGATAATCAATCCTACCGTTGTGGACGTCTGTGATCGTAAATTCGCGGCGACCCGATCATATACGTACCCAAGCTCCCGCATGGATTGCAGCACTTTCTCACGGGTCGCTTCGGAAATACGCGGATTATTGCGGACGATTAATGAGGCGGTGGATGTTGAGACGCCGGCATGCTCAGCGACCTGCTGCAATGTCACCCGGCGTTTTTTTTGCTGTTTCATACGTCGCATTCCTCACTTGGTTATTATTCGTTACCTCCATTATAAGCGTTTTGGCGCGTGAGAAGAAAGAGAGAGGGGGAGAAAAAGATAAAGCGCCGGAAGACGGATTGTCCTTCGGCGCTTTCTATCACAATAGATTATTCAAACATCTGCTCTTTAATATACTGAACCGGCATTTCACGGCCTGTCCAATATTCAAACGCCTTGGCGCCCTGCCAAAGCATCATGCCGAGGCCGTTAATGGTTTTGCAGCCGGCCGCTTGAGCCTGTTCAAGCAATTTCGACGTAACGGGGGTGTAAACGACGTCTGTCACAATCAAATCCGGACGGAGCATGGATGTGTCTTCAATGACGCTCAAGCCTTCAAGCGGTTTCATGCCGACACCCGTTCCGTTTGTGAAAATATCGCTAGAAGCGATTTCAGCACGCAGCGCATCTTGATCTTCGAGCGGGAAAAGATTCGCTTTACAAGAAGAGCCCTTCATTTCTTCATTGATGATGCGGACATTCTCTTCCGCTTTTTCAAAAAACGCGTCATTGCGGGCGAAAATTGAGATTTCGCCGAGGCCTTCCAATGCGGATTGAATCGCAATCGGAGTAGCGGCTCCGCCGGAACCGACCAGCGTCATTTTTTTGCCTGTGATGTCGATGCCGTGTTCTTTTAGGTTGCGGACGTATCCCATACCGTCAGTGGAGTGTCCGATCAATTTTCCGTTCTCATTCACCACTGTATTCACCGCGCCGGTGAATTTCGCTGAATCCGCGAGTTCATCGAGGTAAGGGAGAATGTTCATCTTGTTCGGCATCGAGACATTGAAGCCCCTGACGTTTAAGGCGCGCATTCCCGTCACCACATCTTCAAGCTGTTCATGGCCGACTTCAAATGCGAGGTAAGCGTAGTTCAGCCCTAATTTTTTAAACGCCAGGTTGTGCATCGCCGGAGATAAAGAGTGTCCGATCGGCGTCGCGAATAATCCGATAAGCTGCGTTTTTCCGTTAATCCGTCCTAAATCTTTCTTCATGATGTATTCCTCCGTTAGTCCATTCGTCTGTTTTTCATTCCGCTTGAGGGAAGAAAAACGCTGGTTACATATTTTTATTTAAAATGCTGAGTACACTTCGCAATTCAGCAACGGGAATCTGTCCGGGCGCAGATGCTTCTTTGCCCGCGCCGAACGTACACGCCGAGCCGAAGACTTCCCCGGCCAGCCGGCTGATCAGGCCCGTTCCCGCCATTGACATCGTGATGATCGGCCGGTCTGCGTATTGTGTTTTCATCGTATGTGTGGCATCCAATAAGACGAAAACATCTTCAGTGTTTTGCGGCATCACCGCGATTTTCGGGATGTGCGCGCCGTACGCCTGCATTTTCCGCAGCCGGGAGATGATTTCTTCTTTTTTCGGTGTCTGATGAAAATCATGATTGGACATGACGACATATACGCCGTTGTCTTCAGCAGATTTCACAATTGATTTGACTTCAGCTTCTCCCGTAAACAATTCAACATCTACAAGGTCAATGTGTCTTGTTTCGATTACGGTTTTAAGCAATTCAATGTAAAGGCGGACGTCAATAACTTTATTTCCGCCTTCTCTATGGGTTCTGAATGTAAAAAGCAGCGGTGTTGCGCCTGCGGCTTTCCGCACCTTTTCAAGCATGCCTTTTACGGCGTCCGGGCTCTCAACGTGTTCATATACATCCGCCCGCCACTCAATGATATCCGGGTTAAGCCTGTTGACGGCTTCAATTTCTTCAAGGAGCTCTTTCTCTCCGCCTGCCATCAGCGGCACAATGATCTTCGGAAGTCCTTCGCCGATGACCGTGTTTCTGATTGTAATAGATTGCATGATAGGTTCTCTCCCTTTAAAAAATAGTCAGGCTTTCATCAATTGCTTAAAACGGATACCGATAAACAATGCGAGGAGGGCGCTGACAGCCGCAATTCCGATATCAAGCAGAAAAACAGGGGTCAGGCCGGCCGTTTTGGATATCGCTCCCGTAATAAGCGGAATGACAATAAAAGATAAGCTTGATGCTATATTAACAAAAGATGTGATGGCTCCTTTATTTTTAGGGAATAAAACAGCCATAACCGTCATCGCCAATTGCAGAATGCCCGCAGTTGAAAGTCCGATGACGAAGGAACTGATGACCGATACGGCCGGCTGCTGAATGAAAATCAGAGCTAGCAGCGCGATTGCCGCGATCACCGGGTACAGCACCATTACCGTAATCGGCTGAATCACTCTGTTTAACAGCACAGCCAGCAATAACACGGACACAAGCGCCCCGATGCTGTAATAGCTCAACAATTTGACGGCTTGCACTTCGGGCATGCCCAAAACGGATTGACCGAACTTAGGAAGCCATACTTGAACGAGCATAAACAGCGCTGTTGATGAAAAGCCTAACAAAATAATCGCAAGGCCTTCGCGCCATATCGACGGCTGTGATCTGAACGTGTCATCAGACGGAGAGGCATCCGCCCGGCCGCCATCATCTTTTTGTTTATGATTCGGAAACGGAACTTTCAACAGGAAAAAGCCGTTCAGGAAGAAAATGATGCCGGGCACGAAAAACGTCCATCCGTAAAACAAATGCCTGTCCGCAATAAATACGATAAAAAACGGAAGCACCGTCGCGCCGATGGATACAAACGCTTTAATTAACACGGTTGCAGAGCTTGCGTTTTTCGGAAATCCTTCAATAAGCGCCGGATATGTGCCGGAATCCAAAAATGAATTGGCGATCCCTGCGAAAATAGCGAAGATAAACGCTTCCGTATAGTTTGTCGAAAGCGGAATTCCGATTAAGAAAATCAGATACAGAAATGCGCCCGCCACGATAAACGGCCGTCTCCCGAATGTATCTGAGAGCTTTCCGGCAAAAAGAAGCGAGATCAGCTTCCCGATGCCGATGGCGGAGACCAAATAGCTGACTCCGGCTGCTGATGTATGAAGCTGTTTTGATAATGCTTCCATATTCGATGCGATCATAATATTGATCATGCCCAGCAGGAAATAGTTGATATAAAGACCCGCTGCCATTTTGGTGTATATGTTTTTCATGATGACATCCCCTAATGCGGTTATTAAAGTTAAATTATTGATGAACGCACAGAACCATTCCCCTTTATTGAACCACTGCCTTTCTTTAAAAAACTGGTTTGATAAAACGGCTGCAGGTATACTTGATTAACGTTGATAAGACAGTAAGTATATCGTTATACTAAAAAATAAATTAGAAGACCGCATATTTCGTTCTGCCAAAGTTCGCAGTTACTATACCCCTTCTTTTTATATGTGTCAAACCGATGAACTTTTATTTTTTACTTTTTTAAATCAAAAAAGCCCCGCCGTTTTTTGGCGGGGCTGACACGGGTTTATTTTCTGAGAGAGGCGAGTTCCTCAGCAATGGCCTGCATTTCACTCGGGCTGAATGATGCTTTTTTCATGACCATTTGATGAAGGTATGTAAGATCTTCTATTTTTTCATCACTGAAATCTTCCGCTCTGATGACGCCGACATTGAGCATGTTGAGCTTCTGCGAAATGTCTTCAATCATTTTGTTTAACGTTTCTGTTTGTTGGCTCGGCAAATTCATGCATCCTTTCATGACCGTTTTCGTACCCTTTATTCTAACAGAATTCATTTAGAATAAAAGCTTATTTCCACAGCCGCAGAAAAATTGCTAAGATGATGATAAGGTTTTTGATCCTCAAAATGGGGGGAAAGAATAGGGAGGGTTATCGATATGATACATGTGCTGTTTGTCTGTCTGGGAAATATTTGCCGTTCGCCTATGGCAGAGGCGGTATTTTCTGATATGGTGAAGAAAAACGGGCTGAACGGGCAGATTAACATTGATTCAGCGGGAATCGGCGCCTGGCATGCGGGAAATCCGCCGCATGAGGGAACGGAGAAGATCCTTAAAGAGAAAGGGATCAGCGCAAGCGGCATTACGGCGAGACAGGTCCGTGAGTCTGATCTGACCGATTTTGATTACGTCATTGCGATGGATGCTGAAAATATTGGGCATCTGCGCAGCATGGCCGGCTATAAAAAAGCGGTGCCGCGTATCGCAAGGCTGCTTGATTATGTACCGGAGTCGGATCTTGCGGACGTGCCCGATCCGTATTATACCGGGAATTTCAGCGAAGTGTACGCTCTGATCGAGTCCGGGTGCCGTCATTTGCTGGAAACAATAAAGAAAGACCATCATTTATAAGGGGGATTGACCGATGAAGCAGACACGCATCATGACAAAAGCGATTCTGATCGGCGCTGCCGCCGGCGGAGCACTTTCTTTATTACATAAGCCGACAAGAGAGGCATGTTTCCGGAACATGGACGCGTGCAGGCGGCGTGCGGCATTTTACCGGAATAATCCCGAAGCCTTGAAACAGGAGGCTTCTGCAAAACTGGACCAAGTAAAAAGCATCGCCAATACCGTATCGGACGATCTGAGTTTTTTAAACGGGCAGATCACCAGGCTGAAGCAGACGACGCCGCAGGTCATTGACCTGTTAAAAGAGACGAAGGAGCATTTTTCGAAAAACGATCATTGAGGTGGGATGTCATGAGTTTTATAAAGGAGCTGTTTGCAAGATTTTCTCTGCATGAAGGACAAAGTAAATCGGCGGAGCTGGCGTATTTTTTTCTTCTGTCATTGTTTCCGTTAATAATTTTCATGCTGACGCTCACCGCCTATCTTCCCATATCGGCAGAAGACGTGCTCGGCGCAGTCGATCAATACGCGCCCGACAGCGCAATGTCTATGGTGAAATCCATTACGGAGCAAACGCTGAACAAACGCAGCGGCGGACTTTTGTCATTCGGGATTATCGCCGTCATCTGGTCGGCTTCCAACGGTATGAACGCAATTGTCAGAGCATTTAACCATGCCTACGAAGTCGAGGAAAACCGCTCATTTATCATCATTCGCCTGACCTCAATTTTTTTAACCATCGCGATGGTGGTTACGATTTTAATCGCACTGCTTCTGCCGGTATTCGGCAGAGAAATCGGACTGCTGGCCGCAGATGTCATCGGCGCCCCCGGCTTGTTTTTGCAGGTGTGGTCGGTTGTCCGCTGGGGTATCAGTCCGCTTATCCTTTTAATCGTCTTTACCGCGCTTTACATTTTCGCGCCGAATAAAAGGCTTTCCCTCCGTTTTGTGCTGCCGGGAGCCGTATTTGCGGCAGCCGGCTGGATTATCGTCAGTATGCTGTTCTCATTTTACGTCGGCACCTTTGCCAACTACAGCGCCACATACGGGAGCATCGGGGGAATTATCGTCCTTATGATCTGGTTTTACCTTACGGGAACTCTGCTGATTTTAGGAGGAGAAATCAACGCGCTTTTACATAAACGTAAAAAGCTTCCTGATGAAAATCCGTACCGCGGGAGCAAGCTATAGAGGAACGGATGACGTTCAAGCTGAAAAACGGAGGGGAATCGGCTATGACCAAGCATACGAAAAAAGGCGGAAGCCATAATAAACAAAACTCAAAAAACGGCCCGAAGAATAAAACAAGCGGAAGCGCCAACGGGCAGAACGGATACCATTAGAAAAAAGCCGCCTGGCCTAAATCAGGCGGCTTTTTATGAGGCGGGAAAAGAATGGGATTCGGAAGCGGCGCTGTGCTTTGTTTTCCCGAAGACGAGCGCAAACCAAATACAGACCAGGATCACCGTAATAAAGTAAAACAAATTGGCGCTTTCAAACCGCTGCATATACCAGCCGCCCGCCACCGGCCCGATCATGCTGCCGAGGCTGAACGAAATCCCGCAGAGCAGATTGCCCGCCGGAAGAAGATGGGACGGCAGCAGGTCGCTCATATAGCTGATGCCGAGGGAAAACATACTGCCGACCGCCATCCCTGCCATGAAAAAGCAGCCGCCGATGACAGAAGGCGACGGAAACAATCCGGCCGTCAAAAAGCAGAGGGCGCCCGTCAGTAAAATGACGAGCAGGACACGTTTTCTCCCGAACCGATCGCTTAGTAAACCAAGCGGAAACTGGAATACAATACTTCCGATGGCGAAAGCGGGCAATATCAATGCGACGGCATCAACGGATATGCCTAAGCGCAGGGCGTACACGGGGAAGCTTCCGTTCAGCGCCGTTTCTAAAAAACCGTAGCCGAATGCCGGAAGAAAAGCGACCCAGCCGAAAAGCAGGGCGCGGTAAAACCGTTTTGCGCTGTTGTCCCCGGATGTTTCATCCGGACCTTGCGCCGGATGTTCATTACGTAAGACAAATACAAACAGCCAGGCGGCGAGACTGATACAGCCGGAGACGATAAACGGAAGGGACGGACTTGTTTTTACGAGAGGGACCATAAACGGACCGACAGCGAAACCAAGCCCGAAGGACAGCCCGTACAGCGAAATGTTTCTTCCTCTGTTTTGGGGCGTTGATTTTGAAGTCACCCATGTTTGGGTTGAGAAATGCAGCATATGATCCCCGATTCCGATCAGCAGCCGAAGAAAAAACCATAACCAGATGGATTGAAGCCAAATAAAACTGAATAAGCTGATGATAACAAGAAATCCGCCCATGACCATCAGAGGTTTGAATCCGAGCTTGCGCAGCGGGGCCTCCATAAACGGCGACGCCAGAAGCACGCCGATATACAGGCCGGTTGCGTGCAGGCCGTTTATAGCGGCTGATTCTCCGTTCGTTTCAAAAATGACGGAAATGACCGGCAGAAGCATGCCTTGGGAAAAACCGGAGATGGAAACAAGCAGAACCAAAATAAAGAAGTGCAGTCGTGACATCGCGTATTTTCTCCTTCTTCAGTATCTTTCTTGATCGTACACGGATTTTTCGTGTCCGGCAACCTGAAAATGCCAATTGGGATTTCTCCGGAAGTGTAATTGAGGGAGTTTTTGAGAAGGATATAAAAAGACTCATTCGAAAAAAGGAGCCAGGCAGAATATGAATCGGATTTTTTTCTTTACCGCTGCGGCGGGAGTGCCGCTTTCAGTTATCGGAAGCCTGATGCACTGGCCGTCAGCTGTTTTGTTTATGATTTATTGCTTGACGATTATCGCGCTTGCAAGTTTTATGGGGAGAGCGACTGAATCTCTGGCCATTATCGCGGGTCCGCGGGTCGGGGGGCTGCTGAATGCCACGTTCGGAAATGCGGTAGAGCTGATTATATCGCTATTTGCCTTAAAGGAAGGGCTGACGGGCATCGTGCTTGCTTCACTGACAGGTTCAGTGCTGGGCAACCTTCTGCTTGTCGCGGGATTGTCGTTTTTTATCGGCGGTTTGAAATACAAGCGGCAGGAATTCAATATTCATGATGCCCGGCATAATTCAGGCCTGCTGATATTTGCCATTATCGTAGCTTTTGTCATTCCCGAAGTGTTTTCCATGGATATGGGGGAAAAAAGCAAGCTTGATTTGAGTGTCGGCATCAGCATCATCATGATCCTTTTATATGTGGCGGCTCTTTACTTCAAGCTCGTCACCCACCGCGGTGTTTATCAGCCGAACCAGCCGGGTGCCAAGGAAGAAGAGGAGCAGCCTGAGTGGTCGGGGAAAAGAGCGACAGCCGTCTTATTTATCGCAACCATTATTGTCGCCTACATATCTGAAAATCTTGTCCATACGTTTCATGCGGTGGCTGAACAGTTCGGCTGGAGCGAATTGTTTATCGGGGTGATTATCGTCGCAATCGTCGGAAATGCCGCAGAGCATGCGTCGGCCATCATTATGGCGTACAAAGACAAAATGGATGTCGCCGTTGAAATCGCGGTCGGCTCGACTTTGCAGATCGCCATGTTTGTCGCTCCGGTGCTCGTGATCTGTTCCGTCTTTTTCCCGGTGAATATGCCGCTGGTATTCACATTGCCTGAGCTTGTCGCGATGATATCATCCGTCCTTTTGATGACGATGATTTCAAATGACGGTGATTCGAACTGGTTTGAGGGGGCTACTCTCCTTGCCGCTTATGTCATCATGGCGATCGGCTTTTTCCTGCTTTAACCTGTAAAAAATGCGGATAACAACGATTACGGAGGAAAAGACTAAAGGAAAATGCTATAGAAAGAGTGATATGATGAAAAAGCTGTTTCATGCCACATTGATTCTGCTGTTATCCTTTAGTTTTTTTGCAGCGCCGTCTGCCGGTGCAAAGAAACCGTTTAAGGTTCCCAACTCTGTCGTCAGCATTTCCAAGGAAAATACGTATCCGAATGCTTCACAGGACCAGCCGATGCTTCAGCCGAGCAAACTGGCAAAGGAATTGTTAGATACATCAGAGATCAACATCGAAAATCCGCATCTGATAAAGATGCTGAATGAATCTTCGGTTTCCGGTTCACCGCTTGCCATCGGATACCGGGCGACAATATTTCTCGGGAAATGGGCGCTCGGCTATCAATCGAACGAAACGGTCGCCAACTGGGAATATAAAAAAATCAACACGAACAGAGCGGATAACCGGGGCGGGCAGCAAGCCGCGGAAATCTCATACGCCCAAGAACAGCAATACAAAATCAAAGGCGGGCTCACAGCGAAAGTGCCGAACGCAGAAGATGTGAAAAGCATGATGATGCAAAAAGCGATGAAGAAAACAAAACTGCCGCTCGCGTTTGAAACGGTCATCGGCGCCGGCACAAAACGCGATCAGATTTATAAAATTTCTCCGCAACGGCTCGGCTATTTACACGCCTATGCCCCGGCCGTTAGTGAAAAAGGAAAAGTAACATACGGCGAAGTGTATTTGGTGCTGAAAGGCAGCAAGCGGAAACTTGTCGTCAAAAATGTGACCTCGCAAGGAATCGGCGCTTGGATTCCGGTGCAGGATCATGTTACATTCGGTTTTCAAATGACAGCGCAGCCGAGATAAATAAAAAAAGCTGATTCCGGTTTGGGAATCAGCTTTTTTGAGTATAATTCATTTCCTCAAGCAATTGCACATTGTTGTTGTACAGTTCCCGGGCAAGAACGCGTCTCACCGCAAGGCTCGCCGAGAAATATTCTTTGTCTTGAACCATGCCTTTGACGGTAAATTCTATGCCTCTCGTCAATTTGTTCAGGCTCATAATTCCATGCACTTGAAACGGTTCTGTCGCATTGAGAAATTCATCCCGCTTCAGTGAATCGCGAAGCTCATCATTGAGCATGTCACAGGCTTTTTCTAAGACGGCATATACCCGCTCAGGATCTTCCTTATAACTGATCACGACAGACTCGGTAATCCGCATAAAATCAATGTTATAGTTTTGAAGCTGTCTCACCTCACCATTTGAAATGGTAAGCAGTTTGCCGGTCCACTCACGGATCTGCAGGGAACGGAGTCCGATTTCTTCCACTGTACCGTTGAAGAGATTATTAATCGTCACGTAATCGCCCTTATGCAGCTGACGTTCGTATATTAAAAAGATACCGGCCAAAATATCCTTGATTAAAGACTGGGCGCCGAAACCGATGACGATACCGGCAACGCCCGCCCCGGCTAAAATTCTGCCGAAATCATGAACGAATAAAGAAATGACGTAAAAGATAAATCCGATCGTCGCCGTATACTGGGTGATAGAGCGGACGAGGCTCTCAATCGTTTTCCCTTTCCGTTCCTCCAAGAAATCTGTGCGTTTAAATAACACCTGTACAAAGCGGTTGATCAGAAAGACACCGGCGTAAAGCACGAGAGCGACGATGATGATCTCAACCACTTTGCTTTTCAAAATATCCGTAATTGTCGTTTCCATCTTCTGTTAACCTCTGGCTTTTCGTAATGAAAAATCTGTCTCCTGATAATAACTGTTTTTGACAAGGACGTTCGGTCCGAGGCACCGGACGTTTGTACAGCGGCAGTTCAGCTCTTTGCTCAGCTTCGTCTGTCTCCACTTGTCATACGCTTTAGGAAGGCTGTCTGTTTTAATATTGCCGAGCGGCGGTGTATCCCCGAAATCCGTGACAATGATATTTCCGTCAAAGATGTTGACATTCAGGCGGGAGCGGCCGTCAGGATCGTTTCGCACCGTAACGTTTTTCGCTTCCCGCAGGCGGCGGAGGAGCTTCTGATCTTCTTCATCAGGGCTGCATGCGTAAAACGGGAGAGTGCCGAACAGCATCCATGTTTCTTCATCGCGAATATCGAGCAGATGATGAATGGCCTGTCTCATGTCCTTCAGGCTGAGTGATTCAAGCGCGCTGGCGAAATCACTCGGATACATCGGATGGACTTCGTGGCGCTGGCATTTCATTTCTTCTGTAATCTGCCGGTGAATATGTTCAATATGCGGCAGCGTGCGTTTATTCAGCATCGTTTCCGCTGAAACCATTACACCCGCTTCGACCAGCGTGCGGCTGTTTTCAATCATTTTGTCAAAATAGCGCGCCCGCTGTTCAAATGTCGGTTTCTTCTCCATCATCGCAAATCCGATGTCGGCAAAGTCCTCGACCGTTCCCCAGTTGTGGGAAATATGAAGGACGTCCAAATAAGGAATAATCCGTTCGTAGCGCCCGATATCAAGCGTCAGGTTTGAATTGATCTGTGTGCGCACGCCGCGTTCATGCGCATATTTCAAAAGCGGGACGACATATTCCTTTACCGATTTCAGCGAAAGCATCGGTTCGCCGCCTGTAATGCTGATCGAGCGTAACAGCGGAATTTCTTCAAGCCGCTTTAATAAAAGGTCAATCGGCAGCGCATTCGGGTCTTTCGGCTGAAGCGTGTACCCGACCGCGCAGTGCTCGCATCTCATATTGCACAAGGTCGTCGTTGTAAATTCAACGTTCGTCAGTTTCATATCTCCATACTGGTCGACATCCATGTACGCTTCCCAAGGATCGTACTCCGGTGTGATCGGACGCAGTGCTGTGTTTTGTGTCATGACTATCTAACTCCTTTATAAATGGGCATACTAACGTCTGCCAAGTGTTAATTTTAGACCTGATCTGCCAAGATCGCAAGTAGCGGAACCATTGAAAAACGGCAAAAAATACGCTACCATTATAAAAAATGAATGGAGTGGAAGTATGGGGAACGCAGTAAACAGCAAAGATCAGCAGCTCGATTACTTGAAGAACAGACTCGATATGTTTATGAATGTCATTGATTCATTAGACCCTGAATCAACGGACGTTGAAGATATAGACCGGCTCATCGGCATGCTTGATGATCTGGAAGCAAAATACGAACGCTTCAAAAAGGATTGGGAATAAACCCCGGCAGGCCGCCGGGGTTTTTCTCTTTCCATAATGCGGCTGTATAAAAGGGCAGGGCCTACTGCAAAATAAGGAAAAATGCAGAAGGAGTGCTGGGCATGAAATGGTTTTGTTCAATTTGCTGCATGGCTGTTTTACTTGCGGGAGGCATAAACAGTGCAGAGGCCGTGCCGAATGAACGGATAAACTGGGGATTTAAACGCAGCGTCAATCATCAGCCGCCGGATGCCGGCAGACAGCTGGACAATCTTGTCAAAAAATACGATGCCTTTTATTTAGGCAACACGAAAGAAAAGACCATTTATTTAACGTTTGATAACGGATATGAAAATGGGTATACCCCGAAAGTGCTTGATGTTTTAAAGAAACATCATGTCACAGGCACTTTTTTTGTCACAGGCCATTTTGTGAAAGAGCAGCCTGATTTGATTAAACGGATGTCAAAGGAAGGCCATATTATCGGCAATCATTCTCTTCATCATCCTGATCTGACGACAAAAACGGGCGATCAGATTCAAGATGAACTCGATTCCGTCACGGAAGCTGTTTACAACATTACCGGAAAGCGGGACAATCTGTATCTCCGTCCGCCGCGCGGCGTGTTCAGCGAATATGTCCTGAAAGAAACGAAGCGCCTCGGCTACCAAACCGTTTTCTGGTCCGTCGCATTTGTCGATTGGAAGGTTAACGAGCAGAAAGGGAAAAAATACGCCTATGATCACATGATAAAACAGGCGCATCCCGGCGCGATCTATCTTCTCCACACCGTTTCAAAGGACAATTCAGAAGCTCTGGACGATGCAATTACTGATTTGAAAAAAGAAGGCTACACGTTTAAAAGCATTGATGATCTGATGTTTGAGAAAGAAATGAAGCTGCCGCGTCTGTAAAAAACACCTCTCCTGATAACGGAGAGGTGTTTTGTTATTTCAGACATTTAATCAAAGCGGCCCAATCCAGATCCCCGAATCCTTGTTCGATCCCGCTTTCAAAATGGCTCTTGGCCAGCTCGGCAAGAGGGAGCTTGGCGGAAACCTGTTCCGCGGCGGTGAGCGCCAGATTGGTATCCTTCAGCCCTAAAGACATTTTGAAACCGGCCGGCTCAAATGCCTCATCAGCCATAATGGTGCCGTAATTTTGATAGACAGGAGAGCCAAAGAGCGCGCTGGCGATTTCTAAAAATTGTTTCCGTTCTAAACCGTACTTCTCCATCATTAAGAATGATTCAGATAGCGCCTCCAGCATAGAAACGAGCAAGAAATTGATGCTGATTTTCGCGGCATTTGCGGTCTTTGTTTCTTCACCGACGTCAAATATCTGCTGGCTCAGGCTTTTTAGCAAAGGCTCAGCCTTTTTCTTCGCTTCTGCCGGTCCGGCTGTGATGATACGAAGCTCGGCCTTCTCAGCGGCATCGGGCCGGCCGAGGACGGGAGCGGCAATAAAGGATTGGCCTCTGCCCGAATGTGCGGCGGAAAGCTGTTCTGACAGCGCTGTACTGATGGTGCTCATTGAAATATGAATGCCGTTTTCAGATAACCCGGCAATAATGCCGTCAGCTCCGAACGTCACGCCTGTTACGGCTTCATCGTCTGACAGTATTGAAAGTACAATGTCCGCATGTTCAGCTGCCTGGCGGGACGTTTCGGCATATTCAGCCCCTTTTTCCAGCAGATCAGCCGCTTTTTCCTTCGTCCGGTTATATACAGTCAGACTGTATCCGGCTTTCATGATATTGTCGGCGATGGGGCGTCCCATATTGCCGAGTCCGACGATGGCGATCTTCATTTAACAATCCCTCCAATTACGTGTTTTCCATCATTATATAGGCAACGTGTTTATTCTGCTGTGTTCAGGCTTGCCACTTTTAATTCAGGTTCTGAAGACCATCCGGAGTCTGAAGCGGCTTTTCCTTTATAAAACCCGGTAAACCGCGTCTTGATGATTGTTTTTGAACGGGGCTTTACTGTGAACGTTTTTGATTTGAATGTGACGCCTTTTATGTCCTCAGATAAATCCGGTGTGACAGAAATGGCTTGTTCCCCTTTTCCGTAGTGATTGACATAAAGCGTACAGCTCATGCTCGCTCTTTTTCCCTCAATGAAATGGCTGCATTCACTGCGGTGCTTCAAATATTCGACAGCGTCTTTTTCGGGCGCGAATTGTTTTAAGGAAAAAGCGGCATATTCGGTGGCGGGACTGATACCGGAAGCGGCCCCCATACTGAGAAAGGTCAAAAACAGCCCCGCCGCGGGAAGCGTCCGTCTGAACGCGGCGGCACACCAGATTAACGCCGCAAAGTAAAGGACGACCCCGGGAATGACGGAGATATGGGCTCCGTCTTCAGACCAGGGAGAAAAGCCGAGCGATTCAAAGATGTAATCAGACATCGTACAGCCGTTATACAGCGGGGCAATGGACATGACACAAAAAAGCAGGAGGACAGAAGAAATGGTTTTGTGAGAAAGCATGATAACGGCGCACACCTCTTTACGTTTTTTTCCAACATATCATGTTTTCTCAAAAAAAAGAACAGCCGGCAGCCGTTCTTACTTGAAAATATTAAACCAGCCTTTGCGGGCGAACCAAAACAGCATGGCAGCCACAAGAACGGCCATAACGCCCAAAACGATAAAATATCCGTATTTCCAGTGAAGCTCAGGCATGTTATCAAAATTCATACCGTACACCCCCGCGATGAACGTCAGCGGTATAAAGATGGTCGAGACGATGGTTAACGTCATCATAATGGCGTTCATCCGGTTTGAATTCAGCGTCACGTAGCTGTCCCGCAGATCTGACGTCATATCACGGTTTGACTCGATCAGCTCAGCCAGTTTTAACAGGTGGTCATAAATATCGCTGAAATACGCCTTCGTTTCACGGCTTTCTTTTACATGATCAAGGCTCAAAATCCGGTACATTAAATCGCGCATCGGAATGATCGTCCGTCTCAGGTTCAAAAGATCAGTCCGCAATTCAAACACTTCATTCATTAAAGTGCCGTAAGATTTATGTGTTCTGCTGTCTTCAATTTCATTCAGCCGGTCTTCAATTTTGTACAGCACAGGGAAATATTCATCGACAAGCTGATCCATAATCATATAAGTGATATGTCCGGGCCCTTTTTTGGCTAACCCCGGAGAAGCGAAAAACCGTTCTCTCACCCTTGAGACGCCGGGCGATTCGTGCAAATGGAAGCTGACGATGAAACGGTCGGACTGAAAGATGTCCACCTCTTCCATTTCCAGTGTGTCCGGGTTTAAAGCGTGGAGCACATAAAAACGGTAGCCGTCATAGTGGTCGATTTTCGGCCGCTGCATGTGCTGAAAGCAATCCTCGATCGCAAGCGGATGAAAATGAAAATAATCCCGCAGCAGCTCGGTTTCATCATTCTCGGCGCCGAAAAAATCAACCCAGTACCATGCGATGTCCGGTTGTTCTGTACGTGATAGGGGGATATTATCTAATATCTCATTATGTGTTGTGATTGCGGTTATATGTATCATAAACAACCCTCCGCCTGCCATTATATCATGCGGCGTTATGAAGAAAAGTATACGAATTGCCGCCGGGCCGCTTCATGATATACTTGGACAAAAAGGGGTGGAGCATATGTGGGAGGAAACGGTTTCGGTCACGCCGCCGTATCATTTTGATAAAGTGCTTGAAAGGCTGTCACTCGATCCGCTGAATGCGGTCGATCTTAAAGCAAGATCAATCAAAGTGCCGCTCAGAACACGGGGCGGCAAACTGTCCGTCATCACGGTTCAAGCGGAAGGCACCGCCGCAGACCCGGTTTTTCTCGTCAGCGGAGAAAGTGACCGCGCGGAGATGATTGAACGGATCAAACACATTTTTCAGTGGGAACAGCCGCTTCAGCCGGTGCTTGATCATTTCTCAAAAACAAATCTGTCTGCGCTTTTTGAGGAGCATGCGGGAACCCCGCTCGTCTTAGAATATGGCGTCTACAACTGTCTCATGAAATGCATCATCCACCAGCAGCTCAACCTGTCCTTCGCTTTTACGTTAACGGAACGGTTCGTCCATGCCTTCGGTGAACAAAAAGACGGCGTCTGGTGCTATCCAGAGCCGAAAACGATTGCGGCGCTTGATTATCAGGACTTGAGGGAGCTCCAGTTCAGTATGAGAAAAGCGGAATATGCGATTGACATTTCACGGATGATTGCAGACGGAGCGCTCAATCTGGCGGAACTGTCCCATCTATCGGATGAAGACATTATGAAAAAGCTGATCACCATCAGAGGCATCGGACCGTGGACCGTCCAAAACGTCCTCATGTTCGGCCTCGGCCGCCCGAATCTGTTTCCTTTGGCGGACATCGGCCTGCAAAACGCCGTCAAACGCCGCTTCGCCCTTGAGGATAAACCGTCAAAAGACATGATGCTCCAGGTAAGCAGCGAATGGGCGCCGTATTTAAGCTATGCGTCCTTATATTTGTGGAGAAGTATTGAATGAAAACCGCTTTGATCATTTTTTGGAAACTTCCAATGAAAAACATGAAGGAACCGCCGGCTGCATGTTATACTGAAAAGATGCGGTATTTCAAATCAGCCGTTTTCCCATGAGGAAGGCTTTATATAGAAACGGAGAGAAAAAAACGTGAATCAACATCAAAAAAAGGCGCCTGCCGAATTGAAAATCGGACAGACATTTCCGCTGACCATCAAACGCCTCGGCATTAATGGAGAGGGCGTCGGTTATTTTAAGAAAAAGGTTGTCTTTGTTCCCGGCGCTCTGCCCGGCGAAGAAGTCGTTGCTGAAGCGACAAATGTGCAGCCGAAATTTTCAGAAGCACGCGTCAAAAAAATCCGCAAGCCGTCTGAACACCGCGTCACACCGCCATGTCCGGTCTATGACCAATGCGGCGGCTGTCAGCTTCAGCATCTGGCATACACCCAGCAGCTTCGCGAAAAACGCGATATCGTCATTCAGTCTTTGGAACGTCATACGAGATTCAATGCCGAAGAAATGAACATTAAAGAAACGATCGGAATGGACAACCCGTGGAATTACCGGAACAAAAGCCAGTTCCAAGTCGGACGCTCGCAAAGCGGCAGCATCATTGCCGGCTTATACGGACTTGACTCCCATAAAATTGTTCCGATCAAGGAATGCATTGTCCAGCATCCGGCGACAAACAAAACAACGGGTATCGTCCGCCGCATTTTGGAAAAACACAACGTATCTGTTTATAACGAACGGACCAAAAAAGGCGATGTCCGCACCATCGTGACGAGAGTCGGTTTTGAAACAGGCGAAGTGCAGGTTGTGCTTGTCACTGCGAAGGAGACACTGCCGAATAAAGACGAAATCGTCAAAGCCATTCAAAATCGTCTGCCGGAAGTGAAATCGATTATTCAAAACATCAACGGCGCGCGCACATCCGTCATTTTCGGTGACAAAACAAAAGCGCTGGCCGGAAGCCATGCCATTCAAGAGGTGCTCGGCGACGTGTCATTTGAACTGAGCGCCCGCGCTTTCTTCCAGCTCAACCCTGAGCAGACGGTCAAGCTGTATGACGAAGTGAAAAAAGCGGCGCAGCTGACCGGAACAGAGAAAGTCGTTGACGCATATTGCGGCGTCGGTACGATCGGCATGTGGGTCTCAAGCGGCGCAAAAGAGATCCGCGGCATGGATGTCATTAAAGAATCAATTGATGATGCGAAGAAGAACGCTAAAAAACACGGCATCAAAAACGCGGCATATGTCACAGGAACAGCCGAACACTGGCTCCCGAAATGGACGAAAGAAGGTTTCCGCCCTGACGTGGTCATCGTCGACCCGCCGAGAACCGGCTGTGACAGAACATTTTTAGACACCATCAAAAAAGTAAAACCGAAACGCTTCGTCTACGTTTCCTGCAATCCTTCCACACTGGCCAAAGACTTGCAGGCGCTGTCGAAAGACTATCGCGTCGAATATATTCAGCCTGTGGATATGTTTCCGCAGACGGCTCATGTGGAAGCTGTGGCGAAGCTTGTATTGAAATCGTCTCACTAAAAATAAACAATTTCTCATCAGATCTGGATTTCGGCAGAATGAACATTGCCGATTTCCGGATCTTTTTCATGTGCGGATACTTATTTTAACTGACGAAAAGAGTTGAAAAAACGTGAGATAAGCGAATGAAAACAGCTAATGTCGAGCAGAAAAGTATGCAGGAAAAGTCTATTACAACTCGAACGGTGGACTTCGGGTTGGAAGGTCTGATTTAGGAAAAGAGTACATCGTAAGAGGGAAGAGATTTTACTGCTCCGAAAGTGCCGGCATAACTCTATCCAGTTTCTCAAATCCGTTATATCGGCAGCCAATAATAAAAATTGATCGTTTCAAAAAAGAATTTTATAACAGTTAAAACTCTAACACTTATCGTTCGATGATAATCATTGAAGGTTGGAATGAAAGCAGTTCACATACAGACTTATGAAGGTAGTGAGAAAAGAAGTTGGCACATCTGCTGCTTCATAATATAATGATTTTAGATGGATACTTAGTAAAATATTGCAGAAAAGGAAATTGGTTAAATGGATAAAGTAAACAAAAAACGACCGTTATATAAAAGAAGTTGGTTTCTCACGGTCTTGGCATTTTTAGTTTCACAGCTTTATTTTAACTTTGTAGAATTAACGGGATGGGGTCCTAAGTATAGAGAAATGAATGGATTCCCAGCAAATATAGTTGAACTGGATTTCTTTCAAAACTATCTTTCATTCTATGAGAATCCATGGTTTAATATTGTCACTGTTTTCCTAGGGGTTTTCACTGTTATACAAATCATCACAGGTATAAAAAAGGATATTCGAAATGAAGACTGCGGCACTTAGTCAGCAGTCTATTTTTTGGTTTTGGATCAGGGTTACCGAATCGAAACCTTATCCAAACATATATAGGTGATTTCTGGCAGTGTCTTATAAAAGTAATTATTTATTTTTTATGCAGATATTTTGACAATTATTTTGCATTGGTAATCGGGAGAACTCATATGATATTCTATTTAGGTTGGAATCCTTTTTATCCAAAAAGTTCATAAGTAAGACCGCTGCGAAAGATGAAGGTCAGCGCTACTATTAATAAACCACAATATAAATAAGGTGCAGTTAATCATCACACTTTTTCTCTTAGAACCTATTAAAGGTTAAGGAGTTGACTGAGTTGATCAGAAATGAACGGTATGGGGATAACTATAGCGATAGACTATTACGTTAACTCAATTCATGTGTTCTGCGTCAGTTTGCTTTTTCACTTTTTCAATTGTAAAAAGTGAAATGTTCAAAATTTACTATCGTTTGATAAGAAATGCTTTCGCGTGCTATAAGTGTAAAAGGAAAGCATGGTCAGTTTTTTAATAAATGATGCAGCCGTATTCCCTAATGAAAGGATATGAATTTGTTATGATAGATAATTTCTGGCGTGAATTGCCGCGGCCATTTTTTGTATTGGCGCCAATGGAAGATGTGACGGATGTTGTTTTTCGCCATGTTGTGAGTGAAGCTGGCAGGCCTGATGTGTTTTTTACAGAGTTTACAAACTCAGAAAGCTATTGTCACCCGGATGGGAAGGATAGTGTGCGCGGCCGTTTGACTTTCACAGAGGATGAACAGCCGATGGTAGCCCACATATGGGGAGATAAGCCTGAAAACTTTCGCCAAATGAGTATTGGGATGGCGGAATTAGGGTTTAAAGGGCTGGATATCAATATGGGCTGTCCTGTACCTAATGTGGCGGGGAACGGAAAGGGAAGCGGCCTGATCTGCCGTCCTGAAGTTGCAGCCGAATTAATACAGGCAGCGAAAGCGGGAGGACTGCCGGTAAGTGTGAAGACCAGACTTGGCTACACGGATGTAGACGAATGGCGCGGCTGGCTGACACACGTATTGAAACAGGATATTGCTAACCTTTCCATTCATCTGCGCACCAGGGCGGAAATGAGTAAAGTAGATGCGCATTGGGAGCTGATCCCGGAAATCAAGAAACTTCGTGACGAGATAGCGCCAGATACCCTTTTGACGATCAACGGGGATATTCCTGACCGGGAAACCGGGTTAAAGCTTGCCGAACAATACGGTGTTGACGGGATTATGATTGGACGAGGCATTTTTACAAATCCATTCGCCTTTGAAAAGGAGCCGAAAGAGCATAGCAGTAAGGAATTGCTTGATCTTTTGAGACTGCATCTGGATCTTCATGATGAATATTCAAAAGAAGAAGCTAGAGCATACAAACCGCTCCCTCGCTTTTTTAAGATTTATCTCCGCGGATTCCGGGGAGCAAGTGAATTAAGAAATCAATGCATGAATACAAAGTCAACAGATGAAGTGCGTGCATTGCTCGATGACTTTGAGAGAAAGTATCTTGATGGGATGGAGCAAGAGTGACATATACAATTCCTCATCCGGCCCGGATTTCAGTATGAATTCCGGGTCTTTTTGTGTGCAGCCTTTCCCCCGCCTGCACCCTGATTACAGAAAGCAGATCTATGTCCCGTTCTCCAAGGGCTTCTGTCTGACGTTTTATCATGCGTAAATCAGCAGATAATGGTACATTGATATGAGAAACTGCATAAAGGGGGAAAGAAAAATGAAACGACTGTGCATCATCCCCTGCGGCAAGAAAAAAATCTGGGACATCAATCCGGATACAGGGCCGGTAAAGGCGGAGGACGCCTATCTCAGCCCATTTCATCAAGCATGCGAGCGATACGCGGAAGCTTTTTTCGATGAGTGGGTGATTTTGTCGGCAAAGCACGGATTCCTTCGTCCGGATGATATGGTTCCTGAAAATTACGATGTCACTTTTGGAACCGGTCATCCGGAGATCATGACAGCGGAGGAGCTGCAGCGCCAATTTTGTGAAAAAGGCTTTTCTGACACTGTTGAAATTGTCATGCTTGGCGGGAAAAAATACCGAAGCGTCCTAAAAGCCGTCATCGGAGAGCATCAGCATGTCAGCTGGCCTCTGTCATCGTACAAAGGCATTGGCTACATGCTTCAAGCGCTGAATAAGGCTGCAGAAGAAAAGCATGAACTGTAACAGCCATTCAGACAAGCAGTGCAGAAGTATGAAGCTTTTAAAAGATTTCCGAGGAAATAAATACGTCGATCATTGTCAAAGACCGGGTGATATCCGGTCTTTTTTGTATACCTGAAACGAGACAAATGGATATAGATCGAGACAAAATGAGACACCTGTATCAAACTGTCTCACAGTATAAAATAAAAACATTGATTTTACGGGCTTTAAAAGCTGGCACACTTCTTGCATTTATAAATATGAACCCTAAATAGAAGGAGGCGCACAAAAAATGGAATTGTTAAAACGAGAAGGCTTGTCATTAACTGAGGAGAAAGCGCTGTGGATGTACCAAAAGATGCTGGAAATCAGGGGCTTTGAAGACAAAGTCCATGAACTGTTCGCGCAGGGAGTGCTTCCAGGATTCGTCCATTTGTATGCCGGTGAGGAAGCGGTAGCTGCAGGGGTGTGCGCTCATTTGAATGATGGAGACAGCATTACAAGCACACACAGAGGACATGGCCATTGTATCGCCAAAGGCTGTGATCTGGATGGTATGATGGCGGAAATATTCGGGAAAGCGACCGGACTGTGTAAAGGCAAGGGCGGTTCTATGCACATTGCGGATCTGGATAAAGGCATGCTCGGCGCAAACGGAATTGTAGGCGGAGGCTTTACGCTTGCCTGCGGATCAGCGCTGACGGCTAAATATAAAGGGACTAATAATGTAAGCGTTTGCTTCTTCGGGGACGGCGCAAACAACCAAGGCACGTTTCATGAGGGGCTCAATCTGGCGGCTGTATGGAATCTTCCTGTCGTGTTTATCGCGGAAAACAACGGCTACGGAGAAGCGACGCCGTTTTCGTATGCGTCGGCCTGTGATTCTATTGCCGACAGAGCGGCGGCTTACCGGATGCCCGGCGTAACTGTGGACGGAAAAGACGTGCTGGCCGTTTATGAAGCCGCAGAAGAAGCGGTCACGCGGGCGAGAAACGGGGGAGGGCCGTCATTAATTGAATGCATGACTTACAGAAATTACGGCCACTTCGAAGGAGACGCCCAGACGTATAAGCCGAAAGAGGAAAAGACGGTTCACTTAGACCGTGATGCAATCAGCGCTTTTAAAGCATATCTGCTTCAGGAAAAGATGGCGGAACAAAAGCTCGCCGATATTGAAAACAATGTGAAACAAGCGGTTGAAAAAGCGGTTTCTTTCAGTGAGAAAAGCCCGTATCCGAGCGAATCTGAGCTTCTGACTGATGTGTATGTGAGCTATTAAAAAAGGGGGAATGTTGAAATGGCAAGAATCGTGAGCATGTCCGACGCAATCAATGAAGCGATGAGACTTGCGATGCAAAGAGATGAAAATGTGCTGTTAATCGGTGAAGATGTGGCCGGAGGCGCGGATGTCGACCATTTGCAGAATGATGAAGCATGGGGCGGCGTGCTTGGTGTGACGAAGGGGCTTGTTCAGGAATTCGGGAGAAGCAGGGTGCTTGATACGCCGATTTCTGAAGCGGGTTACATGGGAGCGGCCATGGCTGCGGCCTCCACCGGACTCAGACCGATTGCCGAGCTGATGTTCAATGACTTTATCGGAACCTGTTTTGATCAGGTGCTTAATCAGGGGGCGAAATTCCGCTATATGTTCGGCGGGAAAGCCCAAGTGCCGATTACAGTGCGAACGACTTACGGAGCGGGTTTCAGAGCGGCCGCCCAGCATTCTCAAGCCATGTATGCTCTGTTTACGAGCATTCCCGGCCTGAAAACCGTCGTTCCTTCAAATCCGTATGATGCAAAAGGACTTCTTCTGGCTGCGATTGAGGACAATGATCCGGTGTTCTTTTTTGAAGACAAAACGTCCTACAGCATGACAGGCGAGGTGCCTGAAGGATATTATACGATTCCGCTCGGCAAAGCCGATATTAAACGCCAAGGCGGCGATGTGACACTTTTTGCAGTCGGCAAGCAGGTGAATACGGCGCTGGAAGCCGCGGAAGAGCTGTCGAAAAAAGGGATCGAAGCAGAGGTGCTTGACCCCCGCAGTCTGTCACCGCTTGATGAAGAGGCTATCCTTGTGTCACTTGAAAAAACAAACAGGCTGATCATTATTGATGAAGCCAATCCGCGCTGCAGCATTGCGACAGACATCGCGGCGCTTGCTGCGGATAAAGGCTTTGACCTGCTGGACGCACCGATAAAACGAATCACGGCTCCGCATACGCCTGTTCCGTTTTCGCCGGTCTTAGAAGATATCTATCTTCCGACGCCGGCACGTATCGTAAATGAGACGCTTGAGCTTTTAGGAGAACCTTTGGCGTATTAAAGGAGGGATAAAGAATGGCTGTAAAAGTAGTGATGCCGAAGCTTGGAATGGCGATGAAGAAAGGTGAAGTATCCGTCTGGAATAAAAAAGTCGGCGACCCGGTTGAAAAGGGAGAAAGCATCGCCAGCATCAACTCTGAAAAAATAGAAATGGACATTGAAGCGCCTGAAAGCGGCACGCTTCTTCATATTAAAGTCAAAGAGGGAGAGGGAGTCCCGCCGGGAACGGCCATCTGTTATATCGGGGAAAACGGCGAAGAAGTGCGGGAAAAAGAGACACCGGCACCTGAAAATGAAGAGAAACCGCAAGCTGAACCTGAAAATATTCCCGTTCCCAAAGCCGGGCAAAAGCGTAAACACCGCGTGAAAATATCTCCCGTTGCCCGAAAAATGGCCGAGAAAGCCGGATTGAAAGTTGATACGCTGAACGGGACGGGTCCCGGAGGCCGAATTGTAAAAGCTGACGTCATCAAGGCCATGAAGACGGAAGCTGAACCGCAGTCTTCGGTTCAGACGGCACAGCCGGAGGGAAAACCGGCTTCAGCGATGAGAAAAGTGATTGCAGACCGAATGCACAAAAGCCTGCAAAACAGCGCCCAGCTGACGCTGACCATGAAAGCCGACATTACAGAGCTGTTGAAATGGCAGCGGCAGCTCGCTGACAGTGCGAAAAAGCGGAGCGGAGTTAAGCTGACAGTCACACATTTCGTATCCCGGGCGGCGGTGCTTGCGCTGAAACAGCATCCTGAACTGAACAGCTCTTATCAAGAGGAGCGGGTTATCACCTATCCATATATCCATCTCGGGATGGCGGTTTCACTCGATAACGGCCTTGTCGTGCCGGTGATCCGGGATGCGGAAAAGCTTTCATTTCTTGAGCTTGCGGATCACATCAGCACATCTGCACGGCGGGCGCGGGAAGGCAATGCTTCCGGCGATGACCTTCGCGGATCGACATTTTCTATTACGAATCTCGGAGGTTACGGAGTGGAGCATTTCACCCCGATCCTAAACCCGCCTGAAGCCGGTATTCTCGGAGTGGGCGCAAGCTATGAAACGCCGGCGTTCAAAGGAGATGAGCTTGTCAAAAGCACGATCCTGCCGCTGAGCCTTACTTTTGATCACAGAGTATGTGACGGCGCCCCGGCTGCGGACTTCCTGAAAACGGTCAAAACGCTGCTTGAAGAGCCTGCCGGATTGATTTTATAGAGAGAGGTGAAGAAATGAAACTAGCCATTATCGGCGGCGGGCCGGCCGGATATGCAGCTGCCGTGACTGCCGCGCGGAGGGGAGCAGAAGTCGTTCTGATAGACAAAGGACCGCTCGGGGGCACGTGTCTCAATGAAGGGTGCATCCCGACAAAGTCGCTTTTGGAAAGCGCAAATGTGCTTGATAAAATCAGGCACGCAGATACATTCGGCATCGAACTCCCGCAAAACATTACACTCAATTGGGCCCGCATGCAGGGGCGCAAACGGCAAATCGTCAGCCAGCTCGTGCAGGGAATTCAATACTTAATGAAAGCAAATCAGATTAAGGTCATCCGCGGGACTGCTTCATTTCTCACAGATCAGACATTGCTGATTGAAGAAGAAGAAGGCGCAAAAGACATTCTGGAAGCGGACCGGATATTGATTGCATCCGGATCTAAACCGGCGGAGCTGCAGTTTGCCCCTTTTGACGGCAATTGGGTGATCGACAGCAAAGATGCGCTTTCTTTACAGAAAATCCCTTCTTCTCTTCTCATTGTCGGAGGAGGTGTAATCGGCTGCGAGTTTGCATCTTTATTCAGCCGGTTTAAAACGAAAGTAACGGTGATTGAATCGGCTGACAGGCTGCTCCCGGCAGAAGACGGAGAAATCGCGGCCGCTTTTGAAGACTCTTTAAGAGAGAGCGGGGTTGATATTCAGACGAAAGCCGCCCTCCAGCGGATTGACAGAGAAAGGAAAACCGCCGTGTGGACACAAGACGGCAAAGAAATTGAGGCCAATGCTGATCACATTCTGGTTGCAATCGGCAGAAAACCGCGTTTGCAAAAGCTGAACATGGAGCAGGCAGGCATCCGGTATTCTCCGCGCGGCATTGAAGTCAATGACCATATGCAGACAAATGTGCCGCATATATATGCATGCGGCGACGCGGCCGGAGGAATGCAGCTGGCGCATGCCGCTATTCATGAAGGCATCACCGCCGCTTCACATGCCACGGGAAAAGACAGTAAAGTCGATATGCGGGCGGTGCCCCGCTGCATTTATACATCGCCGGAAATGGCCGCTGTCGGACTGACGGAAACGCAGGCGAGAGAGACATACGGAGACGTGAAAATCGGAGAATGCTCATTTTCCGCTAACGGAAAAGCGTTAATTAAACATCAGCACGGCGGCAAAATGAAAATCATTGCCGAACCGGAATTCGGAGAAATCGTCGGCGTGTCAATGATCGGGCCGGACGTAACAGAATTGATCGGCCAGGCGGTCATGCTGATGAACAGTGAAATGACGGCGGATATGTCAGAGCAATTGATCGCCGCGCATCCGACTCTTTCGGAAACGCTTCAGGAAGCTCTGCTGAATGTCACCGGACTTGCGGTGCATTCCGTATAGCCGGAATACCCTTTCTCAGACTGAGAAGGGGTATTTTTTATTGAAAGCGCTTTACTTTTCCCCTACAATATATGAAAAGATGGTCTGAACAGGGGGGAGCGGATACGATGAATGTCATTCGGAATGATTTTAAAACCTGGAAGCGCTTTGTAAAAGAAGGCGTGCTTGATGAATCCCGTATTCAGAAGAGGATCGCAGCCTCATGGCACCGCTGTAAAAAAGCCGACGTCAACCCTTATCTGGAAAAGGGGCCAAAGGTAATGCCGGCAGATCATTTAGAAAGGCAGGCCGAGAAGCATGCTCTATTTTTGGCAGCCTCGTCGCCGCATACAGAAAAAATAAAGACGGCGATGCGGGAAATGGAAATGATGGTTCTCCTGATTGATGCCGACGGCGTTGTCCATTCTGTTAAAGGCCACCCGCACACCATTCATGAAGCGAACCGCATCAATTTCTTAAAAGGCGCCCGCTGGACGGAGACGGCAGTCGGCACGAATGCGATCGGGACGGCCCTTTATACGAATGAGCCGGTCATGATACACGGCTCTGAACATTATTCACTCGCTTCCCATCAGTGGAGCTGTTCCGCCGCTCCGATCCGTTATGAAGACGGGCGGCTGGCCGGTGTCATTGATATTTCCTGCCCTGCCGCCCGCGCTCAGCCATTTATGCTCGGAATTGCTTCCTCCATCGCTTATACGGCGGAACGGGAGCTCGCCTTAAAGATGAAGATGACAGAACTTGACATGATCGGCAAATTCGCGGAACTCACCAAGTCTCATGAACCGATCGTGCTTTGCAATGAGATCAATCGGATTATCGCGGCAAGCCGACCCGTTCAGCATTTTACCGGGCATACGCTGCAAGAGCTTGAAGAACAGGGCTTTCAGATGAAGCAGGCGAAACGGGAGGAGAACGGCTTCACATGCTTTTATGTAACCAAACGAGAAGAAAAACCGTCTTTTATATTTCATGGCGCGGCAGGCGAAAGCCCGTCATCCCGACATATGCTGCAGCAGCTGGAGCTTGTCGCCCGAACGGACGCAACCGTCTGTCTGACCGGAGAAACCGGTACGGGAAAGGAGGTTGCCGCCCGGGCGATTCATAACAACAGCTCCCGAAAAAACGGCCCGTTTATCGCAGTGAACTGCGGAGCGGTCCCCGAGAAGCTGATTGAAAGCGAACTATTCGGCTACACGGAAGGCGCCTTCACCGGAGCCAAACGGAAAGGACAGATCGGCGCATTGCAAAAAGCTGATAAAGGCACGCTTTTCCTCGATGAAATCGGAGAAATATCACACTCCATGCAGGTCGCTCTGTTACGGGTGCTGCAGGAACGGAAGGTCACTCCGATCGGCGGGACGAAAGAAATTCCCGTTGACATCAGAATCATCACCGCCGCCCACACTGATCTGAAACAGCTTGTCGAAAGCAAAAAGCTGAGAGAGGATTTATTTTACCGGCTTCACGTCTGTCCGATCCATCTCCCGCCATTAAGAGAACGCACCGAAGACATTCCCGGCCTCTTCTTTGAATTTCAGCGGAACCGCTGCTGGCCGGGAGAGCTTCCTGATGATTTTTTAGACATCTTAAAGAACCGCAAATGGCCGGGGAATATCAGAGAATTGTTTAATGTGTTTGAACGTCTGTCCGTCATGTTCCCGGACGGAAGACTGTCAGGGCGCCCTCTCCCATCTCTGCTTGAAGCGTCAGGCCTCACAGAAGAGTTTCAGTCTTTTAGCCAAGAAGAAGCGCCCCCTGTTTCCATCCGGGAGCACATTCAGAAAAACATCATCGTAAACGCGCTTGAATCGGCAAAGGGAAATGTCACGCTGGCCGCCAAAATGGCGGGAATTCCGCGGAGCACGTTTTACAAACGCCTCAAAAAATTCAAACTCACCGCCGGACAATTGTAAGAAACAAGCATACTTCTCTTGGCTGCCGGACACGTTATGTGTGAGGCCCAAAGGAGGTTTGAGACGTGAACACACAGCGTGCGAAAGACATTGCTGAATCCGCTGCCATGGCGTATGTGACATATGAAGGCGTCCCGATTTATATTCAGCATGTCAACGAGAACAAGGAAACGGCCAGGATTTTTCCGATCGGAAATCCTCAATTTGAGCAGGAAGTGCAGCTTTCTGATTTACAAGAGCATTTTTGAGACACAGGTCTGCTGATCACAGCAGGCCTTTTTTGTTCCTGTGAGAACTTTCCCGCTTTTTGAGAAAAATAACTAAAAATGATTAAATGATCTAACTCCCACAAACCCGGTACAGAGAAGCCGTTCTCATGATATAAATAAAATGTAAACGTTATCAGAGGAGGGCTTCACATGACAGACAAATCATTCTCAATCGTTATTGCAGGCGGCGGCAGCACATTTACCCCCGGAATTGTATTAATGCTTTTGAATCACCTGGAAGAGTTTCCGATCAGAAAGCTGAAACTTTATGACAATGATAAAGAAAGGCAGGAGCGGATTGCGGGTGCGTGTGAGGTATTCATAAAAGAAAAAGCGCCGGACATTGAATTTTTGGCGACTGATGACCCGGAAACGGCTTTTACGGATGTTGATTTCGTCATGGCGCATATCCGCGTCGGGAAATATGCGATGCGCGCGCTGGATGAACAAATCCCGCTGAAGTACGGTGTCGTCGGGCAGGAAACATGCGGGCCGGGCGGAATTGCATACGGCATGCGGTCTATCGGCGGCGTTCTGGAAATCCTTGATTATATGGAAACGTACTCGCCTGACGCATGGATGCTGAATTACTCCAATCCTGCGGCGATTGTGGCCGAAGCGACACGGCGCCTCAGACCGAATTCAAAAATATTGAACATCTGCGACATGCCGGTCGGAATTGAGGATCGCATGGCGAACATCCTCGGATTATCGTCAAGAAAAGAAATGAAGGTCCGTTATTACGGCTTGAACCACTTTGGCTGGTGGACGTCCATCACGGATCGAGAGGGCAATGATTTAATGCCGAAGCTGAAAGAGCATGTCCGTGAATACGGCTACGTTCCGAAGACGGAGGCCGAACAGACCGAAGCAAGCTGGAATGACACCTTCAAAAAGGCGCGCGACGTTCAGGCGGCCGATCCGGATACGCTTCCGAACACATATCTGCAATATTACTTATTCCCGGATGATATGGTGAAAAAATCAAATCCGAATCATACGAGAGCCAACGAAGTCATGGAAGGGCGCGAAGCTTTCATTTTCAGCCAATGTGATATGATTACGCGCGAGCAGTCATCGGAAAACAGTGAAATTACAATTGACGATCATGCATCCTATATCGTCGATCTTGCCCGGGCCATCGCTTACAATACCGGGGAGAGAATGCTGTTAATCGTTGAAAATAACGGCGCGATCGCAAATTTTGATCCATCAGCCATGGTTGAGATTCCTTGTCTCGTAGGTTCAAACGGACCTGAACCGCTCTCCGTCGGGAATATTCCGCAATTTCAAAAAGGCCTGATGGAACAGCAGGTATCTGTCGAAAAACTGACGGCTGAAGCATGGGAAGAGCGGTCATTTCAAAAGCTGTGGCAGGCGCTGATCCTGTCAAAAACAGTGCCGAATGCCCGTGTGGCAAGACTGATTCTTGAAGATCTGATGGAGGCTAATAAGGATTACTGGCCTGAGCTTGATGTAAGTCCGTCTCATATTTCCTGATGACAATCTTCCCCGTTTTCTTCATCTGTTATTCTATATAATAGAAAGAAAACGGGGGGATTTTGGGATGAGTCTTGAAGAACTGGTGAATCAGCATTACGCGAAATTAAATGACAACGATTTTTATATTTTAAAATATATATTGAACAATAAGCATACGTGCTACCATCTCGGTATCAATGACATGGCGAAAGCCTGCAATGTCTCTCGGTCTTCGATCCTGCGGCTCGCCCAAAAGCTCGGCTTCAGCGGCTACAGTGAATTCCGGGTTTTTCTGAAATGGGAGGATCAGCCTGAAGAAGGCGAGAATATGACATTTGAAAAGCTGCTGGATGATATTGAAGCCAACGTAAAATACGTAAAGTCAAAAGATATGACGGAGATGTGCCGGCTGATAGATGAAGCAAAACGGATTTTCGTTTACGGATCGGGCACGGCTCAAAGGGTGTGCGCCCGCGAGCTGCAGCGGATGTTTGTATCCCGGCGGAAGTATTTGATTTTAATACAAGACATCACAGAGTTTGATATCATGTGTGATGATTTTACGGTTGATGACGTATTCATCATTATTTCTTTATCCGGGGAAACACCCGAATTAATTCCGCAGGCAAGGACCTTGTCCGCAAAGGGAGTTCCGTTCATTTCAATCACCAATCTGAAAAACAACGTACTGGCGCAGACGACGCCGTATAATCTTTATGCGACCAGCAAGCCGGTGACGTTAAGCGATAAAACGGAAATCGTCGCATTTGCCCCGTTTTTTCTGGTGGGCGAAGCGTTATTCCGTGCATATGTTGATTATAAAGAGCTTGAAAATTTTGATAAATAGCGGGGGGTCACGTGAAATGATGCAAAAAGTCCAGCGCTTCGGCAGCGCGATGTTTGTGCCTGTTTTGTTATTTGCATTTTCCGGTATTATTGTCGGTCTGAGTACGCTCTTTAAAAATAAAACGCTGATGGGGCCGCTGGCTGATCCTGACGGGCTTTGGTATCAATGCTGGTACGTCATTGAACAAGGCGGCTGGACCGTCTTTAATCAAATGCCGCTCCTGTTTGCGATCGGCATCCCTGTCGCTTTAGCGAAAAAAGCGCAGGCGCGGGCTTGTTTGGAAGCGCTTACAGTTTATCTTACATTCAATTACTTTATCAATGCGATTCTGACGGTTTGGGGCGGGGCTTTTCATGTCGATATGAACCAGGAAGCCGGCGGAACGAGCGGGCTGACGATGATCGCCGGCATCAAAACGCTTGATACGAATATTATCGGCGCCATCTTTATTTCATCTATTGTCGTTTACTTGCACAATCGCTATTTTGATAAAAAACTGCCGGATTTCCTGGGGATTTTCCAAGGATCTTCGTACATTGTCATTATTTCTTTTTTCATTATGATACCGATTTCACTTGCGGTGGCCTACGTATGGCCGATGGTTCAGTCCGGAATCGGATCGCTGCAAAGCTTTCTCGTTTCTTCCGGGGCGGTCGGCGTGTGGATTTACACGTTCCTGGAGCGGATTTTAATTCCGACGGGTCTGCATCATTTTATTTACTCACCGTTTGTTTACGGGCCGGCTGTAGCTGAAGGCGGTATCGTCACCTATTGGGCCCAGCATCTCGGAGAATACTCCCAAAGCGTCAAACCGCTGAAAGAATTGTTCCCGCAGGGGGGCTTCGCGCTTCACGGCAACTCGAAAATCTTCGGTATTCCGGGAATCGCGCTCGCCTTTTACGCTACGGCTTCAAAGGAAAAGAAAAAAATCGTCGCCGGCCTTTTGATCCCTGTCACCTTGACGTCCATTGTCGCCGGTATTACGGAGCCGATTGAATTTACATTCCTTTTTATCTCGCCGTTTTTATTTGCGGTTCATGCTTTGCTTGCCGCTTCCATGGCGACCGTCATGTATATGGCCGGCGTCGTCGGAAATATGGGCGGCGGTTTGATTGAAGCGGCGACCTTGAACTGGATTCCGCTGGCGCCAAGCCACGGTTTGACGTATGTATACCAGATCATCATCGGCTTGTGCTTTACCGCCATTTACTTTTTCGTCTTCCGTTTCCTCATTCTCAAATTCAACATCGCCACCCCGGGCAGAGAGAAAGAGGAAGGACAGGAAACAAAGCTTTATTCGAAAAAAGAGTACAGAGAACGGAAGCAGGCTTCAAAAGAAACAGCGGCGGCAGACGAAACACCGCGGGATACAGCTGCTTTGTATATTGAAGCGCTGGGCGGAAAGAACAATATTACAGAGGTTACCAATTGCGCCACCCGTCTCCGCGTCACTGTCGCTGATGAATCAAAGGTCAAAAGTGATGCCGATTTCAGAGAGCTGGGAGCCCACGGCGTCGTCAGAAAAGGCAAGGCGCTTCAGGTCATTGTCGGATTAGGCGTTCCGCAAATGCGGGAGCGTGTCGAGAAAATATTGAACGGTTAAAATACTGCAGCAGACTATGTGCAGAATGGGAAGAGCGCTTGTTAATCCGGCGCTCTTTTTATGTTTTGAAAAAAATGTATGAATGAATTTGTCATACCTTTTGCCACCTGTACATGCAGGAGTGAAAGTGGGAGATGCAAAAACGGAATGACTCCTGCGATATTTCAAATAGCAATTAAAAAATGGGAGGCAAGATCATGACAAACTATACGACGTTTTTAGGACTTTACAAACCCGATAAAACTGAGGGGATTGAAGTTGAAAGCATTGCTCAAAACTTTGAAGCGATTGACAGCAAAATCGGTGCTGCTCTTAGCGACGGCACGTCAACTTATGAAAATTTAAATGAAAGACTTAAAATGTATGAAAACAGATTTGAACATGTGACAGAGCGAAACGTTATGGATTTTGGGGCTAAAGGTGACGGAGTAACAGATGACACGCAGGCATTTCATGATGCTATGGCCCACGGAGGTTATGTCGTAACGGTTCCTGCGGGTGTATTCAGAACATCCGGATTGTTTGTGCCGTCAAATACAATGCTTGTCGGAGCAGGCAAGAAAAGAACGGTCATTAAATTATTAGACGAAACACCGGTCGGCCATTCTGTTCTGACCAACAGCGATTATACGAACGGTAATGAAAATATTTACGTCGGCCATCTTACGCTGGACTGGAACAAGGATACGCGTCCTGCCGGCTGGAAGATTCCGAAGGGCCCTACTTCAAGCTGTTTGCTTTTTGCGAATGTTGACTATTCTTTTGTCGAGCATGAGTTTGCGAAGAACGCCGGCCTGCACGGCTTTGATTCTACAAGCCCGAACTATAACAGACATGGAGAAATGGACGACCCCACTTATTATCAGCCCAACGGCTGTAACTTTGTAACGTTTTCTCATTGTGAAGCAACAGGGTCCGGCGATGATAACTTTACTTGTCATTTTGGGAAACACACGACTTTCAGTCATTGCCTCTCTTACCATCCAATGGGGCTAAATGACGGAACTTCTAACACGAATTGTTTTGAAATTGATGACGGCTCTCAAGACGTAATGATTGATAGTTGTATCTCAATTGGAGGAGTCCGAGGCTTTGAAATTAAAGCACACGGTTATGCACCGGCTGCGAAGAGAGTACAGCTTGTTAATTGTCGCGCATACGAAAATGCCATTGGATATAGCATTCGCCATATCGGTCACCACACAGCAAGCGATCCTCAGTCAGCGACAGCACATGATGTGCAGCTCGCGAATTGTATCTCATATAACCCTAAACCAAATGATCTATACAAAGGGGCGGGTCCAAACGCGTTGCAAATCTCCGGATATGATGGTGTGAGCGTTGTGAATTTCCATGCTATTTGTGATGACAGTTCAATTGATTATAAGGGGAATTCGGTAGTCAGCGTATTTTATAAAGGACGCTTAATCAGTCTAAAGAATATAACCATCCGCGGATTTAAAACTGCAGACAACGACTTATATATTGTCGGCGGGGATAACTCAGTAGGGAAAGTGATGGTGGATGGTGTCACATTGATTGACTCCGGAAAAAAAGGAGTTGCATTCGGCAGCGGAATGTACGAGTCTGTTGTTAGCAATGTTTGGGGGCAGAGATCTCCAAAAAATAATAGCGGGACAGTTGGAATTTATTCCTCAGATCCAGACCTTAATGTATCCAATTGTGATTTTTCAGGTTATGAAACTGACTTTAACATTGGAGGAGCAGTCACTCCTTATTTCTTATTTAAACATAAAGGAAGCGGAGTCATTGGCTCCCGTGAATCTCATGCTACAGGGAACAATAATTTTGTGGCTGGTTCTGTTCGGGGAAGAGCGGCCGGAGCGGCACAATCTTCAGTGCTTTCTTCGTACAATACAATTAACCCGAATTCAGATTCTGTAGCACTTGGCTGGGGTGCCGGCAGCACTCCGTCATCAGCCAACAGAAAAATTGAGCTTCACGCAAAAGAAGGAACAATTAAGGCTTCCGGAGGCGTAACAGGTTCCTCGACATTCTCTGACTACGCCGAGTATTTTGAGAGTCTGAGCGGGAAGAAAATTCCGACGGGAACACTTGTCACACTTGAAGGTGATAAGATCAGACCGGCTGAAAAGGGTGATCTCATGCTTGGGGTTATTTCCGAGACTGCCGGAGTGATTCTCGGTGAGTCGAGTTTTCACTGGTCGGGACGATACGTAAAGAATGAGTTTGGCGGCTATGTTTATGAAGAACAGAAAGATGCGAACGGCCATACGGTCATGGCGCCAAAAGAAAATCCGGACTTTCGCCCTGAAGAAGACTACACTTCAAGACAAGAAAGAGACGAGTGGAACATTGTCGGGCTTATCGGTCAGGTATATGTCAAATGCGATGAGACTGTGAAAGCGGGAGATTTTATTCATGCCCATAACGGGATTGCAGCAAAATCCGACGCTCCAAACCAGCGCTGGCAGGTCATGAAAGTGATCAAAGAGTTTGATGCCGATAAAGGATTCGGGGTTGCTCTCGTTTTCATTCGTTAAATGAAATGACAAAGCATAAATGACCATCCTGAATAGCGGACGCCTTTTTAAAGGCTCCGCTCATTCAGTTTAAAATCAAGGCTCCGGTTCAGGAGCTGGTAAAAAGAAAAGATAAGACAGCCTCCATATATCTGCATCCCTCATTCCTTCAATTTTGATCTTCAATGATTTCCGTTTTTTCTTCACAAAGTACATAATAAAAGGTGCGGGTTCAAGGGTTAATCCTTTATTCATTTAAGACAAACAAATAAAATAAATATACATACATACTGAACAAAGAATTTGGAGGCTTACACATGTCAAAGGCTTTATCATATGTAAAACCGTATTCTCTGTTGGCGGGAATCGCTCTGTTTTTCATGCTCATCGAGCTTGCGGTAGAGCTGATACAGCCCCTGCTGATCGGGAAAATCATCGACGAAGGAATTTTAAAGCAGGAGCTCGGAACGGTCTGGCTGTGGGGCGGCGTGATGATCGGACTGACGGTTGTTTCATTTGCATCGGGCATTTTAAATTCGTTCTACTCCGCCCACATCAGCCAAAGCTATGCGTATGATACGCGAAAAGGGCTATTTCGAAAAATCCAGTCCTTCTCCTATTCGACGTTTGCGCAATTCTCATCCACATCGTTTATCACCCGGCTGACAAACGATGTGACGCAGGTCCAAAATATGCTTTTCATGAGTCTCCGGTTTATGCTTCGGGCGCCGTTAATGATCGCGGGCGGCATTATTCTCTCGCTGACCGTCAATGCGAAACTCGGTTTTTTTCTGCTGATCACGGTGCCGATTTTGCTTTTGTTTTTGCTGTGGGTGCTGAAAAGAGGCGGCGCGCTGTTTCGGTCTGTGCAAAAGCGGCTTGACCAGGTCAATACGATCATGCAGGAAAACCTGACGGCGATCAAACTGATTAAAGCGCTTCTCCGTGCAAACCACGAAGTGAAACGTTTTTTGAAATCGAATACGAAGCTGATGGAAAAAACAGTATCCGCCTTTCGTCTCGTGGAAGCGGCCATGCCGATCTTAATGCTGCTGATGAACAGCTGCATTTTGTTTATCTTATGGTTCGGCGCCAAAAGCATTGACCAGGGAGGGGCGCAGGTCGGAGATATCGTTTCCGTGATTAACTATGCGACGCGGATTACAGGCGCGCTGTCCGTCCTGCCATTTCTCATTATGGTATTTTCCCGGGCGAAGGCTTCCGGCGAAAGAATCGGCGAGGTGCTGGAAACTGAAGGCGGCGAGGGAACGGGACATGACCCGGCACAAGCGCTTGCAGGCGAAATTGAGTTTCGCGAAGTGTCCTTCTGCTATCCGGACATGGAAAAAGACGCGCTGCATCACGTTTCCTTTTCTGCCAGCCCGAAAGAAACGGTTGCCATTATGGGCGCGACTGGCTCAGGAAAATCAACGCTCTTTCAGCTGATTCCGCGCCTGTACACGGCTGATTCAGGCAGTATTTTCATAGACGGAAAACCGATCGGTGGATTCTCCGCTCACGGGCTGCGCAGGGAAATCGGCTATGTTCCGCAGGAAGTGCTCCTGTTTTCGGGCACAATCCGTGAAAATATCGCCTGGGGGCGGGAGGATGCTTCACTAGATGAAGTAATAGAAGCAGCCAAAGACGCGCAAATCCATGAAACGATTATGAAGCTGTCAAACGGATACGACACGGTGCTGGGACAGCGGGGCGTCAATTTGTCAGGCGGGCAGAAGCAGCGCATTTCCATCGCGCGCGCTTTTATCAGAAAGCCGTCCCTCCTGCTGTTAGACGACAGTACGAGCGCGCTGGATCTTCAGACGGAAGCAAAGCTTTTAAAAGCGATCAGATCCTATGAATGCACGACACTGATTATCACGCAAAAAATAACGACCGCAATGAAGGCTGACACCATCTTATTGCTTGAAGACGGCGAACTGCTGGCAAAAGGCACGCACCAAGAGCTGATGGCAGAGTCTCATCTGTACCGGCAGATTTATGAATCCCAATTCGGAAAGGAGGGAGCTGACAGTGGAGAAAGACATTCGTAAACCTTTCCGTTATCCGAAAATACCGCTCAAATCGAGTGAAGGCGGCAGAAAACGTGCGAAAGCAAAAGATGCAAAAGGCACGCTGCGCAGAATCTGGTCGTATGTAGCAGAGAAAAAAGGGCTATTGACTCTTGTGATCATCATGGTAGTCATAAGCGCCATATTCGGCCTCCTCGGACCGTTCGTCATCGGGAAAGCGATTGATCATTTCATCGTCGGACGGACGACGGACGGATTGGCGGGGGTGCTGTTCATACTGTTTGGGATTTACCTCGTGCAATCGTTGTCCTTATGGTTTCAAAACTATTGGATGATCAATATCTCGCAAAGCACCGTGTTTAAAATGCGGAGCGAGCTGTTTACCCATCTGCATGAGCTGCCGATTCCGTTTTTTGATAAACAGCGGCTCGGCGACTTGATGAGCCGGGTCACCAATGATATTGAAAATGTCAGCTCCACTTTAAATACATCCGTTATTCAGGTGCTCTCTAGCGTCATTACATTCGCAGGCACAATCGCGGTGATGCTGTACATGAGCCCGCTTTTAACATTGATCACGCTTTTGATCATTCCGATCATGTTTTTAAGCATCAAATGGATCACCAACCGGACGGGACTCCTGTTTAAGCAGCAGCAGAAAAACCTCGGCGAGCTGAACGGTTTTATTGAAGAGTCGGTATCAGGAGCGAAGGTCATTAAAGCCTACTCCAGAGAAGACCGCGTCATGGAGCAATTTTTAGAAAAAAACGCGGCGTTAAAATCATCGGGATTTTGGGCGCAGACAATTTCGGGATTCATTCCGAAAGTCATGAACTCTTTAAACAATTTAAGCTTTACGATTATAGCGGCGGTCGGCGGGCTGTTTGCGCTGAAAGGATGGCTCTCAATCGGTTCCATTGTCGTATTCGCCGAATACTCGCGGCAGTTCACCCGCCCTTTGAATGATTTAGCCAATCAGTTCAATACGATGTTATCGGCAATCGCCGGGGCTGAACGGGTGTTTGACGTGCTTGATGAAAAAGAGGAGCGGGAAGATGAAGAGCATGCGGCGCATCAGCCGATCAAAACGGGTGACATCGAATTCCGCAATGTCTCCTTCGGCTATCAGGAAGACAGCCTGATCTTAAAACATCTGTCCTTCAGCGTTCCGAAAGGGCAGTCAATCGCCTTCGTCGGTCCGACGGGAGCGGGTAAAACAACCGTTACGAGCCTGATCGCCCGTTTTTACGAGCCGAATGAAGGAAAAATCCTCATTGACGGTACGGACATCAAAAAACTGACAAGATCCAGTCTGAGAAAAAACATGGGGTTTGTTCTGCAGGATTCATTTCTCTTCCAGGGCACCATCAGAGAGAATATCCGCTACGGCCGGCTGGATGCTTCTGACAAAGAGGTGGAGGAAGCCGCAAAAGCCGCCAATGCCCACGGATTCATCGAACGGCTCCCGAAAGGCTACGATACCGTTCTTACCCAAAACGGCGCGGGCATCAGTCAAGGACAGAAGCAGCTCATTTCCATCGCGAGAGCTGTGCTCGCGGACCCGGTTCTGCTCATTTTGGATGAAGCGACGAGCAACATTGATACAGTGACCGAAGTGAAAATACAAGAAGCGCTCGGCCGCTTAATGGCAGGCAGAACGAGCGTCATTATTGCTCACAGGCTGAATACGATTCAAAAAGCCGACCAGATTCTTGTGCTGAAAGACGGCGAAATGGCTGAAAAAGGAACCCATGCCGAACTTCTCAGCCAGAATGGTTTTTATCAAGAATTATATGAAAGCCAGTTTCGGGAATCGTAAATAGGGACAAAGACCTCCGACAGAGTGCGGAGGTCTTTTTTTATGCGGATAAATAGTACTTTTCAGTTATTTTCGTGAAATGTAACGAAATTACTTGACGTAAATAAGTTATGTATATATACTAGCTTACATAAAGTAAGTGATAATAATTTTCAAGGAGGATTTTATGAATAAATCATTCGAAACAGGAACACTGCTTTTAAGGGTTGTAACAGGTATTATCTTTTTTGTACACGGTTTATCCAAGTTCCAAGGATTAGAAGGCACCACACAATTTTTCCAAAGCATCGGGCTTCCGGCGTTTATGGTCTATGTCATCGCAACGATTGAGCTTGTCGGCGGGGTTCTGATCTTTTTCGGTTTGGCGACGCGCATAATCGGCGTTCTGTTTGCCCTCACATTAGTCGGCGCCATCTTTACGGCGAAGCTTTCCTCCCCATTTATGGGCGGCTCGGAATTTGATTTCATCTTACTGGCGGCATCTATTCACTTAGCGCTTTCAGGAAGCCGTCTGCTTTCATTGGACCAGCTCCTTTTCAAATCAAAAAAGGGAGAAACTTTTTCAGCATAAGAAAGAAGGCGTTCAAATGACCGGCATTCATCAAGATACAGCAATCGGTTATGTCAAATTGACCATCAAAAATTTGGAACGGTCGCTCGACTTTTACCAAAATGTGATCGGCTTTCAAGTCATCTCGCAAACCGATCGTTCTGCAGAACTGTCAGCAGACGGAAAACGCGTCCTGCTGATGCTTGAAGAAAATCCAAGCGCCGTCATTCTACCGGAGCGGTCTGTCACCGGCCTGTACCATTTCGCGATACTTCTGCCTGACCGGAAAGAACTCGGCATCGCATTGGCCCGGCTGATTGAAAACGGCATTGCGCTCGGTCAGGGGGATCACGCGGTCAGTGAGGCTCTTTACCTGTCTGATCCGGACGGAAACGGCATTGAAATATACGCCGATCGTCCCCGCAGCACGTGGCAGCGCGATGCAGAGGGCAATTACGTCATGCAAACGGCGCCAGTCGATGTGGACGGGCTTTTGAAAGAAGCCGGAGCTGAACGGAAAAGCCGTCTCCCGGAAGGAACCGTAATCGGTCACATCCATCTCCATGTGACGGATTTACAGGAAGCTAAAGCTTTTTATACCGATATCCTCGGTTTTGACATTGTCGGCAATTACGCCGCCATGTCCGCCCTGTTTGTTTCAGCGGGAGGGTATCACCATCACATCGGCCTGAATATATGGGCCGGAACACATGCGCCGCCGAAACCGGGAAACGCAAGCGGACTGGATTATTACACCATCGTGCTTCCGCATCAAAAAGAGCTCTCACGTGTGACAAAAGCGCTGACCGATGCCGGCTTTGAGATTGAAGAAAAAGAAGCGGGCATATTCGTCAAAGACCCTGTGTCAGGGGCAGATATCGCATTTACATTGTAAGAAAGAAACCTTGCCGTCTGCCGGCAAGGTTTTTTATTTTTCTGAAGTGTTCTCGAAAGAGAGCGAAAATCACAGTGACGCGCAAAAATGGCCCCTGGAGCCCGCCATCGCCGGCCCGCGCTCAGAACCTCCGCTGAATTGAAAACTGTGTACGTCCGGCAGGAGCCGAAAGCCGCATTCGGTCAGAAGATGCGGCTTTTCGTATACTATTTACAATTTTGTGAAAAGTAACCGGCATGAATTGAACTTCCTTATTCTTCCTGATATGATAAGCCGAAAAAGGAGAACCTGAACTGATGAATTCTAATGCAGCACAGACGGAACAGCCGATGAAGCATAATAAAAACCGGGTGACGGTCAAGGACTTTATCATCCTTGCCAAACCGGGGATTATCATCTCAAATTCACTCGCCGCATTGGGCGGATTTTGGATCGCGTGGCTTCAGTCAGAAAGGACGGGCGGAGGGCCCGGTATATTTGCTGCTATGACGATCGCCATGATCGGAACGGCGCTTGTCATGGCATCAAGCACTGTTTTTAATAACTTCTTTGACCGCGGCATGGATGCAAAGATGGCGCGAACCCGCACCCGCGCAAGCGTCACGGGGAAAATACCGCCGCCGGTCATGATCCTGTACGGCATCTGTCTCGGCGCATGCGGATTCATCATGCTTGCTGCGCTTAATTTACTGACTGCCGTTCTTGGCCTGCTTGCATTTTTACTGTATGCCGTCGTTTATACGCTTTGGTTTAAAAGACAATCCGTCTGGAGCACATTTGTCGGTAGCTTTCCGGGAGCCGCTCCGCCATTAATCGGTTATTGCGCGCTGGCCGGGTGTATTGATATGCCCGCGATTTTGTTATATGCGATTATGTTTTTGTGGCAGCCGCCGCATTTTTGGGCGATCGGGATCAGGCGAAAGGAAGAGTATCGTGCCGCCGGTATTCCGCTTTTGCCGATTGTAAAAGGCAACCGCGTCACAAAAATGAAAATGCTGCGTTACATCGCCGTTCTGACTGCGGTTTCGCTGCTCGTTCCTTTCTATATAGATGTCAGCCCGCTTTATACCGCGTCCGCTCTTCTGCTCGGAGCCATCTGGCTGTACCGGAGCGTCAAAGGTTTTCAGGCGGCGGATGACACGCAGTGGTCGAAGGGGATGTTTTTGTATTCGATTGTATATTTCAGCCTGCTTTTTCTTATTTTAATGGCTGATTCGTTAATAATGGCGGTTCTCAGTACGTAAACAGGCGGCTTATAGATACAGAGCCGCCCGTTTTTTTGTTTATGCTTTTTTGATGAGAGCCAAAATATCTTCAAGCCAGGAAATGTAATTGCGTTCCCGCTCAAGCGCTTTTGTCAGCACGAGATAATGGCCGAAATCGGGAGACGAAAATGAATCCGCATCCTCGGACGATGTCATCAGTTCGTGATAACTGTTTTCCAAGTCGGACAATTTTTCCTTCCGCTTTACGAGCTGATCGGTGAATAGCTCATCCGCTTCCTCCCGGGTCAAAGCTGAGATGAAATAAGCCTTCAGCATAAATTCATCCTTCACCGTTTCCGGAATCGGATCTTTTTTCGTCAGCCAGGCGGCAAGCTCCCGTTCTCCATTGCCGGTCAGCGTGTACATTTTTTTCTCAAGCTTCGTTCCTTGGATCGCAGTGCGGAACGTAATAAACCCCTCAGCCGTCAGTTTTTTCAATTCCGGATAAATCTGGCTGTGCTTTGCGCTCCAGAACTGGCCGAGCTCTTCTTTAAAATAGCTCGATATATCATATCCGCTCAATTCGCCTTTTCTTAAAAGCCCTAAAATCGCGTACTTTAAAATTCTCATGTTGTCCTCCAAGCCCATTCATTTGACAGCTAGTATACCACACGGCTGCGAAAAAACGCAGAAGTGCCGGATGCGGCAATCCTCAGCCGCATACAGATTTGAAACGCCTTTCATCATGTCTTTGCCTTATTCATATGACATCATGATATAATCATTGTAAAAATTAAAAAATACTGGGAGGGACATATGAAGACGGTGATTGTGTATGCAGATCCGGATGAGAACAGCTTCAATGCGGCTATCGTAAAATACGTCGCCATGGCTTTGAAGGACAGCGGCAAAAGCTATACTGTCATTGACTTATACGCCGATCAATTTGATCCCGTGCTGAAGGCCGGAGATGAAAAAAAGCGGGCGGATATGAAACGGGACGCTGAAACGAAGAGATACCGGAAACTGGTGAAAGAAGCGGATCATCTCATTTTCATCTACCCGCTGTGGTGGGGAGGCGTTCCGGCGATTATGAAAGGCTTTTTTGACAAAGTGCTTGTCGCCGGAGAAGCCTACACATTTGAAAACGGCCGCGTAAAAGGCCTGCTTCGGGCAGAGACGGCACAGGTGTTTTATACAGCAGACTCCCCGAACAGGCACTTAAAGTGGTTCCGGAAAAACGCGGACTGGATTACGCTGAAAAAAGGAATTCTGCAATGTTGCGGCATTCAAAAAGCCGAACGGAACTTTATATCCTCAGTTAAAACGAGCACACCCGAGCTGCGGGAAAAGCGGCTTCGCCAGGCATACGCCAAAGTCCGCCGCGCTTGTGAAAAAGGAGCGGCCGCATGCAGATAAAAGAAATTTTCGTGATCCGCTGTCTTTCCTGCTTAAGTGTCGTTCTGCTGCACGTGGTGTCAATGGTGCTGATGATTCAGGAAGAGTTCTTAGCAAGCGCCGCCCGTACGGTTGATGCATTCCGGACCTTGCTGATGTTCAGCACGCCGGCGTTTATCTTTATCTCGGAATTTCTGCTTGCCAGGTCCTATCCGGAAGGCGTCCCCGCAGGTTTCTTAAAGAAAAGGGGAAAAGTTATTTTCGTGCCGTTTCTGTTTATCGCCGCGGTGGATGCCATCTTAATGAAAAGTGTGGCAGAAGAGGGAGCCGGTTTCGTTTCAGTGTTCGGTAAATTTTTAGAAAACGTCTTTTTAGGAAACTTTATCGGGTACTTCATTCTTGTGATCTTTCAATTTTACATTCTCCATATGCTGCTGCACCGCTGGCTGAGCAACACATCTCCCGTGTGGGTGCTGGCTGTTTCGTTTATCATCAACGCCGTCTATCTGGCCTATTTTTCAATCGTTCATCCGCCTGTTTCATCGGGGCTTGATTCTATTTTTCCGTTCTTTTGGGTTCCGTTTCCGGGCTGGCTGTTTTATTTCTGTCTGGCATTTTATTGCGGAAAGGAATACCGGCGTTTTTTAGCGCTCATCAATCAATACCGTTATGCGGTTTACTTCAGTGCGGCCGTATCGGCAATATTGATTGTGACGGTTTCATATGTCAGCGGCGGCTCCATTTCCTCTAAGCGTCCGGATATTATGATTTACGCGGTCAGTATGATCTTTCTGTGTTTTCATCTGTTTTCAAAGCTTAAAAAAGTGCCCGCGATTGTGATGATGATCAGCAACTATTCGTTTTCAATCTATCTGCTGCACTCCTACTTTTTAATCAGCGGATATCTTCTGGAAGGCTATTTGCGGTCAATGCCTTTGCCGGCTGCCATCCTTCTTTTATTTTTGATCTGCACGCTCGGTCCCATTTTCGTATCTTGGGGGTGCAGCCATTTCAGATACGGATACCTGTTTGTCGGAAAAGTGTATCAGCCGAAGCAGACCAAAAGAAATACGGCGGCGCATCAAGGCCGCACAGTCTGAAAAAAAGGCGGCGTTTCAGCCGCCTTTTTTGATACGGAAGTTGTATATAACCTGCAAACGAAACCCCCCGCGGCAAGCCGACAGAGAATGCCAGGTAAGCGGTATCGGGCAGCCTATCTCTAATTTTGATAGTGCTTTTACTGTAAGGCTGAAGACCCCGCCTGCATCCGTTTTGACCGGATGCATTTATGACAACATAACGCCATCGATTTTCTCCCTTGTGAAGACCGATATATTGTATACTTATAGGAAATACTTTCAAAAAAAGTGAAAAAGAGAAAAATGGTGAGCTTGGATGAACGACTAAAAAGGAGCGGGGACATTATGAATGACTGTGTCAAAACATTCGGAGAACTTCCGGCCGAACTTTATTCCTCTGCGGGAGGAAAAGGAAGCATTCTCTCTAAAATGTATCAAAGCGGGTATCCTGTGCCTGAAGGGTTTGTGATTTTGCCGTCAGCTTTTCAGGACGGACAGCTCCGCCATCAGGCGAGAGAGGCTATTGATCAATATGTGAATTCCATCCGCAGCCGCCATGCAACTGCGTTGTTTGCCGTACGCTCATCTGCGCTGAGCGAGGATTCCGCTCAGGCTTCCTTTGCCGGAGAATTCGATACGGTGTTGAATGTCAAAACAGATCAAGACATGTCCAAGGCGATTGATGAAGTCCGCCGATCGGCACAGTCAGAAAGGGTAAAAGCGTACAGCGCCGTTCAGGGAATGGAAGATGAGCATGAAATCGCAATCGTCATCCAGCTGATGATACCGTCTGAGATATCCGGAGTGCTGTTTACCGCAGATCCGATTACGGGGAGCAGGCGGGAGATGACAGGCAATTACGTCTACGGTCTCGGGGAGCAGCTCGTTTCCGGGGAAGCCGATGCCTATTCTTTTAAACTGGCACGGCCCAAGAAAAAATATGACGGCCCCGGGGAATTTCGTAAATATGCGTCAAAGCTCTATAAACTGGCGAAAAAGCTGGAAAAAGATCTTGGAGGGCCGCAGGATATTGAATGGGCCGCCGCGGGCGGGACATTGTATATTCTTCAATCCCGCCCGATTACGACCTTACAAGCCGGAAATCTGGAAACCTATGAATGGAATGATTCTTTCAGCGGTGATTTTTTATGGACAAACACAAATATAGGAGAAGCGATTCCCGATGTGATGACGCCGCTGACATGGTCGCTCCTCCGGAATCTGGATGAAGAGTCGGGCATCATTCCGGGTTATTATGTCTGGTCCGGCAATATTTGCGGCAGAGCCTATAACAATATGAGCCAGCCTCTTTCCGTTCTCGCCGCTTTCGGTCTGAATCCGAAAGGCGGAAAAATAGGAAAAATGATGAGCGATACATTGGGAGAAATCCCGGCGGAAATGAAAATTCCTTTATATCCATTCTCAAAGTATGAACTTTTGAAGATCATCTCGAAAAAACTGAAACCGTATCTGTCGAAAATGAAGCACGCGAAAAAAAACATGTCCTCCTACTTGGACGAATCGCCGGAGTGGTGCCGGAATATTGAGGAAAAGCTGAAACGAGCCGAAACGGAGCGGGCATTATTAGCGATATGGAACAATGAGATCTATCCGTATTTATGCAACGCGTGGTTTGCGTTAATATCCGGCGGGCGTGATTCTGCGCAATCCTCTTCGTCATTAACCTCTCAATTAACAAAACTCGCAGGCATAGAAGATGCGAATCTCCTGCTTTCCAATCTGAGGGGAAAAGGCGGACTGGCCAGCCTGGAGCCGATTATCGGCATTGATCAAGTCATGAAAGGCCGTATGAGCGAGGAAGAATATCTCAGGAACCAAGGCCACCGAGGCCCGCATGAATACGAACTTTCCATACCGCATCCGGGAGAAAACCGGGATTGGCTGACGAAGCAGATCAAAGAACACAAGGAGTCGGGTATTGATGCCGAACAACTGCTTTTGAAACAGCAGCGGGCGCATGAACAGGCCTTCCGAAGATTTGAAGAAAAGTTTCCTCGTAAGGTCAAATGGCTCAAAGCCAAAATGGAAAAAGCGTCAGAATACGCGAATATTAGAGAAACAACCAGATCCGAATTTGTCAGGGTGTACCGGACAGCCAGAGCATTCGCGCTCAGAGCGGCGGAAATGACCGGCATGAAGGACGATATTTTCTTCTTGTATCTGCATGAAATATCCGATCTGCTTGCGGGGAAAGAGCCTGCGGTTGCGTCGATTCAAGCGAGAAAGCAAAACTATGAAACCTATAAAAAACTGCCGCCGTTCCCATCCGTTATTAACGGAAGATTCAATCCGTTTAAATGGGCTGAGGAACCTGACAGAAGAGCGGATTATTACGATGCTTTTATGCCTGCGGAAACTGATGATGCGCACACTTTAAAAGGTTTCGCGGGAGCGGCCGGGAGAGTGGAGGGCATTGTCCGTGTCCTTGATGTCCCGGAAGACGGGGATTCTTTTGCGGCGGGGGAAATTTTAGTGACTTCGACAACCAATGTAGGATGGACCCCGCTTTTTCCAAGAGCGGCTGCTATCATAACGGACGTCGGCGCCCCTTTGTCCCACGCGGCGATCGTCGCCCGGGAACTGGGGATTCCTGCTGTTGTCGGGTGCGGAAATGCAACGTCAAAACTGAAAACGGGGGACAGGGTGGCCGTTGACGGCGGGCAAGGCATCGTCCAGCTGGAACCGCGGCAGACTCCGGTCACTTCTGAAGAGGAAAATGGTAAACTGATAGAATAAAATCATGAGAAAGGAGCCGCACATGAAAAAAGCAATCATTAACGGGGAACAAATCAGAAGTATGAGCGACCTGCACGAGACATTGAAAAAGGAGCTTGCCCTTCCTGAATACTACGGTGAAAACCTTGACGCTTTATGGGATTGTCTGACCGGCTGGGTCGAGTACCCCCTCGTTTTAGAATGGAGACAGTTTGAACAAAGCAAGCAGCTTACAGAAAACGGCGCCGAGAGTGTGCTTCAAGTCTTTCGTGAAGCGAAAGCGGAAGGCTGCGATATCACCATCATACTTTCATAATACGATCAACGGGAGAGAGACAAAAATGGAAAAACAAACCCTCAGCTATCCGATTGGAGAATATCAGCCGGCTGAATCGATTTCGGGCGGACAGAAACAAGAATGGATCAATGCGCTGGAACACGCTCCGGCCAAACTGAAACAAGCTGTCAGAGCGATGTCGGACAATCAGCTCGATACGCCGTACCGCGAAGGGGGATGGACTGTCCGTCAAGTGGTTCACCATCTGGCGGACAGCCACATGAACGGCTATACCCGGTTTAAATTGGCTTTAACAGAAGATGAACCGGAAATCCGTCCCTATGATGAAAAAGGCTGGGCCGATCTTCATGATTCAAAAACCGCCGCTTGCGGGGATGCGCTTGAGCTGTTAACAATCCTGCACAGAAGATGGGCCGCTCTTTTGCGCTCCATGACGGAAGCCCAATTCAAACGGAGATACTTCCATCCTGTTTCCAAAGAGACGGTTACGCTGGAACAAGCGCTCGGATTATATGTCTGGCATTCTGAACATCATATCGCCCATATTACTGAGCTTTCCCGGCGGATGGGCTGGCATTTGTCTTAGAGGATGCCGGCTTCCGGAAGAACGCCAAAACAGCCGCAGATACAATCGTGCATAACGAAATGACGGCGGCAGCCGTATAAAGGTGATGATAGCCGCTGGCAATGCCCGTTTCAATCGCATCAGAAACTGCTTTTTTGACGGCGGGAACGGGGATTAGGCTTACCTGTTCCTGCAACGAAGAAATCCCGCCGCTGATATCGGGCAATTGCGCCTGATCAGCGGGAACGCCGCTTTTTGCTAAACGGTTTTTGATGTCATCTCCGATCCGGTCAAAGCCGGCTGTAATGAAGCCGGCATATAAGGCCGGGGCGAGCGTCAGCCCGACCTGCCTCACGAGGGAAAGCGTGCCGAGCGCCGTCCCTTTGTTTTGGCCCGCCGTTTCTGATACAAGCACATTCAGCGGAGCTCCGAGCAGAAATCCGAAACCGGTCCCCGCAATGACACTCGCCGTGACAAATTCCCATTTATCCGTCACCCATAACGGAAACATGCTGAAGCCGGCAAATGCGATAGCGCCTGATACAACAGCAGAGAAGACCGGCCCTTTTTTATCCGTGACCGCCCCGCCGAGCCATGCGCCGATGCCTGATGCCAACGCGAGCGGCGTCATCCAATAACCCGCTTTCTCCGCTGATACGTGCAAATACTGCTCCGCGTAAGAAGGAATAAAAATGACCGCAGCGAGCAGCCCGCCCGATAAAAACCCGATGACAAGCGTCCATTGAAACACTTTATTTTGCAGCAGCGAGTAGGCGAGAATCGGATCTCCCCCGCGTTTTTCAACCCGCTTTTCAACCTTAAGCAGCGCCAGAAAGAGAAATGCCGCCCCTAGAAGATATCCGTACACCTTCACGTCCATTATGCTTTCTGACAGCTTTGCCCCGTCGAGGTTCGTGATACCGATCATGCAAGATAAAATTGCGAGAGACAGCATCATCGTGCCGGCAAGATCAAGCTTTTTCGCCTCAGGCTCTTTCGTTTCAGCAATAAACAAACCGCCGCACACAACCAAAGCGGCGGCTATCGGCAGATTAATCAGAAACAGCCAATGCCACGACCCGGTTACATCAAGCAAAAAACTCCCGATATTCGGTCCGAGGACGGCCGCCATACCGTTCATCGCCCCTAAAAGCCCGAGAGCTTTTCCCTGTTTTTCTTTCGGAAGCACAGCCAGCACATGTGAGCTGCCGATAATAAAAATTCCCCCGCCGCCAAAGGCTTGAATGAGCCGCGCCGCCAAAAACATCGGGAAGCTCTGACTGAGTGCGACAAGCAAAGAGCCAAGACCAAACAGTCCGACTTCAATCATAAACAGTTTTTTCCGCCCGTAGCGGTCCGACAGCTTGCCGACAATCGGCACACTGACACTGAGTCCCAATGTATAAAGGGTCACGCCCCACGATCCCCATGAAGGAGAAATATCAAAAGAGCTGTTAATCGTCGTCAGAGCAGCGGAAATAATTCCGTTGTCCAGCGCCGCCATGAACACACCGATCGTAAAAAGGGTGATGGCCCAGCTCTGGTTTTTTCCTGTTTGCACTCGTCTCGGCATACTGATCAATCCTTCCATTTTAATTCACTCAAAATATATTATTCACTTGGAGTGAATTAAATGTCAAATGAAAAAAGGCCGCCGATACGGCAGGCCTTTTTCATCTCTATGCCTGTTTGGAGGATTCCAGCGCTTTTGCCAAAATGGCGAGTCCTTGATTGACCGTTTGTTTTTCTTCAGCGGTCAGCGTTTCCAATGAACGCTTCAATTTTATATGCCCTTTTTGATAAAGGCTGCGGAAAATGTCTTTCGCGTTTTCCGTCAATTGAACGACGACTGAACGGCGGTCTTCTTCTGACGGGGCGCGTGTAACGAAACCTGATTTTTCCAACCGGTCGAGCAGCCCCGTCGTATTTGAAAGGGAAGCGCCCATTTTTTCTGCAATTTCACTCACCTTCAGCGTCCCGTGGTTGTTCAGAAGCATCAGTACCTTCATTTGCGGCATGCTCATATCAAGCTTCATCCATTCTGACACATCGCCGAGTCCCGCCGACGTCATCACTTTCATGTACAGCACCCAAATATCCCGTTCCTCAGGAGAAAAAATATCGCCGCCCAAGACCGTTGTATCATGCAGGTTATAATCCATCGTCTCACTTCCTCATTCATACTCCTTCATACCATATTACTGATTTTCATCTGAGAAAGAAAGTTGCAGGCGAGTTTTGTTTGAATAGGAGGTGGTAGTGTATAATATGTTGGAGATTATTGGGGGAATTATAATAAATAAGCTATTTTATGATGATTGGAGAGAATATTGCTGACTAAAAAGAATGCCTTATCGATATTAAAAGTATTATTTCCTATTGCAGTTTTGCTTTTAGTCATTTATCAGTCGAAGAAGGAATTGACGGATCTTTCTTTTAAACGCACGCTGTACATTATTAACGGGATTGAGCGGTACGATTTATTTATCCTCGTTCTGCTCGGCCTCCTTGCCGTCAGTGCGATGTCCTTTTATGACTTTGTGCTGAAACGGACGCTGCGGCTCAACATTCCGAATTGGAAAGTGTTCAGGGTTTCCTTTATCGCCAATTCCTTTAACAATGTCCTTGGATTCGGGGGTCTGGCGGGCGTCGGACTGCGGACGATGCTGTACAAAGAGCATACGAGCGACGTAAAACGACTTGTCGCAGGCATTGCCTGGCTTACTTCTTCAGCGCTGCTCGGGCTGTCGGTCTTCAGTATTCTGACTGTCGCCCGGGTGCTGCCGGTGGGCGAAATCACAGGCGAGAAGCCGTGGCTGTGGGCTGTCATCGCCGGCGTGGCGCTTATTGTGCCGGTGGCCTTAATCGCCGCTTGGATCAACAATAAAAAAGCTCGAACGGAAGATGGTGAAGCAAAACTGAGGCATCCGATTTTTTCTTATATCGGAGCTTCGTTTGCCGAATGGTTTGCGGCGGCCGTCGTTATGTATTATTCACTGCACGTCATGGGGATTCACGCAGATGTCCGCCATGTATTCGGTGTATTCGCGATAGCCGCTATCGGGGGAATCATCAGCCTTGTGCCGGGCGGATTCGGCTCGTTTGACCTCCTGTTTCTGCTCGGCATGCAGAATATGGGCTTTCCGCAGGAGGCAGTCGTGACATCCATCGTCATCTACCGGATTGTGTATTCATTTATTCCGTTTGTGTTCGGGCTGTTCTTTGCGGCCGGCGACTTAACGGAAAACACGCTGAAACGGCTGGAATCAAATCCGAAGATGGCGCCTGCCGTAGAAACGACGAACGTGCTTCTCGTATTGCAGCGCGGGATCTTAATCAGAGTGCTTTACGGTTCGCTGTCGCTTTTGGTTTTCGTGTCGGGAGTCGTCGTGCTTGCGTCCGTCGCATTGCCGATTGACAGAGAAACGGTCATTCCGCACATTCCGCGCCCGGCGCTCCTTGCGTTTAACGCGTTATCGCTAAGCGCGGCATTGATTCTATTAATCCTGCCGATTGAATTATACAAACGGACGAAACGCTCTTATTCAATGGCGGTCGCCGCGCTGGTCGGCGGTTTTATGTTCAGTTTCTTAAAAGGAATGAACATCAGTGCGATCTTTATTCTGCCTGTCGTCATCGTCGTGCTTGTGCTGCTGAAGCGGCAGTTTATCAGGGAGCAGGCATCGTATACACTCGGCCAGATGATTTTTGCGGCCGCTCTGTTTATTATCGCCCTGTTTAACTATAATCTCATTGCCGGTTTTATTTGGGATAAAATGAACCGGCTGCTGCGCCACGATTACTTCGTCCATAATAATTCGCACATTACATATGCGACGATGACGGCCATTATTGTCGTGCCTCTGTTTTTCTTTGTCTTCACGGCAATTTATCATAAAAGATTGAAGCCGATCGGGGAAGCGGCCGATCCTGAACGGCTGAAGACCTTTTTGGCGGAAGAAGGCGGAAATGCGCTCAGCCATCTCGGCTTCCTCGGGGATAAGCGGTTTTATTTCTCAAGCGACGGCAAAGCGCTTTTATTGTTCGGCCAGATTTCGAGAAGACTTGTCGTGCTCGGTGATCCGTCGGGACAGAAAGACTCTTTTCCGCTGGTGATCGAGGAATTTCTGAACGAAGCGCATAAGCAGGGGCTGAGTGTCATGTTTTATCAGATTGAACGTGAAGACATGGCGCTGTACCATGACTTCGGCTATAACTTCTTCAAGCTTGGAGAAGAAGCTCTCGTGGATATGGAGGCATTTACGCTGTCAGGAAAGAAAAAAGCGGGTCTGCGCGCGATTAACAACAAATTTGACCGCGAAGGCTATACATTTCATGTCGGGGAGCCGCCGTTTTCTTCCGAGTTTATGACCAAGCTGAAAGACATTTCGGACGAATGGCTCGGACCGAAAAAAGAGAAAGGCTTTTCTCTCGGTTTCTTCGATCGGGACTATTTGGAACAGGCTCCGATTGCTTACGTAAAAGACACAGAAGGGGAGATCATCGCTTTTGCCAACCTTATGCCGATGTACCAGGAAGGCGAAATATCAGTCGACTTGATGCGTTATCGGAAAAACGCGCCGAACGGTATCATGGACGCGCTTTTCATCCGTCTGTTTCTCTGGGCGCAGGAAAAAGGCTATACCACTTTTAATATGGGGATGGCGCCGTTGTCAAACGTAGGAACGGCCTTTACATCTTTCTGGTCGGAAAGAATCGCAGCCGTCATCTTCAACAACGTCCGGTATATGTACAGCTTCAGCGGGCTGCGGGCCTTTAAAGAAAAATACAAACCGGAATGGCGCGGGAAATACTTGGCGTACCGCAAAAACAGATCGCTGTCTGTCACGATGTTTCTCGTCACCAGCCTGATCGGAAAAACCAAAAAAAGACGCCGTTAAAAGGCGTCTTTTTTTTCCTGTAATGTAATTAACTAAAAATTCTAATTTTCTTTTGTTATACTGAATAACATACCATAAGACGAAAGGAAGACTGATGAATGAAACAGGCAGCCGTATTTAAATATGAAGCGTTTACCGATATTCCTGATCTGGGAAATCCCGCTGGAATCGTCTTTAACGGTGATGATTATTCAGATGAAGAGATGCAGATGATCGCCGAAATGGCAGGGTACAATGAAACCTCATTTCTCTGTAAAAGCGGAGAAGCCGATCTGTGTATCCGCTATTTTACACCCGGCCATGAAATGAATTTATGCGGACATGCTACCGTTGCCTCTCTCTACGCATTAATTGAAAAGGGAAGGCTTCAGGCTGGTCAGACGTATCGGATTGAGACAAAAGCCGGCATTCTTCCCGTAAAAGCCGCTGAACGAAACGGGCGGGTATACATCACGCTTGAACAGGCTCCCCCGCAATTTCTGCCGTTTACAGGAGACAAAGAAAAGCTTGCGGCTTCGCTCGGGATAACGGCTGAGGATTTCCACGGCGAGCTTCCGATTGTTTACGGATCAACGGGAATCTGGACACTGATTGTTCCGCTGAAATCACTGGAAGCATCACGGAATATGGTGCCGGACAACTCACAATTTCCCGCTGTATTGCAAGATCTTCCGAAAGCGAGTGTTCATCCTTTTTCTCTGGAAACTGTTCATCAGGAAAGCGATCTGCACGGACGCCATTTTTCTTCTCCTTTTTCCGGAACGACCGAAGACCCCGTCACGGGAACCGCTTCAGGCGTCATGGCGGCCTATATGCGGCAATACGGGGGCTCTGAAGCCGAATGCCTCACGATTGAACAAGGCCAGGAAATAGGGAAAGACGGAAAAGTGGAAATCAGGATCACGGAGGAAGGCGGCGAGGTGAAAATCGAGATGACGGGAACTGCCGTGTATGCCGAATCAATTAATCTTCAGCTTCCGTAATGGTTTACAAAAGACGGTTCTATCCGTTATATTATAAATGATAATCATTTTCAATTGAATAGGAAGGTGAATCGGCATGCCGAAAACCGAACAATTACAGCAAAACGAGAGTCTTAAACTTACGATCAGAAACAGAAGATCCATCCGGTCATTTAAACCGGAAACCGTTCCTTCTGAAGTCATATTAGATATGCTCGAAACTGCCGTTTACGCACCGAACCACAGACTGACGGAGCCATGGCGTTTTATCTACGCGGCAAGCGAAGCGGGAAAAGAAAAGCTTGCGGACAGCTACGTCTCATTTTTCAAAAAAATAAAAGATGATTTCAACGAGGAAAAAGAGCGGAACATGAGAAAAAATCTCAGTGCCGTACCGGGATTTTTGTTGGTCGTCTTAAAAGAAGATGAAAATGAATTTACGCGAAATGATGATTTCGCGGCGCTGAGCGGCATGATTCAAAACCTTCAGCTTCTCGCACATGAAAACGGCATCGGCATGGTTTGGAAAAGCGGCCGCATTATGTATGACAAACAGGTGCATCAAGACTTCGGACTTGCAGATAATGAGCGTTTCGCCGCCATCATCCAAACGGGCTATCCGGATGAACAGCCTAAGGCGAAAGAACGGACGCCGGCAAAAAGCCTGTTTACCGAACTGTAAAAAAATCCCCGTCCTCAAGAAGAGGCGGGGATTTTGTATTAGCGGGTTTTGCTTTTTGCTCTGTTGTCCGCGGCTTTCATCCGCGCCTGCGCTTCGCGGTCAGCGGAATCAGCAAGCTCGCTTGAATATTCCTCATATGTGCCGTCTGTTTCACGTTTCAAAGCAGCCGGAACTTGAGGAAGCTTTTGTTTGTTTTTATCACGGTTTTTGTGAGTATGATTTCTGCCCATAACAATCGCCCCCTGAAAAAAGTGATATCAAACAAACATAGTATCTGCCCGGTCTCGATCTTTATTCGTTTATTTCCGTTTGGCTGCTCTTTCCGCTTTTTTGAATTCACCGGAATAAAGGACTTCCTGCATTTTTTTGAGATTGGCTCCCTGCTGATGTTTTTCGCGCTTCTTTTCCATAAAAGAAGACCCTCCTTCAAAACAGAATACCAATAGGATTGGCTTTTATTTCCGTTTTTATGCAGATAAGAGATCCTTTAAAGCGAAATCAAGTTCTTCATACGTAAATTGAAAACCGGATGTCAGCGCCTGTTTAGGCAGGGCGCGCTGGCCTTTTACGATCAGCAGGCTCATCTCTCCCAATGCTTTCTCCAGAAAAAATTCCGGTACGGGAATCCAGTGGGGGCGGTGCAGGACGCTTGCGATCGTCTTTCCGAATTGCTTCATTTCAACGGGGTTCGGCGATGTCACATTCATCGGCCCGGACAAGTCCTCATGTTCCGCCGCATACGCGATGAGTTTCGCGGCGTCATCGACATGAACCCATGACAGCCATTGCCGTCCCGAGCCGACGGTGCCGCCCGCTAACAGCTTATAAGGGAGAACCATGAGCGGCAGGGCGCCTTTTTCACCGAGCATCACGCCGAATCTGGCATATACCGTCCGGATGCCGAGCGCTTCAATTTTCTGGCCTTCACGCTCCCACATATGAGCCGTATGACTGAGAAAGTCTTCATTTGACGTATCGGACTGCTCAGTGAACGTTTTCTCTGTGCTGGTGCCGTAAATGCCGACGGCGCTAGCCTGAATGAAAGCCCGCGGTTTTTGAGGCTGCTGCTTCATAATCCGTCTGACTTCTCTCGTCGCTTTTACCCGGCTTGAGATAATTTGTTCCTTCGTTGTGTCCGTCCAGCGGTCAAAGATGGATTTGCCGGCGAGATTCACCCATACATCAATAGGGGGAAGCTCGCGCTCAGGCGCCGCATTTTCGGCCAGCCATTGAACATATGTCACATTTTTTTGTTCGGTTTCTCTCTGTTTTCTTGATAAAATATAGACATGATGTCCCCGGCGGGTAAACACACCTGTCAGATGCCGGCCGAGAAAACCCGTGCCGCCTGTCATCGCGATATTCATATCCATCTCTCCTTACACGTTGATACATATACTGTACCTCATTTGCCGAAAAGAAAAACGCCTGAACATCGGGGCGGGAAAGGAGACCGGTATGCCGTTTATTACAAAAATATCGACCCAAAAGAAAAACACCGAGCGCTTCAACATCTTTCTTGATGAGAAATATGCATTCAGCGTCGACGCCGACGTGCTTGTGCGTTTTGACCTGAAAAAAGGGAAAGAACTGGACGAGCTTGACATTCTTGAAATCCAGCACGGCGATGAAGCGAAAAAAGCCTTTAACCGCGCCGTAGATTTTTTATCATACCGGATGCGCTCTGAAAAAGAAGTCCGGGACCATCTGAAGAAAAAAGAAACACCTGAGATGGTCATTCCTGAAGTCATCCATAAACTGTACGATTACCGCTACTTAAATGACAAAGAATTTGCCGAAGCCTATGCAAGCACCCACAAGAAAACAAACGGCAAAGGCCCTGACGTCTTGTTCCGCGAGCTGAAAGCGAAAGGAATAGACGACGATACCATCAAGGAGACTCTCAGTGCGTTTACATTTGACGAGCAGATACAAGAAGCGCTGAAACATATCGGGAAAATCCTGAAAAAAGACAAAAAGCTGTCCACAAAAGAGATCAGACAGCGGGCGCAGATGCAGCTTCAGCGAAAAGGTTTTCCATTCGACGTGATCAACGCCGCCCTGGAGCAGACGGAGTATGAGAATGATGACGAAACTGAGATGGAAGCCCTGAAGATTCATGCGGAAAAGGCGATCAGGAAATACCGCTATGACGGCAGCTATGAAAGCAGAATGAAGGTCAAACAGTACTTATTCAGAAAAGGATTCTCGATTGACGATATTGAACAATTTTTGCAGGAAGAGGAGTAAACCGAAATGGATAAACGATACAGTCAAATGACGCCTCATGAACTACAGACAGAAATTGCGGGATTGACGGAAAAAGCGAGAAAAGCGGAACAGATGGGCATTGTAAATGAATTGGCCGTGCTTGAACGGAAAATCACGATGGCCAAAGCCTACATGCTGGAGCCGGAAGACTTTCGGCCCGGCGCAGTGTATCAGATAGAAGGTTCTGATGACACATTCAGCATTGATTACATCAACGGCGTATTCGCCTGGGGGCACAGATCTTCGTCGCCTGACCGGGAAGAGGCGCTGCCGATTTCTGTTTTAAAAGAAAAAAGTTAATAAAAGAGGCCGGTTCCGGCCTCTTTTTTTCGGGCACATTCGTTTCAAACGTTCAGTAAAAAATGATTGAATTCAATTTCGATATCTTTTAAGATGAAATTCGTTGTTTTTTTTATTAAAAAGGAGGCGATTCGCGTTGAATATCAAAATGAAACAGCCATCAGTGAAATTAATGATTTTTGTTTTAATGATTTGCACGTTTTCCATCGGGTATACGGAATATGCTGTCATGGGTATTTTGACGTCGATTGCCGATGACTTTCATATACATGTGTCCTCAGCGGGCATGCTTGTTACGGCGTACGCGGCAAGCGTCTGCCTGACGGGTCCGATCGTAACCATTATCGCGGTTAAGCTCCCGAGAAAACCGGTGCTGCTCGGGTTGATGGGCATCTTCGTCCTTGCCAATCTGATGAGCGTCTTTGCGCCAAATTTTGCCGTGCTGGCGATTTCCAGAATTTTATCCGCATCCATTCACGGAGCCTTTTTTGCGATTGCTATGGTGTTTGCAAGTGAAATGGTGCCGCCTGAAAAACGTTCCGCCGCCGCTGCCTCGATGAACGGAGGATTAACTGTGGCGCTGATGCTCGGCGTTCCGTTCGGCTCTTATTTAGGGGATGCCCTTAATTGGCGTGCCGTCTTTTTCATTATTTCTGTTTTAGGCCTGATCGGACTGATCGGCCTGATGCTGGTCGTACCGAATCAAAAACCGAAAGTGATTCCGATGCTGATGAATGAATGGAGTGTCTTTAAGCATAAGCAAGTCATTTTTTCCTTTGCGATCACCATTCTCGGCTACTCAGGCGTTTTTATCGCTTACACGTTTATCGAGCCGATTTTAAGAGATTCAGCGGGATTCGGCACGGTCGGCATCACAGGCGCGTTATTTGCCTACGGTCTCGGCGGAGTGGCGGGGAATTTTTTCGCAGGGAAAGTGCCGCTCAAACTGCTGACACGCACAATGATCGGCGTGATGATCGGCTTGATCGGCGTCATGGCGATTTTCCCTTATATCGCTGTGTTTCCCGCCGCCGCCGTTTCGGCGACATTTTTATTCGGTGCGTGTGCGTTCGGCACGCCGCCGCTTTTACAGACAAAGGTTATATCTTCCTCTGAAAACGGCACGACGATCGCCGCCGCGGTGAGCGTTTCCGCCTTTAACCTGGCAAACGCGCTCGGCGCCTGGATCGGCGGTTTGATTCTCGGCGGAACGGGATCGTACTCATGGCTGTTTGCCGGCGGTGCGCTGATGACCGCTCTCGGCCTTGTGCTGTCCACGTTCGCTCATCTGTCTGAGAAGAAGGACGTTTATGAATACCAAATGCATAAAGGATAACAAAAAGCTTGCAGCGGATATTCCGTCCGCAAGCTTTTTCAGTTTTCATCACGGTGAGCCGTCAGCCGGGCAGCAGTTTTTCACTGACATATTACGGACTCAAGAGGATTTTTTCGGGATGCAAAAAAGAGACCGGATCATTCCCGGTCTCTTTACGGTCTGTTTATCGTCTGCCTGAAGCTCTCATGCGCTCTTGCGGGTGCGAATTAATTGAACCGTCCGCCCGTTTAGAAGCGTAGTCATCTTTTGCCCGCGGTTCGCCTTCAAACTTATTATTGTTCTGATTAGGAAATCCTTTTGCTTTGTTCCGGACCATTTGTTTTCCCCCTCGGCCAATATCAAAAGGTTGCGCCTTCTGGACTGAAGACGTAAAGTTAGTATATGCCTGTGACAAGCTGCGTAAAAGCAGCAGGTTTTCCCAAGGAAAGGAGACAGAGACATGAATACATATATCGACAAACTGACGAATTTGCTGCTTGAGAAAAATGATATGCTCAGCTATTTGCAAGCGCGTACTTGGGTGGAGCTTTTATGGGGAGATTTCGAAGCGACTTACGCAAAAGCCGGTCGCCCGTATCAGGGAGAGCAAATGACAGAACGCGTCGTCAAGGAATGGATTGAATCGTACGGCAGCAAGCTTCATATGTTCCAAAGCATGCGGGAAGACGTTTCTCATTATTTGGATCAAAGCAGGGGACTCCTGCATTAACATAATAGTGCGTTCCGCCGGAATCTTCCGGCGGTTTTTTCTTTTTATAAAAGAAATAGGAAAATCATGTTTGATGACCCGCAAAGTGTGGAATTGTGTAATAACTTAATAAAATAGCGGGGAGGAACCACAATGAACATGAAAAAAGGGTTAACCGCAATTATTCCGGCCGCAGGACTTTGCTTATTTTTAGCCGCAGGCACTGTTTTTTTTGATCCGGCAGCGAATGCCGCAGCAGTTCAGCAGACAAAAATAGACACCGCAGCAGATACATATATCGTGAAAGCAGGAGAACTTAACGTCCGTAAAGAACCAAATAAACAAGGGCGGATTGTCGGCACGCTCCGTTCAGAAGATGCCGTAAAGGTTAAACAGCTTGAAGGGGCAGATTGGGCCGAGATTAACTACAAAGGCCAGAAAGCCTATATCTCCACTCATTTTCTGATGAAGCAGCCGATGAAGGCAGTGACCGCGAAACAAACCGCTTTTTATACGCCGACTTTGGAAACCGGCAAAAAAAGCTCCGTGAACGCGGGGGAAACCGTCAATGTGCTCGGCTGGGGATTCAGCCATGACGGAGGATTTGACCGTAAATGGGCGTACGTCACATACGGCGGGAAAGCAGGTTATGTGAAGACGGCCGACTTAGTTCAAAAATAAAGATTCAGGCAGGCGGATGAGCCTGCTTTTTTTCTGAAACGTTCCGCCTTTCCTTTCGTATGAAATGAAAAGGAGAGTGACGGATATGATAATGGTAATCGGCGGCCTTCTGATGGCTGCAGCCGGCATTTTAGTCACACTTTTCCCGCCGAAGTCAATTAACAGCCTGTACGGATATCGGACAAAACGCTCTATGGCGGATGAATCCCAGTGGAGAGAAGGCAACCGTTTCAGTGCGATCCTCATGATTCTGTTCGGCCTTCTGACGGCTGCGGCCGGATTTGCGGGCAGCCTGCTCATTCCGCTCACACAGCCGTACAGCCTGATCGTCCAGGCCGTATGTTTGATCGCGATCAGCGCGCTGATCATAGCCTTAACAGAAAGAAGATTAAAACAAGTGGGGAGGAGAACTGATTGAATGACATCACTTTTCACATGATCGAAACAAACGGGGTGACGCTGCACACGGCTTCAGCGGGTCCGAAAGACGGCCCTTTGGCGGTGCTGCTGCACGGGTTTCCGGAATTTTGGCACGGCTGGAAGAGCCAGATCAAACCGCTTGCGGATGCCGGATACCATGTTGTCGTGCCCGACCAGCGCGGCTATAATCTCAGTGATAAACCGGAGGGCATTGAAAACTATACCATTGATAAACTCAGGGATGACATTATCGGGCTGATCACCCACTTTACAGATGACAAGGCCGTCGTCATCGGTCACGATTGGGGAGGAGCCGTAGCCTGGCACTTGGCATCCACGCGGCCGCAATACGTTGAAAAATTGATCACGGTCAATATCCCGCATCCGGCGGTTATGCGGAAGGTTACACCGTTCTACCCGCCGCAATGGAAGAAAAGCTCTTATATCGCATTCTTTCAGCTCCCGGAAAAACCTGAGCGGAGATTATCTGAAGACAATTACCGCGTATTGGATCACGCCATCGGCTTATCCGAACGCCCGGAGCTTTTTTCACGGGAAGATGTCGACAGCTACAAAGAAGCGTGGGGCAGAAAAGGAGCCCTCACGGCTATGCTGAACTGGTACAGGGCGATCAGATGCGGCGGTTTAGGCCCTTCAGTTCCGCTTAAAATGTCTGTTCCGTACCGATTAATATGGGGCGTCAATGACCGCGCGCTGAGCAAAAAGCTCGCTTTGGAAACAAAACGGATGATTCCAAACGGCGACTTAATCTTCATAGACGATGCCTCGCATTGGGTCATTCACGAAAAACCGCGCATCGTCAGCCATTTGATTCATGAATACCTTCAGCAATAAAGTCTGTCCCGCGTACAGACTTTTTCTTTTTTTTTCTCATATCTGCCGAAAAACATGACAAAATAAAAATATATAACCATATGCAGAAAAATTTTTCTTTCCCTGTAACGAAAAAAGGGTTTAAACGACTTTAAAAAAAGGAAAAGCCTTACTGAAGTTTTGCGGACTATTCCACTAAGGCCGTATTAAAAAAAGAATAATACAAAGAAGGTGCCTTCATGAAACAAAGGTTAATCTCAATTATTATTCCGTCTTACAATGAAGGAAACAACGTCAAGCTCATCCATGAATCTTTAAAAAAAGAGTTTCAAACGATTCATTATGACTATGAAATTTTCTACATTAATGACGGAAGCGCGGATGACACCCTTCAGCAGATTAAGGAACTGGCCGCCAGAAACCATCGCGTCAAATACATATCTTTTTCCCGCAACTTCGGGAAAGAAGCGGCCATTTTGGCGGGGTTTGAACACGTGCAGGGCGAAGCGGTAATCGTGATGGACGCCGATCTGCAGCACCCGACGCATCTGCTGAAAGACTTCATTCAAGGCTATGAAGAAGGGTATGACCAAGTCATTGCGCAGCGCAACCGAAAAGGGGACAGCCCCGTGCGTTCCGTGCTTTCTTCCCTGTATTATAAATTTATTAACAAAGCCGTCGAAGTGGATCTGCGTGACGGAGTCGGGGATTTCCGCCTGCTGAGCCGGCAGGCCGTTGATGCCCTTTTGAAGCTGAGTGAAGGGAACCGCTTCTCAAAAGGGCTGTTCTGCTGGATCGGGTTTGACCAGAAAATCGTATTTTATGAAAATGTCGAAAGGAAGAACGGCAAGTCCAAATGGTCATTCAGCAATCTGTTCAACTACGGAATGGACGGCGTCGTCTCCTTTAACAACAAACCGCTGAGGGTTTGCTTTTTCACCGGTATTCTGATATTGCTTCTGTCGATGGTTTATATTGTAACGACCTTTATTCATATTCTGACAAACGGCGTGTCCGTTCCCGGATACTTCACCATTATTTCCGCCGTGCTGTTTTTAGGAGGCATCCAGCTTTTGAGTCTCGGCATCATCGGCGAGTACATCGGCCGGATTTACTATGAAACGAAAAAACGCCCGCACTATTTAATTAAAGAAGCGAATATTACGTACGGAGAACAAAATGAAACGAATTATACAAAAAAGCGCAAGTGGAACCATTAAACAGCCGCCGCTATGCGCAGGGTCTGGAGACGTTGTATGAAAAAAAATAAATGGATCTTGCCGGCAGCCTGTGTGCTGGCTGCGGCAGCCGCTCATATTTTTTTCTTGAAGGAGTGGTCAGAAGGCCGCTATATGACGGGGTCTGGAGACGGGATCGCCCAAATGGCGGTCTTCAAAAAGCTGCTGTTTGACCAATATATGAACGGCCGGCTGTTTTACAGCTATTCGTTCGGAATGGGCGGGGGAGTGTACAGTCAGCTCGGCTATTATTTCTCTACTTCTTTTCTCTTTCTGTTTATCTCCGCCGCTGTCCGCATCCTGCAGCTTATGCAGCTGTCGGGTGACGCGGATGCGCTGTTTTGGGCCCAGGCCTCCGTTTTTATCAGCATCGCTAAGCAGAGTTTCGTCATATTCACGGCAGCCTGTGTGTTCCGTTATTTCGTCAAACGGACAGTGCCTGCTTTTGTCGGCGCCGTGTTGTACGGGGTCTCGATTATCTACTTCCGGCATGAGGTGTATTGGGACTTTTTCACTGACAGTATGGTGTGGCTGCCGCTGCTCGTGCTCGGCGCGGAAAAAATCATCACAGAAAAAAAGCCGGCGTGGTTTATCTTCGCCTGTGCGCTGACATTGATCAACAACTTTTATTTTGCGTATATTAATCTGATTTTCATCGGCATTTACATCTTATTCAGATGGATCATTCATCTTGAAGACAATGAAGCCAAAAAGCTCACTCAATGCAGAATGTTTATTCTGTCAGGCCTGCTCGGCTTCGGCATAAGCGCAGTCTCCTTTATTCCTGTCGTATACGGATATCTTCATAATCTGCGGCCGCCGTATTCAGAGCAAATTACATGGCTTGATTTTTCCGACAACATTTTATTTTCAAGCCGGATAATCATTCTGCCGGCGGTTTTTTTGCTTTTTCTATTTACATTTTCTTTATACAAAAACCGGCTGTTCCGGCTGTTTGCGGGAATCAGTCTGCTGTACATTCTGTTTCACTTCAGTCCGTTTGCGGCAAGTGCTTTTAACGGTTTTTCAGCTCCGCAAAACAGGTTTGAATACGTCCTGTGCTTCACGATTGCCGGAACGGTCGCAGCAGGGCTTTCTAAGCTTTCAGACATCAGCATGAAGAGTATGCTGATATCCGCCGTACTCGCCGTTCTGCTCTATTGGAGCCAGGTGAGGCGGTTCAGCCTGGATATTTCTGATCAGGCCAACCTGCCTATCCTGCTCCTTCTGGGGCTGACCATTATCGCTTTCCTTGCAGCAAAGACAAGACTGAAAGGCGCGGTGCCCGCCGTCTATGCCGTCATTCTCTTGACGGCGGTGCTGACGGCTAATACATATGAAAAATATGCGTTATCAGAAGGCGGGAAGATTTATACGGTATCGCATACCTTTATGACGGGTCCTGACTATAAGGGTAAAGAACAAACAGAGCTTATTCAGCGTCTGAAAGAAAAAGATCCTGATCCCTTTGCCCGTTTAGATTGGATGAACGGAGTATTCAATAACACTCCGATCATTTACGGGTTCAACGGATTCAGCGTATACTCAAGCATCCTGAACCGCAATCTGCTGTCCTTTTACTGGAACGACCTACAGATTGATATGGGCAGGGAAAGCGTCAGCCGCTATGCAACATTAGGAAACAGGGCTAATTTATACAGCCTGCTTTACGGAAAATATTATATGACGGAAAAAACAAACGAGGCCGGCGTCCCTTACGGATTCAAAAAAATCATGGAGTCATCCCGCTATGCGGTTTATCAAAATCAATATGTGCTCCCGTTCGTCCGGACAGCCGATCGTGTATATAACGAGGGCGACTTGAAAAAAGCGCCCGCCCTTGCCAGGGAGCGGGCGATGCTTGATGGGATCATCACGGAATCGAGCACAGTAAAAACGAAAAAAGCGCCAGAAGTGAAAAATATGATCCGTCAGGCAAAGGTAACGGCCGACCATGCGGGTTATCAAGACGGCGTCCTGACGGTAAACGAAGACGGCGGCGGCCTGATCATTACACCGCACGGCGCTGAGGCTGGCGGCGGAGATTATTATGTCAGCTTTTATTTATTGAACAAAGCGAAGGACCAGGGATTTACATTAAGAGTGAACGATTACACGACAACGAGAAAATCGAATCAATCCATTTATAAAACAGGTGTAAATGATCTCACCGTCAGAGTGCCAAAAACAAAAAACATTCAAATCCGGCTGCCGAAAGGAACGTATCAGCTCGACAGACTGGCGCTTTACGAAGAACGGTACGGAACACTAAAAAATGCATACCGAAAAGCGGAAAAAGAACCGCCGGCCGATCTCAGCTGGCGCGGAAATACGCTTCATATCTCGTATAAAAACAAAACCGGCGCGCCGTACATCATGCTTCCGATTCCATATGAAAAGGGCTGGGAGCTGAAGGTAAACGGCAGACAAGAACAGGTTGAAAAAGCGGATTATTCCTTTATCGGATTTAAAGCGCAAAAAGGAAAAAATGATATTCAATTAACGTATTACCCGCCGTTTTTTAAACCGGCTGCCGCTCTATCGGTGATCAGCCTCGTGTTTGCCGCCATATATGTGAGAAGACAAAAAAAGCCCGGCTCTTAAACAGAGCCGAGCTTTAATTTTTTCTGCAGTTTTTCCTCGCTGAAAATCCAGCCCGTGTAAGAAGAAAGAGGATCTAAATCATGACTGAGGTGAACGATGGCGACAAAGGGGTAGTGCCCTTTGCTTCGATAGCGCAAATCAATAAAGCGCACCTCATAATGATCTTTAAAGGTATCGACCTCCCACCTGTAAACGGGCGAGAACGATAGAAAAGCTGCAATATTTTCATCCTGTTTCGCGGCCTTCATCACATCGGTTTCCGGTACGGGCACGCGGTTGAATGTATCCAATATCACCACATGGCCGTCAAGGCTTCTGCCGACATAAAAGGCATGCGCCGTTGTTACGGCGATTCGCCACTGCCTGAATTTCATCGTCGGCGAAATAATGATGGTTTCAATTTCTTCTTCAATCATCTCACGCAGCCGCCGCTTAATCCGCAGCTGCATCAAAAACCGTACGGCGTAATATCCCGCGAGGATGATATACAGCGTCAAAAATGTCACGCCCGGATGGCCTCCGATATACCACACGGCAATCGCGGCCAAATGGCTGATGAAAATAAACGGGTCAAAGGTATTGATGAGACCGAGAGCGACCCATTTTTTCGAAAACGGGCGGATGGCCTGCGTTCCGTACGCGTTAAAAATGTCGACAAACACATGCAAAACGACAGCCAGAAGCGTCCACAGCCACAAGTGCAGAAAGTTCGCTTCCGGGTAAAACATAAACAGAATGCCCGGAATCAGAATGGACCAAAATAAAACGGCGGGAATGGAGTGCGTGAACCCTCTATGATTTCGAATATAAACGGCATTATTTTTCAGCTTCAATATGGTATCAATATCAGGTGCCTGAGAGCCGGCAAGAGCGGCGATCATAACTGCCTGAGACATGGGGGTATGCATGCCGACGGCAGGATCGAGAGTTGCGATTCCGCCAAGCGCGATGCCCATGACAACGTGAGTGCCAGTATCCATTGGTGACCTCCTAGCAGGCGTTATACATCAGTCGCCCGCATATTTCGCATTATAAGATATTCCCCATTTTCTGTTTGCCCAATCATGGCGTTTATCCGCCGTTCTCATATGTTTCCGCTTTTTCTTTATCACTATTTAATGTAACATATTATCGTAACGTGCCCTTAGTTTACACCAAAATACAGTGTCAAGAAAAGCGGGACCCGAAACATCTGAGGAGAAGATATGAACGCACTTGAAGAAAAATTGAAACAAAAAGATATAGACGCATTTCGTGAGGACTTAGTTACATGGTTCGAAAGAGAACAGAGAATTCTGCCGTGGAGAGAAAATCAGGACCCGTATCGGGTGTGGGTGTCAGAGGTCATGCTGCAGCAGACGCGCGTAGATACCGTCATCCCTTATTTCCAACGGTTTCTTGAGCAATTTCCGACCGTCTCGGCGCTCGCTGAAGCCGATGAGGAAAAAGTGCTCAAAGCCTGGGAAGGGTTAGGCTATTACTCCCGTGTGAGAAATCTGCAAAGCGCCGTAAAAGAAGTGCACGAGCGGTACGGAGGAGTCGTTCCTGACGGGGAAAAGGAATTCGGCGGACTGAAAGGTGTCGGCCCTTATACAAAAGGCGCCGTGCTCAGCATCGCATACAACAAGCCGATTCCGGCCGTAGACGGCAATGTGATGCGTGTCATGTCGAGAATTCTTTCCATATGGGACGATATCGCAAAACCGAAAACGAGAACCATTTTCGAACAGGCGGTATCCGCATTCATTTCTCATGAAAAACCTTCTGAATTCAATCAGGGTTTAATGGAGCTCGGCGCGATCATCTGCACTCCGAAATCGCCGTCCTGTCTGCTGTGCCCCGTGCAAAAGCACTGTTCGGCATTTGCGGAAGGGACAGAGCGGGAGCTGCCCGTCAAAAGCAAAAAGAAAAAACCCGGGGTGAAAACAATGGCAGCCGTTGTGCTGACAGACGACCAGGACAATGTCTATATTCATAAACGGCCGCCAAAAGGATTGCTCGCCAATCTGTGGGAGTTTCCGAACACCGAAACCCAAAAAGGAATCAAAACCGAAAGAGAGCAGCTTGAAGCCTTTTTAGAAAAAGAGATGGGAACAACCGCTGAAATCGGGGAGCTGGAAGGCATCGTTGAGCATGTTTTTACTCATCTCGTCTGGAATATTTCGGTCTTTTTCGGTAAAGTAAAACAAGTGTCGGATACATCAGAATTAATACGGGTCACAAAAGAGGAACTCGGGGAATATGCTTTTCCCGTTTCCCATCAAAAGATTTGGAAAATGGCGGACGAGAGCGGCCGCCGGTAAAAAGCGTCAGTCATAGCTGACGCGCGTGCCGTGGCTGTAATCCGCCTCATTCCGTTTCAGTCCGCCGCGGGCTTCGATTTCCTGAATCAGTTCCCGGTATTTGGACTGGCCTTCCTCGTTTAAATACGGCATAATTTGCTGGAAGGCATGGTGGAAATAGGCGAGCTCTGAATCTTTCCAATCTTGTTTGGGCATCATAGCCAATTCGCCCATATCACGTCCGACATACATATAAAAAGACCCCTTTCAACAATTATTGCTTTTATTGTTTGTTGAATGAAAAGAACTATACGCAGCAAGGAGCTGAGGAAAAATGGAACAAAATAAATGCGCACTGATCACAGGAAGCAGCCGAGGCGTTGGAAAAGCGGCAGCCATCAGACTCGCGGAAAAAGGCTACAACATCGTCATCAATTACGCCCGCAGTAAAAAAGCGGCATTAGAAACAGCCGAAGAAATTGAGAAACTCGGCGTTAAAACGCTCGTCATTAAAGCCAATGTCGGCCAGCCGGCAAAAATTAAAGACATGTTCCGCCAGATCGACGAAACATTCGGCAGACTGGACGTATTCGTCAATAACGCGGCTTCAGGCGTGCTGAGACCGGTCATGGAACTCGAAGAAACACATTGGGACTGGACGATGAATATCAACGCGAAAGCATTGCTTTTCTGCGCTCAGGAAGCGGCAAAGCTGATGGAGAAAAACGGAGGCGGCCACATCGTCAGCATCAGCTCGCTCGGCAGCATCCGCTATCTTGAGAACTATACGACGGTCGGTGTCTCAAAAGCCGCTTTAGAAGCGTTAACCCGTTACCTGGCGGTTGAGCTTTCTCCGAAAAACATCATCGTAAACGCGGTTTCCGGCGGAGCGATTGATACGGACGCGCTGAAGCATTTCCCTAACAGAGACGAATTGCTTGAAGATGCCCGCCAAAATACGCCGGCCGGACGAATGGTCGAAATTAAAGATATGATCGATACGGTGGAGTTTTTAGTTTCTTCAAAAGCGGACATGATCCGCGGCCAGACCATCATTATCGACGGCGGACGCTCTCTGCTCGTATAAGTTTTTAAAAAACATGAATAGCCTTAACACCTCCTGCACATTCTAAAGTGCGTGGAGGTGATAACAATGGCAAACTCAAAATACAGCAAAACAGACGTTCAGCAGGTGAAAAAACAAAACCAGCAATCAGCTTCCGGTCAAGGTCAATACGGCACTGAATTCGGCAGTGAAACTGATGCACAGCAGGTAAGAAAGCAAAACCAATCTGCTGAACAAAACAAACATCAAAACAGCTAATCACTGAAACAAAAAAGCACTTCATCTTCGGGTGGAAGTGCTTTTTTCTTTTATCCAAACGACAAAACTTGTGATTCCTCTACAGAATGAGTCAAAGGGTTTTCCTGCAGAAAATCGAAATGGTAAGGAGTATCAACCTAAAAGCCTAAGGAGGAACCCGATGTCAGAGTTTGAAAAGCTTGTAAGTGAACAGATGAAGATCATGGATCAGCTTCTCGAGCTGCAGTCAGAACTCGACCGCTGCCGGCAGGTGGAAGCGGAACTCATCAGTCTGGAAAGAGATGCAAAGCTGGACAATGTACAGGACGAAATTGCGACAAAGCGAAAAGATCTGGCCGGCATACAGGAGTTATTCCAAAGGCAGACAGAGCAAGTCATCCAGTCTTATCGCAGCACGGAAAAGCCGTCTTCCTATGTGCAGAAATGAATGTGCCATTCCGGAAGCGGAGTGGTTCTTTTATTTTCATTTTTTAATTCGTAACGGTATAATAGTGAAAAGACTTGTCGGAAAGCAATTGCGGCTGCATTGACTGCAGGGCTTTACAGAAAGTAGGGGAGAAATATGGGATATCCCAAGGAAGGAGAAACCATTCAAATTCACAGCTATAAGCATAACGGGCTGCTTCATCGAATTTGGAATGAAACGACGATTTTAAAAAGTACGGAATTGTGTATCATCGGAGCTAACGACCGGACAATGGTGACCGAATCCGACGGACGGACGTGGGTGACGAGAGAACCGGCGATCTGCTACTTTCATGCCCGTCAGTGGTTTAACGTTATTGGAATGCTGAGAGATGACGGGGTTCACTATTATTGCAACATCAGCTCGCCGTTCGCTTATGACGGGGAGGCCATCAAATATATTGATTACGATTTGGATGTCAAGGTGTTTCCGGATATGACGTATAACATTCTTGACGAAGATGAATACGATGATCACCGCAAATCAATGAATTACCCTAAAGAGATCGACAGCATTCTGAAGGAGTATCTGAATACGCTGCTGCACTGGATTCATCAGCGGAAAGGACCGTTTGCTCCGGAATTTGTTGATATGTGGTATGAACGGTATCTGCGCTATACAAAATAAAGAATATAATAAAAACCTGTTGGGGTGTCAACAGGTTTTTCACATGGGCTCACACGCCTTAAAGAGAGAGGGGGATAAAGTGTGGGCGTAATCAGACGCTATATGCAATTTGTAAAACCTTATAAAAAACAAATCTTTATCACAGTGTGTATCGGTATTATAAAGTTCTCCATCCCGCTGGCTCTCCCGCTTCTGTTAAAATACGTAGTCGACGACATTATTCAAGGGAGCGGCACGGCAAGCGCTAAAACGTCATCACTATTCACGATTATGGGCATCATGTTCGTGCTGTTTTTAGTCCTGCGTCCGCCGGTAGAGTATTATCGGCAATATTTCGCGCAATGGACGGGCAGCCGGGTGCTCTACGATATCAGAGGAGTATTGTTTGACCATATTCAAAAATTGAGCCTGCGGTTTTATGCCAATACGAGGACAGGCGAAGTCATTTCCCGGGTGATAAATGATGTCGAACAGACAAAAGACTTTGTCATAACGGGACTGATGAATATCTGGCTTGATATGATGACGGTGCTGATCGTCATCTGTATTATGTTCACACTCGATATCAAGCTGACACTGATATCTGTCATTTTATTTCCGTTATACGGAATTTCAGTGAAATACTTTTACGGCCGTCTCCGAAAACTGACACGCGAGCGTTCTCAGGCTCTCGCTCAGGTGCAGGGCCATTTGCACGAAAGAGTTCAAGGGATGCCCGTTATCAGAAGCTTCGCCATTGAGAATTATGAACAAGCCAATTTTGATGAGAAAAACGGACATTTTCTGGACAAAGCGATCCGTCATACGAATTGGAACGCCAAAACATTTGCGGTCGTAAACACCATTACGGATTTAGCGCCGCTGCTCGTTATCGCGTTTGCGGGCTATTTTGTCATAAACGGCCCGCTGACAGTAGGAACAATGGTTGCATTCGTCGGTTACATTGACAGAATGTACAATCCGGTCAGAAGATTGATCAACTCATCGACGACGCTGACCCAGTCGATTGCTTCAATGGACCGCATATTTGAATTTATCGACGAGCCGTATGAATTGACTGATAAACCGAATGCCGTCAAAGCTGACGGCATTAAAGGCGAGGTTGAATTCCGAAATGTCTCGTTCTCCTATGAAGAAGGGAAAGAAAAGATCTTGCGGGACGTTTCCTTAAAGGTGACAAAAGGGGAGACAGTTGCGCTTGTCGGGATGAGCGGCGGCGGAAAATCGACGCTTGTCAGCCTCATACCGCGTTTTTATGATGTGTCCGGCGGCAGCCTGCTGATTGACGGCACAGATATTCGCGATTATGAAGCGAGAAGCCTCCGCAATCAAGTCGGAATGGTGCTTCAGGATACATTTCTGTTCAGTGAGACGATTCGTGAAAATATCGCCATCGGTAAACCGGGAGCGTCTCTGGATGAGGTGGTTGCGGCTGCGAAAGCGGCAAATGCCCATGAATTTATTATGGGTTTCCCCGAAGGCTATGAGACCAAAGTAGGCGAGCGGGGCGTCAAATTGTCAGGCGGGCAGAAGCAGCGGATTTCGATCGCCCGTGTATTCTTAAAAAATCCGCCGCTGCTGATTTTGGATGAAGCGACATCGGCTCTTGATCTTGAAAGTGAACACTACATTCAGGAAGCGATGGACAAGCTTGCGAAAAACCGGACGACATTTATCGTCGCCCACAGGCTGTCCACGATTACGCATGCGGATAAAATTGTCGTCATGGAAAACGGCTCCGTCATTGAAACCGGCACGCACGAAGAATTAATGGCGCGGGACGGCCAGTACAGACATTTATTTACGATCCAGAATTTAAATTGACTGAAAAACTTATGCCGACCGAATGGGCGGCATAAGTTTTTTTATACAAAAAAACCCGGTTCTTCTTAGCACCGGGTTACTCATCATCGTCTGTTTCTAATTCGCTGTCTTTCGGGTGGTATGTCTGAAAACTCGTAATCAGTGTATCAAGATGTTCCAGCTGCTCGCGGTATTCCGCAACCGCAGCCATAATGCTGAGCATATTGTAATCAAGCAGTTCATCCTCGCAGTTCTGCTGATTTTTCAAGAAAGACTTCGTCAAAAGCTGTTTATATCTTATGCTTTCTTCAGCATCGTCATCATGCGGCTTAATCTTGCCGACAGTCCGCATCAAAATTCTTTCGTGCCAATGAAGCAGATAATCAATTTCTTCTGTCAGCGTCTCCTGAAATTCCTCCGGCATATGATAAATCTCGTTTTCATAGCGATGCAGCTTTTTCAGCGTATCAAGCGCCCGGTTCGCCGTAATAATCGCCTGTCTGAATAAAACAAGCTTGCGCGACTTTACATACGTCGTCTTCTTAAAGTAGCTTCTCTCTTCTTTATAAAGAAGATACGTATGGTCAAGCTTCATCATCTTTTCCTTCAGCTTCTCAATATCCTCTTTCAATATCGAGTGCTCCGTCGACTGGCGCATGGTCAGTCTGATCCATTTCATGATCTCATCGGTATATTCAACCGTATGATGAGTCAGTTTCGTTTCGTATTTCGGCGGAAGAAACACAAGGTTCACAATAAAGGAAGACAGCACGCCTAAAATAACGGTGCTTGTTCGAATCAGAGCGAACGTCAGGAAGCTGTTTCCCGGTGTTTCCAAAATCGCGATAACCGTAACGAGCGCAATCGAAATGGTGTGTTCAATTTTCAGTTTTAACATAATCGTGATGACAATGACTGCGGTCAATCCGATCATAATCGGACTCGGTCCGAAAATCAGTCCGAATACCGTAGCGATGACAGCGCCGATGATATTTGCCTGCACCTGATCAATAATGATAAGAAAAGACCTGTAAATAGAGGGCTGTATGGCAAATATAGCTGCAATCCCGGCAAAGATCGGCGACGGAAGTCCGATCCATGATGCTAAGTAGAGGGCGAGCGTAATCGCAATCCCTGTTTTAAAAATGCGGGCACCAAGTTTCATTGGTTTGTGCGTGCATTCCTTTCTCTAATAAATTATGTGCCGAACGAACGGCTGACACTTACATTTCCCTGTCGGTTTATTTGCTAAACAATAAAGTAATATACAGGGATCATACCAATTATTCAAGGTCTTTTTTTGAAAAAACCATTATCTCACAAATCGGACAAAAAGAAAAAGCGGAAGCCCCGGGCTCCCGCTTGTTTCAGCAGTTATTTTTTCATATGTCTGAACGCATCTTCAACCGCTTTTAAAGTGGCGTCGATATCTTCTTCAGTATGTGCGGTTGTGATAAACCAAGCTTCATACTTCGACGGGGCGAGATTGATCCCGCGTTCTAGCATCAGATTGAAGAACTTGGCAAATGCTTCTCCGTCCGTATTTTCCGCCTGCTCATAATTGACGATTTTTTCATCACTGAAGTAAACCGTAAGCGCGCCTTTTAAACGGTTGACGGTAATGGTAATGCCATGTGTCTCCGCATGGGCGAGAATGCCTTGCTCAAGTCTGGCGCCGAGCTGATCAAGCCGCTCATAAACGCCTTCTTCCTTCAGCACTTCCAGACAGGCGATACCTGATAAGATGGATGCGGGATTTCCGGCCATCGTGCCGGCTTGATATGCCGGACCGAGCGGAGCGACCTGCTCCATGATCTCTTTTTTGCCTCCGTAAGCGCCGATCGGCAACCCGCCTCCGATGATTTTTCCGAGCGCCGTTAAATCAGGCTTTACTTGGAGAAGATCCTGCGCGCCTCCGTACATAAAACGGAACGCCGTGATCACTTCATCATAAATGACGAGCGCGCCCGCTTTGTGGGTCAATTCATTGACCTGTTCCAAAAAGCCTTCTTTAGGTTCAACGATGCCGAAATTGCCGACAATCGGCTCGACAAGAACCGCTGCAATTTCTGAACCCCATTTGTCCAATGCGGCCTTGTAGCTGTCAATGTCATTGAAAGGAACGGTAATCACTTCTTTGGCGATGCTTTTCGGCACACCGGCGGAATCGGGGGTGCCGAGCGTAGACGGACCTGAACCCGCAGCGACAAGCACGAGATCAGAATGGCCGTGATAGCAGCCTGCGAATTTAATGATTTTTGTCCGGCCTGTATAAGCGCGTGCAACCCGGATCGTTGTCATCACAGCTTCAGTACCCGAGTTTACGAACCGCACTTTATCAAGTGAAGGAATGGCCTCCTTCAGCATTTTGGCGAAAGTGACCTCATGCTTAGTCGGCGTTCCGTACAGTACGCCGTTTTCAGCGGCTTTTTTAATCGCTTCTGTAATATGCGGGTGGGCATGTCCGGTAATAATCGGACCGTAAGCCGCTAAATAATCAATATACTGGTTCCCGTCTACATCCCAGAAATAAGCGCCATTTGCTTTTTCCATCGCAACTGGTGAACCGCCGCCCACCGCTTTATAGGATCTGGACGGGCTGTTCACGCCTCCCACGATATGCTCTAACGCTTCCTTATGAAGTTCAACTGATTTTGTATACAAAAAATGACCCTCCTAATATCTCCTTACATCATATTCTATTGTAGCATGCTTCAATGCGAGCACAACGGTTCAAGCTTCCAGAAAAGAGCGGGGGATAACGGTTGTAATCTTAACGCGAATTGGATACGCTTAATAAAAAACCCGGAGGTATAAGAAATGACGATTGAAATCGGACAAGCAGCACCGGATATGAAATTAGTGAACGACAGCGGAGAAAAAGTATCATTAACGGATTTTAAAGGGAAGTACGTCGTGCTCTATTTTTATCCGAAAGACATGACACCCGGATGCACGACGGAAGCATGCGATTTCCGTGATCAGCACGAAAATTTCGCGGGACTTGATGCGGTTATCATCGGAGTAAGCCCTGACAGCCGTGACAAACATGAAAAATTTAAGCAGAAACACGATCTTCCTTTCCAGCTCCTCGTCGATGATGAGCACAAACTGGCGGAAGCTTTTGATGTGTGGAAGCTGAAGAAGAATTTTGGGAAAGAATATATGGGAATCGAACGCTCCACCTTTCTGTTAGACAAAGAAGGCCGTCTCGTGAAGGAATGGAGAAAGGTAAAAGTAAAAGATCATGTTGCGGAAGCGCTTCGCGAATTGGAACAAATTGCGTCTAATTAATGGACAAATGCTGAACTCACGGGGTTTTCGTCAGATTGCATTTGACAGGAGACCGGGAAAAGATGTACACTAATTATAAACATTATAAAGTAAGAATCTTTTTTAGAAGAGAGGTGCATGACGGATGGCTGCACATGAATTAAAAGAAGCCTTAGACACGTTGAAGGATACGGGAGTCCGGATTACTCCTCAACGTCATGCCATTCTGGAATATCTCGTGGACTCTATGGCTCATCCGACAGCGGACGATATATATAAAGCCTTGGAAGGGAAATTCCCTAATATGAGTGTTGCGACAGTTTATAACAATTTGCGTGTATTCCGGGAAGCGGGGCTTGTAAAGGAGCTTACGTACGGAGATGCGTCCAGCAGATTTGACTTTGTCACCTCTGACCATTATCACGCCATTTGTGAAAACTGCGGAAAAATCGTGGACTTCCATTATCCTGGCCTTGACGAAGTGGAACAGCTTGCGGCTCACGTAACGGGGTTTAAGGTAAGCCACCATCGTTTGGAGATTTACGGCGTCTGCCAAGAATGCTCCAAAAAAGAAAACCATTAAACGAAGCTGACCGCTTTGATACGGTCAGCTTCGTTTATTTCACACTGTTTTTTCTATTATAAGACTCATCGAACGCTTTGCCTTCCAAACCTTTATCCAATGTAAGCGGCTCTCTGCAATGCATGCACATATCCACTCTGCCCAGAATCTTCGTTTCTTTCTCGCAGGCGGGGCACATCACCCGGACCGCTTTTGTGGACAGCATGCCAATCCAAAAATAAACGGCAGTGCTGAGCCCGATCGACAGCAGGCCGAGAATCATAAACAAGCTGGCAAGCAAAACAGACTGCTTAAAGAACAGCCCGATGTACATAATGATAAACCCAACGAAAACCAAACTTAACGCAAACGTTCTGATCTTATTAATTTTGCTTGAGTATTTCGCCATGTCCATCCCCCTCTGGTTTAACTATAGCACAAATCAGATGGCATATTCTTCATGTTTTCGTAAGAAAAGGGAAGAATAGATATGGCAGCTGAAAGGAAATTTGTTATAATAGTTCAATGTGTTTAGAAAAAAGGACTTTCATGTTTTATCATAGAAATGTAGAAACAAAAGCTTGTGAAACAATCGCATTGGAGGAATCGTAATGGACAATCTTCTCCGTCCAATTTACCAAGAAAGAGCAAGTCATCCCGATACGCTGGCCGTCCTTATGATTGAGAGAAGGAGCAAAGCATCATCCATCACAGATAACTTTGATGCGGTCATGCTTGTCATTGTCAAACAGGCTGAAGAGCCACTTTTTATAAAGCATTATGAATTCGAACACAAAACCGCTTCCTTACATATTGTAACGGATGCCCTGCTCCAGGAATGGATTCTGCTGGGGACAAATAGAAGAGTTATAGATTGGATCATAAACGGCAAGGTGCTGTTTGACCGCAATGAATATATATCTGAACTCAATGACCGGCTCAGCACTTTTCCTTTCGCCGAGCGGAAATTAAAGATCGGAATGGAATACGGCAAGCTGATCAGAAGGTTTGTAGAAGGAAAAGCGTTTTTTGAAGCTGATCATTTTCTGGATGCATATTATGCGGTCGTGCATGCTCTTCACCACTTGGCCCGCATAGAAGTGATTGACCGGGGGTTCTATCCTGAAACGACTGTCTGGAATCAGGTCCGCCATATTGAGCCGCAGGTATATAAGTTATATTCCGAACTTGTCGAGAGTCACGAAAGTTTGGAGAAAAGGCTCGAATTATTATTCTTAGCAAATGATTTTCTCATCCATTCAAAAGCTGAAATCGGTTCGGCGCATCTTTTTCAAGTTATGAGTGAAAAAGAAATGTGGCAGTTTGGAGAATTGCTCCAGCATCCTGAGCTGGCGCCTTTCACCCAAGATCTCGGTGTCATGCTTGATTACCTGACGGAAAAAGGTTTTATTGAAGTATCTCAAATAGAGACAAAAGGGCAGGAAGTATATCATCGAGGATATTCTTTCAAAAAAAGTGTTGACGCTGAATTATAGGCGTGTTATATTATTAAACGTCGCTGATGCGCTTCGACAAAAAGCACACAGCGGCGGAGAAATAAAAACAAAAAAACATTTGACAGCAACTTGCTGAAATGTTATACTAAGAAAGTCGCCTCGAGATGAGGTCGAAGATGATCTTTGAAAACTAAACAAGACAAAACGTACCTGTTAATTCAAAGTTTTAAATAAATCGCACAGTGATGTGCGTAGTCAGTCAAACTACTTATCGGAGAGTTTGATCCTGGCTCAGGACGAACGCTGGCGGCGTGCCTAATACATGCAAGTCGAGCGGACAGATGGGAGCTTGCTCCCTGATGTTAGCGGCGGACGGGTGAGTAACACGTGGGTAACCTGCCTGTAAGACTGGGATAACTCCGGGAAACCGGGGCTAATACCGGATGGTTGTTTGAATCGCATGGTTCAGACATAAAAGGTGGCTTCGGCTACCACTTACAGATGGACCCGCGGCGCATTAGCTAGTTGGTGAGGTAACGGCTCACCAAGGCGACGATGCGTAGCCGACCTGAGAGGGTGATCGGCCACACTGGGACTGAGACACGGCCCAGACTCCTACGGGAGGCAGCAGTAGGGAATCTTCCGCAATGGACGAAAGTCTGACGGAGCAACGCCGCGTGAGTGATGAAGGTTTTCGGATCGTAAAGCTCTGTTGTTAGGGAAGAACAAGTGCCGTTCAAATAGGGCGGCACCTTGACGGTACCTAACCAGAAAGCCACGGCTAACTACGTGCCAGCAGCCGCGGTAATACGTAGGTGGCAAGCGTTGTCCGGAATTATTGGGCGTAAAGGGCTCGCAGGCGGTTTCTTAAGTCTGATGTGAAAGCCCCCGGCTCAACCGGGGAGGGTCATTGGAAACTGGGGAACTTGAGTGCAGAAGAGGAGAGTGGAATTCCACGTGTAGCGGTGAAATGCGTAGAGATGTGGAGGAACACCAGTGGCGAAGGCGACTCTCTGGTCTGTAACTGACGCTGAGGAGCGAAAGCGTGGGGAGCGAACAGGATTAGATACCCTGGTAGTCCACGCCGTAAACGATGAGTGCTAAGTGTTAGGGGGTTTCCGCCCCTTAGTGCTGCAGCTAACGCATTAAGCACTCCGCCTGGGGAGTACGGTCGCAAGACTGAAACTCAAAGGAATTGACGGGGGCCCGCACAAGCGGTGGAGCATGTGGTTTAATTCGAAGCAACGCGAAGAACCTTACCAGGTCTTGACA